>NZ_JALDXV010000034.1:0-13935 GCF_032154645.1 Glutamicibacter sp. | reverse complement strand
ACCCCTGACCTTCTGTTCCGTAGACAGACGCTCTATCCAGCTGAGCTATGGGCGCTTATTCACTTGTTTGTCGCCTTGACGACTTGAATAACAATACACGAGATTCGATGCCGAGAAAAATCGAAACACTCAAAAGTGCTCGGGTTCACATTTGGGCTGCAGCAAAATGCTGATTGTCAGCTATTCGGCATCTGGCTAGTCCTCTAGGATGCGCTGATATAGGTGGTGATCCTGCCACCGGCCGGCGATTTTCAAGTACCGCGGGGCAGTGCCGATGAGTTGAAAACCGGAGTTGAGCAAGACCCGCTGCGAGCCGATGTTGTGAAGCAGGGTGGATGCCTCGATGCGGTGTAAACCTAATTCAGTTCCTGCAATAGCGCAGATTTCCCGAACTGTGGCGGTGGCCAGGCCGCGGCCGCAGTAATCGGCATCCATCCAATAACCGAGGCTGGCATTTTGGAATGGGCCGCGGGTAATGCCGGTCAGTGTAAAGCGGCCGATAATTGAGTCGTGCTCAAAAAGTGCCAATGGATAGGCGAGTTCTTGTTGATAGAGTTCCAGCCGTGACTCGAGGTCCCGTTCTTGCCATTGCTTCGTGAAGTATTCTGCGGGCCTGATTGGCTCCCACTGAGCGAGATGCTCCTTGTTGCTCAGGTAGGCCGCGGCTAGTTCGGCCGCGTCGGAGCGTTGGAGCAGGCGTAGTTCAATTCCGGGCTGGATGTGGATGGGTTTCATGTAGACCTCTTCCCGGGTAAACAAAAATTCCCACTCGAAAGAGTGGGAATTTTCTTTGGTGCGCCCAAAGGGATTCGAACCCCTGGCCTTCTGTTCCGTAGACAGACGCTCTATCCAGCTGAGCTATGGGCGCTTATTCTTTTGTTTAGTTCGTTTGCTCGAACCTCCAATAACTATACGGGTGGTTTGGGCATCTTGCAAATCGGCGAATGGGGGCGCTTGTTTTTGGTGAATATGCCGGTGTTCGGCCAGCACAAAAGGGTACCGGTCTACGTGACCTTCGTCACATTAACTTTCGGTGTTGAATAGGAAAACCCCCGGAATTCCGGGAATCTTGTCAATTCAACTTTAGGTCAGATTTTCACCTGAGGTTTGAGTCACAGGGTTCCAGCAAGGCTCACCCCATAGCCTTGATTTATTGCAAGTTCAGCCCAATGGAGGGAATGGATAATGAGCACGAGCTCGGATCAGAACGTTATCGACGCAGCGCCTACTTCGCACGTGAAGTTGTCAGCATGGGTCGAAGAAGTTGCCGCACTGACGAAGCCGGATCGTGTTTATTGGGTTGACGGATCAGCTGAAGAAAACGACCGCCTGTGCGCCGAGCTGGTTGAAGCCGGCACCCTGGTCAAGCTGACCGATCCAAATTTCCCCAACTCCTACGCGGCATTCTCCGATCCCAAGGACGTAGCGCGCGTCGAGGAACGTACCTTCATCTGCTCCAAGGAAGAGAAGGACGCCGGCTTCACCAATAACTGGGAAGACCCAGAGGTGATGAAGACCCGCCTGAGCGGACTGTTCGACGGCTCGATGCGCGGCCGCACCATGTACGTCATTCCATTCGTCATGGGTCCCTTGGATGCCGACGAGCCAGCTTACGGCGTAGAGATCACCGACTCCGCCTACGTGGTCACCTCGATGCGCATCATGGCCAAGATCGGCACCGAAGTGCTGCGCAAGATGGAAGCGGAGAACGCGTTCTTCGTACCAGCCCTGCATTCGGTAGGTGCGCCCCTGGCAGAAGGCCAGGAAGACGTCATCTGGCCATGCAACGAAGACAAGTGGATCGTTCACTTCCCAGAAGAGCGTGCCATCATGTCCTACGGTTCGGGCTACGGCGGAAACGCCCTGCTGGGCAAGAAGTGCTACTCGCTGCGCATTGCTTCGGCGATGGCCCGCGATGAGGGATGGCTTGCCGAGCACATGCTTATCCTGAAGCTGACCAGCCCGCAGAACAAGGCCTACCACATTGCCGCTGCCTTCCCCTCGGCCTGCGGCAAGACCAACCTCGCACTGCTGGATCCAACGATTGACGGTTGGAAGGCCGAGACCCTGGGCGATGACATCAACTGGATGCGTATTGGCAAGGACGGCGAACTGCGCGGCGTCAACCCGGAGTACGGCCTGTTCGGCGTGGCTCCAGGCACCGGCTGGTCCACCAACCCCAACGCCATGCGCGCCATTACCAAGGGCAACTCGATCTTCACCAACGTTGCGCTGACCGATGAAGGTGGCGTCTGGTGGGAAGGCATGACCGACGAGGCACCTGCCCACCTGACCGACTGGTTGGGCAACGACTGGACTCCGGAATCTGGCACCAACGCAGCCCACCCGAACTCCCGCTTCTGCACCCCGATCGCACAGGTCGACATGCTGTCCAAGGATTACTACTCGCCAAACGGCGTGAAGATCGATGCAATCCTGTTCGGCGGCCGCCGCAAGACCACCATCCCGCTGGTGACCGAGGCCCGCAGCTGGACCAACGGCATCTTCATGGGTTCGACCCTGTCCTCGGAGACCACCGCGGCCGCCGCCGGTGCCACCGGCCAGGTGCGCCGCGACCCCATGGCCATGCTGCCGTTCATCGGCTACAACGCAGGCGACTACCTGAACCACTGGGATAAGATCTCCGGCAAGCTCAACCCAGAGCAGATGCCAAAGATCTTCCTGGTCAACTGGTTCCGTCGCACCCCAGAAGGCGGCTTCGCATGGCCGGGCTTCGGCGACAACTCGCGTGTTCTGAAGTGGGCCATCGAGCGCATTGAAGGTTCCGCAGACGCCAAGGAAACCGCCATCGGCTACGTGCCAACCGGCAATGCCCTGGACCTGACCGGTCTGGAAGGCTTCACCCCAGCCGACGTTGAAACCGCAGTTGCGGTTAACACCGACGAATGGCTGAACGAAGTGGACAGCATCGAAGAGTGGTACGCAAACTTCGGCGAAGCGCTGCCCGCCTCGCTGCGTGCAGAGCTCGACGGCCTGAAGGCCCGGCTGAGCGCCTAACGCAAAAAGCTAAGAACCCTGGTTCGCTCCTTCCCCGCGGAAGGAGCGAACCAGGGTTCTTGGCGTTAAGCCGCGGTGCTCTTTCGGTGGAAGCGCTCGGCAGTGTAAACCAGCGCGCAACAGGCGATCGGGGCCGCTGCCAAAGCGGTCAGCGAGAAGGCAAGCGGGGAATCTTCGCCGCTTAGGCCCACCAGCGGCGTGGCCACCGCACCGATGAAGAACTGGAAACAGCCCAGCAGCGCAGAACCAGAACCAGACACCGTGCGTACCTCGCTCAGGGCCAGTGCGGTGGTGTTGCCCATGGTGAAGCCCAGGGAAGTGACCATGATGAAAATCAGTACCGCCAACACCAGGCTGCGCACACCGAGCTGTACCAAGACCGCCATCAGGCATGCGGCGGCAAACAGTGTGCCCAGGGCTACCGTCACGGTGCGGCGCAGTGGAACCCGCAGCGCCAATTTGGATGAAACGAAGCCAGCCAGGATCAGCCCCAGCGAATTGAGTCCGAAGCATAGGGCGAAACCCTGCGGGGACAGCCCGATCACGTTCTGGTAGAGGAACGGCGAGGCCGAAACATAGGCCATCATCGTGCCGAAGGAAAAACCCGACTGGAACATATAGCCGACAAAGCGCTTACGTCGCAGTGCCTGCAGCAGCGGAGAAATGAAGCTGCCCGAAGAACGCCGGTCCACAGGGAGGGTCTCCTTGTATACCCAGAAGACTCCCGAGGCCATGATGACACCGGCAATGGCGATGAACCACATGACAGCACGGAAGCCGCCGAGCGCAGCCAAGACCGAACCAAGCAACGGCGCCACCGCCGGAGCCACGCCGGTGAACGTCATGATCAAGGAGAAGATTCTTGCCGTCTGGCCTCCCCTGGTCGTATCGGCGACGATGGCCTTGGAGATGACGACGCCCGCGGCGCCACCGAGCCCCTGCAGGGCGCGGGCAATGATCAGCGTGGTCAGCGTCGGCGCAAGTGCTGCAACGACCGAAGCCAGTACGAACACCGCCGTACCCCACTGCAGCGGCACCGAGCGGCCCCGCCGATCCGAAAGTGCACCCCAGAAGATCTGACCTGCCGCCAAGCCCAGCAGGAATGCCGTCAAGGTGAGCTGAATTCCGGTGGCAGAGGAGGAAAATTCCTCGGTCATTGCCGGGAATGACGGCAGATACATATCGACCGCCAGCGGGCCTGTGGTGCCTAGAAGCACCAGCAGGGCAAAGAGCGGTCGGGTCAGCTGGGGCCGATCGGAGAGTGTGGGCATAGACCAATTCTAGAATTTTATTTGAGCTTCAAGCAGCGGTGGGCGGGGACGGGCCGCCGGGAACCCAGGATCACGATCGCGGCGCGGTTTAAGCGCGTCATGAACAGGTGGGTGCAAAATCAACTAACTGTGAAAAGATGAACCTATGGTTTTGGCACGATTGATTCTTGGGCTGCTGAGCCTGTCGCCGATGACGGGCTACGAACTCAAGAAGCACTTTGACTCATCAATTAACCACTTCTGGAATGCCGACAAGGCGCAGATCTACCGCACCTTGGCACAGCTGGTGGACAAGGGCTATGCAACCGTGCACACCGTCGCCCAGTCGAATTACCCCGACCGCCAGGAGCACCACATCACCGCGGCGGGCCGAGAGGCGCTGACCCAGTGGCTTGCCGGCGGGCCGGTGCAGTCACCCGAACGCGACCCGTTCATGGGCCAGGTGTTCTTTGCCGCCGAGCTTGAGCGCGAGGAGATCGCAAGCCTGCTGTTGCAGCGCCGCAAGAATACCCAGTACGTGCTGGACGACTATCTCTCCCAGCGCGAGGGCATCGACATGCGCGCCGCGGCCGACCGGCGAAGTTTTCTGATGGCCGCAACCCTCGACCACGCGATCAGACAGCAGGCGGCCGAACTTGAGTGGCTTGACGCAGTATTGGAGCATTTGCCATGAGCGAGCAGCACGAGCAGCCGGTGTCGGCCAAGGAAGAGCTGGCCCGCGAGGCGACCGAATACCCCGAGGTGCACCCGGCACGCGGGGACGCACAGGCGCGCGAGAAGGCCCAAACGCTGGTGTTTCTGCACGGCGGCAATGTGGGCAACTGGAGCTGGGATCCTCAGGTCCTCGCCTTTGCCGACTTCAACATCCTCACCCTCCACCTGCCCGCCTTCGGGGCGCGCTACGAGGAGCAGTGGGAAGGGCTGGACTCGGCAGCCGATGACGTTGCTGCATTGATCGCCGACGAGGTGTCATCCGGCGGCGTACACCTGGTGGGAATGTCCCTGGGTGGGGTGATTGCCCTGCATGTGGCCGCACGCCACCCGGAACTGGTCGACTCGGTCATGATCACCGGAACGCCGGTGACATCGATGAGCTCCACGGCCAAGGCCATGCAGCGCATGCAGCTGAAATTGATCGGCAGCGAATGGTACTGGCGCTTCCAGGCGGGCGCCTATGGCATGGTGGACGATGAACGCGAACTCTTTGCGGAGCACGGCGTGAAGCTCAAGGCACAGAACATGCGCGCCATCATGGATGAGATCGGCCCCGGCGCGCTGCCTGCCAAGCTTTCCAACTACACCGGCCCGGTGCTGATCCTGGCCGGTTCCAAAGAGCCGAAGCTCGTCGCCAAATCATTCGCAGCGCTCAGCGTTGCGCTGCCGCAGGCAAAGCTGCGGCTGGTTCCGGGGATGCACCATCAGTGGAACATCGAGAATCCGCTGCTGTTCAATTCGGTGCTGCGCCGCTGGATCACCGACGGCGGGCTGCATCAGTCGCTGGTGCGGCCGGCGAACGAAAAATCCCACGGGGCCGCCTCCTACTCAACGGGGGCCGATCGCATGGGGACGCCCGAAGAGGTCGACCCGGAAGAATCGTCGACGGCCAAGGCCAAGGCGGCCCGACTGGTGGACCGTTTGGATCCGCGCAAACTTGATTTGAACAAGCTTGATCTGAAGGCGCCGCTGTCAAAAAAGCCGCCCGTTGACAAGCGTCCGAGCTCGGCAGGGGAGGGCGCCGAGGAAGCGGAGGCAGCGGCCCAGCCGCCGCAGGACCCCGAAGAGCAGCAGAAATAGGGCGTTTGCAGAACGAGGCTCGCCGCCGGATCCCCATGATCCGGCAGCGAGCCTCGTTCCATTTCAGGCCGCTGCGAGAATTAGGCGGCCAGCCATACGTCCGGACCGAACACCTCGTAGTGGATGCGGTCGGCGGGAATTCCGGCGGCTAGCGCCTGAGATCGGGCGGCGTGCATAAACGGCAGCGGGCCGCACAGGTACACGTGGCTGTCCTCGCTCAGTGCCCCGGTCAGGTCCATGAACCCTGCCTTGGCATTGAGATCCTGCGGCAGTTCACCGCGTTCGAACCAGGTGCTGATGCTTGCCTGCGGCAGGGCCTGGACTGACTGAAGCATCTGCTCGCGCAGCGGCCAAGCGTCGTACTCCTGATCGGCGTGCAGGACGGTGATCTTACGGGTGGAATTTTTGGCGGCCAGGGTCTGCAGCGCGGCGGCGCTGGGGGTGCAGCCGATGCCTGCTGTGGCGATGACCAGCGGCGAGCCGTCCTCGTCGATGACCAGATCGCCATAGGGATTGGACAGTTCCACCACATCGCCGACCTTCAGTGAATTGTGCAGCACCGGGGTGAACTCGCCGTCGGCATCCAGCTTCACCGTGACGGTGCGGCGGGAGGTGGATTCAACATCCTTGCTCAGCGTGAACTGGCGGACCTGGCGCACGCCGTCGCTCATCGGCATGCGCACCGAGACGAACTGGCCCGGGGCTGCCACGGTGACCGCGGTGTCATCGGCCGGTTCAAAGCTGAAGGTTACCGAATCGGTGCCGGTTGCGGTGCGCTCTACGAGTTTCCAGGGGCTGTAGGCGGCGGCGTTGGCCTGCTGCGCGTAGAGGCCTTTTTCGATCTTGATCAGCGCGTGGGCCATGAGCCAGTAGACCTCGGTCCAGGCTTCGGCGATTTCAGGGGTCAACGCGTCGCCCAGATCCTCCGCGATGGCTGCGAAGAGGTGTTCGTAGACGACGGGGTACTGCTCTTCGACGACGCCCAGCGAGGTGTGCTTATGGGCGATGCGGGCCAACATGGTCTCGGGAGTGGTCTGCGGGTTGGCAACCAGATGGGTGGCGAAGACGGCGATCGAGCCTGCCAACGCCTGCTGCTGGCTGCCGTTCTTCTGGTTGGAGCGGGAGAAGGTGCCGTCGAGCAGTTCGGGGTGCGCGGTGAACAGGCGCTGGTAGAACTTTGGGGTGATGCTGGAGATGCGTTCAGCAATGATCGGCAGCGTTGCTTCGATGACCGGGCGAGACTGTGTTGACAGCATGTGGTGTTCTCCTTAGGAGGCGAATTTATCTTGTATTTGAAATGCAAGATTTATAACTTAAGTTCTACGCCCCGTAGAAAGGAAATGCAAGTTTCCTCGGGAGGTCTTTTTAAGTCGGATTTGACTTGGTGATTTATCTGTAACTCAGATTACGCCCCACGGCGCATTGTGGGGAATGGCAGGAGCGTGATGGCGGGGGATTGCGCGCAGATCTCCTGCACCGTGAGCGGATCAAGGGAACTGTAGAAGGCCTCGCGGGCCGCCTTGAGGGCGCTGCGCAGACGGCAGCCGCCGACCAGCGGGCAGTTGCCGTTCGCGTCGTGGTCGGTGCAGTCGACGACGTCTTCGCGGTGGTCCAGGGTGCGCAGCAGCTGGCCTACCGAGCTTTCCAAGCCCACCTGGGTGATTGCGGCGCCGCCGTTGCGGCCGCGGGTCACGTCGATCAGCCCCAGGGTGCGCAGCTCAAGCACCGCCTTGGCCACATGGTTATAGGGCACCGACACCAGCTCGGCGATCTCCCTGCTGGTCAGCTGGCCCGCATTGGGCGCGCCGAGAACCATGATCGTCCGCAGACAGACATCGGCAAAGGCGCTGAGTTTCATAGTGCCCAGTGTACGACGACGCCCTGTGCAAAGAATGTGGCACAGGGCGTCGTTCGGGGTATGGCTGCCGTGGTGGGCTACTGCTGTTCGGTGGACCACATGGCTTCGGCGGACTCGGCTTCTGGATCTTCGAAGATCCACTCGCCGCCCGGCTCGTCCGGCATCCGGTACGGCTGCACGATGGCCAGCGCCGCGCCGACCTTGTGCTCCGCAACGACGTGGATCGCGTCCTTGTCGTTCTCCTGCAGCAGCACGTCGGAGGCGATGGCGATGGCCTGGAAGTGGGCGCCCTGCTGGTTGAGCACCTGCATCAGATCCGCGACCATTGCCTCGGTGTCGATGTCGGCGTCCGGATCCTCCGGGTTGTCGGTCGGCGGCACGGCGATCAGCCGCAGCTCCGCCTCCTCGTTGCCCTCTGCGGGCTCAAGGCCGATGGCGAAGGGCAGGAAGACGCCCTGCTCCTCAAGCTGTTCGCGGGCTACGCCCAGGGCGGTGCCCAGGACCTTGTTCAGGGCGTCCTTGACGCCTTCATCGAGAGTCTCAAGGTTCATGATGGCTCCTTAGTCTGTTGGCTGTTAAGCTCGTACGATCGCCAGGACGGCGTCGCGGATCGGTTCAATAATCTGGGCCGTGGCGCCTTCGCCGTTGAAGCGGAGGAAGGGCTCGGTGTTCGACGGGCGGAGGTTGATCCACCAGCTGCCGTCATTCGCGCTGATCGTCGTGCCGTCCATGGTGAGGATTGCGACGTCCTGCCCGTCAAAGTGTTCCAGCACGCGGGCGGTGGCCCCAGCCTTGTCAGCAACCTCCGAGTTGATCTCGCCGGTGGCCACATAAGGCTCGTACTCGGCGCCCAGCTCCGAGAGCGGCAGTTCTTGGCCGCCCAGGGCGGCGAGCACGTGCATGGCGGCGAGCATGCCGGTGTCTGCATTGTAGAAATCGCGGAAGTAGTAGTGCGCGGAGTGTTCCCCGCCGAAGACCGCACCCTGGGTCGCCATTTCGGCCTTAATGAATGAATGGCCCACGCGGGTCATCACCGGGGTGCCTCCGGCGCGGGTGACGAACTCGGGCACCGCCTTGGAGGTGATCAGGTTGTGGATGATCACCGGGGTGTCCTCACCCTCGGCTTTCACGCGGGCGATCTCCCGCACCGCCACCAGTGCGGTGATGGCCGAGGGGGACAGTGGCAGGCCGCGCTCGTCGATCACAAAGCAGCGGTCGGCGTCGCCGTCGAAGGCAAGGCCCAGGTCTGCGCCGTGCTCAAGCACGGCGGCCTGCAGGTCCTTGAGGTTTTCCGGCTCCAGCGGGTTGGCCGGGTGGTTCGGGAAGGTGCCGTCCAGCTCGAAGTACAGCGGGACGATCTCCAGCGGCAGGCCCGCGAGCACCGCATCGCCCAGCACCGCCGGGGTCGTCATCCCGCCCATGCCGTTGCCGGCATCCACCACGATCTTCAGCGGGCGGATGTTCGAGAGGTCCACCAGTTCGCGCAGGTAGGCGGCGTAGTCGGCCAGTACATCGCGTTCGGTGACGCTGCCCTGCGGGATATCGCCGGAGACCGGCAGGCCCTCGTTCAGGTACTGCTGGGCCAGGTCGCGGATGTCGAACAGGCCGGTGGCCGAGGAAATCGGCAGCGCCCCGGCCTTGGACATCTTGATGCCGTTGTACTGGGCTGGATTGTGGCTGGCGGTGAACACCACGCCGGCTGCCTGCAGCTTGCCCGAAGCAAAGTACAGCTCGTCGGTGGAGATCTGACCGAGCATCACCACGTTGGCACCGCGGTAGGTGGCACCGCGGGCGAAAGCCTGGGAAAACTCGGCAGAGGAGGGGCGCATGTCCCCGCCGACCAGCACGGTATCGCCGCTCAGGGACAGCACATCGACAAAGGCGGCGCCAATGGCCTCTACGGCTTCGGCGGTCAAGGACTCGCCGACGATGCCGCGCACGTCGTAGGCCTTGAAGCTTTGGTTCAGATCAATTTCTTCGCTCACACCAATTAGCCTACCGGTTGGATGCGCCGCGCTCAGGGTTCTAGCCCCGAGCAAACGTAGGAAATACCTAACATTTGCGCGCAGTGTTCACAATGCGCGCTGTGTGCCGACAAAACGTGGGTGTCAGCTGAAATACTTGGGTAATGGATACCTCGCTGCATTCCGACCTCAAGACCTTAGCCCTGGAAAAGCTGCGCGCCCTGGTGCAGAACCCCGAGGCGCAATTCCACGACGGACAGTTTGAGGCAATCAGCGCGCTGGTCGCCGAACGCCGCCGCGCTCTGGTGGTGCAGCGCACCGGCTGGGGCAAGTCGGCCGTGTACTTCATCGCCTCCCTGCTGCTGCGCGAGCAGGGCTACGGCCCAACCCTGATCGTCTCCCCACTGCTGGCGTTGATGCGCGACCAGGTGGCGGCCGCAGAACGCGCCGGCGTGCGCGCGGCGGCCATCAACTCGGCCAACGTTCTTGAATGGCGAGAGATCCTCGAGAAGCTGCAGCGCGATGAGATCGACGTATTGCTGGTGTCCCCGGAGCGGCTGAACAACCCGTCCTTCCGCGAACAGCAGCTGCCCATGCTGCTGAATCGGCTGGGCCTGCTGGTGATCGACGAGGCCCACTGCATCTCCGACTGGGGCCACGATTTCCGTCCTGACTACCGCCGCATCCGGGACCTGATCGCCAAGCTGCCCCAGGGGCTGCCTGTGCTCGCCACCACCGCAACCGCCAACTCCCGCGTGGTCCAAGACGTGGCCGAACAGCTGGCCGGAGGCACCCAAGAGGTCTTCACCCTGCGCGGCACGCTGGCCCGCGACTCGCTGCGTCTGGGGGTGCTGCGCCTGCCTTCCCCGCGCATGCAGCTTGCCTGGCTGCTCAGCCACATCGAAGACTTCAACGGCTCGGGCATCATCTATACGCTGACGGTTTCCGCGGCCGAGGACATTGCCCGGCTGCTGCGCGAGGCAGGCCACCAGGTATCCGCCTACACCGGCCGTACCGACTTGGAGGAACGTGAACGATTAGAGGCGGCGCTGAAGAACAACGAAGTCAAGGCCCTGATTGCCACCAGCGCCCTAGGGATGGGCTTTGACAAGCCGGACCTGGGGTTTGTCATCCACATTGGCGCACCGAGTTCTCCCGTGGCTTATTACCAGCAGGTGGGGCGCGCCGGCCGCGGCAGCATCAACGCGGACGTCCTGCTGCTGCCGGGTCCCGACGACGCCGAAATCTGGGAGTACTTCGCCACCAGCTCCATGCCGGATCAGGTCCGTGCCGGCGCCGTCCTGGATGCGCTGGCTGCCACCGACGGTGCCATGAGCGTCCCGGCGCTGGAAAGCGCAGTGAATCTGCGGCGTTCGCCGTTGGAGCTTTTGTTGAAGGTGCTCGCGGTGGACGGCGCAGTAGAGCGCGTTGCCGGCGGCTGGATGCGCACCGACTTGCCGTGGAGCTACGACGCGGAACGCTACAAGCGAGTGGCGCAGAGCCGCGTGCACGAACAACGCCTGATGATCGACTACGAGAACACCCGCGGCTGCCGCATGGAATTCGTCACCAAGGCGCTGGATGATCCGAAGTCTGCCCCCTGTGGGCGCTGCGATAACTGCGCCGGCGCCTGGTTCGATGACCATATTGCCCAAGAATCGAAGGACAACGCCCAAGCCGCCCTGGTCAGGGCCGGAGTGCCTATTGAGCCGCGCAAACTCTATCCCTCCGGTCTGGACAAGCTGGGCCACACGCTCAAGGGCAAGATTCCGGTAGACGAACAGGTGTCCATCGGCCGCGCGCTGGCGCGACTGACCGACCTAGGATGGGGCAACAGGCTCCGCCAGCTCTTCGCCGATTCCGCCGACGGACCCATCGACCAGGCAATGTTCGACGCCTGTGTGAAGGTATTGGCCGAATGGAATTGGGACGAGCGCCCCGTCGGCGTCGTCGCAATGCCCTCGGCCCACCGCCCGCAGCTGATCACGTCGCTGGCTCAAGGGCTTGCCAACGTGGGACGCCTGCGTTTCTTGGGACAGCTTGAGTATCGGGGAACGCCTCCGCAGCAGGGGCCCGGCGGAAATTCTGCGTTCCGCGTCGCGGCGGTAGCGGACATCTTTGAGATTCCGACGCCGCTGGAACAGCTTTTGGCGAATGCGCCGGGGCCGATCATGCTGGTCGATGACCTTGCCGACTCCCGGTGGTCGCTGGCCATGGCTGGCAGGGCTTTGCGGATCGCAGGAGCACCCGGTGTTTTGCCTTTCACTTTGGGCATCGCTGGGTGAATGTCCAGTTAAACAAAGTACGCTGGATGTATGGACATTCTCATCTGGCTCGTCGTTATCATCGCCGTGATTGCCCTGGGCTATTTCGGACTGCAGGCCCTTCGTAAGAAGAACTCTGCGCAAATTTCTTTGGCAGTGACTCGCGAGGCCGCGCAAGAGGCTAACGCAAAGCTAGATGATGTTTCCCGCAACGCTATTTACCGGAATCTTGCCAAGGGCGACGTGATGGCCGCCGTACAGAATTACCGTGCCGTGACCGGGGATCCGATCAAGGCATGTGTCATTGCGATCCGCAGCCTTGACAAGTACCCGCAGTCGGCGCCAGCCAAGGAGCTGCCAGTCTCGGAAGAAGACATCCAGGCGCTGCGTGACAAGCTGGAGGCTCAAAGCCCAAGTAACGAAGCTGAACCTGCGGAGTCTGAAGTAGAAGCAAAGGACGAGGGCGGCAAAGCCGCAGAACGTCCCGGAATTTCCGAGGATTCATGGGTTATTCCCCAGGAATGGCACGAACAGTTTGGTTCCGAAAATGAGCCGAGCGCCACGCATTTCAAGATGGCATTTGAAATCGAGGGAGAACAGCGCGAGTTCTCCAGCGAGCAGCTTCCTCCCAACGAGTATGACCAGCTGTTCTCTATGCTGCGAGATTCAAACTTCGCTGGTGCCGCGCAAATCCTGCACAGCTACACCGAACTTCCCATTGAAGATCTGGAACGAATGATTGCTGCTTCGCCCATGGCAGGAGAGAGCGCCAGCAGTAACGTTGCTGATTTCCGTTTCGAAGGTGAGGGACCCGATGGTCCTGTCCGCTTCGACGCGGCCGATCTTCCTGAGGAAGAACGCGAGTCCCTCTTTGAAGCTATCGCGGACAATGATCTGGAGAGCATGACGGCAATTATCGTCCGCCATACATCGCTGCCCGAAGACATCGTGCAGAACATGCTGCGTTCATTCGTGAACCGCAACGACTAAGAATCGGTATTCCCCGCATCTGAAAGATTCATGGGTATTGGTGCTTCCCTGTTGTTCCACCGAGCAGCTGAGCTTACCGTGGGGTGATCAATCTGAATCGGGCTGTCGTGGAAGGACGTGGCCGAGATGTCAAAGGAGAAGGATCAATCATCTCCGCTGAAGGGTCCAGTCGGTGATGATGAACTGCAGAACGAAATCTTGAATGCCAAGGCAGCGGAGAAGATCAAGCAAGCCGAAGTGCAGGTCAAAGAGATAGCCCACGATTTTGAACGTGGCGTGAAATGACAATCTAAAGGTGAGGCCTTGAGAGACGAAATGTTTCTCAAGGCCTTTGCCTTGTTCGGTTGTATCGAGGTACCAACTACCTAGTTACTCGTGTCCGCCTACCTAATTTGAAAAAGTACGCAGATACACATTGAAGAATCAGCGAATAGTGGTAGCGTCGAAGGTGCAGTTATCGGTAGACCGATCATCGATCGTTATGGGGATGATTCTCGTCTTTGGCATCAAGTTGGGGGACTAGACGCCAGCCGTTGCAGACCCCGCAGCTTCGAATGGACCTGCGGGGTCAATCATTTAAGCTTCAGCGACACTGATGAAGGACGTCAGGCATGTCGGCCAGGGTAATCGAGCACGTCTATCTCAGGCCAAATCTGAATGATGATATGGAAAAATCCCGGATACTCAGTTGAGTTTCCGGGATTTTTTTCGGCGGACACGGGGGTGTCTGGTCTCAAGACATCCTTCACCCATGTCACGGGACATCCTTCACCCCA
>NZ_JALDXV010000005.1:0-185223 GCF_032154645.1 Glutamicibacter sp. | reverse complement strand
CTAAAGTGGGTTTGAGGCTCTAACACTGTGGTGTTGGAGCCTCACCCGTTTAACCGGTCGGGTTAGCTAGGTGGGTGTTTGGGGGTCCTGGTGGGCCCTCTTTTTTGTGGTTAAAGCACGGGGCGCGGTTCAGTATGAGCTGACCGTGGAACTAAAAGGGTCCAGAATAAATCTATTGAGGACTGAGTGTCTGGCCACATTACTAATGATTCTCTAGGGGAAGTGCGGTTACTCCCGTAAACTTAATGGAAGTCGTACACGCATATGAGCGTGTTTATTAGTTAATAGTGAAGTGACCTGTATCCAGGCACGAAGGTTGCGGTATAGAGATATCCGCTGAAGGGGACATTAAATGTCTAACGATTTCCGCCGTAGTTCTGACCATGGACAAGGCGGCTTCCGGAACTCAGATTCAAGCCACAACAATTCTAAGAGTGATGTCAAGCGTCGGGATGATAACCGTGGTGGTTTCCGCGGTGACCGCAACGACGACAACCGTGGCGGTTTCCGCGATGACCGTGGTGGCTACCGTCGCAACGACGACAACCGTGGTGACTTCAAGCGCCGGGATGATAACCGTGGCGGTTTCCGCGGTGACCTTAACGATGACCGTGGTGGCTACCGTCGCAACGACGACAACCGCGGCGATTTCAAGCGACGCGACGACAACCGCGGTGACTTCAAGCGTCGCGATGACAACCGCGGTGACTTCAAGCGCCGTGACGACAACCGCGGTGACTTCAAGCGCCGCGATGACAACCGCGGTGACTTTAAACGTCGTGACGACAACCGCGGTGGCTACCGTCGCAACGACGACAATCGCGGCGATTTCAAGCGTCGGGATGATAACCGTGGTGGTTTCCGCGGTGACCGCAACGATGACCGTGGTGGCTACCGTCGCAACGACGACAACCGCGGTGACTTCAAGCGTCGGGATGATAACCGTGGTGGTTTCCGCGGTGACCGCAACGATGACCGTGGTGGCTACCGTCGCAACGACGACAACCGTGGTGACTTCAAGCGTCGCGATGATAACCGTGGCGGTTTCCGCGGTGACCGCAATGACGATCGTGGTGGCTACCGTCGCAACGACGACAACCGTGGTGACTTCAAGCGTCGCGATGATAACCGTGGCGGTTTCCGCGGTGACCGCAATGACGATCGTGGTGGCTACCGTCGCAACGACGACAACCGCGGTGACTTCAAGCGCCGTGACGACAACCGCGGTGACTTCAAGCGTCGCGATGACAACCGCGGTGACTTCAAGCGTCGCGATGAAAACCGCGGTGACTTCAAGCGTCGCGATGAAAACCGTGGCGACTTCAAACGCCGCGATGAAAACCGTGGCGACTTTAAACGTCGCGATGACAACCGCGGCGATTTTAAGCGCTCCGATTCGCGACCACACAATGACAAGCCCCGCGAACAGAAGAAGTTCGAGGATCCACAGGCTCAGTCACCGCGTGCTCACAACCCGGGCGACCTGCGAATTTCCAACCGTTCGGACCGTGCCCAGTCCCCGGAAATCGACGAAGATGTCACAGGCAAAGAGCTGGACCGCGTTGCCCGCGCCCAGCTGCGTTACCTGGAAGATCGCTCGGCGTCGTGGGTTGCAAAGCACCTGGTGATGGCAGGGCGTCTGCTGGAAGATGATCCAGAGCTTGCCTACGAGCACACCCTGGCAGCCTCGCGTCGCGGTGGCCGTGTTGCGGTCGTACGTGAAGCGGTTGGCATCGCAGCCTACCACGCGGGCAAATACGCTGATTCACTTCGCGAGCTGCGCACCCATCGTCGTATCTCGGGTTCGGATTACAACCTGCCGTTGATTGCCGACTCCCTGCGTGGACTTGGCCGAGTTGAAAAGGCCATCGAGTTGGCGCACTCCGACGAGTGCGCAAACCTGGAACCGGCAGTCAAGGTCGAGATGCAGATCGTCGTCGCCGGTTGCTACGCGGACCTCGGCAAATTGGATCGTGCGCTGGCTGAACTTGAGTCCCTGGAACAGCTGGACTTCAACCGTGCATTCTCCTTCAGCCCGCGTCTGTTCGCAGTTTACGCCGAGCTGCTGCAGGCCGCCGGGCGTGCAGAGGAAGCCGCCCGCTGGGAAAAGCAGGTCAGCGTTGCCGAGCGTGCCCTAGGCATCGAAGAAGAGATTGAGTCCTTCATCGTTGACCTGGCTCCAGAAATGGACGATGACGAGGAAGAAACCCCACGCGCCCGCGATCTGGTGGAGGCTGAGTCTGAAGAGGTTGACGAGCCGGCTGTCGACGGGGACGAGGAATCCGAGCAGGTTGGCGTTGACGAAGAGGACGGACTGAGCGAGGTTGTGCCTTCAGCCCCCGTCGACGAGGCTTCCACTGAAGATGCAGCGGCCAAGGACGGCGAAGAGAACTAGTACGACGTAGACTCGCAGTAGTACTAGTTAGCTTCGAGAAGTAGGAACCACCACCTCATGCTGATCTCCGGATTTGATGCAGTCCTCTCAGATTTGGACGGCGTGGTTTACGCCGGCCCAGATCCCATCGATGACGCAGTTGAATCGCTGAATACACTGGCGGAAGTCAACGTCGCGCACGCCTTCATAACGAACAATGCGGGGCGTTCGCCGATGTCTGTCGCGGCTCACCTGCGCAAGTTGGGCGTGAAGACCAGTGCGGAGCAGGTATTCGGCTCGGCGGATGCCGGGGCGGAAATGCTTGCCCGAGAACTGAATCCGGGCAGCAAGGTGTTGGTTGTCGGGTCCCCGTACCTGCGTGAATGCATCGCGGTACGGGGTCTCGACGTGGTCGAATCCCACAAGGACGAGCCTGTGGCTGTGATCCAGGGATTCGACCCAGAAGTTTCGTGGAATGATCTTGCTCAGGCATCCTATGCAATCAATAACGGTGCCAAATGGGTTGCGACGAACACGGACCTGACCATTCCGCGTGCCGAGGGCATCGCTCCTGGCAATGGTTCGCTTGTTCACGCAGTGAAGCTGGCCACCGGCGTCACCCCTAGGGTGGCGGGCAAACCAGAATCCTACCTCTTCAGCAGGGCTGCAGATCGTCTGGACGCCAAGCGGCCGCTGGTGCTCGGTGATCGTCTGGACACAGATATCCTGGGTGGATTCCATGCAGGATTCTCCACCGCCTTGGTGCTCACCGGCGTCGACACCCCGCAGACGGCTCTCGGTGCGCCGGTTCAAGAGCGTCCGAACTACCTGATTTCTACGCTCGCTTCAATCTATCGGCCTTACCCCACCATCAAGGTGCTTGGCTATGGGGTCCAGGTGGGCGAAGCCGTCGCACGAATAAAGAATGGGGCGATCGAGGTGGACGGCAACGAGTCCGACCTCAATGCCTGGCGCGCTGCCTGCCACGCATGGTGGCTGGCCCACCCGCGTCAGCAGACGCATGAGAACCCGGACATCGTTTTCACCGCACGCGGCCTCCAGATGCTTCGCCGCGCCACGGGGGAGCGTTCATGAGCCAGTACGAAACAACTCCGCGGCCAGCGACACCAGGGCACATAGCCCAGCGAGTTGAGCATATTGACCCAGAGCAGCTGGAAGCCTCACTCTCCTCCCTAGCGGATCACGATGTCACAGATCATGCGCAAATCTACGAACAGTTGCTCTCGGGATTGCAACAGGAACTTAACAGCTCGGAGCACGGAGGAGCATGAACCGGCTTGATCAAGAACTCGTTTCCAGGGGGCTAGCGCGGTCTCGTACCGAGGCGGGAAAGCTGATTGAGGCGCAGCGCGTGAGCCTTGACGGAGCACCCTGTACCAAGGCGTCAAAGAAGGTTGCGGCCGATGTGGCAATCCTTGTCGCCGCCGCCGAAGGCGAGGAGTATGTTTCCCGGGCTGGGCACAAACTCGCCGGCGCACTAGATGTATTCACCACTATCTCACCCAAAGGCCTGCGCTGCCTCGATGCAGGCGCCTCCACCGGCGGGTTTACCGATGTCCTGCTGCGCCGCGGTGCTGCTCAGGTCGTCGCAGCTGACGTCGGACATGGGCAGTTAGTCGCCCAGATTCGTGAAGACTCACGCGTGGTGGTCTATGAAGGGTTGAATGTTCGCTACCTGGAGCCGGAATCTATTGGTGGAGTTGTCGACCTAGTAGTAGCAGACTTGTCATTCATTTCACTGACGCTGGTGCTCGAAGCCCTTGCCAAGGCTACCAAGCCCGGCGGGTCGCTGGTGCTCATGGTGAAGCCGCAATTTGAGGTCGGCCGTGAATTTCTGAACCGCACAGGCGTCGTCAGCAATCCTCAGCTTCGCCGCAGCGCCGTGCAAGCAGTGGTTGCCAAGGCAAATCAGGTGGGTTTGGCACTGCGCGGACTGGCGCGAAGTCCACTGGCGGGACAGGATGGCAACGCCGAGTTCTTCCTCTGGCTTGCCGCCGACCCGGAACTGATCGGGACCCAAGAAGATACCGAAGATGACGTGGCAAACTCTGCAATGCTCCAGAGCGTTGACTATTCTTAGAACTGTCGCAGCGAGGCCGGCGCAATGACCCGGACTTCGGCGCGGCCGACCTGAAGCACCCATCATCGTTGAGAGGGGCACACCGCCTTGCGCCGAATTCTTGTCTTCACCCATACCGGACGTAAAGAAGCGGTAGTCGCAACCCTTGAAACCTGCACGCTACTCTCCGCCTCGGGTGTCATCCCGGTAATGCGCGCCAAGGACCAGGAAGCGATGACGCAGGCGGTGGGGCAGCCGGTCCCGGGAGTCCAGATTCTGGATACAGACTGCACTCTAGAAGACGTCGACATGGGAGTTGTGCTCGGCGGCGACGGCTCGGTGCTTCGCGCCGCTGAACTCGTTCGAGGTACTGCGCTTCCGCTGGTGGGCGTGAATTTGGGCCATGTCGGCTTCCTAGCCGAAGCCGAGCGCAGCGAGCTTGAAGCTACCGTGCGGGCATTGGTGAACAAGGACTACACCGTGGAAGAGCGGATGACCATCGAGGTGAAGGTCTGGCTCGACAATGTGTGCCTCGCCGAAACCTGGGCGCTGAACGAAGCGGCGGTAGAAAAGGCAAACCGCGAGCGAATGGTCGAGGTAGTCATCGAGGTCGACGGCCGCCCGATCTCAACCTTCGGCTGCGACGGGGTGGTGATGGCGACGCCAACCGGGTCGACCGCCTATTCCTTTTCCGCAGGCGGACCAGTGGTGTGGCCGGATGTTGCGGCGCTGATCATGGTTCCGATTTCGGCGCACGCGCTGTTTGCCAAACCACTGGTGGTATCGCCGACCTCCACCATGGCAGTGGAGATGCTGACCCGTACCGAGGCCGGCGCCGTGCTGTGGTGCGACGGGCGTCGTACCCTCGACCTGCCACCCGGAGCCCGCATTGAGGTGACTCGCAGCGACACGCCGGTGAAGCTGGCCCGCATGAACACTACGCCGTTCTCCGAACGACTCGTCAATAAGTTCGAACTGCCGATTACCGGCTGGCGCGGTCCAGCCAAGGATGACAAGCGCAGGCCCGCCACCACGGCCCTGCCGGTGCTTGTTCCGGGCATGCAGAGCGTCGAACCGCATCACAAGGATGAGCCGAGCATCCCCATGGTCGGACGCACCGATGACGGCCACCAGGAGCACTAGCACCGTTCGGATCTCGCCGCGAGTTTTCAACATCTTCGAATGTAGCTACGAAAATACGCTTAGAACACATATACTAATCCTGCACGATCGAACATGAACTCGACTTTCGGGAGCAGGCCATGATTCAGGAAATCTCGATCTCCAACCTCGGTGTCATCACCAACGCCACCCTACCGCTGGGACCCGGGCTGACCGTGGTGACCGGCGAAACCGGTGCCGGTAAGACGATGGTGATTACTGCGCTCTCGCTGCTGCTGGGGCGTCGAGCTGACGCAGGCGCTGTGCGCAACGGGGCGGATCATGCCTTGGCGGAAGCGGTGGTCCATCTGGACCCGGACCATCACGTGCTCGACGCCGCGGCACAGGCCGGCGCGTTCATCGAGCCCGCCGACGGTTGCAGTGAACTCCTATTGTCCCGCTCCCTCTCTTCCCAGGGCCGTTCCCGCGCCACCGTGGGCGGGCGTAGCGCTCCGGTAGGCCTCTTGGCTGAACTCGGGCAGGAACTTGTGGCCGTTCACGGCCAGTCGGACCAGATACGCCTCAAGGAGCCTGGCGCGCAGCGCGACGCGCTGGATCGATTTGCAGGTTCCTCCCTGGCGCGCACCCTGTCCAGCTATCAGCGCAACTACCGGCTCTGGCGCTCGGCCGCCAAAGAACTGGCGATGCTGAAACAGGATTCCCGCAATCGAGTGCGTGAAGCGGAAAACCTACGGCTGGCGCTGGATGAAATTGACTCGCTTGACCCGCAGCCGGGAGAAGATGAAACCCTGCGCGAGCAGTCGATAAAGCTCGGGAACATCGAGTCGTTGCGCAATGCCAGCCTGCAGGCACAAGCTGTGCTGGACTCCGAGGATTTTGAGAATCCTGGGGTAACGACCCTCGTCGAGACGGCGCGGGGAGTGCTGGCCCAAGCCAGCGGCGATGACGCAGCGCTTGCAGGTTTTGCCGACCGCGCCGCGGAACTGGGGATCCTTGCCGCCGAACTTTCAAGCGACCTCTCCGGATACGTCGCCGACCTGGACGAAGAAGGTCCAGAGCTCCTAGCCCAGATCGAGTCCCGCCGGGCTGAGCTAGGTAAGCTCATGCGCAAATATGCGCCGAGCATCGATGAGGTGATCGCGTGGGCTGAAACCTCCCGCAAACGCCTGGACGAGCTTGGGGGAGACGATTCTCGCATCGAGGAACTCGAAGCCGAAGTCGTTGCGCTGGAACAAAAGGTCGCTGCCCTGTCCTCTGATTTGAGCGATGCCCGCCGACGGGCGGCCAAAAAGCTATCCACCAGAGTGTCTGCTGAGTTGACCGCCCTGGCCATGCCCGATGCAAAGCTGGTCATTGAAGTCAACGAGCTGGAAGAGCCTGGAGCCTTCGGCCAAGACGCCATCGCGATGCTGCTCGCTCCGCATGCGGGAGCTGCGCCTCGTCCGCTGGGCAAAGGAGCCAGCGGCGGTGAGCTGTCACGAGTCATGCTCGCCATCGAGGTCGTACTGGCGGCCGTTGATCCTGTCCCTACCTTCGTATTCGACGAGGTCGACCAGGGTGTTGGCGGCAAGGCTGCAGTGAGCATCGGCGAACGTCTGGCAATGCTCGCCCGGCATGTGCAGGTCATCGTGGTGACCCACCTGCCACAGGTCGCCGCCTATGCAGACCGCCACATCCGCGTCATTAAGAACTCCGATGCCAAGTCAAACGCAGGGGCAGGCTTTACCGCCAGCGATGTCATCATGCTCGACGAACCTGCCCGCGTCCGTGAGCTGGCGCGGATGCTCGCCGGCCAAGAAGAGTCCGACACGGCTCAGGCACATGCCGAGGAGCTGCTGTCCGACGCCCAGCGGTTAGTGTCTTCGCTCACCGCGGATACCGGCAAAAAGTCCTAAATTACGCGGTGGATAGGCAATTTACGGTGCATGCTAGGGCAATGCCACAGCGTGCACTACAGTAAATGTGGATGTTTATTGTTGGAATGGTGATAGGATGAAATTCCGTGGTGCAGCGTAATTTAACTCGTGATTCTCGGTCGTCTGAAACGACAAAGCATATCTTCGTCACCGGTGGCGTGGCCTCATCCCTGGGTAAGGGTTTGACGGCATCCAGCCTCGGACATCTTCTTCGAGCTCGTGGTCTTTCTGTGACCATGCAGAAGCTCGATCCGTACCTGAACGTTGATCCAGGTACCATGAACCCATTCCAGCACGGTGAAGTCTTCGTTACCGATGACGGTGCAGAAACCGACCTGGATATTGGACACTATGAGCGCTTCCTTGATGAAAATCTTCCAGGAACCGCCAATGTAACCACCGGTCAGGTGTACTCCACTGTTCTTGAACGTGAACGCCGCGGAGAGTACCTGGGCGACACCGTGCAGGTCATCCCTCACATCACCGATGAGATCAAGCGCCGCATGCGCTTAGCCGCTACCGAACCAGGTGCCGGCAAGACCGCTCCGGATGTCATCATCACCGAAATCGGCGGCACCGTTGGCGATATCGAGTCCCAGCCATTCCTTGAAGCGGCGCGTCAGGTGCGTCAGGACATTGGCCGTAAGAATGCTTTCTTCGTTCATGTCTCGCTGGTTCCCTTCATCGGTCCAAGCCACGAGCTGAAGACCAAGCCTACCCAGCACTCGGTGGCGGCACTGCGCTCTATCGGTATTCAGCCAGATGCATTGGTCATCCGTTCGGATCGCCCAATTCCTGATGAAATGCGCGCCAAGCTTGGTCGAACCTGCGATGTGGACACCGAAGCAGTTATCAACTGCGCCGATGCGCCAAGCATCTACAACATTCCAAAGGTCATCCACGCTCAGGGTCTCGACGCCTACATCGTGCAGAACCTCGACATGAAGTTCCGCGACGTTGATTGGGAAGACTGGGACCGTCTGCTGGACGTTGTTCACAACCCCAAGACTGAGGTCAATGTGGCCCTGGTCGGCAAGTACATCGACCTTCCGGATGCCTACCTTTCGGTGACCGAGGCGCTGAAGGCCGGCGGCTTTGCCAATGAAGCCAAGGTAAACATCACTTGGGTGCCAGCAGATGACTGCGCAACCGATGCCGGGGCCCAAAAGGCTCTTGCCGGGGCGGACGCCATTTGTGTTCCCGGAGGCTTCGGCATCCGCGGTCTGGAAGGCAAGCTCGGCGCACTGAAGTTCGCCCGCGAGCACCAGCTGCCTACTTTGGGTCTCTGTCTCGGCCTGCAGTCGATGGTCATCGAATACGCCCGTAACGTATCCGGACTGACCGATGCTTCTTCCACCGAATTCGACCCGGAGACCTCGGTCCCGGTGATCGCCACCATGGAAGAGCAGCTGGCAATCGTCGACGGCAAGGGCGACCTTGGCGGAACCATGCGCCTGGGCCTCTACGATGCCAAGCTGAAGGAAGGCTCCGTAGTAGCCGAGACCTACGGCAAGACCGATGTGGCCGAACGCCATCGTCACCGTTACGAAGTCAACAACGCCTATCGTGCACAGCTTGAAGAAGACGGCCTAGTCTTCTCGGGAACGTCGCCGGACGACAGCTTGGTTGAGTTCGTGGAGCTGCCAAAGGATGTACATCCTTACTACGTCTCAACCCAGGCTCACCCAGAGCTCTCCAGCCGCCCAACCCGCCCGCATCCGCTGTTTGCAGGTCTGGTGGCGGCGGCTATCGCACAGCGTGACGCGAAGTAGCCAAAGGCACTGACTGAATTCCAGCTAGCAGGGAATTTCAGTATGGCAACGCGCCGGTCTTTCACGACCGGCGCGTTGCTGATTTAAGCTTGGAGTAGCCAATACAAAAAGTAAGTCGAAGGGCGTGCAAGTGAAGAACCAGCCGATTGCCGATGAGTTTTCGAACCGAGAACTCGTTGCCCGGGAGACTGTATATCAGGGCCGGATCTGGAACGTTTTGCACGATACAGTGCAGCTCTCGGAGAATTCGCGCATCGATCGCGACTACATCAACCATCCCGGTGCCGTTTGCGTGCTCGTGATGGACGACGATGACCGAGTTCTCATGGTGAACCAATACCGCCATCCGGTGGCCATGCGTCTGTGGGAACTACCTGCCGGCCTGCTTGACGTCGCGGGTGAGCCGCCGCTCGAAGCCGCCAAGCGTGAGCTATGGGAAGAAGCGGATCGTACCGCCGAGCACTGGTCGGTGCTGACCGACGTCTTCCTAAGCCCTGGATCCTCCTCGGAAGCGATCAGGATCTATCTTGCCCGTGGCGTGCAACTGGTGTCGGACGAAGAACGCCACATCCGAACCGATGAAGAGGCCGAGATGATCACCGCATGGGTGCCCTTGGACGAGGCGGTGGCCCAAATCCTCGCCGGGAAAATCCACAACCCAGCGGCCGCGGTGGGGCTGCTGGCGGCCCAGGCCGCTCGTGCAGTGAACTACGAAACCCTGCGATCGGCGGACGAACCATTCGATGCCCAGCCGGGACTGCGCGGATAGCAGCCGACAACGCACGATGAACGATGCACTGAGTACGGCCCTGCGGCGCTACCTGCAGCACCTTGGAATCGAACGAGGCCTGGCCGAAAATACACTGGCCTCCTACCGCCGCGATCTCACCCGCTACCTTGAGGGGCTATCCGCCGCCGGCGTGGCCGCCCCGCCCCAGATTACCGAAGGTCTCATCAACGGCTACCTGCAGCAGCTCGCTAGGGGAGAGGACGAGCATCCTGCCTTGGGAGCCCGGTCCGTGGCACGACATACCGTGGCCATCCGGCAGCTGCACAAATACTGGGAGCTTGAGGGAATCTGCACCCCCAGTCCTGCAAGGGAAGTGCAGCCGCCGGCGGTCGGCCAGTCGCTACCCAAAGCGATTTCGATCGCTGAAGTCACCCGCATACTTGAGTCGATTTCACTTGAAACGCCATCCGGCCTGCGCGACAGGGCCATCCTGGAGTTCTTGTACTCCACGGGTGCGCGCATTTCGGAAGTCGTAGGACTCGACGTCGATGATCTGCATTTCACCGACGACGCGGTGGTAAGGCTCTTCGGCAAGGGATCCAAAGAGCGTGTGGTGCCGGTAGGCAGCTATGCGCAGCGTGCACTGAGCGACTACCTGGTGCGCTCCCGCCCCGGCCTTGCGACCAAGGGCAAAGGCACCCCTGCCCTGTTCTTGAACCAGCGTGGCGGAAGACTCTCGCGCCAGTCCGTCTGGCTGATCCTGTCCAAGGCAGCGGCCCAGGCGGGCATCGCCACCGAAGTATCGCCGCATACGCTGCGGCATTCATTCGCCACGCACCTGCTGGAAGGCGGAGCGGACGTCCGCGTCGTACAGGAGCTACTTGGCCATGCTTCGGTGACCACCACGCAGATCTACACCAAGGTCAGCGTGGACTCCCTGCGCGAGGCCTATCAGCTGGCGCACCCGCGCGTAAACTAGCCTCATGAGTGAAAACCCCGCTGCACCGCGAGCCGTTGTTTTGACCCTTATTCTTCGAGAAGCTGCTGGCGAACAAGAAGTTTTGCTGGGACGAAAACTGACGGGCTTCGGGAAAGGCAATGTTGTCGCCCCCGGCGGGAAGGTTGAATCGGGTGAGAGTTCTCGGCAGGCGGCAGCACGCGAGCTGGCCGAAGAAACCTCGTTGCTTGTGTCTTCGGAGCAACTCGAGCACCGCGCCACCGTGCTGTTTCGTTTTCCCGCACGCCCTGCCTCGGATATGGACTGCGAGGTGTACCTAACCTCCGAGTTCAGAGGGGATGCACGGACGAGTACCGAGCTGGAGGTGCAATGGTTCAACGTGAAGGAGCTTCCGCTGCAGAAGATGTGGCAGGACGCGGACCACTGGCTGCCGCGCATCATCGAGGGCGAGCGTTTTACCGCCACGGTCGTCATGGCCGAGGACAACCTCGGCGTGCAGCAGGTTCAATTCAGCGACTGGTCGTAGTTGACGAAGTGAGGTCATCCGTGTGCTCGCTAGGATCGTCCGGTTCGTAGAGCAACAGATCCCCGGGCTGGCATTCCAGCACCTCGCAAAGCGCTTGCAAGGTGGTGAAACGGACGGCCTTGGCCCTACCGTTTTTCAGCACGGCGAGGTTTGCCGGGGTAATCCCGACGCGTTGGGCTAGTTCCCCAACCGCCATCTTTCGCCGTGCCAGCATGACATCGATATCCACGCGAATAGCCATTAGATCACCGTACCCAGCTCGTCGCGCATCTGGGCTGCCTGTGCCTGGGTGGCGGTGGCCTGGATCAGCAGCTGTCGAAGGACCAACACGATGGTGCTGACGCCGACCATCAAGACCCCCATTCCGCCGAAAAGCAGGACGATTCCGGGGGCGATGTCCGTACTTGCGGCAAGGACTGCGGCAAAACCGAACGTCGCCACTGCGCCGACCGCGATAGCAATGATGATCGGCGCAACGTATTTGTACGAGGCGCTGTCGAATACCGTGCCTCGGGCCACCCGGGTCGCTAATTTCCAGACGCAGAAGACGCAGGTTTCAATGATCAACCCGGCGAGGAAAAGGTATGCCAGGAACGATGATTCAATCAGCCGATCCGCGCCGGCACCGGAATCTGAATTGAGCAGAATCATCGGAATCATGACCAGCTGCACGAAGAGTGTGCCCGCTAGAACTATTGCCAAGACGATGCGCAAGGCTGCCACTGATGCTCGACCCATGGCGCAGCTCCTATCGTGTTACAGAACGTTTCTATCGTTAAACGATAGCTTAATGCCGTGCCAATCCATAGGGTTTTCCGTTTTTGGGCACTAATGGAGGCACCGCCCACGGCGGTGCCTCCATAGTTGAGACGTGGCAATTAGAGCGAGCGCTGCTCCGGTCCGTTGTATGCGGAGAGCGGGCGGATCAGTGCGTTGCTTGCCCTCTGCTCCATGATGTGGGCAGTCCACCCGGTGATGCGCGAGGCGATGAATAGCGGGGTGAACATCTCAGTGTCGAAACCCATTAGATGGTAGGTGGGTCCCGCCGGGTAGTCGAGGTTTGGCTTGATGCTCTTTGCCTCGTCCATGGCTGTCTCCAGACCGTCGTAGAGCCCGAGGATCTCCTGACGGCCGTAGTGTTCGATCATCTTGTCCAGCGCCGCCTTCATCGTCGGCACCCGAGAATCTCCGTGCTTGTAAACGCGGTGGCCAAAGCCCATGACCTTCTTCTTTGCGGCCAGTGCTTCCTCCATCCAGGCCTTGGCGCGAGCCGCGGCATCTTCGCGGGATTCGTCCTTGTCGATGCCGATCTCGGTGAAGGTGTGCATGACCGCCTCGTTGGCGCCGCCGTGCAGCGGCCCCTTGAGCGCGCCGATGGCCCCGGTAACGGCCGAATGAAGGTCGGAAAGGGTCGAGGTGATCACGCGGGCGGTGAAGGTCGACGCATTAAACGAGTGCTCGGCGTAGAGCACCATCGACACGCGGAAGGCGTCGATCACCTCTGGCGCGGCCTCCTCGCCGAAGGTCATCCACAGGAAGTTCGCCGAGTAGTCGAGGTCTTCGCGCGCGGGCACCAGCTCAAGGCCGCGGCGGCGGCGCTGGTCATAGGCGACGACGGCGGGGAACGCGGCAAACAGCTCCTTGGCCTTGAGCAGCTCGGCCTCGGGGGAGGAGTTTTCCGACTCCGGGTGGTTCGCTCCGATCACCGAGACGGCGGTACGCGCCACATCCATCGGGTGGCAGTCTGCAGGCAGCAGGTCGATGGCCGCCTTGACTGCCGGATCGAGGGAACGGTTGGCACGCTCGAAAGCGCAGAATTCGGTGAGCTGGCTCTGCGTCGGCAGCTCGCCGTGCCACAGCAGCAGTGCAACCTCTTCGAATGGCACAGACGCGGCCAGATCCTGCACCGGGTAGCCGCGGTACAGCAGCGAATTGGTCTCTGGGTTGACCTTTGAAATGGCGGTGTAGTCGACGACGACTCCTGCAAGGCCCTTCTTGATGTCCTCGGTACTCATGCTCGTTCTCCTCTTCGTTGACTCAAACTTATGGTTCCCTGGGACTCCCGGCCGCCTGTCGTTGGCCGGGAGTCCCAGGGTTCGTTATGCTGCAGCTTTCGCGTGCTGCCTAGAGGTTTGCGTTATTGGATCCAATATCTAGGGTGGGGACCTGGAAATTGAAGATTCCCGTGTCAAAGCGGTTGTAGGCCTCGTAGTCCACCAGCTCGTACAACCGTGACCTGGTTAACATGTTATCCACTTCACGCTCCTGGGTGCCGTCTGCGCTGATCGCGTCGAGCACTCGCTCGGCAGCACCCATGGCGCTGCGCAGCAGGGTGACCGGGTAGATGATCATCGCGACGCCTGCATCGGCCAGCTGCGCCCGGGTGAACAGCTCGGACTTGCCGAACTCGGTCATATTCGCCAGCACCGGTACATCTACGGCCTTGCAGACGGCTTCGAACTCGTAGATGTCCTTCATCGCCTCGGGGAAGATGGCGTCCGCACCGGCATCCACCATGGCCTTAGCCCGGTCGATGGCCGAATCGAGGCCCTCGATGGCGCGGATGTCGGTGCGCGCCATGATCAGGAAATTTTCGTCGATGCGGGCGTCGGCCGCGGCGGCGATGCGCTTGAGCATGGTGTCGGTGTCCACCACATTTTTCCCGTCCAAATGCCCACACCGCTTCGGGTTGTACTGGTCTTCGATGTGGCAGCCCGCGAGGCCGGCGTATTCAAGTTCCTGAATGGTGCGGGCCACGTTCATCGGTTCCCCGAATCCGGTGTCTGCGTCCACGATGGACGGCAGGTCGCTCATGCGCGCGATCTGCCCGGCGCGGGTGGCGACCTCGGTCAGCGAGGTCAGCCCGATATCCGGCAGGCCCAGTTCATTGGCCAGGACGGCGCCGGAGATGTAGATGCCGTCGAAGTTCTTTTCGCCGATCAGCTTTGCCGACAGCGGGTTGAATGCCCCGGGGAACTGGCGTGCGGCGCCGGGGACGAGCATGTCACGCAGTGCCTGGCGCTTGGCCGCAGGCGAAAGGGTCGAATACAGCATTTAGAACAGTCCCTTGGGGGCGCTGGCCAGGTCGATGACGCCCGGTGCGGCGGTGATGTTCAGCTGGTCCAGCTCGCCGGCGGCCAGGTTCTCAAGGTTCTCTGCGGCGGCGATGAAACGTTCGATCTCCGCCTCTTCCACCAGGCCGGCGGCCAGGGTGCGGAACTTGTTGACGTACTGTTCGCGGGCAAACGGGCGGGCGCCGAGCGGGTGGGCGTCGGCCACGGCAATCTCATCGGTGATCACGGTGCCGTCGTTCAGCGTGATTTCCACGCTGCCGCCGAAGGCCTTTTCGCTGATGTCCAGCGAATGGTAGCGGCGCGTCCACTCGGGATCTTCCTGGGTGGTGACCTTGTGCCACAGCTCGACGGTGTCCGCGCGGCCGGCGCGTTCCGGCGCGTAGGAGTCCACATGGTGCCAGGCGCCGTCCTGCAGTGCGACGGTGAAGATGTACGGGATCGAGTGGTCCAGGGTCTCGCGGCTGGCGGTCGGATCGTACTTCTGAGGGTCGTTGGCGCCGGAGCCGATGACGTAGTGGGTGTGGTGGCTGGTCTTGATCAGCACCGATGCCACGTTCTTCGGGTCTGTGGCCTCCGGATGCTGGGCGTTCAGCTTGCGTGCCAGATCGATCCACGCCTGAGCCTGGTACTCGGCCGAATGCTCCTTGGTGTAGGTGTCCAGGATGGCGCGCTTGGCTTCGCCGGCTTCCGGCAGCGGCACCTCGTAGTAGGCGCTCGGGCCGTCGAGCATCCAGGCGATGACGCCGTCTTCGCCCTCATAGATCGGGACCGGCGAGGTCTGTCCGCGCATGGCGCGGTCGGCGGCCTCGATGGCCAACTTGCCTGCGAAGGCCGGTGCGTGGGCCTTCCAGGTGGAGATTTCGCCCTTGCGCGACTGCCGGGTGGCGGTGGTGGTGTGCAGGCCCTGGCCCACTGACTGGAAAATGGTTTCAACATCCAGCCCGAGCAGGGTTCCGATGCCGGCGGCGGCCGATGGGCCCAGGTGGGCGACGTGGTCGATCTTGTGCTTGTGCAGGCTGATAGCCTTAACCAGGTCCACCTGGATCTCGTAGCCGGTGGCGATGCCGCGGATCAGATCGCGGCCCGAGGCGCCGGTGTGCTGGGCCACGGCGAGGATCGGCGGAATGTTGTCGCCCGGGTGGGAGTATTCGGCGGCTAGGAAGGTGTCGTGGTAGTCAAGCTCGCGCACCGCCACGCCGTTGGCCCAGGCGGCCCATTCGGGGGAGACCTTCTGGCTGATGCCGAAGACGTGGGCGCCGGCGCCGCCGGTGGAAGGGGCATGGGCCAGTGCCTGGGCTCGGGCGGCGATGATCGGGGCGCGGTTCAGTGAGGCGATGGCTACGGACGCGTTGTCGATGATGCGGTTGATGATCATCTCGCGGACCTCGTCGGTGACCTCGACGGGGTCTGCGGCGACGACGGCGATCTTGTGCGCCAGCTGGTCCTCGCGCGCCAGGTTTTCTTCGGAGCGGTAAACGCGCACTGGATGGTTGATCATGGGTGCTGCCTTTCGGTGGTGAGGGTGTAGTTCTTGATGTGTGTCAAAGATTGGTGAAGATGCACCGTGGTGGCCGCCGCGGCCAGATCGGGGTTCTTGGCGGCGATGGCCCAGGCGATGGCCGCATGTTCGCGGGCCGAGGAGCGCAGCCGCTCCGGATTGTCCTGGGCGAGCCGGCGCACCCGCTGCAGGTGAACGCGCAGGTTGCGCAGCGCTGCGGAGAGATAGGCATTGTTGGCCGCCCGATCGATCGACTGGTCCAGCCGGGAGACCAGCTGGTAGTAGCCGCTGGCGGCGTCGGGGTGGGCGCCATCGCTGCTTGCCTCATCGAAGGCGCGGGCCAGGGCGGTGAATTCTGCGCTCTGGGTTGAGGCGGCCGCCAGTTTTGCGCTCTCGCATTCAAGGACTCGTCGCAGGACGAACAGGTCTTCCAGGTGGTCCTTGCTGACCTCGGAGACGACGACGCCACGTCCGCGCTGGGCTACTGCCAGCCCGTCGGCAACCAGCCGGGCCAGCGCTTCACGCACCGGTGTGCGTGACACGCCGAGTCGTTCAGACTGTTCGACCTCGGCCAGCACGGTGCCTGGGACCAGCCGCCATTCGACGATCTCGGTGCGCAGGGTTTCGTAGACCTTGTCGCTCGCTCTCATAGGACGAGTGTATACATAATTTCCAAATTTTGGGGAAGCCTCCCGGTAAATCTCCAAAAATCTCCCAAGTGTGTATACAAAGGTGTTGTATTGATGTGATGCGAGTCATAGGCTGGAGCTACTGTTCACGCGTGCAGGCACCTCGCCTGCGGGAGGGAAGATCATGGCGCAGGAATACCGCAGGGCCTTTGCCCGGGCCACGGAATACCCATCGGAGTTCTGGCTGCAGGCAGCCGGAGAACTTCAGTGGGAGCAGGAGCCAAGGCGCGCTGTGGATGAGTCGCGTGCGCCGCTGTACACCTGGTTTCCCGATGGCAGTCTCAATCTCTCGGTCAACGCCTTGGACCGACATGTCGCCGCCGGGCGTGGAGAGCAGACGGCGCTGATCTACGATTCGGCAATGCTTGGCAGCGTACAGAAATTCAGCTACGCCCAACTGCTCGAAGAAGTGGCGCGCTTCGCCGGTGTGCTTGCGGGGCGCGGGGTGAAGACCGGCGACAGGGTGCTGATCTACCTGCCGATGATCCCGCAGGCAGCCATTGCCATGCTTGCCTGCGCTAGACTCGGCGTCGTGCACTCGGTGGTCTTCGGCGGGTTCGCTCCCAAGGAACTGGCAGCCCGCATCACCGACTGCACACCAACGGTGATCGTCACCGCCTCGGGCGGCATCGAACCTACGCGCAGGGTCGAGTACCTGCCCGCGGTGGCCGACGCCCTGCGGCTCGCGCAGCCTGCGGTCAGGGATGTCATCGTCGCCCACCGCGAGGGTTTCGACCATGACCTGCATGAATACGACGGCCGAAGCTTCAACGGCGCAGCGGTCAACTGGCTCAGCTGGGAGCAGCTGGCTGCCGTTGCTGCACCGGCGGACCCGGTTCCCGTGCCCTCCGCCCATCCGCTCTACGTGCTGTATACCTCCGGGACCACCGGGGCGCCCAAGGGTGTGGTGCGGGATACCGGCGGCTACGGCACCGCCCTGCAGTTCTCCATGAACGCCGTCTACGACGTACATGCCGGAGACGTCATGTTCACCGCCAGCGACGTGGGCTGGGTGGTCGGGCACTCATACATCGTCTACGGACCGTTGATCGCGGGGGCGACCACCGTGCTCTACGAAGGGAAGCCTGTAGGCACCCCGGATGCCGGGGTGTTCGGACGCATCATCGAAGAGCACAAGGTCACCACGATGTTCACCGCACCCACCGCCCTGCGTGCGGTGCGCAAGGCAGACCCCGGCGGCGAGCTGTTCACCAGCCACGATCTAAGTTCGCTGCGGGCGCTGTTCGTGGCCGGCGAGCGCCTGGACCCTGACACCTATCATTTTGCCTCGGCGCTGTTAGGGGTGCCGGTGGTGGACAACTGGTGGCAGACCGAGACCGGATGGCCGATCGCCGCCAACCCGCTGGGACTTGAGCAGCTGCCCGCCAAGGCCGGCAGCCCCACCACGCCGGTGCCGGGGTTCGACGTGCAGATCCGCGACGCTGTGGGCGAACCGCTTCCTGTCGGGGCCGAAGGCAACATCGTGGTCAAGCTGCCGCTGCCGCCGGGAGCCTTGAGTACGTTGTGGGGCAATGACCAGCGGTTCATCGACACCTACCTGAGCCAGATCCCCGGCTACTACCTCACCGGAGATTCGGGGTTCATGGACGAGGACGGGTATTTGTTCGTGATGGGGCGCACCGACGACGTGATCAATGTGTCCGGGCACCGGCTGTCCACCGGGGCCATGGAACAGGTACTGGCCAGCCACGGTGCCGTGGCAGAGTGCGCGGTGATCGGACTGGCAGATGAGCTCAAGGGGCAGCGCCCGGCGGGGTTCGTGGTGCTGAAGTCCGGTGTGCAGATTCCCGAGGAGCAGCTGCGTGCAGAAATCATCGCCATGGTGCGCCAGCACATCGGCCCGGTAGCCGACTTCCGCGAGGTGAGTGTGGTGGAGGGGCTGCCGAAGACCCGTTCGGGCAAAATCCTGCGCAAGACCATGCGGCAGATCGCCGATGGGCAGGACTATGTGGTGCCCTCAACCATTGAGGATGCCTCGGTGATCCAGGCGCTGCTTCCGGTGCTGCGTCCGGGCGGTTAGGAGACGGCGACGCCGAAGAGCAGGCCGATCAGATAGGTGGCGGCCATGGTGGCGCTGCCCATGATCACATTGCGCACCACCGCCGGCGCCTTGGGTGCCCTGCCCAGGCTCGCGCTGATCCACCCGGTCAAGAACAACCCCAGCACCACCGCGATGGCGGTGTTGACGATGGGCCGGCCGAAGGGAAGGATCACCATGAGCAGCGGGATGGCCGCACCGATGGTGAAGGCGATGAAGGACGAGAGCGCCGCACCCATGGGGCTGGTCAGGTCGTCCGGGTCGATGCCCAGCTCAACTTCTGCATGCGCCGCCAGCGCGTCGTGGGCGGTGAGCTCCTTGGCTACCTGCTGCGCCAGATGTTCGGACAGGCCGCGTTCGCGGTAGAACCCTGCAAGTTCTTCCAGCTCTTCGGCGGGCTGTTCGCGCAGCTCGGTGATTTCCCTGTCGATCATCGCCTTTTCGGTGTCGCGCTGGGTGCTGACCGAGACGTACTCGCCGCCGGCCATGGAGAAGGCGCCCGCGACCAGCGCCGCCACGCCGGCGGTGGCGATCGCCGGGATGTTCTCCGGGGTGGCGGCGGCGACGCCGACCACGACGCCGGCTACCGAGACGATGCCGTCATTTGCCCCCAGCACCCCTGCCCGCAGCCAGTTGAGCTTCTGTCCAACGCTTGACTGGTCGTGGGCTTCCCCCTCGTGGGGCGCGTATTCGCTCATAACTGCCATCATGCGCAGTACATCGGGTTAATACAAGCTGGCGGGCATGTGAGCCACATCTAGGTGCGGGCGCGGTACTCGTATTCGGGGCGGCCGCGCGTTCCATGCCGGGGCTGTTTGAGGGCACGTTGGCCTTCGGCCAGGTGCTCCAGATAGCGGCGTGCGGTCACCCTCGACATGCCCAACGCCGCGGCAAGTTCCGTGGCCGAATAGGCCTGCTCCTTGTTGGCGGTGAGGAATTCGTCGATGGCGTTCAGGGTTTGCGCGATCAGGCCCTTGGGCAGGGCACCGGAAGCACTCGTGCTGCGCAGTGCTGAAAACGCGTGGTCAAGGGCGGCCTGGCTGGGGTCGGGCCCGGTGGACTGCATGCTTGAAATAAAGCGGCGGTGGTTTTCGAGTTTTTCGGCGAACACCGCAAAGCTGAAGGGCTTGATCAGGTACTGGGTGATCCCGGTGGCCACGGCGGAGCGCACCACGCCAAGATCGCGCACGGCGGTGATGGCGATGATGTCGGTGGTCAGTCCGCGCCCGCGCATCCGTTTTGCCACGTCGATCCCGTGCAGATCCGGCAGCGTCATATCCAGCAGCACCAGATCGATGGGCTCACCGGACCCCTGGGCGTCGGCCAAAATCTGCAGTGCTTGCTGGCCGTTCTGCGCCGCGGCCACCACCCGGAATCCGGGAACGCGGTCGACATAGGCGGAGTGCGCGGCGGCGGTGCCCGGTTCGTCGTCCACCACCAGGACCTTGATCGGCCTTTCGGAATCAACGGTGCTCATGAATCCCTTCCATCCCCGCCGTCACGTGGCATCGGCAGGCTGACGGTGAAGATCGCCCCCGCGTCATTGTCAACATTCATTGTGCCACCCAGGCGCAGCACCGCCTGCTGCACCAGCGCCAGTCCCAGGCCGCGGGGAATAACGCCCGCCTTGGTGCTCACCCCGAGACGCAGCAGATTCTCCAGAAATTCAGGTTCGATGCCGGGGCCCGAGTCTGCCACCGAAATCATCAGCTCGTCATCCAACGCATTGACCTCCACCCAGACGGTGGCGTCCGCGGTGCCCACCGACACGTCCAGGGCGTTGTCCAGTAGGTTGCCGACGATGGTCACCAGATCGGTGGCGTGGAACGCATGGTTGGGGAGTACCCCCTGGGCGCTGATATCCAGGCGCACCCCGCGTTCGTGAGCCTGCGCCGCCTTGGCCACCAGAAGGCTTGAAAGGTAGACGTCGTCGATGCTGTGCACGATCGCGTCGGTGAGCTGTTGCGAGTGCTGCCTGTCATCCACCGCAAATTCAAGTGCCAGATCTGACTTGCCGTTTTCAATCAGCGCGGCGATGGTGTGCAGCCGATTTGCATGTTCATGGGTCTGCGCTCGCAGGGCGGTGGAGAAGGTTTTCAGGGAGCGCACCTCGCCCGCCAGTTCCTGCACCTCGGTCAGATCCCGCAGGGTGAGCACCTGTCCGGTCAACGGGGCGGTGCCGAACCAGTGAAAGCGCGTCCTGCCGCGGCGAGGCAGCTTCGCGGTGGTCAAGCGGGCAGGGGACTGGGAGACCGAGAGCACGGTATTCATCCCCAGGTGGATTTCGTCCTTGCAGCTGCGCCCGGTGCGCATCAGCTCTTGCAGGGTCGCCGGTAGGGGCACCTGCTGCACGTCCAGCCCCTCGGCGGGCACCTGTTCGGGCAGCTGCAGCAGCCGGGCAGCTTCCTCGTTGTAGAGCACGATGCGGTGCTTGCGGTCAAGCAGCACCAGTCCCTCCTGCACCGAGTGCAGGGCGGAAAAGTAAAACGCGTAGAGCCGACGCAGCCCCGCAGGCCCGAAACCCAGTGTTGCCTGGTTGACATAGCGGGAGAACAGCCAAGAGGTAAAACCCGCCAGCAGCAGCGCCAGGGCGGAGAACAGCAGCAGCTGCGGCAATTCGCTGCGGTAGATCAGCTGCAGATTGTGCATCGTGAAGCCGGTGGACACCATGCCTACCAGTTCGCCGTTTCTATGCACCGGGGCGATGGTGCGCACCGAGCTGCCCAGCGTCCCCGAAGCCTGCTCGTTGTAGGTGGCGCCGGCCAAGGCCTGGGCGGTGGAGCCGATGTACTTCTTTCCGATCTGCGCAGGATCGGGGTGGGTGACGCGGATGGCGTCGGGCGTCATGATGGTGATGAAATCCACCGACGCGGCGCGGTCCATAATTTTCTGGACATAGGGCTGCAGCTGTTCGGTGGGATGCTCTGCATCCAGCGCCGCTGCAACGAACGGGTCGTTGGCCAGTGTGACGGTGATGGCGGCGACGGTGGACTGGCGGTCGGCGAGGATCACCTTGTTCTGCTGCTGGTAGGCGGCGAAGCCCAGCCCGGTGATCAACAGCAGCAGCACCAGCATTTGTCCGATGAAGATCAGTAGGGCCAACGACCAGCCGTCGCGGGAGAGCGGGGCCGGGTCGTTTCCGGCCGCCGTCGACCTGTCGTCGAGGAAGTGATCGCTCAATGCCCTTGCCTTTCTGACTGCCTGTGCACCACCAGTATCCAGCCGCGCAGCTGCCGATCCTAAGCGGTGCATGACCAATATGAACGCAAAGGAGATGAACATCACCTGAAGGAGCACCATGGATTTGACGATCTTATCCACCACCGGCGCGGCGATGATGCCGCGCGGAAGAACACTCACAAGGTTGGTTGAACCCATGGCCCTCACCGAACAGCTCGATAATCCCACGCCGTCTCCGGCAAAGAAGAAGGACAAGACCCACTGGCTCTACATTTCGGTGATTGCCGCGGTGGTCCTTGGTGCGGCTCTCGGCCTGATGGCGCCGAAGGCGGGCATCGCAATGAAGCCCCTGGGCGACGGATTCGTCGCACTGATTAAGATGATCATCGCGCCTGTCATTTTCTGCACCATCGTGCTTGGCATCGGTTCCATCGCGAAGGCCGCCACCGTGGGCAAGGTTGGTGGACTGGCGCTGTTGTACTTCCTGACCATGTCAACCTTTGCCCTGACGCTGGGTTTGATCGTCGGCAACATCATCCACCCGGGCGAGGGTCTGGATCTGCAGCCCTATGATCCGAATAAGCCGAAGGCCGCCAGCGCTACTGTCGAGTTCTTCATGTCGTTGATCCCTGGGGATATCCCGGTCCTGCCGACCCTGGTGGTAGCGCTGCTTGTCGGATTCGCGCTGCAGGGCATGGGCAAGTCCGGCGAACCGGTGCTGTTTGCCGTCCAGTGCGTTCAGAAGGTCGTCTTCCGCATCATGATGATGATCATGTGGGTCGCCCCGCTGGGTGCCTTTGGCGCCATCGCCGCCGTCGTCGGCGCCACCGGTTGGGCTGCGATTGGCTCGATGGCAATATTGATGGGCGCCTTCTACCTGACCTGCTGCATCTTCATCATCGTCGTGCTTGGAACCCTGTTGCGGGTGGTCACCGGCCTGAACATCTTCTCGCTGCTGAAGTACCTGGCTCGCGAATACCTGCTGATCTTCTCCACTTCCTCCTCCGAGACCGCACTGCCGCGCCTGATCGCAAAGATGGAACACGTTGGCGTGTCCAAGCCTGTCGTGGGCATTACTGTTCCCACCGGCTATTCCTTCAACCTCGACGGCACCGCGATTTACCTGACCATGTCTGCGCTATTCGTCTCCACCGCGATGGACATGCCGATGAACCTCGGTGAGCAGATCGGCCTGTTGGTCTTCATGATCATCGCTTCCAAGGGCGCGGCAGGCGTGACCGGAGCCGGCCTGGCCACTCTGGCCGCGGGACTCCAGGCGCACCGCCCCGAACTGCTCGGCGGCATGGGTGTCATCGTCGGTATCGACAAGTTCATGTCCGAAGCCCGCGCGCTGACCAACTTCACCGGTAACGCCGTAGCCACCCTGTTGATCGGCAAGTGGGTCCACGAGGTGGACCTGGACCAGGCCAAGGCGGTACTGTCCGGCGAACGACCATTCGACGAATCAATGCTCGAAGAGAGCATGCACTAGTCAAGGCACTACCCAACGATCCGCCCCGACCATTTTCTGGGTTCGGGGGCGGATCGCCCATTTAAGGCGAGCGCCGAGGCCCGAGCAGGTAGACCGGCATATGCTTGGGTCCTGTGGCCCAGTTGCGGCGACACCCGAGAAAGGATCTTAGATGGGGCAGGCAAATGCGGATCTTCGAGTGTGCTTTGTCGGCGACTCGTTCGTCGCCGGCGTGGGAGACCGGCCGCACCGTGGATGGATGGGCAGGCTGGTAGAAGCCGCAATTGCGCGGGGCCACCAACTCACCGGATACAACCTCGGCGTGCGCGGGGACACCAGCGAGCTGATCGCGCGGCGGCTGCGCGAAGAATGCTCTGCACGGCTGCCTGCCGACCGCTATGTTCCGGGCCTTGTCCTCTCCTGGGGTGTCAACGACGTGGTACGAATCCAAGGACACCCGAGGGTGGCGCCGGAAGAGCGGCGTATCAATGCCCGCCGCATTTTTGCCGAGGCCCTGGGCTCGGGGTGGCCGACGCTGATGGTCGGCCCGCCGCCGGTATCCGACGACGAAGTGAACGCGGACATTGAGCGGCTTGACGCGGTCCTGGCCGCCGAAGCAGCGCAGCATGGGATTACGTACGTCAGTGTTTACGCGTCGCTGGTGGACCATCCGCTGTGGCGGCGCGAAGTCGCGGCCGACGATGGGGCGCATCCACAGGATGCCGGATATGAGCTGCTCGCAGGGCTCATTGCCCCCGCATGGCTGCGATGGGTAGGAAATCTAGCAGAGCCCACCGATGAACATGACCCCAAGACAGACGATGCTCACCTCGAACGTCGCGATCCAGCCGGTGGTTCTGAAAGGTTAAGCGCCGCCGATGAACAATTGGTGCAGCGCGCCCGCCAAGTCATTGACGCATCGACCGACGCGGATCAGCTCGGGGACGGGGCGCACACCATGGGTTGCGCGCTGCGCGATGAAAACGGCGTAATTCACGTGGGGGTGAATCTCTACCACTTCACCGGTGGACCCTGCGCTGAGCTGGTCGCACTGGGCGCCGCTCGGGCCGCTGGCGCCCAATCGCCGCAAGTCATCGTCGCCGTGGGAAACAACGGCAGGGGAGTGAAGAACCCCTGCGGCAGGTGCCGGCAGGTTTTGACGGATAACTACCCCGAGATCCAGATCATCACCGCCACGGGCCAGGGACTGCAAAGGACATCTGTTCTCCAGCTCCTGCCGCTGGCCTTCGACCATGCAACGGAGCAGAATATCGACGCGGAGACCTGGCGCGAAGCTTGATGCTGGGGCGAAGAAATCATCCAGCTTCCATACAACGTTTGAGTTAAGGTTCAAGGTAAAGGCTCGCCGTCAAAGCGGACAAAAAATCGTTAAAGTCGGTGCCGGAAGATAATCTTTAACGGAGCGCTGAGCTCAGAGTTTCGTCTTGAAATCAACGGGAAGTGTGGTTGACCCATCGTGAGCGAGGAACAGGGAAGCAAGGTCCGCGGCGCGGGAATGCTCAAGGAGCCGCGTCCCTTAGGTCCCACGGGCAAACCGTTATCAGAATTTCCCGTCCCGGCCCCGCTGCCGTCCCACGGCCCGGCGCGAGTGATCGCCATGGTGAATCAAAAGGGCGGCGTGGGCAAGACCACCTCCACCATCAACCTCGCCGCGGCACTCGCCGAATACGGTCGTAAGGTGCTGCTGGTCGACTTCGACCCTCAGGGTGCATTGTCCGCAGGCTTCGGCACCAATCCCCACGAAATGGACATGACCGTCTACAACGTGTTGATGGACCGCAACGTGAAGATCACCGACGCCATCTTGCACACCGACGTCGAGAACATCGACCTGCTGCCAGCAAACATCGACCTGTCGGCAGCTGAGGTGCAGCTGGTCAACGAGGTGGCCCGCGAGCAGGTGCTGGAACGTGAGCTGCGCAATGTCATCGACGACTACGACGTCGTTCTCATCGACTGCCAGCCTTCCCTAGGCCTGCTGACCATTAACGCGCTGACCGCAGCCCACGGCGTGATCATCCCACTGACCGCAGAATTCTTTGCACTGCGTGCGGTGGCCCTGCTGATGGAAACCATCGACAAGGTCAAGGACCGGTTGAACCAGGTGTTGGAGCTCGACGGTGTCCTTGCCACCATGTACGACCCGCGCACCCTGCACAGCCGCGAGGTCATCACCCGCCTGGATGAAGCCTTCGGTGACAAGCTCTTCGAGACCGTCATCAAGCGAACCATCAAGTTCGCCGACGCCAACGTCGCCGCCGAACCAATCACCACCTATGCCGCAAACCACCCCGGGGCGGACGCGTACCGCAGCCTGGCGCGAGAATTGATTTGGCGCGGTGGCGCCCCGTAATGAGCTCGACGCTCAGCGAAGAACACAGCGTGCAAACCGCCATCGATTCGCCCGATGAACCCGCAGAAAACGGGGACGGGGAATCGGCTGGCGGTTTTCGCCTTGCCTTGGCAAATTTCAACGGCCCGTTCGATGTGCTGCTGCACCTGATCACCAAACGCGAGCTGGACATCACCGAGGTGCCGTTGGCTGAGGTCACCGACGAGTTCATCGCGTATCTTCGCGAACTGCAGGCAAGCAGCCTGGCCGAGGGCGCGGATGGAATGAAGGTGCTGGATGAAACCACAGAGTTTCTGGTGGTTGCCTCCACGCTGCTGGACCTGAAAGCCGCAAGGCTGCTGCCGCGCGGCGAGATGGCCGACGAGGAAGACTTTGAACTACTCGAAGCCAGGGACCTGCTCTTTGCGCGATTGCTCCAATACAAGGCATTCAAGACCGCGGCGGAGTTTTTGGGCGAACGCTACGAATCCGAGGGGTCCCGCCGGCCGCGCGAAGTGGCGCTGGAGCCGGAGTTCGCGGCGCTGCTGCCGGAACTGATCTTCAGCATCGGGCCCGAGCGTTTCGCCCAGATCGCCGCCAAGGCGCTGGAGCCCAGGCCCGAGCCGCAGACCGAGGTCGGGCTGGGCCACCTGCACGGAGCGAACGTCACCATCGCCGCTGAGGCTCAGGCCATTGCAGGCATGCTTGCGGCGCACGGCGCCATGGAATTTTCGGCGCTGGTGACAGATGCGACAGAACACCTGGTCGTCGTCGTGCGTTTCCTGGCGCTGCTGGAGATGTTCAGACAAAAGGTGATCGCGTTCGAGCAGGAGCATCCGCTGGGCGCGCTGCAGATTTCACTGGCGGGGGAGTCGGATTTCGACGCCCAAGCGGTGCAGGACGACTATGACGCGGGCAACGGTGAGGGGAATCATGAGTGAGATTGCACCCATAGATCAGCTCCCCGGCGGGCTTGAATCGGGGTTGGAAGCGGTGCTGATGGTCGCCGATTCCCCCGTATCTTCGGCCCGTTTGGCGCAGATCTTCGATGTCCCAGCGGCCCGGGTGGCCGCCGCCTTGGAGAAGCTGGCGACCGAGTATGATAGTAAGGATCGACCGCGGGGATTTGAACTGCGTCGCGTCGCCTCCGGGTGGCGCTTCTATTCGCGGGCCGATTATGCCGATTTCGTCTCCAGTTATGTGCTCGACGGGCAAACAGCACGCCTATCACAGGCCGCCCTAGAAACCCTGGCTGTCATCGCTTACCGACAGCCGGTCTCGCGTGGACGTATTTCGGCGATTCGAGGTGTCAACGTTGATTCGGTGGTGCGCACACTGCTCACCCGCGGATTGATTACCGAGTATCCGGAAATGGGCGATGGCGGCGCAACGCTGTACCAGACCACCGAATACTTCCTGGAACGACTGGGATTGGGCTCGCTGGACGAGTTGCCTGCGCTGTCCCCGTATCTGCCGGGAGTGGCGGACCTCGAATCGTTGGATTCGGCAACCTACGACGACTAAGCGGCGCCGCAACGCAGCGCCGCTTCAAGGACCAACGCAGAGTACTGCCCGCACCGGGTCAAGGAACTCGCGAACACGTAACAGCAAGGGACATGTTTAGCATGAGCAGGGGATCTTCCTCCGGCCGCACCCCACGCGGCAATAATTCGAACTTCGGTGGCAAGAGCGCTGGCGGCCGCGGCGGCCAGGGCGGCAAACCGTCCGGTGGCAAGTCCGCCGGCGGCAAGTCATTTGGCTCCAAGCCTGGCCGCCCGGGTTCCGGCACGGCCAAGCCCTACGGCAAGTCGGTCGACTCAAAGCCCTACGGCAAGTCCACCGGCGGTGCAAATTCCGGCGGTGCAAAGTCTGCCGGCGGCTCGGCCAAGCGCAACACCTCGGCGGTGCGCAAGAATTCAGAGCGCGCCTTCTCCAAGGAGCGTTACGGCAATTCGGTGCCGACCAACTACGCCCGACCAACCCAGCGCGCCCGCGCCCAGGCCCGCGCCGAAAGCCAGGCAAACCGCGCACAATTCGGCGAGTCGCAGGACGGCATCCGCCTGCAGAAGGCCATGGCCAACGCCGGGGTCGCTTCGCGCCGCGTCTGCGAGGAGATGATCCTTGAAGGCCGCGTCGAGGTCAACGGCAACCTGGTGGTGGAGCTGGGCAGCCGCGTGGACCCTGAACGAGACTCGATCCACGTCGACGGCATGCGCATCCAGCTGAACAAGGCCACCCGCTACTACGTCCTGAACAAGCCGAAGCACGTGATGTGCACGATGGAGGACCCTGAGGGCCGCCGCACCATCGCCGACTACTTCAAGAACGAGCACCACTCCCAGCGCCTGTTCCACGTCGGACGCCTGGACTACAAGACCGAGGGCCTGCTGATCCTGACCAACGACGGGGAGCTGGCCAACCGCCTGCAGCACCCCAAGTACGAGGTCCCCAAGACCTACCTGGTGCAGGTTCCCGGCCCGCTGCCGCGTTCGGTGGGCAAGCAGCTGCGCGACGGCATCAAGCTGGAAGACGGCTGGATCAAGGTCGACGACTTCAAGCTGATCGACCAGTCCCCGAAGCACGTCATGGTGGAGGTCACCCTGCATTCGGGCCGCAACCGCATCGTGCGCCGCATGTTCGACGCGGTCGGCCACCCGGTCCAGCGCCTGGTGCGCGTGGCCATCGGTCCGATCCAGCTCGGAGATCAGAAGCAGGGCACCATCCGCTCCCTGGGCAACCAGGAAGTCGGGCACCTGATGAAAATGGTAGGAATGTAATTCGCATGGCAACTTCACATCTCGCCGGACCGGTGCTGGTCATCGGCACCGGCCTGCTGGGCACCTCCATCGGACTTGGCCTGCGCGCCAAGGGCGTGGGCGTCTACCTGCAGGACATTTCGCCGACCGCCCAGGGCGTAGCCCAGGACATCGGCGCCGGCGTGGTGTTGGACGACGCGAAGATCGCCCCGGAGCTGGTGGTGATCGGCGCGCCGCCGGATGTCACCGCCGCCCTGGTGGCCGATGCGCTGCTGGCCTACCCGAATGCCACCGTCGTTGACATCGCCAGCGTCAAGGGATCGATCCTTCATGCGGTGCTGGCAGACCCGCGCCTGGGTGCGGAGCAAACTTCACGCTACGTGGGCACCCACCCGATGGCAGGACGCGAAAAGTCCGGCCCTGCCGCGGCGCGGGGGGAGCTGTTCACCGCCATGCCGTGGGTGATCTGCGCGCATGAGAACGCCTCGGCCGAACGGGTGAAGGTCGCCGAAGCCCTGGCCATCGACCTGGGCGCCACCATGCACCGCATGAGCGTCACCGAGCACGACGAATCCGTCGCACTGATCAGTCACTTCCCGCAGGCCGCCAGCTCCATGATCGCCTCCCGGCTGCTGAACGCCCAGGCACACCAGCTGGCGCTTGCAGGCAACGGGCTGCGCGACACCACGCGCATCGCGGCCAGCGATGAGAAGCTGTGGATCCAGATCTTCTCCCACAATGCCAAGGCCCTGGTGCCGATCCTGACAGGCATGAAGGAAGACCTGGACCGGCTGATCAACACGCTGCAGCACCCCGACGAACCAGGGGCCCTGCTTGATCTTTCCCAGCTGATGACCGAGGGCAATGCAGGCAAGGCCCGCATCCCGGGCAAGCACGGCGCCCCGCCGCAGGCCTTTGCCCTGGTCACCGTCGTGATCGACGACAAGCCGGGCCAGATCGCCGCCCTGCTGGCGCAGATCGGCCAGGCCGGCATCAACATCGAAGATTTGCGCATGGAGCACTCCGCCGGCCACCAGGTCGGACTGGTAGATGTTTCGGTCGTCCCCGGACGGCGCGACGAACTAATTAACGTACTGACTTTCAACGGATGGAAGGTTGCCCAGTGAGCAGCGTAGAGAACGGCCGCATCGTAGTAGCAATTGACGGACCCAGCGGTTCGGGCAAGTCATCGGTTTCCAAGGCGGTGGCCCGCACCCTGAACGCCGCCTACCTTGATACCGGCGCCATGTACCGCGCCATCACCTTCTCGGTGCTGGCCGACGGAACCGACCTGGACGACGCGGCGGCGGTAGCCCAGGCGGTGCGCGACGCACAGCTGAACATTTCGGTGGACCCCGATGCCGAGCTGGTCACCATCGCCGGCCAGGACGTCACTGCGGCCATCCGCGAACCGCGCATCTCGCAGAACGTCTCCGCCGTGGCCACCAACCTGGACGCCCGCGCCGAACTGGTGCGCCGCCAACAGGAGATCATCGCCGCTAATGCGCGCATCGTCGCCGAGGGCCGCGACATCACCACCGTGGTCGCCCCGGACGCCGACGCCCGCATCCTGCTCACGGCCTCGGAGGAGGCGCGCCTGCGCCGCCGCGGCCTGCAACTGGGTGGCACCCAGAACGATGCGCAGCTTGAAGCCCAGGTGCTCGCCCGCGACGCCAAGGACTCCACCGTCGTGAACTTCACCGAAGCGGCCGACGGCGTGATGACCGTCGATTCCTCGGACCTCGACTTTGAACAGACCATCGCCGCAGTGCTTGACGCAGTGCAGGCGGCTAAGAAAAACTAGCCACGAGCTGGTGCCCATCCTCGGCGGGAGCCGATGAAGATGACAATCGCTGTGAAGGGAAAATCATGAGCGAAAACAACTCCACCCACGACGAGGACTACATCCCCGTTGGAGACGACGATATCGCCGAGCGCCTTGCCGAACTGAGCGATGAGGATGCAGCCATCCGCACGCAGGCACTGCTCTCCGGCTTGGACGACTACGATCTGGACGAGGACGACGCGGCGCTGCTCGCGGGCCTCGACGAGTTTGCCGACGATGACGCAGACGTCGTCATCCCTCCGGTGCTCGCTGTCATCGGACGCCCGAACGTCGGCAAGTCCACCCTGGTCAACCGCATCATCGGCCGCCGCGAGGCAGTGGTGGAAGACACCCCGGGCGTGACCCGCGACCGCGTGTCCTACTCCGCCGAGTGGATGGGACGCCCCTTCACCATCGTTGACACCGGCGGCTGGGAGCACGACGCCAAGGGCATCCACGCCTCAGTGGCGGACCAGGCTGAAATCGCCGCCGATGTAGCCGACGCGATCCTCTTCGTGGTCGACGCCCACGTGGGCGCCACCGCCACCGATGAGGCAGTGGTCAAGATGCTGCGCAAGAAGGGCAAGCCCGTCTTCCTCGTGGCCAACAAGGTGGACGACTTCAACCAGGAAGCAGAAGCAGCGGTGCTCTGGGGCCTGGGCTTCGGCCAGCCATGGCCGGTTTCGGCCCTGCACGGCCGCGGCGCCGCCGACCTATTGGACGCCGTCATGGAAAAGCTGCCCGAGCACTCCGCCTATGGTGGTCTGATCCCTTCGGGCGGACCGCGCCGCATCGCACTGATCGGACGTCCAAACGTGGGCAAGAGCTCGCTGTTGAACAAGCTGGCAGGCTCCGAGCGCGTGGTCGTCGACGACTATGCAGGCACCACCCGCGACCCGGTGGACGAGCTGATCGAACTGGGCGGGGAAATCTGGCGCTTTGTTGACACCGCCGGCATCCGCCGCCGCCAGCACATGGCTGTGGGCTCGGACTACTACGCATCCCTGCGCACCCAGGCAGCCCTCGAAAAGGCAGAGGTGGCAGTGGTGCTGCTGGCCGCCAACGAGAAGGTGTCCGAACAGGACGTGCGCATCATCCAGCTGGCCATCGAGGCCGGCCGCGCCCTGGTCGTCGTCTACAACAAGTGGGATGAGGTGGACGAGGACCGACGCTACTACCTGGAACAGGAAATCGACCTGGATCTTGCCCACATCGAATGGGCGCCGCGCGTGAACATCTCAGCGAAGACCGGCTGGCACAAGGACAAGCTGATCCCTGCGTTGAACAAGTCGCTGGAATCCTGGGACAAGCGCATCCCCACCGGAAAGCTCAACGCCTTCCTGGGCGAGCTCGTCGCAGCACACCCGCACCCGGTGCGCGGCGGCAAGCAGCCCCGCATCCTGTTCGGCACCCAGGCTTCGGCCCGCCCGCCGCGCTTCGTGCTGTTCACCACAGGATTCCTGGATCCGGGCTACCGCCGATTCATCACCCGCCGCCTGCGTGAGACCTTTGGTTTCGAGGGAAGCCCGATCGAGGTATCGATGCGCATCCGCGAACGCCGAGGACGCAAACGCTAGCAGTTCGAAATTACCTGCCGACTTGGTGTAGGGTAATGAAGGAGCTTTTCGCAGACGGCACCCTTGGTTCTCACGACTTGGGGATAACGGCTGCGAAGGCATCGGGCTATGGCGCAGCTTGGTAGCGCGCCTGACTGGGGGTCAGGAGGCCGTGGGTTCGAATCCCGCTAGCCCGACCAACCGTGCAACCCCGGCAAGCATTGAGCTTGCCGGGGTTTTGCCGTTCCATGAGCCGTCAAATGATGAGAGGATCCACGCAGTGAAACGCCGCTTCATGCAGGTCGATGTCTTCAGCGAGCACCCATACAAGGGCAATCCCCTGGGGGTTGTGCTGGATGGTCAGTCGCTGAGCGATGAGCAAATGCGCGACTACTCCCGCTGGTCCAACCTTTCGGAAGTGACATTTGTACTGCCGCCCGAAGATGACCAAGCAGATTACCGCTTTCGCATTTTTTCGGGCGAAACAGAGTTTCCCTTTGCCGGCCACCCAACCTTGGGTACCGCCCATGCCTGGCTGGCTAGCGGCGGCACCCCGCGTGAGCACGGCAAGATTCATGCCCAGTGCACGGCAGGGGTGGTTCCGGTGAAATTCGAAGCATCCCACTACAGTTTCGTATCCCCGCCGCTGCAGCGCACCGGGGAATTCGACGACGAACGCCGCGAGGCAGTGCGGGAAATACTGGGTGTGGTTCAAGAGCAGATCCTCGCCACGCAGTGGGTAGACAACGGTCCCGGGTGGAGTGCAGTTCTGCTTGACAGCGCTGACACGGTGCTGGGATTGCAGCCCGATGCTTCAAAGCACCGGCAGAAGTGGAAAATCGGCGTAGTTGGCGCACTGCCCGAGGGCGAAGCCGCAAGCTTTGAAATTCGTGCGTTCAATTTCAACCACGGTGCACTGCGCGAGGACCCAGTCACCGGAAGCCTCAACGCGGGAGTCGCCCAATGGCTCGTGGACAATGGTCGTGCATCGCTGCCGTTCAGCAACCGGCAGGGCAGCGTCATGGGGCATCGCGGAATCGTCGACTTCAACTCTTTGGGCGACCAGCTGTGGACCGGTGGCTCGGTGACAAGTTTGATCGAAGGCGGCATCGAGCTTTAGCCCCGCTGCGCATTGAGTTCCGCACCTGCCGTTTGTGATCTTTCACGAAACGATTGTCAAAAACATGGACTCAATTTAGGCTAGAAATATGGGTACGTTGATTTTCTCTTAACATCTTCGCGTGGAGCGGTGCTCCGCGAAGATGATCTCGAATCGCTGCTGATCCGGCGATTCGCACCTCCCGTCAACCCAGTTGCAGATAGAGATCTGCCGCGTGAGGAAAGAGAACTTCTTGACTTCTCAATACCAAACCAGCTCCATAGTTGCCCCTGCCGAATTCCACCTGGAACTGATCGATGTGTCGGTGAGCTTCGGAGACCGAGACGTGCTGCAGGAAACGAACCTGCTTCTGAACGCCACCGACCGAATTGCAATTGTCGGCGACAACGGATCGGGAAAGTCGACGTTGCTGCGAGTCTTAGCCGGTTCACTGATACCGGATCGAGGGCAGCGGCGCGTCGAGGTCCCGGGTCACATCGCCTATGCCGCTCAGGCCCCCGAATTTGCACCGGGTCATACTATCCAGCAGGTGATCGACGCCTACCATCACAAGTTTAGGCAGCTGGAGCTGCTGATGACCGCTATCAATGTTCGCCTGCAATCTGCAGCCGGCAGCCAGCAAGAGGTCCTGATGGGCCAGCTGCAGCAGGTGACCGACATGTACGAAGCTGCTGAAGGATATACGCTGAATCAACGACTTCAGCGCGCCTTGCAGCAGCTCGGCCTAGGGAAACTCGACCGCGAGCGTCCTGTTGCCCGGCTATCGGGTGGGCAGCGCTCTCGGCTGGCCCTTGCCTGCGTTCTATGCTCGGGCGCTCAAGTGCTGCTGCTCGATGAACCAACCAACGACCTCGACGATGCCGCAATGGCTTGGCTTGAGCGCAGCCTAGAAATGCATCGTGGCACGCTGGTAGTTGTCAGCCATGATCGCATGTTCCTCAAGCGCTTTGCCCGTACCATCCTTGAAATCGCCGATTGTCACCTGACCCGCTATGGCGATGGATACGAGGGATACCTGCACGCGAAAGAGCAGGAACGCTTATCCATCCGTGTCGCCTATGAAACTTGGGTTGCAGAGTTGGAACGTTCTCGGCAGCTGGTGGCGAAGAACGCTTCACGGGTTGCGGCGGTTCCCCGAAAGCAGGAAAAAGCAGGTTTCGGACACGGCAGCTTCAGATTGCGCAGCCGCAACCATGGGTCGACGTCTAAGATCCGTCAGGCGAAGTCGCGCATCGAGGAACTCGAATCGCAGCCGGTTCAGCGTCCCGCGGAAGAACTGGAGTTTGCATTGCCGGCAGTGGGGCAGCAGGGCGAGGAGCATGGACTGCTGCTGAGCATTGAAGCAGCGACGCGTAAGGCCGAACCGCAACTATCTTGCGGCAGCTTTGATATCAGATCTGGGCAGCGTTGGCTGGTCACCGGATCCAACGGCGCTGGCAAGACGTCATTGCTCAGAATGCTATCGGGAGAGCTGGACTACAGTGGTGGAAAAATTCGCCGTGCTGAGGATCTGCGCTGCGCTTGGCTGCGGCAGGAAGCTATGCCCCTGCCGGGTGAATCACTCTTGCAGGCATTTGCCCTGGCTACAGACCAGTACCTCGATGACGCAGCCGATGCACTGGCCGCATTGGGTCTGTTTTCCCCGCGCGACTTTCTACGTCATCCGCTGGCCCTGTCGGCGGGCCAGCGAAGACGACTTGAACTCGCGGTTGCGGTGAGTTCTAGGGCCCAGTTGTTGCTACTCGACGAGCCGACAAACCATCTGGCTCCGGCGCTGGTCGAACAGCTTGAGGATGCATTGGCAGACTACCCGGGCGCGGTCATCAGCGTCAGCCACGACCGCAGATGGCAGCAGAAGCTGAGGCAAGGACCGCTGCACCGACTGGAGGTACAAACAGGAAAGGTGAATCTGCTTGACTAGCCGACGGCCTCCCAAATACTGGACCTTCATGTGCATTGGATCACAAATCGTATATGATCGGTGGAATTACATGAGCTAGAAATTATTGGCTAGGACCACTAAATAGGGAATCGGGAGGTTGAAGCTGTGCAGTTTCACCACAATGGATATGTGTCTGCGGATCCTCGGATCCAGCCAGCAGCGGGAGTTGGCACCAATCGCCCCGAGCAACTGCCCGATGAAATGGATGTGCTGATCGTCGGCGCAGGCCCTGCCGGCATCATCACCGCTGCGCAGCTTTCCGCCTTCCCTGGCGTACACACGCGGATTATCGACAGACGGCCGGGGCGTTTGGAAATCGGCCAGGCTGACGGCATACAGTCACGTACCGTAGAAACCTTCCAGGCATTCGGCTTCGCTGAGCGCATTACTGCCGAGGCCTACATCATCAAAGAGACGACGTTCTGGAATCCCGATCCTCAGGATCCGGGACGGATCATCCGAACGGACCGCACTGCAGATGATCCATCCGGAGTCAGCGAATTCCCGCATCTGGTGGTAAACCAGGCGCGGGTGATCGACTACTTTGCCGAGTTTGCCGCCAACTCCGCCGCGCGCACGGTGCCCGATTACGGTTGGGAGCTGAAGGATCTTGTGGTTGAAGAAGACGATGACTACCCGGTAAAAGCCACGCTTATCGGTTGCGCAGAAGATAATTCCGGTGTTGAACGCGTGATCCGGGCCAAGTACGCGGTCGGTGCGGACGGCGCGCGCAGCAACGTGCGCCGATCCATCGGAGCGAAGCTATCCGGCGATAAAGCGAACCATGCATGGGGAGTCATGGATACCTTAGCCCTGACCGATTTCCCCGACGTGCGCACCAAATGCGCAATCCACTCCAGCGCCGGATCAATCTTGCTGATCCCACGTGAAGGCGGCCAGCTTTTTAGACTTTACGTGGACCTAGGTGAAGTACCAGTGGACAATGGCGGCCATGTCCGGCAGACCCCTCTAGAAGAGATCATCCAGCGGGCTCAGGCAATCCTGAAGCCATACACCCTCAACGTGAAAGACGTTGCGTGGCATAGCGTCTACGAGGTGGGTCACCGGCTTACCGACCGCTTTGACGATGTTCCGCTGGATCAGGTCGGCGCCAGGGACCCGCGCGTCTTTATCGCGGGAGATGCCTGCCATACGCATTCGGCCAAGGCAGGCCAGGGCATGAATGTCTCGATGCAGGACGGTTTCAATCTCGCCTGGAAGCTAGGCTATGTGCTTTCCGGCAGGGCGCCTGAAAGCCTGCTTCGCAGCTATTCGGCTGAGCGCACGGTGATTGCCAAGGACCTGATCGACTTCGACAAGAAGTGGTCCTCGATCATGGCTGCTAGTCCTGAAGATCTTGAGGGCCAAGAAGGAGTTGCAGAATTCTATGTGCGTACGGCTGAATTTCCAGCAGGATTTATGACGGAATACGCGCCGTCAGAATTGACCGGGAGCAACGAGCACCAAGAATTGGCTCTCGGATTCCCGATCGGCAAGCGCTTCAGATCTGCCGAGGTGATGCGTGTGGCGGACGCGAATCCGAAGCATCTGGGACACCATCACCGCGCAGATGGGCGTTATCGAATCTACGTCTTTGCCGACCAACAACCAGTCGGCCAATCGAAGCGCCTAGCAGAATTGTCTTCATGGCTAATGGAATCCGACAGGTCGCCCATCGTTCGTTTTACAGCGCCGGGGGAGGACATTGACGCGCTATTTGATGTGAAAGTGGTTTATCAACAGGACTACAGGCAATTGGACATTAATGATGCGCCCCAAATATTCCGTCCCAACGTCGGCAAGTTTGGACTGATGGACTATGAAAAGGTTTATACGACCCTTGGTTCTCCGGACGTCTTTGACGATCGCCAGATTTCACGAGATGGAGCCATCGTAATCGTCCGACCGGACATGTATGTAGCGAACATTCTGCCCTTGGAAGCGAGAAGCGAATTGACGGCATTCTTTGAACCGATCTTGCTTCAACAGGTTTAGCTCGCGAGTTCGCCTTGGATGAGCATTCTGGGCTCCGCAATATACGTGTGGAGCCCAGAGGAATATCTTGCGGTTGATAAGAGTTGGAATTTCTAACTGAACCATTCAGTGTCTGAAAGGCAGAGCGATGAATAACGAGTTCCATTTCGATCTTCAGCAGGTCGTTGCCTCGGATCAGGTTTGTGTTGACGGAGTCTGTTTTGTGCCGCCTATGAATGCGACAACTGATCCAGAAGATACTTCCGAAGAATAACTGCATGGTTGACATGTTCGTCTTTGGCGCCATAGACGAAGGTCACCGTTGGATGCTTTGCCAATTCCTCAAGAAACTCGTCAACCGCAGGGTTTTGATTCAGCTCCTGCCGGTAGTATTCGGCGAACTCATCGAATCTATCCGGGTCGTGGTGCCACGCCTTGCGTAATTCTGGGCTGGGCGTAACGGACTTCGCCCACAGATCCAGCTGCATTTTTTCTTTGGATTGCCCGCGGGGCCACAGTCGATCCACCAAAATCCGGTATCCATCGGATGATGCAGGTTCAGAATAGGCGCGCTTGAGAAGAATATCTGTCATGGCTCTCACGCTTTCACTTCACTCCAAGTGTTCATGGTCGCTGCGCTATGAACACCATCCTTATTGGCATCATCCCACGTTTGAGCTTGGAGAGAGGTGAAAATATCGACTTTTCTGTTATCGCTTGTGCACTGAGTAGGCTAATCTGTAAATAGTTTGGTACACATACCGAACGGACGTTGATTGTAGGTTCGTCGTTTACGAACTTAACGCAGATTTTCTGGAGGACCACAAATGTCGGAACATGGGCCAGTCGACCCGCACAACGAGTCTGCCTCCGAGACGACTAATATCTCCCTACCGACGTTCCAGAATTCCTCGGAACCGGCGATCATTTATGCGCTGAGCGAGGATGAGAAGAAGGCAGTGGCTGCCCTTCCTAGCGGTTCTGCTTTGCTTATCGCCCACACAGGTCCAAACAAGGGCGCCCGTTTCCTGCTGGATACTGATGAAAGCATTGCCGGCCGACATCCAAATGCCGATGTTTTCCTCGACGACGTGACGGTCTCACGCAGACATGCAAAATTCGTTCGTACCGGTCAAGGTTTTACGTTGAGCGACATTGGTTCCCTGAACGGCACCTACATCAATGGAGATCGCATTGATTCCATTGCCCTCAACAATGGTGTGCAGGTACAGATCGGAAAATTCCGACTTAATTTCTACCAGAGCGTACCCAACCTTTAAACTGGTGAAGTTTGAAGTAATAGGTTTTCTCGCCAAACATGTTTTGGCGTTCATTTGATCATTGAGGTGTTTGTTCTTTGCCGATGTTTGATGCAGCCCGCAGCCCACGACTCGAGGCAGTGCGCCAAGAGAATGTGCGGCAGGCAGCCCTGAACATCGGTGAAGTACTATCCGAACTCAAGGAACAGTTTCCCCGTGTTACGGCTTCTAAGATTCGATTCTTAGAAGACAAGGGCTTAATCATTCCCCAGCGAACATCTGCTGGTTATCGTAAGTACTCGGCCTCGGACGTGAACCGTTTGAGGTTTATCCTTTCAGTACAACGTGATCAATACCTGCCGCTGAAAGTCATCAAAGATCATTTAGACGCGGTAGATCGCGGGGAAAATCCAGCGGCGTTGCCAGGTGGCGCCCCAGCCGCACCAGTAGCGGTCAGCAGCGAGATGAGCGAGTCCCTCGAACTCCATTCACGTTCCGTGTCGCTTGCCGAACTACAAGGAATTACCGGCGCGAGCGAAAAGCTAGTCATTGAGCTATTAAATTACGGGCTAATTGAATCGATGAGCGGTCTATTCGACGCTAACTGCATTCGCGTGACGAAGTCCGCCGTGCAATTGTCCGCGCACGGTATCGAGCCGCGGCACCTTCGGCAATTCAGGACCGCGGCCGAGCGGGAATACTCACTCATTGAGTCGATCGTAGGCAATGATCTGAGAAAACTTGAGGTGTCAGCCAGGGCGCGAGCGGCGGAGGAAGCCCAAGAGATCTCACGCCAATGCCTCGAACTGCACGATGCCTTGGTGCAGCGTGCTATTTCCCAGATCGACCGCTAAGCTGAAGCCAGAAGCGACTTTCCAACCCTCAGGGGGCAATGATGCTGGATTTGGAGTTCGCAGGTATACGGATTCAACTTCCGACCAATCAACCGTTGCTCTTGCTAAAAAAGCAACATGAGAATCTTTATCTTCCTTTGTGGATTGGTGCGCCGGAGGCGTCTGCAATTGCCATGTCTGAACAGGGCTTGACCCCGCCCCGCCCGCTGACTCACGATCTCCTACTCAGCGTCATAGAGGCTTTAGGCGTGACGCTGGATCGTATCGAGATCGTTGCGGTCCAGAATGCGGTGTTCACCGCAGAATTGGTTCTGTCCAATGGAAAACGCGTAGATTCTCGATCGTCAGATGCTGTAGCACTAGCCGTACGTGTTCAATGTCCGATCCAGTGCACCGAGGAAGTCATGCGCGAAGCTGGAGTGGTTATCGAGAATGGCTCCGATGGGGAAGAAGCGCCGGAAGAACAGATGCGTGAATTTCGCGAGTTTCTCGACAGCATCGATCCAGATGATTTCACTTAGGGCCATAATTTGAGGCAAAAGATCGTTGTGGAATATCGGACCTTGAAGTGTTCTAGATTCGAATAAAGCGACACGGATTAAAGTTAAGCTTGAAGGTCTTTGACCCGGGTTGAATATAGCCGTACCGTCGAGTCATAGGGATTAATCTGTTGGTCCTGCAAGAGCCTTCATCACTCGCACCTGCAGGGGTAGCTTAGTTTCCCACGACACTTTTCGATTCGCGCTGATTTGCAAGGAGCATTGGATGGAGACAAACCAGGTGGGCCCCCACACAGGGGCCGTCAGTGGTGTTCAGCGGTCCAATACTCAAGGCTTGCTCTTCACCGATGACCTGCCGCAGCTCGACGAGCACGCGGGGTATCGTGGACCAATTGTTTGTAAAGCTGCAGGCATCACCTACCGCCAGTTGGATTATTGGGCTCGTACCGGACTCGTGGAACCCGCGGTGCGAGTTGCCCAAGGATCGGGTAGCCAGCGACTGTATTCCTTTAGAGATATCTTGGTGCTGAAAGTAGTCAAGCGACTTTTGGACACTGGTGTTTCATTGCAGCAGATCCGTACAGCCGTGGCACATCTGCGAGAGCGCGGGGTAGAAGACCTTGCACAGATTACGTTGATGAGCGATGGTGCCTCGGTTTATGAGTGCACAAGTGCCGACGAAGTGATCGACCTTGTCCAGAAGGGTCAAGGTGTTTTTGGGATTGCCGTTGGACGGGTATGGAGAGAGGTGGAAGGCTCGCTCGCGCAGCTTCCTTCCGAGAGTTCACTGGACCAGGATCTGCCTGGCGATGAACTCGCTGCACGTAGGGCGGCGAAAGTTGCTCGGCACGTCGGATGATTTGGCAGCATTGATACAAAATAGAAGATCGTCGGCTTGAATCGTTAGATTCAAGCCGACGATCTTCTATTTAGATGGATTAATCGTTGTTCAAGTTGGATTTCCCCATGACATCCTTGAGCAGTGCATCGAATTGAGAGAGCATCGGTGCAGTGCTCTTCGAAGGCCAAAGGTGGACCGAGTAGGCTGCGCCTTGAATCTGCTGCCACTCTGGGTGTTCAGGAATCTCGGGCTTGACCATTGAGTTTCCGAACATTTGGCGCATTTCAGACAGTCGGAAAGTATGTTCTGCGGAATCTTTGCGAACTCGGTTTGCGACGACGCTTACCGGCCCCAAGGACGGAGCGAACTCGCGGCGGAACAATTCCAGAGCACGCTGAGTACGTTCGGTACCTGCCACCGAGAACAGGCTCGGCTCGGCCACAAGGAGTAGCTGATCCGAAGCGCTCCAGGCCATACGGGTCAGGCCGTTGAGAGACGGAGGGCAGTCGATGAGCACCAGCTGATAACCACTGGTACGGCTGAGTAGCTGGGTGAGGCGACGCAGGTCCCTGGTACGCAGGTCTGGGCGATCGTAGATGCTGGTGAAAGCGTCGCCAACTGCCACGTCAAGTACCGGAATTCGGGTGCGGGATTTCTTTTCCGCGGCTTTGGTCTGCCATGCCGCGGCGACCACATTGTCTTGCAAACGAGTTCGTCGCGCATATTTCAGCATTTGGCCGATTGGCTGATTTCCGTTGACTCTGACGCCCAGGCCGGTGCTGGCATCGGCGTGAGGGTCAAGGTCGATGACAAGTGTTGGAATTCCTGCGGCTAATGCCGCTGAGGCCAGTCCGAGTGTTACGGAGGTCTTTCCAACGCCGCCCTTGAGGCTGCTGATGCTCACTACGTGCACGGACCAGACCACGCCTTTCACTGTTCGCTTCTTGAACGTCCCACCGAATTAATTAGTCTCTCATCATCATAGTGTGCGTGATGGTGTTTCCCCGACTTTGCAACGGCGGAATTTGCCATTTGAACCAACTTAGTGATTAAAGCATCAGATTCACACAATGTTTCATGTGGTCCGACCATAGAAAGAAATGTTTGGGTGTTCTGTACGTCACGCGTGTAGGGTGTTGCCAGAAGGTGCTTGATTGAGTGCTTTTGCCAGACCCGACACATTTGTTTCCAGCTGGAATAGCGTTCGTGATGAGCCACGAACGTCGGCCACGGAAACACATGTGCTGATTCGATGTAGGGACACTATGTTTGAAAAAATCTTGGTCGCCAACCGCGGTGAAATCGCAATCCGTGCATTTCGTGCAGGTTACGAGGTAGGCGCAAAAACCGTTGCTGTGTACCCGCATGAGGACCGCAACTCAGTCCACCGTCAGAAGGCCGACGCGGCCTACCAGATTGGTGAAGAAGGACATCCGGTTCGTGCGTACCTGGATATTGATGAGATCGTCCGCGTTGCCAAGGAAGCCGGCGCCGACGCAATCTACCCAGGCTACGGATTCTTATCGGAAAACCCGGAGCTGGCCCGCACTGCGGCCGCCAACGGAATCAAGTTCATCGGCCCAAAGGCTGAAATTCTCGAGCTGGCAGGCAACAAAGTCGCTGCCTTGAAGGCCGCTCGTGAAGCAGGTATCCCGGTACTGGCCTCCTCAGAGCCGAGCGACGATGCTCAGAAGCTCATTGCCGAGGCCGACAAGATTGGATTCCCGATCTTCGTTAAGGCTGTTGCCGGCGGCGGCGGACGCGGCATGCGCCGGGTCGACAAGCGCGAAGATCTGCCAGAAGCGCTCGGCGCTGCGATGCGCGAGGCCGGAACAGCGTTCGGCGACTCCACGGTGTTCCTCGAGCAGGCGGTATTGCGTCCGCGGCACATCGAGGTTCAGATCCTTGCCGACGAGTACGGGAACATCGTCCACCTGCATGAACGCGACTGCTCGCTGCAGCGCCGCCACCAAAAGGTTGTGGAGATCGCTCCGGCCCCCAACCTTGATGAGAGCATCCGCCAGGCATTGTTCCGTGATGCTGTGAAGTTTGCCGAAGCCTTGGGCTACCAAAATGCCGGCACCGTGGAATTCCTGGTCGACACCGTTGGCGAGCGTGCCGGACAGCACGTCTTCATCGAGATGAATCCGCGCATCCAGGTCGAGCACACGGTGACCGAAGAAGTCACCGACATTGACCTGGTCCAGGCGCAGATGCGCATCGCCTCCGGGGAATCGCTGAGCGATTTGGGCATCAGCCAGGACAAGATCAAGGTTCGCGGCTGGGCGCTGCAGTCGCGCATCACCACCGAGGACCCAGCCAACGGCTTCCGCCCGGATGTGGGAACCATTACCGTGTACCGCTCCGCTGGCGGCTCGGGAGTGCGTCTTGACGGCGGCACCATTTACACGGGAGCCGAAGTATCGCCGCACTTTGACTCCATGCTCGTGAAGCTGACCTGCCGCGGCCGCGACTACGCGACCGCCGTGGGCCGTGCCCGCCGCGCGCTGGCTGAATTCCGCGTGCGCGGCGTCGCCACAAACATCCCGTTCATCCTCAACGTGCTCAACGACCCGCAGTTCATCGCCGGAGATGTAGCAACCGACTTCATCGATTCGCGCCCGGACCTGTTGACCGGCAATGAGTCCCAGGACCGCGGTACCAAGGCGCTGAGCTACCTGGCCCACGTGACGGTCAACCAGCCGAACGGCGCACGGATCGAAGGCATCGACCCGCGAGATAAGCTACCTTCCTTCCCGGGGGACAAGTCGAGCGAGCCGCTGCGCTCTCCTTTCGACGGCCCCTCTGACGATGCCCGTCCTGTTGACGGCTGGCGACAGAAGCTGCTGGAACTGGGCCCCGAAGGCTTTGCCAAGGCGCTGCGCAATTCCACCGCGGTAGGCATTACCGACACGACCTTCCGCGACGCCCACCAGTCGCTGCTGGCTACCCGCGTACGCACCCGCGACCTGCTGGCTGCGGCACCTGCCTACGCACACACCGTGCCGCAGCTGTTCTCCATGGAGGTGTGGGGCGGGGCGACCTACGACGTGGCCCTGCGCTTCCTGGGGGAGGACCCCTGGAAGCGTCTGGAGCTGCTGCGCGCCGAACTGCCGAACATCCCGCTGCAAATGCTGCTGCGTGGGCGCAACACCGTGGGCTACACGCCGTACCCCACCGAGGTTACGGACGCCTTCGTCAAGCAAGCAGCCGCCGCAGGAATCGACATCTTCCGCATCTTCGATGCGCTGAACGACGTCTCCCAAATGGCTCCGGCGATCAAGGCCGTGCGCGAGACCGGCACCGCAGTGGCGGAGGTGGCCCTGTGCTACACCGGCAACCTGTTGGACGCCAACGAAAAGCTGTACACCCTGGACTACTACCTGGATCTTGCACAGCAGATCGTCGACGCCGGCGCCCACATCATCGCGATCAAGGACATGGCAGGCCTGCTGCGCCCCGCCGCCGCGGCCAAGCTGGTCACCGCGCTGCGCGAACGCTTCGACCTGCCGGTGCACCTGCATACCCACGACACCTCGGGCGGGCAGATGGCGACCCTCTTGGCAGCCATCGACGCAGGCGTCGACGCGGTGGATGTCGCAAGTGCGGCCATGGCAGGAACCACTTCGCAGCCTTCTGCTTCGGCGTTGGTCGCCGCGTTGGAGTTCACCGAGCGTGATCCGGGGTTGTCCCTGGAGGCAGTCGCATCCCTTGAACCATACTGGGAAGCGGTCCGTGCCCTGTACAAGCCGTTCGAATCGGGACTGCCGGCTCCTACCGGCCGTGTCTACCAGCATGAAATTCCCGGCGGACAGCTCTCCAACCTGCGCCAGCAGGCGATTGCACTGGGCCTGGGCGAGCGCTTCGAAGCCATCGAGTCGATGTACGCCTCGGTGAACACGATGCTCGGCAACGTGGTGAAGGTGACCCCCTCCTCCAAGGTGGTCGGCGATCTTGCACTGCAGTTGGTCGGCTCCGGCGTACCAGCGGCGGAGTTTGAGGCCAACCCGCAGAACTACGACATCCCGGACTCGGTAATTCAGTTCCTCTCCGGTGAGCTGGGCAACCCTCCCGGCGGCTGGCCGGAACCGTTCCGCACCAAGGCGCTGCAGGGACGCAACGTCAAGCCGCACGTCGAGGATTTGAGCGAAGAAGAGTCAGCCGCGTTGCAGGGGGACGACGACACCGTCCGCGCTACCCTGAACCGTCTGCTGTTCGCCGGTCCAGCCCGCGACTTCGCCAAGTCGGTGGAGAACTACGGCGACCTGTCCGTGCTGCACACCCGTGACTACCTCTTTGGCCTGGTCCGCGGCGTCGAGCACGTGATCTCGCTGGGTACCGGCGTGCGCCTGTTGGTCAAGCTGATCTCGGTCTCGGAGCCAGATGAGAAGGGCATGCGCAGCGTGGTCGTCACGCTCAACGGCCAGTCCCGTCAGGTCAAGGTGCGCGATGAGTCAGTTGAATCAACCGTCAAGACCGCCCCCAAGGCGGACCCGAACAATGCAGGACATGTCGCGGCGCCGTTCGCCGGGGCCGTCACCGTCAACGTCCAGGTCGGCGATCTGGTCGAAGCCGGACAGTCGGTGGCTACCATCGAGGCGATGAAGATGGAGGCCGGCATCACCGCAAACGTCTCCGGCATCGTCGCACAGGTGACACTCGACGGCACCAGCCAGGTGCAGGGCGGAGACCTGCTCGTCGTAATTGAACCGAAGTAACAGCAGCCGGGCGGCCGGTTAATCGGCCGCACGCACAGGGCAGTCCGCGAAGAAAATCGTGGACTGCCCTGCTTTTGTGAAAAGATCATGGGGCATCGCCTAGACGCATGCCCAACAGCGAAACACGAGGGAGCCATCATGACGCCAGCTAAAAGTTCTCCGCGGTCCACCCTGGCGCGCCTGCGGAAATTGGCGTCACAGATTGCGGCACAGCGGGAGCGTCTGAACATCCTGCTCTTCACCCTCGATGTTGATCTGCCGAACGAGGAAATTGCCCGTCAGCTACAAGGTCAACTGGGACGTCTGGACTTGGCTGCCGACGTGGCCACCGCCGGCCCGGAGCGCGTGCGCAGCGCCATTGATGGAAAGTTCGACGACGTCGACGTGCTGGTGGTCCTTGCCAATTCAGGCAGCGAGGCGGAGGACCGGCTGATGGAGCTAGTTCAGTGGCTGCTTGCCAACGGTCGCACATCGTTGGCTCAGAACCTTGTCTTCGCCCAATGGGGCAGCTCCCGCCGCCAGACTTCGCCGATATTTGACCACGTGGTCTTGGAAGATTCCTATGTCAGCCAGATACAGCAAAGCGGCCGCAGGTTTCCCTGGGCCGCTGCATCCCACGAATCGTGGAATCTTGCCGATGCCGTGCTGAGCTACGCGGTGGGCTTGCGCGTCGAATAGATGTCTTCGATGACGTTGTTGTAGTCCCTGATCACTACTGCTCGCTTGATCTTCATCGAGGGTGTGAGGTGTCCGGAGGACTCGGTGAAGTCGTCCGGGACGATGCGGAACGAGCGGATCGATTCGGCTCGACTGACGGTGGAGTTGGCCTTGTCGATGACTGCCTGAATCGCTGCGGTGATTGCCGGATGTGCCGTTGCTTCCTGCATGCTCAGCGCCTTGTCCAAATGATGGCGTTCCAGCCAACCGGGCAGCGATTCAGAATCCAAGGTCACCAATGCGGAAATAAACGGGCGGCCCTCTCCGAGGACGAGGCACTGGGACACCAGCGCGTCGGAACGGATCTGATCTTCCAGAAGCGCTGGTATGACGTTCTTGCCTCCGGCGGTAACGATGATTTCCTTCTTGCGCCCGGTGATTTTCAGGAAGCCGTCGGCATCGAGTTCGCCGATGTCTCCGGTGTGGAACCATCCGTCGGTAAACGCGTCGTTGGTTAGATCGGGGCGGTTGCGGTAGCCGCGCATCACGCAAATTCCCTTGGCAAGGATCTCACCGTCGTCCGCAATACGCACCGCGTTGCCCGGCAGAGGCTTGCCGACTGTACCAATTTTGATTTTTGCCAGAGTATTCACTGAAACAGGGGCCGTAGTTTCGGTCAAGCCGTAGCCCTCAAGGACCGTCACCCCGATGCCATTGAAGAAGTGGCCCAGACGTTCACCCAGTGGGCCGCCGCCCGAGACTGCATGTCGGATGTTGCCACCCATCGCATTGCGTAGCTTCTTGTATAGGAGCGCGTCGAAAACTTTGTGCTTGAGCTGCAAGACGAGGGGAATCTTCCCTTCTTGCTGGGCTCGAGAGTAGCTGACAGCCACGTTGACGCCTGCGTGGAAAATCTTGCCCTTTCCACCGTCCTCTGCCTTCAGCATTGCCGAGTTATAGACTTTTTCGAAAACGCGGGGCACAGCCAGAATGAAGTTCGGCTTGAAGGACTGGAGATCGTCCAAAAGATGCTTAACATCCGGGGTATGGCCGGTGCGGCACGCGGCCGCAATATTGACTACGGAAATGAAGCGTGCGAATACATGGGCCAGGGGAAGGAACATGATAGTCGATGCACCAGGGTAGACCGCCTCAGGCAGCTCGGCCACAGAGTTTTCTGCAAGTTCAACGAAATTTGAATGTGTCAGTTCGCAGCCCTTGGGGCGACCGGTGGTGCCAGAGGTGTAAATGATGGTCGCGACGTCCTTCAGCTGTGCAGAGGTCCGGCGTTCTTCGAGAATTTCATCGCTGATATCCAGTCCGTCGTTGCTCAGCTTGTCGAGGCCAGGAGCAAATTGCCATACATGGTTGAGGCTTTCAAGTTGTTCTTGATGTGCAGCTTGTCGCACAACATTTTCATGCGACGAGGACTCGACAACGGCAGCTACGGCGCCGGAATCGGCAATGATCCACGCAACCTGGCTCGGTGAGGAAGTCTCATAGATGGGTACCGTGACGCATCCTGCAAACCAAATTGCGAAATCGACCAAGGTCCATTCATAGCGCGTCGCAGCCATCAGGGCGATACGTTCACCGGGCTTGATCCCATTGGCGATGAAGCCTTTAGCAATGGCGGAAGCTTCCGCGGCGAACTGCGATGCGGTGACATCCTGCCATCCGGAGTTCGAGGTGGGTTTTGAGAATAGTGCAGGATTAGCTGCCGAATTAGCATGACGTAGCAACAGGTCAGTGATGTTGGACTGTGCTGGCGAGTGAATGCGAAGTGGTGAGCCATATTCGCGCATCTAATACTCATCTCCTGAACTTGGTGTGACCCCATAAGCATCGTGACGTAATCCGCGTCACAATCATATTACTCTACAGTAACCTAGCGTTCTGGAAGTGCAAAGTCAGCTAGACCCTTGCCCCATCATCTCCCGGATCTCGTTCGGTGGGTAGGTGCAAAAGCAGGTAGGCGGCTCCGAGCAAAGTGGCGATGACCAGTCCGACATAGACATAGACTGGCGCCGAGCGAAAGAAAATCACGCACAGCAGCAACCCGAGGGGCCCGCCCAAGGCAGCTACCCATGCAAGATTGGTCAGGGGATTGCCAGAGCCCAAGGCATCAGGCTCTTCCGGTACAAATTCTTCGTCGCCTTCTTCAATCTCATAATCACGTGGTCTAAGCAGCGCGCCGGGTCCAGTGCTAAACAGATTTCGCAGTTGCTGCTGACGCTCTGCTGCACTGGGCTCGCGCGGTGTGTCCTGATCCAAGGTGCGAAAGTTCTCGACCAATTCGTCCCACCGCGGATCATCAGACCTTGACGGAGTCGTGTCTTCGGAGCCCATTAGGATCCCTTCATATTTTTGCTGTGCTGGTTGCGATGCTTCTGGAAGAAGCGAGCCGACTCCTCAAAAATTTGTTCTGCGTCGTAGTCCAAAGTGGCTACATGCTTGGAGTGCAATAGCTGGTGATGTTCGACAAGGGTTCCTGGTGTTAACCCTTCGGTCAGCACTCGGACGGAAGCATCTGAGACGATGTTGTCCACCGTGGAACGAAACAGCTGAACCGGTGCGGTGACCAAAGGCAATCGACGTCGGGTTTGATCGAAAAGTTGATACAGCTGGTGAACCGCAGCGACGGGTGTGCGATCGTAAGCCTGCTCGTCGGCTCCGCGCTTGGCAATGTCGTTGCTGATCGGTTCGACGGACCGCACAATGTATTTAAGCCACTTCGTAAACGGTGCAAGTTTACTGTCGACGACCAACCCGGGATTTACCAAAGAAACACTGGCGACGTTTCGGCGAGTGGCAAGGTGAAGGGCCAAGGCTCCACCCATTGATAGTCCTGCAACGGATACCGTTTCATGTTGTGCAGCCAGTTGGTCGTAGGCATCTTCCGTGGCGGAGATCCACTCGGAGAATCCGACTCCAATCATGTCCTTCCACTGGGTTTCATGGCCGGGCAAAACTGGGCATAAAGTTCTAAAGCCGACGCTTTGCAAGTAGTCAGCCCACGGCTTCATGGATGTAGTTGAACCGGTGAAACCGTGGATTAGTAACACCGCGGGTTCTGTTGACTTTTGCACGTCATGGTTTTGATTCATTGCATCCCCCTTGCATTGCCTGCGATCTTCCTCGAGCGTAGTGCACAATTGAATGGTGTGGACTCACCGTATGGGGGATCTTTCCCGTGGGTGAATTCGGGCCACGCTTGAAGACGAGAAAAGGAACTGCTGCACCGTGCTCTACGACTTTCTGAAACGATTCGCCGTCAGACCGTTGCTGCGTATTTTTTTCAAGATCGACATTCAGGGACTCCATAATGTTCCGGAGTCAGGTGGGGCGATTCTGGCGTCCAACCATTTGTCGGTGAGCGATTCGGTTTTTCTGCCAGCTTCCCTTGAGCGGTCGGTGATCTTCCTGGCTAAAGACGACTACTTCAACGGCAAGGGAATCAAAGGTCGATTCGTTGCCTGGTTTTTCCGTAGCATTAATCAGTTGCCGATGGATCGCTCTGGCGGTAAAAAATCTGCTGCTTCGCTGGCCAGCGCCAATGTTGCCCTGGCTGAAGGTAAGTTGCTCGGTATCTACCCCGAAGGTACTCGCTCGCCGGATGGACGGCTCTACCGGGCAAAGCTTGGAGTCGCCAAACTTGCCTTGGAGACAGGTGTTCCAGTCATTCCGATCGCAATGATCAACACCGATAAGGTTCAGCCTATCGGTCAGCGAATTCCGCATCCTGGCCGCGTGGGAATCAAGATTGGCAAGCCTCTAAACTTTTCGCACCTACAGGATGAAGCTAGTAACCCGGTGGTCATGCGTGAAGTGGCCGACGAAATTCGAAAGGCAATTAACGTTCTTTCTGGCCAAATCTACGCCGATGTCTATGCACCGACGAAGGCTAAGAAGAAGAACTAGCCCAATACTCTGCTTCACATGGTTCCAACTTTTGGTGGCCAGTGTTACGTCCTGTTGTTACATTTCACGCGGTGCTTTAGGAAGAAGCCACGTAGACTTATCAAGGTGAGCGAAGTAAACCGAACCCCATTGCCAGGCTCCTCTGTAGCCGGCCCCGCCACCGACCCGCAACTTGATCTGTGGCGTGATCTGCCTATTGCCCAACAGCCCACTTGGAGTGAGCATCCGGACTATAGCGCGTCAATTGCTGAACTGGGTTCGCGTCCGCCACTGGTATTTGCTGGCGAGGTAGATGTCTTGCGAGAGCGTTTGGCCCAGGCCGCTCAGGGCAAGGCTTTCCTGCTGCAGGGAGGCGACTGCGCTGAAACTTTTGCCGACGCCACCGCAGATAAGATTTCCGCACGCGTTCGCACCATCTTGCAGATGGCAGTAGTCCTGACCTATGGCGCATCCATGCCGGTCATTAAGATGGGACGCATGGCAGGCCAGTTTGCCAAGCCACGTTCCTCCAATGATGAAACCCGAGACGGTGTTACGCTGCCGGCGTTCCGCGGCGACATCGTCAACGGCTACGAATTCACTCCTGAGTCTCGCGCGCACGACCCGAAGCGAATGGTCGATGCATACAACACCTCATCGGCGACGCTGAATCTGATTCGCGCGTTCACGCAGGGTGGCTTCGCGGATCTGCGTAGCGTACATTCCTGGAACCGTGGATTCATGGCTAATCCTGCACATTCACAGTATGAACAGCTCGCCGGCGAAATTGACTCGGCGATTCGCTTCATGGACGCCTGTGGCGCCGGTTTTGAAGGATTGACGCGAACTGAGTTCTTTGCATCGCATGAGGCACTGCTTCTCGATTACGAACGCGCGCTGACACGCACCGATTCACGAACTGGCTTGCCATACGATACCTCAGGGCACTTCTTGTGGATCGGGGAGCGCACACGCCAGCTTGATCACGCCCACGTTGATTTCCTGTCGCGCGTGCGTAACCCGATCGGTGTGAAACTCGGACCGAATACTTCAGTAGATGACACGATTGCTCTGATCGACAAGCTGGATCCGAACCGCGAACCGGGGCGACTGACCTTCATCACTCGCATGGGCGCACAGAACATCCGTGAAAAGCTTCCGAATCTTGTCGAGAAGGTCACCGATACGGGAGCCCAAGTTCTATGGGTAACCGATCCGATGCACGGCAACACCGTAACCAGCAAAAACGGCTACAAGACTCGCAAGTTCGACGATGTCATGGACGAAGTCCGCGGCTTCTTCGAGGTTCACGACTCCTTGGGTACCTACCCTGGTGGCGTGCATGTCGAAATGACGGGTGACGACGTAGCTGAATGCCTTGGCGGTGCGGATCCAATCCGTGAAGAGGACTTCGATTCACTGTACGAATCGCTGTGTGATCCACGACTGAACCATCGCCAGTCATTGGAAATGGCATTCCTCGTATCCTCGGCCCTGCAGAGTCGCGCTCGTCGCTAAGCGTCTGGAAACAATAAATAATGGTCCGGCAGGTTTCAAAATGAAACCTGCCGGACCATTATTTATTCGTACGATTTAGAACGTGTACACAGTGACTTCACTGCCGCGAATTGCGCTCTGATTCAACGGAGTTTGCATGCGTACAGTTTGCGAGAATCCGCCAAGCACGTTGTGCGTATTTACTGTAAAATCTGCGGCTTCAAGCGTTGCAACCGCGTCGTCAACGTTCATCCCCACGACAGAAGGTACATCGAGATATTCGGGACCCTTGGAGAGGTGAACCGTGACTGAACTGCCAACCTCGGCTGTTTTGTCGGCTGGATTCTGAGATACAACTCGATCTTTATCGACGTCCGATGAATATTCTGGCTCTCCTACCGCAAGCTTGAGCCCGCTAGCTTCCACCGCACTTCGAGCTTCATCTTCAGTCATCCCGCTCACGTCAGGAACGTCGACGGGCGCAGGTCCCTTGGAGTAATTCAAGGTGATTTGGCTTTTGTGGGCAATGCTCTTCCCAGTAGCAGGAGAAGAAGAAATCACCGAACCTTTGGGAACATCCGCTGAATAGGCACTGGTACTTTTGATTTTAGAGAACCCCAGGTTCTTCAAGTTTTCGACCGCTGTGTCAAGCTTCTGTCCCGAGACATCGGGGACTTCAAAAAGCTCCGGTCCTTGAGAGACTGTGAGATCGACACCCTGAAACTTCATGATGTTTGAACCCGAGTCGGGCCGAGAGTCCACCACACGACCTACAGCCAGGTCATCATCGTATGCAGTAGTGATTCTTACAGGAATTCCCTGATCCTCCAGTTGGTTCACAGCCTGTTCTTGTAGAAGCCCAGTCAACGAGGGGATGCGAATGATTGTTCCAGGGCCCCTGCCGAAGAACCATCCGGCCGATGCTACGAGTGCGACGACGAAAACCCACACGAGTGCAATGACAACTCTTTGCGATCCACTTTTGGCTTTCTGCAAACGATGCGTGGGAACTTGTGCCTCTTTGCGCCACTGCTTCTCGGCTTGCTTGTCGGCTCGCTTTTGATTTTTTGCTGAGGTACCTGTGGGCTTGGAAGCGCCGGAGTGAGCCGCCCTTGCGGGGACGTCTTCCCCAACGCCGGTCCGGCTGTAAGCTTCCGTGGCCTTCACTGACGCATCGGAAGCTACCGGATTTTCTGCATGGTGCAGCGCATGAACAACGGTTGCTTGGGCGTCACGAAGATTCAGAACTTCAGTTGCATCTGCCGTCGAAATAACAGACGTTGCCTCCGGATCGATGTCCGATGGACGGCTTGCGGCCTGGGTTTCCTGCTCTGATTTGCGCAATTGCCAGAGCTTTTCACGTTCGTCTTCGCGCTCGCGTTGCATCTCATCGAGACGCTGCTGCAAAGTGGTTGGCATGTGTGTGAGCGCACGCGGTATGAGGTCTTCCACATCGCCTAAGGAGTCGGCGTCAAGATCGAGTTGTTCATCCCTGAGCGTTGAATGAATTTGAATCACTTCATCAAGGAGCAGGCCCGCATTCTGCGGACGCCGCTCAGGGTCTTTCTCGGTGCACCACTGAACGAGCTCATCAAGGTCGTCGGCGAGGCCCGGAACCACTGATGAGGGCAGCGGCATTGGAGAATCCAAGTGATGCTTCATCAAAGCAGCCGCGTTAGTATCCGTGTACGGAAGTCGGCCAGTCAGCATCTGGTAGATCATGATGCCAACGGCATAAATATCACTCCGTGAATCAGCAGGGGAGCCCGAAACTAATTCTGGGGAAACATGAGATAACGTTGCGACCAGAGTGGCGGATTGGGTGTGAGCACTGGCTGCCCTGGCTAATCCGAAGTCGGTGATCTTAACTTCGCCTGAATCAGCCAACAACACATTGGCTGGTTTCATGTCGCGATGGATGATGTCTTCAGCATGGGCTGCGCTTAGGCCTCGGCATACTTGTTCCAGCACACTGAGAGTCTGTCGAGGGGTGAATCGTCCTCTTTCAGCTATTACTTGTTCGAGATTTCGACCACGAACGTATTCCATAACCAAGTAAACGATATTGTCCGTGACATTGTGATCACGAATGGAAACTACGTTCGGATGCGTGATGTTGGCGGCAATGACCGCTTCCGATTCAAAGCGTTCGCGTACAGTCGCCTCATTTGCGAAATTCTCATTGAGAATTTTGATGACAACTGCTCGATGGAGCCGTTTATCCATGCCCCGATAGATCCGGGACATACCGCCTAAAGCGAGTAAATGGTCGATCCGGTAGCGTTCATCAAGGGTTCGACCGAGGTTTGGGTCGGTATGCGCCTGGCTCAACGCGAGCTCACCCCCGAGCTGAGTTGGGGCGCCGAATAGGTGAGATTCACCCACGACTCCTTTCGAACATGATTACTACCTTTAAATGTACCTAGCTGACCTGAGAATTCCTTGTTTAAAGTCGAAATCCGCCAGCGGTGTCTACCACTGACGGATTTCGTACAGCGTCCCGGGTTGCGAGATCTACCTCGGGCGCAGTCTATTAGGATGCGCGACGTGCGCGAGCAGCTCGACGCTTTAGAGCGCGCCGCTCGTCTTCGCTCATGCCGCCCCAAACACCGGCGTCCTGGCCCGACTCGATAGCCCACTGCAGGCAAGTCTCAGTGACTTCACATCGACGGCAGACGCTCTTGGCCTCTTCAATCTGTAAGAGGGCCGGACCGGTGTTGCCTACCGGGAAAAAGAGTTCCGGGTCCTTATCCAGACACGCCGCGCGGCTACGCCAATCCATGCTAATTGATGCTCCTTGAAATCTGTGAGGGTGACGAACAGCCTCTCAATATGAACGCACGCAAAAGAATCACCAGATTTAGAGTGAAGTTCAAGAGTGCGGTTCAGCTACTGAAGTGCTCTTCGAATGGTCGGACGTTACGAAGGGGTCATCGTTTTGCCGACCACATAAGGTTTTCATGTTACGGGAAAGTAAACAAGGGTCATTCATGCGAAATATGTCGCATTGCCTGAGTGCTTTCTCACATGGATTTCGTCTTGCACATAGGCTACTTGACAAGGCGGTGACCACTACTTTCCAGACGGTGGCTACATTGCGTTTGAGTTCCAGACTCTGGTCGACGAAAATTGTTGACGTGAGCAACCAAGACATGAAGATTTCGCGACCGTCCAGCGTTGTTGTGGTCGCCGGCCTCGTGCTGCTTGAAGCACTTGCAGTGCTGGCCTATACGGTAAATTACGCCATCAATATCCCAAATGAAGGGTCACTGAATCTTGGGGCCCATCTTTTCATGTTGGCTTTATGCCTCTTCCTAGCCGTATGGCAGGGGACGGTTGCATTCAGCTTCTACAAGGGAAAAGCCTTCACCCGTGCACCGATCATTGTGTGGCAATTGTTCCAATTGATCCTGTCGGTGTCGTTCCTAAAATCTGACATTGCCATGGTCATCGTTTCGGCGATCATATCGATCATTGTCGCCGGTGCAATCGTCGTGTTCCTCTTCGCGCCTAAGACGACACAGTTTCTGGGGGATCGACCTCAGCGTTAGCTCCTCGAAATATTGATGGCGTGCAGTTGCCCTGAAATTTGGACGAGTGCACGCCACTGATTTCTGGCTGAAACTTTCTGTTGCCCGGAATCGAGCGGCAGTGGTGGCCAATTCGTTGGCAATAGGTCTTGTGGATGCTTGGCTTCCACTATGACCACATTTCGTTCGTCCAGTTGACCGCCGGGAATGCCAAGATCGAATGCAAGGCGTGAGGACGGCGGGACGAACACGACCATCTGATTCACAAACGTAGCCAGTAGTTCAAGGGTCTTAGCCGTGTTTGGATCCGCAGTTGACTTGAGTTCCACACAAAGGACTGGAACTAGCTGAGCATAGGCTTGTTTCTCCTGAGACCCCAGCCAATTTTCGGCCGCCTCAATTCCGATGATCAGTTCCGATCTCCACCTGCTGGCCAATTCCTGCGCTATGTCGCTTCGACCGTTGACTTCGGTGCATAAAAAGTAAGAAGTACCGACACTTGGAAGTTCGAACGGAATCGAGCGAAACGAGGTTTCACCGACGAACAATTGAGTATTCAGGTTATCGTTATGGCGATGTTCTCCCAGCGGCCACGATCGTCCGCAACCGACAGTTTTCGACTCTTCGGGCATGGAATTGACTAATTGAAATACTGTTGGGGCTGAATCAGAAACAATCCGCACACCGCGTCCAACCAATTGGCTACAGGGTGGAAGTTTAGGCCACGACATTTTTAACGCATCGGTTGCGTCGAGGGGAAAGTACCACTGTTCTGTGCATAAAGTTGAGGCCTTTAATAGGTTTTGATCTCGGTCTACAGCAAGGACAAGCCGTGGTTCCGGGTCGTGGCCCATTCGCAATATATCCATCAGTACTGCATCAAAACGTTGGAATGTTCGTGGATCAAGTTGTGCCTGCAAATTCGCGACGCCGTGGACAAGAATGAGAAGTCGATCTTTTCCTTGCCGAGACTCGACATAGTCGAGTGCTTCGTTGAATTCGAATCTATTGGAACCCGTAACACAACGTACATTTTCTGGACTACTGCGCGGATCGAATAAAGATGGTCCGAAAATTAGTACTCGTGGATGGCGAGATGCCAGAAGTTGTAGTAGTGCCCCTCCGCCTGATTCCGGTACTCCGCAGGCAAGGATTCCGCGCATGCTGGATGAACCAATGACAAGTGGATCCAGTCTTCCCTGTTCTAAATTATCGAGAAAACCGCAAAAGCAATCATCGTCTCCTACCTGTGGAATCGGCAGCGAGATTCCTTGCAACAGCTCCGGAAGCGAAGGCGCAAAGCTGCAGTGAGGGACTTGGGAAAGCGGCCAGAGCTGTTGAATTTTTTCGACATAGCATTGGATTGATCGGGATTCAGCTTGAGAACGTTGCTCGCCGAAGAACGCTGGCGGGCGAAGCGAAAGATCATTCGGACCTCGCTCAGCAATCATGCCTTGTATCGACGGCGGAACTGCCAGAGCGAATTGAACGTTCTGGATTCGTTGAACGTTCCTGGCAATTACCGCGCTTCCTGGCTTAAGCAAGTGTGCAGCAGCCGTGCTGCCTACCAATTCTTGCGATTCAGAGGCATCTTTGACTCGAAGTGCGATGATTGTGTTTATATTTGCCTTTGTCTGCCCGGTGATGGCACCAGCTGCCCTTTGCGTACTGAGCAAAAGATGAATGCCAAGCGACCGTCCGACTGCCGCGAGACGATCGATTCGCTCGTTCGCAAGGGGGATCGATTCGGCAAAGACTCGAAACTCATCGATGACTACGAGCAGACGTGGCATCGGAGCTGCGAGATCGAGCTCGTAATACTCAAAGAGATCGCTGCAGTTGTGCTCGGCTAGCACTCTTTCTCGCCGACGAACTTCATGTTCTAATTGCGCCAATGTGCGTTGGGCACTGGGAGCATCGAGATCGCATGCAAAGAGTTGAACTTGCGGTAGATCGCTAAAGGCTGCGAGCCCTGCGCCACCCTTGAAATCAATGAGGGCGAAGGCTATCTGCTGTGGACCATACGTTTCGGCGAGGTTAGAGACAACTCTTCGAAGTGCCTCTGACTTGCCGGAACCTGTAGTGCCGCAAATCAGCACATGTGGTCCGTCAACATCGAAATCTAAGTATTGCTGCTCATTCTTCTCGTCAGTTCCAATATTGGCGCGTAGTGAATTGTGGTTGGGCGCTGCGATGCCTTTTCTATGGCAAGAAACTGTAGATTCTTGAATGTCGATCCAATTTTGAACTATACGTGCGAACCTGTCAGCTGACAGGAAGGACGCCTCATTCAGATTCATGGACGTATCCGGTAATTTTGCTTTGGAGGCAACGGGGTCCACCCAGTAGTCGCAATCTTTCGAAAGTACAGAATTCACCGCAATAATTAATGTATGTTCTCGAGGATGCGGTGTTTCTGCAGTCAGATAGATCGTGTCCACGGTCGCCTCAAGCCCACGTGCGGGAAAATTAAGGTTGGTGTACGGGAATAACCTGTTGTCGGCGGGGTCGGTGCAGATTTCTTTCTGGATAACATTCCTAAGCAGCAGCACCTCTGGAGGCAACGCCGAAATCGACGAATCAATGAGGAGCTTAATTTCTCCAGAAACGATCTGCGGCAGGAACCTTGCGATGAGAGCATAAAGTAGCCCTGCACCGGAAGAATTCTGGTCGCAGACTATTTGCCAAGTTTCGGCTTTAGAAGGAGAAAAAATCGGCATGTTCTGAACTTCTGTCAACTGTCGCGTGCGTGCTGGAAACTTCAGTCTTTTACGCGGTTGGCATTGCCGATCGCCAACTTTGCTTCCTGGTAAATTCCACGTACCTTTGCCGAACACCAACGGTGGCAGCGTTCTACTTGGAATCCTGTGCTTCATCCTGCTCATTCCAGCAATCAAGGCGGTGCCTAAAGGTGGCGCAAAATCGCATCGTGCTTGGCAAACTTCGGCCTGTAGCTTCATGGCCTGGTGTTTCCACGCTCGGCGTTGGACCAGAAGTTGACCAGCCGGAACCAGACCAAGTGAGGCAGACAAGCCGCTAATTGCTAAAAAGAGTAGTGATCTAGTGAAAAGCGCCAGAAGCACTCCGGAGAGTACTGGGATGAGCGAGGCCAGACAGAGAGTAAGTAATCGCCCGAGTTCGGGAGCTTCCGGAAGCTCGAATGCTAGTTCGTTTGAATGAACTGCAAATGATTTATCTTCGCGATCGGGTTCTCCAATTTGCAAGACCGTATTTCCTAGTAAGAGTGTATTTCCCTCGAATAATTCGGTTTCTCCTGTGATTAGCTTCGTCTCTGTGCCGGATTGTATTTGTACTGATGTATCGGCCAATGTCTTGAGTGATAGGCGATGGGCACCGACAGAGATTACTGCGTGGACTCTTGAAATCTGGGGATCAGAAAGTCGCAATGGTGCACAACGACCTATGTCGTGGCTCCCTTGAGTAAGTTCGATGAATGCGCCTGCATCTTGGCCTTCGAGTACGAATAGCTTCAAGGCCGAGCCCGACGAATATGAGCTCGACCGAACATAGGGCACATCCGATAGGAATAATGATTGTGACGGTAGCACCGAGTCAATTTCATTCAATGGCTCTTCACCCAAAAACAATGTTTGATTAGGAAAATTGTCTTGCAGAATTTTCGACATTTGCTGCCCGGACAGTTCGGTGTTGGCTTCTACATAGAACTGATGCGGTCGCGAGAGTGTTCGCGATGCGACAACTACTTCATACTTTTGCATCGATCCTCACTTCTTCATTGCTCAACGGATTGAATACCGATCTGAGCACGAACGACGTGTGTCGCATGAACTGAATTGTCGAAGTGTGGAAATTTCAAAGGCTTTATCCACAAATTTGGTAAACATCTTGAAAGCCCGCAATGTCAGGGCTAGGCTCCGGAGACATACTTATTAGATTTGCAAACGATTCAGGTACATGAGCTGAACTGGCAATTATCGCCGGTTGTCCCCGAAAACTCCGGGAAGTTGCCGATCCCCCAGGCATTAGAGGACCTAATCGTGGATGCTTTATCCATCGTAGAAGATGAAGTTCGTGAACTAGTACGGCGTCGTGGTCTTGACCCGGCCAAGCAACCTAACGTGATGAAGTCATTAATTGATGATGTTTTGAGAGATTACGACGAGCGGGCGCTACTTGGCGCAGTGCCGGCACTAGGCGCAATTGAATTGGCACGTCAAAAAATTTATGACAATGTTGCTGGATTTGGCGCGCTTCAGCAGCTGCTCGATGATCCAACGGTAGAAGAAATATGGATAAATTCGCCACAGCAGGTGTTTTGTGCACGAGGCGGACAAAGCGAACTTACTCATATATGTCTGGATTCAACAGAAATATCGACGCTAGTCGAAAGAATGCTGAAGTCTTCCGGGCGACGACTAGATCTTTCCCAACCATTCGTTGATTGTCAGTTACCTGATGGTTCACGATTGCACGTGGTAATACCTGACATCACCCACGAACACTGGGCAGTCAACATTCGTAAATTTATTGCACGTGCTTCGAAATTGGAGGATTTAGTAGAACTTAAATCGTTGACTCCGATGGCAGCGACTTATCTTGGCTGGGCAATCGCTGCAGGACTAAACATCATCGTAACTGGGCCGACGCAGGCAGGTAAGACAACAATGCTCAACGCGCTGTCGGCGGCCATTGGCTCGCGGGAACGCGTTATTACCATTGAAGAAATATTTGAGCTCAACCTCCGACTTCGAGACGTCGTTGCGATGCAAACACGTTTGGCAAATCTCGAGGGTACAGGCGAAATTACTATGCGCAGGTTAGTTAAGGAAGCTCTGCGCATGCGTCCTGATCGCATCATTATTGGCGAAGTTAGGGAAGCCGAGTCGCTCGATATGTTGATTGCATTGAATTCGGGAGTTGCCGGACTCTGTACCCTCCACGCGAATTCCGCTCGGGATGCGATAGTCAAGATCTCGACTTTGCCCTTGCTGGCGGGGCCGAATATCACCAGCGATTTCACCATAAAAACAGTTGCCGCGTGCATTGATCTAGTGGTCCATTGTGTGCGCGACGCATCAGGGAACCGGTTCATTAATGAAATTCTTGCAGTCCGGAACAGAGTTGAATCCGGTGCTATTGAGACGTCAACTCTATTCGAAAGGCAACACGGTGAACTACTTCCTGCGCCGGGCGCAGACTGGGCGCACAGCAAGTTCGATCTAGCTGGATTCAACGTCGCTGAGCACTTGGGTCAGGCATCATGAGCCTTTTACTTGGTCTCATTGGTGGGTTGGGTATAGCGACTATTGCCGACTGGATGCTTTATGCGCCTTGGGAAATGAAGCGCCGGAAAGGTTCAGCCATTCAGATGGCACTGCTACGTGCAGGAATTACTACCGTCAGTCGCGCGAAATTCGTGATAATTTGTTGCGCTAGCTCCATCGTTTTTGCACTTGTCACCCTTGGCCTGACGGCATCATGGTTATTCGCCGCGGTCTTCATGGTCTTTGGGCTGTTTACACCATGGGTATATTTGCGTCATCAGGCTGCGAAACGGCAGGCTGCGTTACAGGAACAGTGGCCGGAAGTTGTTGATCATTTACGAAGTGCCATTCGTGCGGGCTTATCATTGCCAGAATCCTTGAGCCAACTCGCGACTGTGGGGCCTGAAACACTTCGCCCAGTATTTCGAGAATTCGCATTGGACTATCGGGCGACAGCAAACTTCGTTGTAGCGGTCGATCAGTTGTCTAAACGACTAGCTGATCCGGTTGCCGATAAGATCATCACGACCTTGCGAATTACGCGAGAAGTTGGTGGCACGGATTTGGGACAAACGCTCGCGACCCTTGCTGCATTTCTCCGTGACGATGTTCGCACGCGTGGCGAACTGACTGCCCGTCAATCTTGGATTGTATCTGCTGCTCGATTAGCAGTCGCAGCACCGTGGATCTTGCTTTTGGTCCTTGGGACACAACCTGCGGCAAAAGAAGCGTATATGACGCCCGGGGGAGTCTTTGTACTCATGTCGGGACTTGTGGTTTCTTTCATTTGCTACAGAGTAATGCTGCGGCTTGGCACACTTCCCGTCGAGGAACGTGTGTTGTCGTGAATAGCTATTTGCCATGGGCAGTTCTCTGCGGAAGTGGGCTTGGGCTTGGTCTTTGGATTGTGATTCTGAGGTTGCCAGCCTGGCGCCCCATGTCGTTTGCGGATAGGGTTGCTTCGCATATTCGAGTCGGTGTGCGCTCATCAAGGATGCTAGAAGATTCCTGGCAGAAAGACTCCGGCAAGTCAGCGGTGTGGCAACTCGCTCGACCATTGCTTGAGCAGTTGAAAAGGCTCACAACGGTTCACAGCCCAACGTCAGCAACCGTGAAGAGACGACTCAGAGCCGCGGGCCTTCAACTTAGCTTGGTTGACTATCGATCGCAGGAATTACTATGTGCGTTCGTGGGGGTGGTCTCGGGTGCAGCGTTAATGATTGCGCTGTCGTTGAGACAGCCATTGTCCTTCGTCTTCGCATTAATAGTCGTTATAGGATGCGGTCTTCTGGGCTATTTCTTGCGTGGATGGTGGTTGGGAGAGCAAGTAAGGAAGCGGGCACGACGAATACTAACTCAATTCCCTACGGTCGCCGAGGTTCTTGCATTGACCGTAGGAGCCGGAGAATCAACGACAGGCGCTATCGAACGAATATCGCGGATCTGTCACGGGGAAATCGGAGACGAATTAACGCAGACCTTAAACGATATTCATGCAGGAACAAGTATGGTTGTGGCCTTGTCCAACATGTCAGATCGAATTCAAATCGGCGCAATGACCCGCTTTGTAGATGCGATTACTGTTGCCACGGAACGCGGGACTCCTCTTGGACAAGTCCTCCGAGATCAGGCCCAAGACGTTCGTGACGCTTCTAAGCGTGAGCTGATGGAGATTGCAGGCAAACGTGAAATCTCAATGCTAGTGCCCATCGTTTTCGGTGTTTTGCCTCTGACGATCGTATTCGCTATTTTCCCTGGGCTGGCGCTTTTGGAGATGAGCTATTGACCGATAATTCACAAATTCTTTGAGTCATCACGTATCCGCTTTCAAAAGGAGAACTAGCCATGTTAAGGTTTCAGATCTTGATGTATGCAGCACTTTGCACGTGTCTAAACGCGATTCGAGAAATTTCTGCACACGGTTCGCGAAGAGTCCAAGATTCGCGGGGAGATGTGCCGGGATGGGTAATGATTACACTAATGTCTGCGCTTTTGGTTGCAGCGTTACTTGCGATTGCCGGGCCAAGGCTGCAGGAGTTATTCAACCAAGCTATCGATAGAGTTTCTGGACTCGGATAGCCCGTCAATGAATGCCAAATCAGGAAATCTGATTCTGTTCCCTGCAATTGAAGTCAAAAGCAGGGAACAAGGCTCTGCCGTAGCCGAGTTCGTCATGATTACAACATTGCTCGTTGTCATCGCCATTACGGTCATCCAGTTAGCGCTCGTCTTGCATGTAAAAAATACGATCACCGACGCAGCGGCAAATGGTGCCCACTACGGAGCGTTGGCGAATAGGGCACCCTCTGATGCAATGGGCCGGACTAAAACCTTGATTTCAACTGCGCTCAATGAGCGCTTCGCGAACGACATAGATGTGACTGTCTATCCAATTGGGGACGGGCAGTTGGTGACAGTCACTGTCCATACCAAGGTTCCTCTGGTTGGGCTTCTCCCTACAGGATGGGATCTAACGGTTAGAGCTGATGCGGTGCGCTATGAGTGACGCCAAGTCCAAAGAATGTCGTGCACTCTCGTACTGGCTCAGAACGCCTAATGATCAACGTGGTAGTGCAATAGTCGAGTTCATTTTCGCAGCCACGATCCTGATCATTCCGTTGACCTACTTGGTCTTTGCTGTTGGAGCTCTTGAAGCTGGTAGCTATGCCGTAGTATCAGCGGCCGATCAGGCAGCAAAGGTTTATGCAGCTTCCGGTACACCGGCCCAGGCCGAGGCGAATGCACATTCCGTCATTTCTCGGGCCATGCGAAATTTTGGATTTGAGGATGCACACTCCCGCATCGTCTGTGATCCGAAGTGCCTAGAACCTGGATCTGTAGTGACAATTACAGTGAGCCTAGAAGTGCCGTTGCCTGTAGCTTCTGACTACTTCAACGTGTCGGTCTTTACCGTAGATTCCACGTCTGCCCAGCGAGTTGATCGCTTTGGCTGACGAGCAGAATATGGATGCATGCAGGCTGAATCGATTTTCATCCGATCGGCGCGGACTGAGAAGTCCGAACAACGCGGAAGAAGGGCAGGCGCTGGTGCTGGCGATAGGCCTTTGCGCTTTGGCCTTGGTGACGATTTCTGTCGTGATGGCGGTAAGCGCCGTTAACATGAAAGCGAGACAGCTACTGGCAGTGGCAGATGGTGCCGTCGTAGCTGCGGTTGACGAGTTCGACTTTGTGGCAGTCGGGGGCGCCCCGAAAATTCAGCTGACAACTTCACAAGTACGTCATGGGGTCGAACGGTACGTCGCTGACATTAAAGCCAGTAACCGCATCGACAATCTTGATATTCGCTCAATTCATATACTTCCAGGAGGGCAAGGCGCTGAACTGGTGCTGGCGGGTTCAGTGGATCCGCCAATTGTGGGTTGGATCGTCCCGTCAGGAATTCCTATAGAAGTAACCGCCAGCGCACAGACTGTCTTGAGCCGTTAGACGGCAGAAATCGGAATCTGCCAAAGCAATGACGTAGTCTTAGTAGACCATGGCAAAAACTGACTTTCCTGCTGAAATCCGTTCCCTTCGTGCGACTTTCGCCGCCATCGAGGAGGTGAGCGACGTCGAACAGCTCAAGGCCGATATTGCTGTATTGTCCGAGGAAGCCGGAGCCCCTGATCTCTGGGATGATCCCGCGAGCGCGCAAATCGTCACGAGCAAGTTGTCTTACCGCCAGTCTGAGTTGGAGCGTTTGACGAAGCTGCAGACCAGAATAGACGACTTGGAAGTACTCGTTGAACTTGCAGAACTGGAAGACGACGCCGAAACGATTGAAGAAGCGGACAGGGAATTAGCTTCAATTCATAAAGCACTGGAGGATCTGGAGATCGTTACATTGCTGAACGGCGAATTCGATTCGCGGGGCGCGGTAGTGACCATCCGTTCTGGTGCGGGTGGTGTGGACGCGGCTGATTTTGCAGAAATGCTGATGCGTATGTATCTGCGCTGGGCGGAGAAGCGAGGGTACAAAGCAACTGTCATGGATACCTCGTATGCAGAAGAAGCCGGACTCAAATCGGCTACCTTTGAAATTGACGAACCCTATGCTTTCGGTGTCTTGTCGGTTGAAGCAGGCACGCATCGCCTGGTGAGAATTTCGCCTTTCGACAATCAGGGACGTCGTCAGACGTCCTTTGCTGCTGTAGAAGTCGTGCCCCTTATTGAGCAGACAGACACAATCGAGATTCCTGAATCAGAGATTCGCGTTGACGTATTCCGCTCCTCGGGCCCCGGCGGTCAATCTGTGAATACGACTGATTCGGCAGTTCGCATGACGCACATACCCACGGGCATAGTTGTGTCGATGCAGAACGAAAAGTCGCAGATTCAGAACCGAGCAGCAGCCCTGCGCGTCTTGCAGTCTCGTCTGCTCCTTTTGAAAAAGGAACAGGAAAATGCACAGAAGAAAGAGCTTGCAGGAGATGTCAAAGCCTCCTGGGGCGATCAGATGCGTTCGTATGTGCTGAACCCGTATCAGATGGTCAAGGACCTACGCACTGACCATGAAGTTGGAAATACCCAGGCAGTTCTTGACGGCGAGATTGATGACTTTATCGACGCTGGCATTCGCTGGCGTGCAGCTCAGCGTCGTCCTGAGAAATAGGTTGGTCATGACCAAGGCGTGATTGGTCAACTAGTGATCGTCAACCAGCAGTACCTTGAAAATGTAATCAATTGGCCAGGTGCTTAGATTAGTGTGACTTTCCGAGGCGATTTCGCCTGGTTTCATGGGCATATTGATCTTTTGAACAAGCTGTCAGTAGCTGATGAATCTGGCAACACGCCCTTGAATTCCTCAGGAAAGTCGGTGGCACACCGATAAGGTTTGGTTGATTGGCGCATCATTAGACGTTTGCACTCGAGATTGGTTTTCGTGGGTCGCGCCCCGACGAAAGCTGGCGATTGAAGACATGATTAAATTCGAAAACGTCTCGATGGTTTACGAGCCACGGCAGGAAAATGCTGCTTTGGATGACGTGAGCATCGAGATCAACCGCGGTGAATTCGCATTCCTTGTCGGTGAATCTGGCTCAGGTAAATCCACATTCCTCAGCCTCGTGCTACGTGAGAAGCGCTCATCAGCTGGTGCAGTTTATGTTGCGGGGCAAAACTTAAATCGCATCTCCAGTCGTCGGGTTCCGAAATTGCGTCGAAATATTGGATTCGTTTTCCAGGACTTCCGACTGCTCAGAGAACGCACCGTCTTTGACAACGTTGCTTTTGCCATGGAAGTAATCGGTGCATCGCGTGCTCAAATTCGCGATAGAGTCCCAGACGCCCTGAAGCTTGTTGGTTTGGAGGGCAAGGCCCGTCGCAAACCTACCGAACTGTCCGGAGGTGAACAGCAACGCGTAGGTATAGCTCGTGCGATTGTTAATAAGCCTGCCATCTTGCTGGCCGATGAGCCGACAGGCAACCTTGACCGCAAGAACAGCATTGAAGTCATGAATGTTCTGGACAGAATTAACCAGAATGGCACCACCGTATTAATGGCTACACATGCACACGAGCTGGTCAGTGAATACCGTCATCGCGTTATCGAGCTGAACCATGGCCGAATCATACGTGACGAAGTCGAAGGCCAGTACACCAAAATGACTACCGTGGTGAATCAGGACGGCTCTCGCGCATTGCTTTTCGGAGATGACTCAACCCAGCAAGATCGGGATGCAGACATGACCGGAGATATCAATGAAAAGAAGGACGAAGACTAGTGAGACTCGGATTTATCCTGCGTGAAGCTGTCAAGGGGTTGCGCCAGAACGTCGTTATGGTCGTTTCTGTCGTCCTGGTGACCTTCGTATCGTTGACCTTCGTCGGTGCAGCCGCACTGCTGCAACTTCAGATTAATCAGATGAAGGGCTACTGGTATGACCGAATGGAGGTTGCAGTCTACCTTTGCGACGACACCAGCGCCTCGACAAACTGTGCCGGAAAAGAAGTCACCGAACAGCAACGTTCAGACATTAAGACGTTGCTCGAATCCGAGCAACTGAAGCCATATATCAAGGAAATTGCCTACGAGTCCAAGGATCAGGCGTACATGAATTTCCTTGATCAGTACAAGAATTCGTCATTGGTGGATCAGGTCAAGCCTGATCAACTTCCTGAGTCCTTCCGCGTCGCTCTAGTGGATCCGGAGAAGTACCAAGTAATTAATGAAGCGCTATCGACCGTTCCCGGTGTGGAATCAGTTGTTGATCAACGCGAACTTTTGGAAAAGGTCTTCCAACTCGTTCGTGTTGCTTCCGGTGCAGCTGCAATTGTTGCTGCGGTGATGATTGTTTGTGCTGTTTTGCTTACCGGAACAACTATTCAGTTGTCCGCAATGCACCGACGGCTTGAAACTACGATCATGCGTTTAGTTGGAGCTTCTAAAGCGACGATTCAGTTACCTTTCATTATTGAAGGCGTTATAGCTTCGTTAATTGGCGGCGTACTGGCCACAGGAACGCTCTGGATGCTGATGAAGTTCTTGGTTCAGGACAAACTCGCAAGTGAAAACGTGGGTGTTGCGTTTATTTCGACTGACGAAGTTTGGCTAATTGCGCCCGCTCTCTTGATACTTGGTATCGTTTTGGCAACAATTTCATCAGTGGTAACGTTGAAGCGATACCTGAAGGTTTAGCTGTTTCCACTAACCGTGGTGGTACCGACGAAGCTCTACACATACCCAAGGAGTCCTATGCTGTCCAACGCAGTTCGGCGCAAGTTCTTGCGCGCCACCATTGGTGGAGCAATGGCATTTGCCCTCACGTTGCCTGCAGGGGTGGTATTCGCTGACGACTTGGATGATAAGAAAGTCGAAATTCAGCAGAATATCGATAATTTGGAGCAAGACATGGAGTTCCTGGATTCCGATATCCAGGAGACCGACAAAAAGCTTCGCGAACAACAAGCCCAGGTTCCGGTTCTTCAGGCGGCACTTGCAGATGCACAAAGCCGTGTGGCCAATGCTCAGTCTGCGGTTGCAGATCTAAATGACCGATTGATAAGTGCTCAAGACACTCGGGATAAGGTAGCAGCACAGATCCAGGCCAATGATGCCAAACTTGCCAAAGCCGAGGACGCGATGGCGAAGATCGCTTCCGAAGCTTATAAGCGTGGCGGCGTTTCCGGTGGCTTGGACATGATCTTGAACATGGATTCTGCGACTGCCATGGCTGATGGACTTGACATGGCGAACCGGGCAATGGAATCACAGAATTCTGCTTATAACGACTTGGCCCAAGAACGCGCCAACAATGAGAACAATAAAGCTCGCCTTGTAGCCGTTGAAAAGGAAATTGCTTCTCTCAAGTCGCAAGCTGAAGATGCATTGGCCCAAGAGGAAAACGCTCGCGATGCTGCACAAACGGCCAAGGATGACTTGGATGCGTTAGTGGTCAGTACAGAGTCTCTGAGTGCTGAGCTTGAAGCTAAGAAACCTCAAATTCAGGCCAAGCTCAACGCTGAGCAAGAAGAACGCGCGCAGAATAACGCCGCAATCAAGGAACGCCAAGAGCGCTTGATCCGTGAGGAAAAGGAACGCCAGCGCAAGGCCGCTGAAGCCGAAGCAAAGCGTAAGGCAGCTTTTGAAGCAGAGCAGCAGCGCAAAGCAAAGGCAGCTAAGGCGAAGAAGAAGAGCTACGTTAAAAAGCAGTATGTCCCGTCATCTTCGTCCACGCCTAAGGCTCCAAGCTCAGGATCCAGCGCCTGGGGATTGATTAAGCCGACCAACAGCAACAACATCACCTCGACTTTTGGTTGGCGTCCGACCCCTGCTGGGACTATTGATTACGGCGGCCGGGGCGGGTATGTCCACGCGGGTCTTGACTGGGGCTTCGGCGGACAGTGTGGATCTCCAATTTATGCTGCTGCCAGCGGTGAAGTTTGGATAGCCGGCTGGGGTGGCACCTCGGGCAACAAGGTCCTGATTTCTCATGGCGTGGTTAACGGTAAGGCCCTTGCTACCGGATACCACCACATGTCGAAAGTGGCGGTCAGTGTGGGCCAGAAGGTTTCACAAGGCCAAGTCATTGGCTACGTCGGAACTACAGGTAATTCAACCGGTTGCCACCTGCACTTTGAAACCGTTATTAACGGTCAGGCAGTCAATCCTATGGGACTGCTCTAGAAATAATACGAGCAATGCCAAGCGTCAGCTACCCCAAGTGAATTTGCGACTGGGGTAGCTTTGGCGTTTCAACATCCTTTATTCATTTAGACTTGGTGATTGGGTGCAGGAATTCGACTGCGCCGTGCAAGGAGTGTCATGGCCAAGAAGAACCAAGAAGATCGTGTGATCGCCAGCAACCGCAAGGCTCGGCACGATTATGAAATTCTCGATACTTTCGAGGCAGGCATGGTCCTCACTGGAACAGAAGTTAAATCCCTGCGCGAGGGCAAAGCCTCGCTGGTCGATGGGTTTGGCCAGTTCTATCGAGGAGAACTGTATATCGAGAACTGCTACATCCCTGAGTACCTTAACGGCTCATGGACAAATCATGCCGCTCGCCGCCGGCGCAAACTGCTGTTGCATCGTCAGGAGCTCCTCAAAATCGAGCGTAAGGTCAGCGAAGCGGGCCTGACTATCGTTCCATTGAGCCTGTATTTCAAAGCAGGTCGGGCCAAGCTCGAGATAGGTATTGCTCGCGGTAAACGTGAATTTGACAAGCGCCAAACACTGCGAGAGAAGCAAGACAACCGCGAGGCACAACGGGCTATGCGCGAACGCAACCGCAGGAGCGCCTAAGCGATTGAAGTTCAGATCATGGCGCAACTCTCATTGGGATCTGGCCAGAGGTTGCGCTATGATTATTTAACACACTTTGGTGTGGTTGCACCCGTTTTCGGGACTGACAACAAAATACGGGGATGATCGGTTTCGACGGTGTAAGTCGCGACAGATGAAGCGGGCCGAGGATGCAAAGTTATCTCGTAAACGCTCTTTGCAAACCAATAAGTGCCGAATCAAAGCGCACTGACTTCGCTCTCGCTGCCTAAGCAGCCAGACAGTCCGTTAGCCAGGGGATGCTATCGCCCCTGTTCCTAACGTCATTTAGATAGCCACTGTATTGCGCGGTTGTTACCGTTGCGTAGTACATATTTAGGTAACTGTGCCCGGATCAGTCACATGTTTGCGTGATGACTGGGGCAGAGAAAATCCGCAGCAAACTGCGCCCGGAGAAGACCTGGCAACACTACATCGGACGGGAGTTCAATTCTCCCCATCTCCACTCACAAGAGCTCCGGCACCTTAGGGTGCCGGAGCTCTTGACGTTTAAGACTTTGTTATCTGGCGGATGCCGGAGTGGCGAGCTTGATAGTTTGCCTGCTATTTCCGATAAGTTCTGTCCAGATCTGTAATTGCATTCCTCAACCGACTTCTTAAGACGCACGTGCATTTATTCTGATGCGCGCCTATTCGCGAGTCGAATGATAACCACTTAGACTTAAACAGATACCTCAAGAATAATAATTGTGCGAGAGCGCAAATACACTGTAAGGAAGTCAGTAATGGGTAAGAACGGCGCCACGCAGGTTTCACCCATTCTTAAGTCCCTGTACGCAGCCGTTGCGTTTCTTCTCGAAGTTGGATTACTTTTTGCCGCCGCACTGGCGGCAATTGCTTTCGTTCCGTTACCAATGATTGTTGCCATCTTGGTAGTTGTTGTACCGTTGCTGGTGATCTGGTCAGTCTTCTTTTCACCTAAGGCAGTGATCAAGCTTCGTTTGAGGACAAGGATCGTACTGATTCATTTGATTTACCTAGTTGGTTCTTACACATTGTGGCTGAGCGTCGACCACTCATTTACTGACCAGTCGCAAATTTGGGCAATCGCGATGCTGGCCTTAACCGGAATCAGTGCAATATTGATTCTTGCCACTGGCGGGTACGTTGTTCCACATGACCGTACGAAACCTCAGGAACTGATTGTCGACAATGAAAAAACATCATCACGTGGCCGGAGAGCAGCGAGGTAGTGTGGTTGGCAAAAAATAAGCTAGGGCGTCGTCCCTAGCTTATGGTTTTTAACGGAGTCCATCGAGCTCACAGCCAGCTAGCCAACAAAAGCCCTAATAGTGCGGAGATTACAGCCCCTAGTAGGGTGCCAAACGCGTTCACAGCACCAGCCAGCGTTCTTCCTGCCTGAACTAACCTGACAGTCTCAAAACTCGACGTCGAGAAGGTAGTGAAACCTCCAAGCAGTCCGGTGCCAATGGCGACCTGCCAAGCTGGACTGAGCAGATTTCCAGCTACCAACCCGGTCAGTAGTCCCAGCAGAAACGAGCCGGAGAGATTGATGGATATTGTGCCCCAAGGGAGCGCTCCTCCAGATCGCGCCTTAATTGATGCATCGAGGAAAAACCTTGCGCAAGCCCCAAGTCCTCCGCACCCTGCCATGGCGAGAAATAAGAAGGGAGTCACTTTGCCTCCCGAATGCCTTTGGTGTTCGCGATTTTCGAACCGCAAAGAATGCCGAGAAACGTCGCCACTGCTCCAACCAGTACCGTCCCCAGGGCATAGACCAGCATGGTGTTAGTCATGCCTTTAGTTAGGAGCAGAGCACTGTCCGTAGCCAAGGTACTGTAGGTGGTGAATCCGCCTAAGTACCCAGTGCCGATCATGAGGCGCGACCGCTGACGCCAACCTTGATCTTTTCCGCTGCGGGACAGAGATTCCAACAACACTCCCAAGAGAAAAGCTCCGGCGATGTTGATGAAGAAAATTGTCATCGGGAAAGTCCCGGACGATGAGAAAAACAGGCTCAGCGCTTCCCGGCTAGAAGTTCCTGCCGCTCCACCGATGAAAACGAGGCACAGGCTGCCAAAGCGGTGATGCAAAGGGCGTGATGGTGAAGAGCTCACCGTGGGAGTGTCGTCGCGGCCAGCAGACTGTGCCTGGAATTTTGTCATAAGCGAATTTCTATGTGTTCGAAGTTCGTGTGGAAGGAACGATCAGAATTGGGCGAAGTTGTTTTTGCGCCAGGCGAACTGCAACCGATCCGTTGAGCAATTCATGTAATGAGGTTCGCAGCGAACGCTCCCGGCTGCCCAGAACGATGAGCCTTGCGTCGAGATCATCGGCAAGTAGACCCAGTTCGAAACTTGCGTTGCCGGCCCGAGCTCGGACTTCCCAACTGATGTTGTACGAGTTGAGCAGCGTCTCGAAACGACCGAATAACTCCGGGGGCATAACCTGTGCCGAGTGTCCGGTGGAATCTGGATCGATGGGCGATGAAACTACCGTGCCGTCCGCGAGCCTGTCGACCGTGTACCGGGTCGGGTCGACCCATACACAGATTAGGGCCGCGCCCATCTGTTCTGCGAGACGTGCGGCTTGTTCTAGAACCCGCTGGTCCTGTCCGGGGTAGACGCCAACGATGATTGGGGCTGAAGGATTACCCATAGCAACCACGCAACGTCGAGGTCCCTAGTGAAATTGAATCTAGTGAAATTGAATGGCGCATGATTCTCCTACCTTTGAACGCGACGAAGCGGCCGAGGTAGGGACTGTTGTCGAGTCGGCCTTGTGGCTGATTCGAAGTTTGGTTTCGGCGAGCCCCACCGCCGCGTCGGTTGACCCGATAGGTACATTTTTGCACACGCCCCGCAGGAAAGCGATGCCGGTCAGACAGGTCGTACCCAAACCATCGATGCATCGAGATAGTTCAGCGAATGCGGCAGGTTGATGCGTGCTCCAGGAACCAAACCCATCTCATGGGCGCGACGCAGAAAATCAGGGTCTTCGTCGCTGATACGGTCGATGAGTGCGTCCTCACCCGTGAAGCGATCCAAGCGGACGGCAATGCTGGCAGGAAGCGTGCCGTCGGCTGCGGGAATGGCGTCGCCATGCGGATCGCGGCTCGGATGGCCAAGTCGCTCGTCGAGGGCATCGATGAAGCGGTCGGTGACGGTGTGCTCCAATGCCTCTGCCTCATCGTGCACCTCGTCCCAACCATAGCCGAGCTCGTCGCGCAGGAATGTTTCCAACAGGCGGTGCCGCCGGACCATGCGCAGTGCTTCGCGCCGGCCGGTGGAACTGAGCGTGATGGCTCCGCGCGGGACGTGGTTGACCAGATCTTTGCCTGCCAGTTTCTGCACCATGGTGGTGGCAGAAGCGGGGGACAGGCCGAGCTGATCGGCCAACGCACCGGTACTGACGGGGAAATCCTCCCACTCCGTCAGCAGGTACAACGCCTTGAGGTAATCTTCTTCGCTGGTGGTCAGCCGGCGCGGGTCGCGGTACTTGGCCATCGAAGCCTATCGATTCAGATAGGGCAGGATCACCGGGTGCAGCAGTGCATTGGTGGCAAGCGCATTGCCGCCGTGGCAGCCCTCAACCCCTGCCACGGAGGTGAACCTGCCACCGGCTTCGCGGACCACAGGCACCAACGCCGCCATGTCGTAGAGTTCTAGTTCCGGCTCGAACGCGGCGTCGACCGCTCCCTCAGCGAGCAGGGCATAGGAAAGGAAATCTCCGTAACCGCGGGTACGCCAGGCCTGGTCAAGCAGTTCCAGCAGGTCATCGAGCTTGCCTGCATCTTTCCAGCCGTTCAGTGAAGCGTAGGACAGCGACGCATCCGAAAGCTGCGCGACCTTGGAGACATGGATGGGCCGGGTGGCAGTGGAACCCACCGTGGCGCCCGGCTCGGTGACGAATGCTCCGAGTCCGGTGGCTGCATGCCAGCGTCGGGTCATCGCAGGAGCGGAGATGACGCCGAGGACCGGTTCATCGTCGATCAACAGCGCGATAAGCGTGGCCCACACCGGGACGCGACGCACGAAGTTCTTGGTGCCGTCGATCGGGTCGATGACCCAGCGGCGCGAGGAATTTCCGTGCACGCCGAACTCTTCGCCGAGCACCGAGTCACTGGGACGATGCTCGGCCAGCGCTGCAAGAATCAGCTTTTCGGCGCCGCGGTCGGCATCCGACACCGGGGTCATGTCAGGCTTCGTTTCCACGCTCAGGTCGTTGGCGCCGTAGCGGGCGAGCGTGAAGGCATCGACCTGATCGGCCAGGGCGAGGGCGAAGTCTAGATCCTGTTGCAGAGTGTATTCAGCCATGTCGGTGCGCGCCCTAGAGGGCGCCGAGCTCCTTTTCGTGGGTTGTTTCCTCGGTGGTGACCAGGCGCCGATAGGAGGCGAGACGTGCCGCCGCGTGTGCAGGGGTCGACTCCTCCTTTGACCAGGTATCCAAGGCGCAGCCTGCTTCTGACTCGGCGTGGGTGCAGCCGCGTGGGCACCCGGTGGCGATCTGCGCCAGATCCTCGAAGGCGGCAAGGATGTTCTCAGAGTCCACCAAGCCCAGCCCGAAGGAACGGATGCCAGGGGTGTCGATCAGCCATGACCCGGGGGTATCGCCCAGGCGCAGCGCCAGCGCGTTGGACGAGGTGTGGCGGCCGCGGCCGGTGACCGCATTGACGTGCCCGGTGGCGCGTTCGGCACCGGTCAACGCGTTGACCAGGGTGGATTTGCCCACGCCCGAATGCCCCAGCACCACCGAAACGCACCCCGCAAGCAGTTCCTCAAGTTCGCTCAACGCCGCGGCGTCCAATCGGGCGCTGGAGCCGTCGGCCCCGCGGGCGTCGACGCCGGAGGCCTCCGCGGAGGTGGTGCGGGAGATGACCACCGGAAGATCGAGACCCTCATAGTGCGAGAGGAACTCCTCAGGATCCTTGACATCGGCCTTGGTCACGCAAAGCACCGGCTGAATGCCCGCGTCGTAGGCGGCGACCAGGGCGCGGTCGACGAACCCGGTGCGCGGCTCGGGGTTCGCCGCCGCCACCACGATGACCAGCTTGTCTACATTTGCCACCACCACGCGCTCGGTGGCGTCGGTGTCATCGGCGCTGCGGCGCAGCAGGGTGCTGCGCTCTTCGATGCGCACCAGCCGTGCCAGGGTGTCCGGGTTGCCGGAGGTATCTCCGACCAGCGCCACACGGTCGCCGGGGACGATGGCCTGGCGGCGCAGTTCGCGGGCGCGGGCGGCGATGACGATGCGCTCCTTGGCGGTGTCTTCGTCGAGGATGGCGGTGTAGCGGCCCCGGTCGACGGTGATGATGCGCCCGATCTGAGCCTTGTCGTAGCTGGGGCGGTCCTTGGTGCGCGGGCGAGAACCGCGCTTGTTAGGACGGACCCGGACCGCAGATTCGTCGTACTCCGAGTAGCGCATCATGCCTGCTTCCCTCCGGTGGCAGCCATCGCCGTCCACAGCCCGGGGAAATCCGGCATGGTTTTGGAGGTGGTGGCGATGTCCTGCACGCGGATGCCCTCGATGGCCAAGCCCAGCAGCGCCCCCGCGGTGGCCATGCGATGGTCCTCGTAGCTTTCAAGATCGGCGGCCCGCAGCGGCCCCGGGGTGATCAGCAGCGCGTCGTCGGTAGCCTGCACCGTGGCTCCGACCTTTGCCAGTTCTGCTTCCAGGGCTGCCAGGCGGTCGGTTTCATGTCCGCGCAGATGCCCTATCCCAGTCAGCCGGCTCGGAGCGTCGGCCAGCGCACACAGCGCGGCAAGGGTGGGCGCGAGTTCTGAGGCGTCGGCATAATCGATGCCGTGGATGACCCCGGTGCCGCGCACCGCAAGCACCCCGTCCCCTCCCAGTGACACCTCGGCGCCCATGCTGCGAAGAATCTGCACCCATTTGCCCCCGACCTGGGTGCTCTGCGTTGGCCAGAACGGCACGCGCACGGTGCCGTTGGCAGCCAGGGCGGCGCCGAGGAACGGCCCGGCGTTGGACAGGTCAGGTTCGACGGTGACGGTGAAGCCTGAGATGCGCCCAGGGGCCACATTCCAGCCGCGACCGTCCTGGTCAACCTCGAGCTCGGCGCCGAGTTCGCGCAGGGTCTGTACGGTCATGTTGATGTGATCGGGGGAGGCGATATGGCCTTCGGCGGCGCGCAGGTGCAGGCCGCCGGGCAATGCCGGCGCCGCAAGCAGCAGTGCAGAAATGAATTGCGAGCTGCCCGAGGCGTCGATGTCGACGGTCCGACCCGTGCCGAGCTCCCGTGCATCCATGGTGAAGGGCAGCTTGCCCGGCTCGCCGGCAAAGCTGAATTTGACGCCGAGCGCCGCCAGCGCATCGAGCACCGGGGCCATCGGGCGGACCCGTGCTGACACGTCGCCGTCGAAGGAAGCTTCTGCCGCTGCTACGGCTGCCAGGGCGGGTACGAAACGCATGACGGTGCCTGCAAGTCCGCAGTCGATCGGTGCGGGGGATGAATTCAGCTGCTGCGGGGGAGTGACGAGCACCGTGGTGGATCCGTCGGGCAGCTTCTGGCGGCTGATCTCTACACCGAACGCCTCGAGCGCTTGCAGCATCAGCTCGGTGTCCCGGCTGATTAGGGTGTTGTGAATCGTGGAGGGCGAGGAGGCCAGCGCGGCCAGGATCAGATACCGGTTGGTCAGCGACTTGGAAGCTGGGACGAGGACTGTTGCGTCAAGCGGTGCCTGCGCATAGGGGGCAGGCCACCAGTTCGACTGTTCCTCGTGGCCGTTGCTGCTTCCAGTGCTGGGTAGGGTGCTGATGTTGGCTGTTCCTTACTATCAGGGCGCCTGCTCAAGCCGCCAATGGGAGACGCGTGGATGGCCGCCGGGCATGCACGGCATCGGTAGTTAAATCCTAGCCGAGAATGCCCGGGGAATAAGGGATGAAAGCCGTCGGTTGTATCAAGTGTGACGACGATTGAAGACACCTGCAGTGCGGGAGGCAGCACCTGTGTCGTGGACAATGCACCACGGCCGGGTACATCACTGTCCGATGCCCGGCGTAAACGCGTAGACTCTAAGACGATGACTAATGAGAGTGTGGACGCGAATCTTCCCGATGTGAGCGTCGAGACCGAGGCACAGCGCCGCGAGCGGTTCGAACGGGATGCACTGGGCTATGTCGACCAGCTGTATTCGGCTGCGTTGCGCATGGCACGCAACCCATCCGACGCCGAAGATCTGGTTCAAGAGGCATACACGAAGGCCTACTCGGCCTTCCACCAGTACAAGCCCGGAACCAATCTCAAGGCGTGGCTGTACCGCATCTTGACCAACACCTATATCAACCTCTACCGCAAACGCCAGCGCGAACCGCAACGGACCAGCACGGACACCGTTGAGGATTGGCAGATGGCCTCGGCGATGGAGCATTCGGCCACCGGACTGCGTTCGGCCGAGGCCGAGGCGCTGGATCACCTGCCGGATTCCGACGTGAAGGCTGCATTGCAGTCCATTGGCGAGGATTTCCGCATGGCAGTCTATTTCGTCGACGTCGAGGGCTTCAGCTACAAGGAAGCCTCCGAGATCCTTGGGGTGCCGATCGGCACCGTCATGTCCCGGTTGCACCGTGGACGCAAGCAGCTGCGAGATTTATTGTCAGACTACGCGGCAGATCGTGGAATCAGGGCAGCGGACAAACCCGCAGCCAAGGTTGATGGAGGGACGAAGTAAGATGGACTGCAATTCATTGGGGGACTGCGCCGATGACCGCATGGTGCGCATCTACGAGTACCTCGACGGCGCGCTGACCCTGGCCGACCTCAAAGAGGTTAAATCGCATCTGGAGCAGTGCCCGGAATGCACCGAGCAATACGATCTTGAATGCATCATCCGTTCGGTGGTGCGCCGCAGCTGCCAGGAACACGCACCGCAGCAGCTCAAGGCCAATATCATCACTCGCATCTCGCAGATTCGGATCGAATCCGGTCACTAGCTGCCAAAGGCCGAAGAAAAAACCCCGTATCACTCGAAATATTCGAGAGGTACGGGGTTCTTCGTCTTTTCGCTTCGCTTAGCTGTTTGGACGCTTGCCGTGGTTGGCACCGCCACGCTTGCGATCGCGACGCTTACGTGCGCGCTTCGACATGGTGACTCCTTAGAGGGATCATTTCAACCGCCCGAGAGGTTCGGGCCGACTAATAGTCTTTCACATTTCCGGTTCAAAAACCTAACGGGCGACTGTGGTGTCCAGCCCATCGGCCCTCCGCGAGGAGCGGAGGAATGCCGTGTGTCTAGCCTGCGCTTGGCTCCGGCAGCTGCAGCCAGGAATACCAGCCGCGGTGCAGCACCAGCCATGCCATGAGTCCGTACCCGGCTTGGCCTGGCACGCCTCCCGAGGCGTTGAGATCGGCTCGCCACTGCGCATGCGTGCGCAGCGGGGCAAAGGTGTCGATGTAGTGGTGGTTGCGGCGCATCGCGACGTCGGCGTAGACCCGGTTGAGTTCGGCGACCCGCTCGTTGCGTGCCTCGTCCAGCCCGGGGGCCGGTCCCACCAGCAGGGCCTTGATGTTCATCTGCGACGCTGAGTCCAGGATGTTTGCGAGGTTCAGGCGGCTGCGCGCGGTGCTGACCTCCAGATCCACGTCGCGGTCTGAAAGTGCGATGACCAAACGGTTCTCATACTGGTCGCTGAAACGCCGCGTCGCTTCGCCGAGCCAGCGTTCGGCCAGCGCTTCGGAGCCTTCTGCGGGGGCTGCGAGCACAAATGACTGCAGCCGCAGGCTCGGATCCTGGGTGCGGGCCATGACACGGCCAAACCAACCAAGTGCCCGCGGGTCGCCATGACCTGCCAGAAGTTCGTCTCCGATTGCTGTAATGCGGATGGTTCGTAACTCCAACTGGCGACCTTTCGTTGGCAAAAGATGAATCGGACTCAACCTTAGCAGTGTTGCAGGGCTCGATCCGGGAGGCTGGGGCGGGTTAAATGCCACAGCCGGCGAACCTTCCCTTGTGAGGACGGCTCGCCGGCCGGTGGTGCTTGGCGCGCAGCTGGTTTAGCGGGCGAATGCCTGCTGCATCAGAATGGCGTTTTCAGCCTCGTGGCGCTTGGCGTTACCTGCCGAGGTCGCCGCCGACCCCGGACGGGACACCAAGTTGACCTTCTGCGGCAGTCGCGGCGCGACGTACAGGCCAAAGTAGGTCCATGGCCCCTGGTTGGATGGCTCGTCCTGAACCCAGGTGACCTCCGCGTTCGGGTACTTGGCGAGCTCGGCGGCAATCTGCTCCACCGGTGCAGGGTAGAGCTGCTCCACACGGACGATCGCGGTCTTCTCATCGCCGGCCTTGGTGCGAGCTGCGAGCAGGTCGTAGTAGACGCGGCCCGAGCACAGCAGCACCTTGTCCACTGCCGCCGCATTGGCGATCGATGCATCGCCGATGACTTCCTGGAAGCCGCCGGTGGTGAAGTCCTCCACCGAGCTGGCTGCGGCCTTCAGGCGCAGCAGCTGCTTCGGGGTGAACACGATCAACGGCTTGCGCGGACGGGCGTAGGCCTGGCGGCGCAGCAGGTGGAAGTGGTTGGCACCGGTGGAAGGCTGGGCCACCACCATGTTGTTCTCTGCACACAGCTGCAGGAAGCGCTCGATGCGGGCCGAGGAGTGGTCCGGACCCTGGCCTTCGTAGCCGTGAGGCAGCAGCATGACCAGCGAGGAGGACTGCGACCACTTCTGCTCAGCCGAGGAGATGAACTCGTCGATGATGGTCTGGGCGCCGTTGACGAAGTCGCCGAACTGAGCCTCCCACATCACCAGTGCATCCGGGCGCTCCACCGAGTAGCCGTATTCGAAGCCGAGGGCTGCGTATTCGGAGAGCAGCGAGTCGTAGATCCACAGTGGGGCCTGGTCGTCGCTCAGGTGGTGCAGCGGGTACCACTCGTTGTCGTTCTCACGGTCGTGGAAGACCGAGTGGCGCTGCACGAAGGTGCCGCGGCGAGAGTCCTGGCCTGCCAGGCGGACCGGCACGCCTTCCATGGACAGCGAGCCCAGGGCAGCGAGCTCGGCGAAGCCCCAGTCGATGCCGCCTTCGCGGGACATCTTCTCGCGGCGCTCCAGCAGCGACTTGAGCTTGGTGTGCATGGTGAAGCCCTCCGGCACTGCCAGGTGGGCGGCACCGATGTGCGCCAGGGTCTGCGGGGAGATCGCCGACGGACGGGCCCCGTCAATGGTGCCCTCGTCAGCGGCCTGGGCGAATGGCTTCTCCAGGTCGTTGATGGTCGAGCCCGGGGTGATGATCGGGATCGGCGAGGTCTGGGCGGCGTGGGTCTCCGCGAAGATGCGCTCCAGAGATTCCTTGTACTCGGCCAGTGCGTTGTCAGCCTCTTCCTGCGTGATGTCGCCGCGGCCGACCAGGGCCTCGGTGTACAGCTTGCGGGTTGAGCGCTTGGCCTCGATCAGGTTGTACATGATCGGCTGGGTCATCGATGGGTCGTCGCCCTCGTTGTGGCCGCGGCGGCGGTAGCACACCAGGTCGATGACGACGTCCTTGCCGAACTTCTGGCGGTACTCGAAGGCCAGCTGGCCCACGTGGACCACTGCCTCCGGGTCGTCCCCGTTGACATGGAAGATCGGTGCCTGCACGCTGCGTGCGATGTCGGTGGCGTAGACCGAGGAGCGCGAAGAACTCGGAGCGGTGGTGAAGCCGATCTGGTTGTTCACGATCAGGTGGATGGTGCCGCCGGTCTTGTAGCCGGGCAGCTGGCTCATGGCCAATACCTCGGAGACCACGCCCTGGCCGGCAAATGCTGCATCGCCGTGGACCAGGATCGGCAGGACTGCCTCGCGGGAGTTCAGCCGGTCCAGCTTGGCGCGGGTGATGCCCTCGAGCACCGGGTCCACTGCCTCCAGGTGCGATGGGTTCGCAGCCAGGTAGATCTTGGTGGTGTTACCCGAGTCCGAGGTGTAGGAGCCCTCGGTGCCTAGGTGGTACTTCACATCGCCCGATCCTTGGACCGAGCCCGGGGTAGCGGTGCCCTCGAACTCGCGGAAGACCTGTCCGAAGGTCTTGCCGGCGATGTTGGTCAGCACGTTCAGGCGTCCGCGGTGGGCCATGCCGATGGCCACCTCGTTCAGCTGCGCGTCGGCAGCGTCGGAGATGATGGCGTCAAGCAGTGGGATCAGCGACTCGCCGCCCTCAAGGCTGAAGCGCTTCTGGCCGACGAACTTGGTCTGCAGGAAGGTCTCGAACGCCTCGGCGGAGTTCAGCTTGGACAGGATGCGCAGCTGCTCTTCGCGGCTTGGCTTGGTGTAGCCGTGCTCCAGCTTGGCCTGGAACCACTCGCGCTCCACCGGGTTGTTCAGGTGCATGTACTCGGTGCCGATGGTGCGGCAGTAGGCGTCGCGCAGGATGCCCAGGATGTCGCGCAGTAGCGCGCGGTCCTTGCCGCCCAGGCCGCCGGCCAGCCACTCGCGGTCCAGATCCCACAGGGTCAGGCCGTAGGACTTGATGTCCAGGTCCGGGTGCTTGCGCTGGACGTACTCCAGCGGGTTGGTGTCAGCCATCAGGTGGCCGCGCACGCGGTAGGAGTTGATCAGGTGTTGGATGCGGGCGACCTTGTTGACCTGCAGGTCGATGTCGACCTGGTTGTCTACCGCCCAACGGATCGGCTCGTAAGGGATGCGCAGCTGCTCGAAGATCTCGTCGTAGAAGCCCTGCTCGCCCAGCAGCAGCGACTCAACCAGCTTCAGGAATTCGCCCGAACCTGCACCCTGGATGACACGGTGATCGTAGGTGGAGGTCAGGGTGATGTGCTTGCCGATGCCCAGCAGCGCCACGGTCTTCTCAGCGGAGCCACGGTACTCTGCTGGGTATTCCAGGGCGCCGACGCCGATGATCGCTGCCTGGCCCTTGGACAGGCGGGGCACCGAATGCACGGTGCCGATGCCGCCCGGGTTGGTCAGCGACACGGTGGTGCCGGCGTAGTCGTCGGCGGTCAGCTTGTTGCCGCGGGCGCGCTTGATCAAATCTTCGTAGGTGGCCCAGAACTCGTTGAAGCTCAGGGTCTCGGCCGCCTTGATGTTCGGCACTGCCAGCATGCGGGTGCCGTCCGGCTTTGGCATATCGATGGCGATGCCGAAGTTCACGTGGGCCGGCTGGATGGCGGTTGGCTTCTTGTCGATGACGTCGTAGGTGACGTTCATCGATGGGATCTGCTTCAGCGCACGGATCACGGCGAAGCCGATCAGGTGGGTGAAGGAGATCTTGCCGCCGCGGGCGCGCTTGAGGTGGTTGTTGATGACGATGCGGTTGTCGATCATCACCTTGGCCGGCACTGCACGCACGGTGGTTGCAGTTGGCACGGTCAGGCTGGCGTCCATGTTGGTCGCGATGGCCTTCAGCGGGCCGCGCAGGGCGGTGCGCTTTTCTTCACCGAACAATTCGGTGGATGGGGTGGCCTTCGGGGCCTGGGCAGGAATCGGCGCCGTCTTCGGTGCTGGTTCCGCCTTCTTTGCAGGTGCCGGTGCTGCTGCAGCAGCTGGAGCTGCGACCGGTGCAGCGACGGGCTCGGTGGAGCGGGCCGCGGTTGCGGCACGAGGGGCTCCTACGCCGTTGTCGGCAGCTGCATTAGCTGCGGGTGCTGCTGCCGCCGGCTTCGCTGCCGGTGCTGCTGCTGATGGAGTCGACTTCTCATCGGCGAGGGATTGGAAAATATCCCACCACTTCTTGTCTACCGAATTCTTATCGACGAGATACTGTTCGAATAGCTCATCTACTAGCCATTCGTTTCCACCAAACTCTTCAGTAAGTCGGTGGTGTGCTTGCTCTGGCACGTGCAACGCCTCTTCCCTGATTTCTACGTTGTTCTAGCTTGAGCCGGTGGTCTGACGAGGACGTGATAATGACCGCCGAACTCACAATATTTCTAGACCTGCGCACCAGTCTAGTAACTTTTCTACGCACTTGGCCACGGCACGTATCGAATCTCACGAAAGTGGCCCGTATTACACCCCGCTTATCGTTTTTGCACTACCGTCCGACGCCACGAACACAAAGTAATGCGGATTGGGCCGTGGTTCGTTAGACTAAATCGCACTATGGAATCACACTCTCCTAGCCGGCCCGCCGCCCAAGGGCGCAGCGCCGGCCACGTCAGTCCATCTCACACCGGTTCCGGCTCCCGATTGGAGCCTTCTAGTTGCCCCGGGCGATTAGACGATGAACCTTTACCCAGATCATTGCGAGGGTGGAAGTAACCGCCCATGGAATGGATCTACCTAGTTCTTGGCCTGCTGCTGATTCTCGGCACCGGCTTCTTCGTGGCCGTGGAATTCGCACTGGTCGCACTCGATAAAAGCACAGTTGCCCAGGCTGTGGCGGCCGGCGAACGCGGCGCCAAGCCGCTCATGCAGTGCCTGACCTCGCTTTCAACCCAGCTGTCAAGCTGCCAGCTGGGCATCACCCTGACCACGTTGCTGACCGGCTACGTACTGGAACCATCCCTGAGCAAGCTCATGGAACCGGTATTCGAACTGCTGGGTATCGATGTCACCGGAGCCACCGCGATTTCACTGGTCGTCTCCATGGTGATCGCCACCCTCTTGTCCATGCTGATCGGCGAACTGGTGCCCAAAAATCTTGCAATTGCCAAGGCCATGGGCGTCGGCAAGGCGCTGGCCCGTCCGCATTTGGTGTTCACCGCAATTTTCAAGCCATTTATCGTGGTGCTCAACGGCTTCTCCAACTCAGTGCTGCATCGCTTCTTCGGCCTGGAGGCCAAGGAAGAGATTTCGGCGGCCCGCTCCTCGCAGGAACTTGCATCCCTGGTGCGCCGCTCGGCACAGCTTGGAACCCTCGACGTGCAGACCGCACGCTTCGTCGAGTCCACCATTGAATTCTCCGAACGTACCGCGGCCGACGTGATGACGCCGAGGACCTCGATGGCCACCATCGACTCCGAAGCTGCGCTGCTGGAGCTGATTGAGATGAGCGCGGAGACGGGGTTCTCACGGTTCCCGGTCACCGAAGGCTCCAGCGACGAAATTCAGGGCGTCTGCCATATCAAGGCAGTCGTTTCGGTGCCGCGCGAACGCCGCGCAGCGCTGCAGGTGGGAGAGTTCGCCCACGACGCCCTCTATGTCCCCGAAACCATCCACCTGGACGTGCTGCTCGAACAGCTGCGCGAGGCTGAGTATCAGCTGGCCATCGTGATGGATGAATACGGCGGCACCGCAGGCCTGGTGACGCTGGAGGACCTGGTCGAAGAAATCGTCGGCGAAGTCTCCGATGAGCACGATGAGGATGAAGAAGAAGCGGTCACCCAACCCGACGGCAACTGGCTCTTCCCGGGCATGTACCGCCCGGACGAGGTCAACGAGCTGATCGGCCGCGAAGTGGTGCCGGATGACGCTTCCTACGAAACCGTCGGCGGTTACATGCTGGCAGAACTGGGCCGCATGGCCGAGCTGAACGACACGGTGCACACCGACGCAGGCATCTTCACGGTGACCGAGCTGGACGGGAGGCGCATCGCCCAGATCCGCTTCGAACCGGCCGAGGTTGAAGAGGGTGATGGCGAATGAGCGACGTCATGGGCCTGATCTGGCTTGTCATCCTGCTGCTGTTCAACGCATTCTTCGTCGCCGGAGAATTCGCTGTCATGTCCGCCCGCCGTTCGCAGATTGAACCGCTGGCCGAGGCGGGCAACAAGCGCGCCAAGGTGGCGTTGTTCGCCATGGAGCACGTTTCGGCGATGCTTGCGGTCTGCCAGCTGGGCATCACCGTCTGCTCGCTGCTGATCCTGAACATCTCCGAGCCGGCCATCCACCACCTGCTGGCGGAGCCGCTGATGCTGCTGGGCCTGGCCGCCGGTGCCGCAGATACCATCGCCTTCTTGATCGCACTGATACTGGTCACGTTCTTGCATGTGACCTTCGGTGAAATGGTGCCGAAGAACATCTCGGTCTCCATCGCGGACAAGGCGGTGCTGCTGCTCGCGATGCCTCTGGTGGGGCTGTCCAAGGTGCTCAAACCGATCATCGCGCTGCTCAACGGGGCGGCGAACCTAGTGCTGCATGCATTTGGCGTGGAGCCGAAGGACGAGGTGTCAAGCTCCTATACGGCCGCCGAGGTGCGCACCATCATCGACACCTCCTCCGAAGAGGGCGCGCTGGAAAAGGACGATGCGCTGCGCCTGACCAAGGCATTGGAGTTCTCAACCTTCACCGCCAAGACCTGCATGGTGCCGCTGGACGACCTGTTCACCCTCGAATGGGGCACGGCCACCGCGCGCGAGTTTGAGAAGAAGGTCGGCAAGACAGGGTTCTCCCGCCTGCTGATCACCCGCGCCGAGACCCCGGTGGGGTACTGGCACGTCAAGGACGTCATGCTCATCGACGACGCGCATTCCACCGCGCCGCTGCGCGATCTTCCGCTGCACCCGCTGGGCCAGCTCAAGCAGGACACGGAGATCGAGGATGCGCTGGAGACGATGCGCCAGGAGGGCAACCACCTATCTGCTGTGGTCGACGAGGCAGGCACCACCCTTGGCGTCGTCTTCCTGGAGGACATCATCGAAGTGCTGGTCGGTGAAATCAGCGACTCCACGCGAAAGCGCGTCGCTCCGCCGCGGGCTGAAAACGGTGGAACTCCGGTGAATTAGCCGCCCCGGGCGGCCGGAGGAACCCCGCCCCGCCCATCGCCGGTAATGCGAATGACTCGCAACTGGTAGTATTGACTGCGGCACCGCTTGTGCGGTGCCGCAGTTTTGCGTTAACGCCCCACAGCGGCGGCGCGCACCATTAGAACATGCAGAAAGCCGGCAGATGAGTTCCACGCAGATCGTCACCTTCAACAACGCTCGGCTCGCCTATGGCCGGCGGGTGCTGTGGCAGGACCTGAATCTGCAGGTAGCGCCGGGAGAGTTTCTCGCGGTGCTCGGCCCGAACGGTTCGGGGAAAACGAGCTTCATCAACACCATGCTCGGCACCACGGCGCTTGATTCCGGGCAGGTGCGCATCGACGGCCAGCCAGTGCGCCGCGGCTCTTCGGCGGTCGGCCTGATCCCGCAGCAGCGGCCCTTCGGAGACAATGTGCCGCTGCGCGCCCGTGATCTGGTCGCCCTGGGGGTGGACGGCACCAAGCTCGGAATCCGGCTGGCCCGGAAGTCGGTGGCTGCCAAGGTCGACGAACTGCTGGAGCTGGTGGGGGCCAGCGGCTACGCTAATCGTCCGGTCTCAGACCTGTCCGGCGGCGAGCAGCAGCGGCTGCGGGCGGCGCAGGCGCTGGCGGGGGATCCGCGGGTGCTGTTGTGCGACGAGCCGCTGCTGTCCCTCGACCTGCACCACCAGCAGGCGATCAGCCAGGTGATCCACCAGCAGGCGGTGCAGCGCGGCAGCGCGGTGATCTTCGTGACCCACGAGATCAACCCGATCCTGCCCTACGTGGACCGGGTCCTCTACCTCGCCGAGGGGCGCTTCCACATCGGCACCGTCGACGAGGTCATGCAGTCGCACGTGCTCTCCGAACTCTACGGCGCCCCGGTGGAGGTGCTGCGGGTCAACGAACGCATTGTGGTGGTGGCGGGAACTGCCAACCGCGCGCTGCCGCCGGACGGGCATGAACACCCCGAGGTCCCCGAAGACCACGAGAAGCACGGCGGAAAGTAGGAGCGGGCATGGACTTTTCGGATTTTCTGGACAAGGCTTTCAACTTTCAGGACTATGCGCAGCTGCTGCCGCTGGTGTCCAACTCGCTGATCGCCGGCGCCGCGCTGGGAGTCGTCGGCGGGTTGATCGGCATCTTCATCATGATGCGCGACATGGCATTCGCCGTGCACGGCATCGCCGAACTCTCCTTTGCCGGGGCCGCCTTTGCGCTGCTGATCGGCGCGGACGTGGTCACCGGCTCGGTGATCGGTTCGATGATTGCGGCGCTGATCCTCGGCGTGCTCGGCACCAGGGCGCGGGACCGCAACTCCATCACCGGCGTGCTCATGCCCTTCGGGCTGGGCCTGGGCATCTTGTTCATCTCGCTCTACCAGGGGCGCAGCGCCAATAAGTTCGGCCTGCTCACCGGCCAGATCGTCGCGGTGGACGACGTCCAGCTCTCCGGACTGATGCTGCTCAGCGCCGTGGTGGTGCTGGCGCTGCTGGTGATTTGGCGTCCGCTGACCTTCGCCAGCGCCGACCCCTTGGTGGCCAACGCCCGGGGCGTGCGCACCGGCGGGCTGTCGATCATCTTCATGATGGTGCTCGCCCTGGCGGTGGCGGTGACCATCCAGGTGGTCGGTGCGCTGCTGGTGCTCGCCCTGCTGATCACCCCGGCCGCCGCGGCGATGCGGGTGAGCTCCAACCCGTTGGTCACCGTCGTGCTCTCGGTGCTCTTTGCCGAGGTGGCGATCATCGGCGGCATCCTGCTGGCGCTGGCCGGCTCGCTGCCGATCAGCCCCTATGTCACCACGATCTCCTTCGTGATCTACCTGGTCTGCCGTGGAGTCGAAAGGCTGCGCTCGCCGCGCCGCCACCAGGTATAGCCCGACCGAGGCAGGTCCCCGGCCGCGGTTGACCCGCGGTTGACCCGCGGCGGCGCACCGGGAAGGATCGAGGCATGAGTGATTCGACGGCGCAGCATATCTGGGACCTGGTGCACGATGAACGCCGTGCGCTGATCACCGACCTGTCCACCCTGAACCAGGAGCAGTGGAACGGAGCTTCCGACGCCGCCGGATGGAGCGTGCACGACGTCGCCGCCCACCTGGTCGACAACGCGCTGACCACCGGCCCGCGGTTGTTCCGGGCGATGCTCAGGGCGGGGTTCAACTTCGATCGGCAGAACGCCAACGGGGTGGCAGCCCAGCGCGCGGCCACCCCGGAGCAGACCCTCGAAGGGCTGAAGGCGGCCGCCGCATCGCGCACCGGTCCTCCGGCCCCGTTGGCCAGCAGGCTGGTGGAGGAGATCGCGCACGGTGAAGACATCAGGCGCGCGGTGGGAATCCGCCGGGACTACCCGGTGCAGGCCCTTGAATACGCGATCCGCTACCAGGCAGGCACCCCGCAGGCTTTCTCGGGGACCAAGGAGCTGGCTCAAAGGGTGCAGCTGGTATCCGACGACGAGCGCTTCAGCATGGGTCTTGGGCCGCGGATCATGGGGACGCGGCTTGCGCTGCTCATGGTCCTCAGCGGCCGCACGGTAGATGCCGCAGAGCTCAGCGGCCCCGGGCTTGCATACCTGCCGCCGTGGCAGCTAATTCGGACCGGGCAAGTTGTCTTGAACCATCCGTGAAAGTGCACCCAGCTTGGCGCTGAATCCGGCGGCCAGCACATGAGCCTGGGATATCGGTATCCAAAAGCAGGTAAAGTTGCGTTTCTTGCCGTCCGTCGCGTCATTCTCGCCGCCAGCATTCTGCTCGTTGAGACTAGGCAGGTCAGCCCCGGCCTTGGCATGCATCCAGTAGAAATGACGGGTGGCAAGCTCAGCGCGCACCGGATGCAGGTCGTATTCTTCGCTGCCAAGGTATGCGCGGACCTCAGCGCTGATGCCTGCCTCCTTGACTAGTTCCCTCACCGCCGCCACAGCCGGTGATTCGCCGGCTTTGACGGTCCCCGCAGGGACCTGAACCCCGGTGTGCAGGAGGTCGACGTCGTCATGGGTGAAGACCAGTAGGTGCCCGCAGTGCACCAAGTAGCACACGACTTTTTCGCTGTGTCCGGTGGTGTTCTCGACGGAATTGTGGAGGACGGCCATTTCTAGCTGTGCGGCGACGCCTGCGCCCCGGCGGCGCGGCATTCGGCGCAGACGCCGTAGATTTCAACCGTGTGCTCCGGGTCGGAGAAGTCGTGTTCGGCCGCCACTCGGGCCGCCCAGCGTTCCACCGAAGGCGCCATGACCTCGACGGTCTTGGAGCAGACGCGGCACACCAGGTGATGGTGGTGGACCTCGGTGACGCAACGGCGGAAACGCGCCTCGCCGTCCCCGCTGCGCAGCACATCGACCAGGCCGTCGTCGGCCATCGACTGCAGCAGCCGGTACACGGTGGCCAGCGACACCTTTTTCTGCGCTTCCTGAAGCCAGCGGTGCAGTTGCTGCGCGGTGGCGAAGTCATCGACCTGTTCCAGCGCTTCGGCAAGATCAAGGCGCTGTTTGGTCACTCGGGTCTCGGGCTGGGCCATGGGGTGTGCACCATTCCTCTCCTGCAGCGTTGCCCGGCGGGTGCTGCGGCCTGCGGGCCGAACCGACACTAGCCACCGGCGGTTTCACCTAATTTTAGCTAACTTTGCCGGCGCTGGCGTGTCTGGTGCTGGCGCGGCAGGTTGCACAAGCCTAGGCTATTGACATGCGCATCACATCCCGCGGGCACGCTTGCCTGGAAATTAGCACAGTTGACGGGTCGTTGTTGCTCGACCCGGGAACCTTCAGCGCGCTGGACGGCGCGTTTAGCGGCAAACATGCGGTGTTGATCACGCACCAGCATGCCGACCACGCAGACCAGGGCGCGCTGGCCACGGCGCTGGCGGCCAACCCGGTCCTTGAACTTTTCGCCCCTGCCACCCTGGCCGAAACGCTGCGCACCGAGCTGCCGGCCGCCGTGCGCGCGCAGATCCGGTCGGTGCGCGCGGGGGCCGACTTCGTGGTCGGAGGCATCAGGGTGCGGACCTTCGGCGGCACCCACGCCACGATCCACCACTCCATCGACCCGGTGGAAAACGTCGGCTATCTGATCGGCGACACGGCAGTGGGCCAGGAAACGCTGTTCCATCCCGGTGACAGCTACCAGGTACCGGTGGGGGTGCGGCCCGAGGTTTTGGCGCTGCCGATCATGGGGCCCTGGGGCAAGATGGCGGAGGCCGCCGATTTCGCCGTGGCTACCGCCGCGAAGCTGTGGGTGCCGATCCACGACGGGCTGCTCAACGAGGTGGGCCGGGCGCTGTTCGACAGGCAGCTGGGAACCATCGCCGCCCACCATGGCTCCGCCTACCAACGGCTCGAGACCGGCACCGACTATGAGGTCGGCGAACTGTTGACACGCGCCGCGCAGGCGGCCACCGATGCAACGACCCCGGAAGGCCTGGCATGAACCCGCTGATTTCCGCCGCAGAGCTCGCCCAGCAGCTTCAGGGCGGGCCCGCCCCGATCCTGCTTGATGTGCGCTGGTCGCTGGGGCGCGATGACGGCAATGAACTCTATGCCGCAGGGCACATCCCCGGCGCGGTCTTCGTCGACATGGAGCGCGAGCTCTCCTCGGCCCCCGGGGCTCATACCGGCCGCCATCCACTGCCGCTGCCCGAGGATTTCCAGGCGGCGGCCCGCAGCTGGGGGATCACCGACGATTCGCAGGTGGTGGTGTACGACGACGCCGGCGCGCTGGCCGCGGCCCGCGCCTGGTGGCTGCTCAAACACGCGGGATTCGATAGGGTCACGGTGCTCGACGGGGGACTGGATGCCTGGCGGCAGCTTCCCGGCACCGAACTCGTCTCCGGCGCCGAGCACAACCCCCCGGGAAGCGTCGCCCTGTCCTGGGGGAAGATGCCGGTGGTGGACTTCGATGAGCTGGACGCGGTGTCCGGCACGCTGATCGATTCGCGCGCCACCGCCCGCTACCTGGGCATTGAAGAGCCGATCGACCCGGTGGCCGGACACATCCCCGGCGCCCGCAACAGGCCCACCACCGACAACCTCGACTCGCAGGCGCATTTCCTGCCGGCGCAGGTGCTGCACGCAGAATTCGCGAAGCTCGGGGTGCAGAACGACTCCGTCGCCTACTGCGGATCGGGGATCACCGCGGCCCACCAGGTGCTTGCGGCCGCCGCAGCCGGAATCACCATGGGCCTGTACCCGGGCAGCTGGTCGCAGTATGTCTCGCATCCCGAGGCGCCCGTGGCCACCAGCGATGAACAACACCGCCATTAGAAAGGCAGCAATGAGCACCCTGTTCACCAAAATCATCAACAAGGAGATTCCCGGCCGCTTCATCTGGTCCGATGAAACCTGCGTGGGCTTCCTGTCCATCGGCCCGCTCTCCGATGGGCACACCCTGGTGGTGCCGCGCGCCGAGATCGACGAATTCACCGATGCCCCCGACGAGCTGATCACCCACCTGACACTCGTGGCCACGAAGATCGGCCGCACCCAAAAGCGCGTCTTCTCCGCGGCCCGGGCAGGGCTGATGATCGCCGGATTCGAGGTTCCGCACCTGCATGTGCACGTCTGGCCCACCAATTCGCTGGCAGACTTCGACTTGTCCAACGCCGCGGTGAACCCCGACCCGGCCCAGCTCGACGCCAACGCCCAGGCGCTGCGCGAAGGGCTGCGCGCCGATGGCCACGGCCGATTCATCCCCGCCGACTAGACGAGCTGCCGACGCACTGCGCCGCCGCAGTGAAGACCCGGACAAACCAGGGACCCGCAAGCATGCTTGCGGGTCCCTGATTTCTCCGGCCGCGGTGCCGAACGTTCCTAGAGCGCCTCCAAGCCGTCCTTGATGGCCTTGCGGATGCGCTTCTCGCTGACCGAATAGGCGGTGCCCAGCTCCTGGGCAAACAGCGAAATGCGCATCTCCTCCAGCATCCACTTGACCTCGGCCAGCGAGGCCGGAAGGCGGGCTCCCTGGGGCACCCGCTCCAGCGCCGCGTCGTAGTCGTCCTCCAGCTTCTGGATCACCGTCAGCGCTTGCCCATCGCGGGTCACCGCGCCGCCTGAAAGCTTTTCAAGGCGCAGCTCAACCCCCTGCAGGTAGCGCGGCAGCCGCATCAGATGCGTGGCGCCGGTGGCCGCGATGAAGCCGGGGTAGATCAGCTGCTCCATCTGCGAACGCACATCGGACACGGCGGCGAACATCGCCAGCGAGGTGGTGGACTTCAGCGCCTTGGCGATGCGCGTGGCGGAGGCGAAGACCTTGGCCACCACCGCGGTGATGGTGAACACCGTGTCAATCTGCTCGGCGCGCACGGTTTCAAACAGCGCCTCGAACGCCGTGCGGTTCATCGGCAGCTTTTCGGGCACCAGCTTGTCCACCGCCGCCATGGTGCAGTCGGCGATGAGCTTGTCGATGGACCCGTGCGGGTTCTGCGTGAACGCCAGCTTCTCGGTGTTGTTCAGGTGCGTGCTCACGAACTTCGCCGCCGGGGGCAGGGCGAGCATCAGCAGCCGGATCACACCGCTGCGGTGGGCCGCGTCGCGCTCCATCGGGGTGCGGAAGACCGTCAGGTCTGCGCCTGAGCCGTTGTCGATCAACCCGGGGTAGGCGGTGATCTGCTGCCCCATCACGGTGGTGGTCACCTTCACCGGCAGCGTGTCACTCAGGGTCTCGCCCTTCGCCTCCAGCTGCGGCCACACCTGCAGATTCTGCTGGTCCCAGGCTCCGGCGGCCTTGCCCCCGGCCGCGGGCGCAGCGCCGGGACGTCCCTGCTGCTTTCCGGTCTGTTGGCCGACGGACTTCGGCGAACCCTTGCCGGCCGAACCCTTGCCGGCCGAACCCTTGCCAGCCGAACCCTTTCCGGAGGGGCCCGGCAGGCCGGGGGAGTTGACCCCGCTGGCCAGCGCCGCACGGTTTGCGGCAGCCAGCTTGTACTGCAGGGCCGCTAGGTCGTCCCCGCGGCCGATCACCTTGTTCGCGGCATCGGTGACGATGAAGCCGAAGCGCAGGTGCGCCGGCAGGGTGGAGAAGTCGAAGACCGTTGGATCAACGACGACCCCGCGCAGCCGGCGCAGCACCAGCGCCAGGGATTCGGCCAGGTCGTCGAGGGCCGGGTCGAAGTCCGCGTCGAGCATGGATAGCGCCTTGGCCGCCACATCCGGGGCGGGGACGAAGTTCTTGCGGATGGCCTTGGGCATGGAGCGGATCAACGCGGTGAGCAGCTCGTGGCGCAGGCCCGGGATCAGCCAGGCGAAGCGGGCGGGATCCAGTTGGTTCAGGAACACCACCGGAACCGTCAGCGTCACCCCGTCGCCCTGGTCTGCCTGGGCGGCCGGGTTGTACTCGTAGGATAGCGGCAGGTGGATGCTGCCCAGCGGCCAGGTCGTGGGGAAGGCCTTCTCATCGAGCACCTGGGCGTCGGCGGCCAGCAGCGCCTGAGGGTCGAAGTCGAGCAGCGTTGGATTCTCGCCGCGGGCGCTCTTCCACCAGCGGTCGAAGTGGCGTTCGGAATACACCTGCTCGCCAACGCGCGCGTCGTAGAACGCAAAGAGGTCCTCGTCGCTGATGCGCAGGTCGTGGCGGCGCATGCGGGTCTCGAGCTCCTCGACCTCCTCGAGCAGCGCGCGGTTCTTGGCGAAGAATTTGTGGTGGGTGCGCCAGTCGCCCTCCACCAGCGCATGGCGGATGAACAGCTCGCGGGCCAGGTCCTTGTCGACCCGCCAGTAGTGGAATTGGCGGCGTGGCACGATGGGCAGCCCGAAGAGGGTGACCTTCTCGTAGCCCATGACCGAGCCGTTGCGCCGGGACCAGTGCGGTTCGGAATAGGTGTGCTTGACCAGGTGCGGGGCCAGCTCCTCAACCCAGGCCGGGTCGATCGCCGCGTTGGTTCGCGCCCAGAGCCGAGAGGTTTCCACCAGCTCCGCTGACATGATCCACGTCGGCGACTTCTTGAACAACCCGGAGCCCGGGAAGATGGCAAAACGGGTGCCGCGGGCACCCGCGTAGTCGCGCTTGCGCTCGTCATAGAGCCCGATGTGCCCCAACAGCCCCGCCAGCAGCGACTTGTGCACCGCATCCTCGTTGGCCGCTGGCACGATCGGGGCGGCGGCGACGGTGACGCCCAGGGGCTTGGCCAGCTGGCGCAGCTGGGTGAACAGGTCCTGCCATTCGCGCACCCGCAGGTAGTTGATGAACTCGGCCTTGCACAGCCGGCGGAATGCGGAGGAGGACAGCTCCTGCTGCTGCTCTCGCAGATAGGCCCAGAGATTCAGCAGGCTGATGAAGTCCGACTTCTCGTCCACGAAGCGCTTGTGCAATTCGACGGCGCGCTCGCGCTGCCCGGTGTCTTCGCTTGGGCGTTCGCGCGGATCCTGGATGCTCAACCCGGCGGCCAACACCATCAATTCCTTGGCCACGCCGCGTTCGGCGCCCTCCACGATCATCCGGCCCAGGCGCACATCCAATGGCAGCTGGGCCAGCTTGCGTCCCACAGGGGTGATGCGCGCCCGCTTGTCGCCCTGAAGGGCGCCCAGCTCGCGCAGCAGGTTCACGCCGTCGGCAATGGCCCGCGCCTCGGGCGGCTGCACGAACGGGAAGTCCGCCACCTCGGCGGCGGTGGCCACCACGCCCATGGAGATCATCTGCAGGATGACGCTGGCAAGATTGGTGCGCAGGATTTCCGGGTCGGTGAACTCGGGGCGCGAGGCGTAGTCATCCTCGGAGTACAAGCGGATCGCGATGCCGTCCGAGGTGCGGCCGCTGCGGCCCGAACGCTGATTGGCGCTGGCCTGGGAGACGCGCTCGATCGGCAGGCGCTGCACCTTGGTGCGGTGCGAATAGCGCGAAATGCGCGCGGTGCCGGTGTCGATCACGTATTTGATGCCCGGCACGGTCAGCGAGGTTTCGGCAACGTTGGTGGCAAGGATGATGCGCGGCGCCGCGCCCGGATGGAACACCTTGTGCTGTTCGGCCAGCGATAGGCGGGCGAACAGCGGCAGCACCTCATAGCGCGGCAGTCGTTTGTTGCCGGCGACGAGCGCGCGCAGGGCATCGGCGGCGTCGCGGATCTCGCGCTCGCCGGAGAAGAAGATCAGGATGTCGCCCGGGGCCTCGGCCGCCAGTTCCCGCACCGCATCGGTGACGGCATCCAGCGGGTCGCGGTCGTCTTCCAGCGAGTCGGCATCGGCGTTTTGCTCCTCCAGGTCCAGTTCGGCCTGCAGGGGGCGGTAGCGCAGTTCTACCGGGAAGGTGCGTCCGGAAACCTCGAGGATCGGGGCGGGCACCAGTTCGCCGTCGGCATTGAGGCTCCCAAAATGGGCGGCGAAGCGCTGCGGGTCGATGGTGGCGGAGGTGATGATGATCTTCAAATCCGGCCGTTTGGGCATGATCTGCTTGAGGTAGCCGAGCAGAAAGTCGATGTTCAGGCTGCGCTCGTGCGCCTCGTCGATGATGATCGCCGAATACTTCTTCAGCAGCTTGTCGCGCTGGATTTCGGCCAGCAGGATGCCGTCGGTCATCACCTTCAGCTTGGTGTTGCGCGAGACCTCGCCGGTGAAGCGGACGTGGAAGCCCACCTCGTCGCCGATCGTGGTGCCCATTTCCTCGGCGATGCGCTCGGCCACGGTGCGTGCGGCCAGGCGGCGCGGCTGAGTGTGGCCGATCATGCCTCGTTCAGCCAGGCCCAATTCGATGAGCATCTTTGGCAGCTGGGTGGTTTTGCCCGAACCGGTCTCGCCGGCGATGACAACCACCTGGTTGTTGGCCACCGCATCGAGGATGTCCTCGCGGCGGGCAGAGACGGGCAGGGCTTCTGGATAGGAAATGGTTAGCGCCATGATGACTCCATTCTATTAGTGCCGCCCGACTCGGCGCTCGCACTGTTCTCAACGCGCAAAGCTGCGCCTTTTCACAGCGACCCAGATCACGCTCTGTGCAAGTCAAATTCGCTATTCGTCCAAAAACTCGTCGACAGCTTTGGGGCAAAAAATACAAAAAGTGTGATTGAAGCGTCAAAACCAGCATATTTGTGTGTAACTACGCTGATTTCAAGGTGCAAATGTCTGCGATGGAGATCGAATTGTGGCCTAAGTGAGGTCGTTCACATGTAAGATCGTGGGTAATCACCGTCACAAGGTCTAGGGTGTTCCCAAGCTCGGCAGCCACCCTGCCAGGCTCCTGGGGCCTAAGGAAACATCGGTGGTCAAAACTCGCACAGGGAACTTTGAAAGGAACCTTCATGAAGCGCTTCACCGCACTGAAATTCGCAGCCATCGCCGCCACCAGCGCGCTGGCCCTGACCGCTTGCGGCGGCAGCGGCGACTCCGGCTCCACCGATGCCGGCAGCGGCGACGGACCGGTCAAGATCGGCATCGCCCAGTACGTGACCCACCCATCGCTCGATGCAGTGGTGAAGGGTTTTAAGAAGGGCATGGAAGACGCCGGCTACACCGGGGACAAGATCTCCTACGACGAGAACAACGCCCAGGCGGATCAGGCAACCAACACCTCCATCGCCGGCAAGCTCGCCGCCGACAAGGACATCGACCTGGTGCTCGCGGTCGCCACCCCTACCGCACAGGCAATCGCCCAGACCATCACCAGCGTCCCGGTCCTGTTCTCCGCGGTGACCGACCCTGTCGAGGCCAAGCTGGTCAAGTCGGAGGAAGCACCGGGTGCCAATGTCACCGGCACTTCGGACAAGAACCCCGTCAAGGAACAGCTTGAACTGCTCAAGCAGATCGATCCCGACGCCAAGGACGTCGGCATCGTCTACTCCTCGGGTGAAGCAAATTCCGCGGTGCAGGTCCAGTGGGCCAAGGACGCCGCGAGCGAGCTGGGCCTGAACATCAAGGAAGCAGCCATCTCCGCACCGAGCGAGGTACAGCAGGCGGCGGCATCCCTTGACGTCGACGCCTACTACGTACCCACCGACAACGCGGTTGTTTCGGCCCTTGAAGGCCTGCTGCAGACCGCTGAATCCAAGAAGGTTCCGGTAATCTCCGCCGACGGCTCCTCGGTTGAGCGCGGCGCCACCGCCACCTACGGCATCAACTACGAGAAGCTCGGCGAGCAGACCGCTGCAATGGCTGTGAAGATCCTCAAGGGTGAAGCCGAACCGGCAACCATGCCGGTAGAAACCATCTCCGAGGTTGAGCTGTACCTGAACGAGACCGCCGCCAAGAAGATCGGCATCGAGTTCCCGCAGGAACTGAAGGACAAGGCAGTTCAGACCTATTAGGGTCGAACCCACCTTTCCAGCTGTGTAACGAAGGCGAGGCGTGCAGCATACCGCCTCGCCTTCGTCGCGACCAATAACTTTCTTGACAACTCTAGGATCCGAACATGATCACCGCAGTTGAACTCGGCCTGATTTACGCCATCATGGCGCTGGGCGTGTACCTGACTTTCCGCGTCCTCGACTTTCCCGACCTGACGGTCGACGGCAGCTTCACCACCGGTGCCGCCGTCGCGGCGGTTGGCATCGTCAACGGGATGAACCCATGGCTGGCGACGGCCCTGGCCTTCCTTGCCGGCATGGCCGCCGGCACCATTACTGGCCTGCTCCACACCAAGGGCAAGATCGACGGCCTGCTTGCAGGTATCTTGACCATGATCGCGTTGTACTCCATCAACCTGAGAATCATGGGCAAGGCGAATACGCCGTTGCTCGGCGAAGACACCTTGATCAGCCCCATGCGCGAGGCTGGAATTCTTGGCACCCCCACCTCGATCGGCATCTTCTTCGTGGTGAGCCTGCTGCTGGTGGCGGCCACCGTATGGTTCCTGCACACCGAAATGGGCATGGCCATGCGAGCCACCGGCGACAACGAAGAAATGATCCGTTCCTTCGGCGTCAGCACCGACAACCAGAAGATTCTGGGCCTTGCACTGTCCAACGGCTTGGTTGCAGTCTCCGGCGCTGTAGTTGCCCAGTACCAGGGCTTCGCCGACGTCGGCATGGGCATCGGCGTCATCCTCATCGGCCTGGCCTCGGTCATCGTCGGTCAGGCAATTTTCACCCAGCGCCACATCTGGCTTGCCGCCCTGGCAGTGGTCATCGGTGCCGTGATCTACCGCCTGGTGATCCAGTTCGCCCTGGGTGCCGGCCTGGAAGTCAACGACATGAAGCTGATTTCCGCGGTACTCGTCGTTCTGGCGCTGCTGCTGCCTAAATGGAAGGGCTTCCAGAAACTGACGAAGTCCTTCAAGTCCAAGCCCGCCGCCGGTGCAGAAACCAAGGAAGAGGTTCGCTCCAATGCTTGAAATTAAGAACCTGTCGCGCACGTTCTTCCCTGGAACGGTCAATGAACGCAAGGCGCTGCGCAACATCAACCTGACGCTGAACGCCGGCGAATTCGTTACCGTCATCGGCTCCAACGGCGCCGGAAAATCAACGGTGCTGAACATGATTGCCGGCAAGCTTCAGCCGGACGTCGGCACCGTGAGCATTGACGGCAAAAATGTCACCAAGATGGCCGACTACCGTCGCGCCAAGTACATCGGCCGCGTCTTCCAGGACCCGATGGCAGGTACCGCGCCGACGATGTCCATCGAAGAGAATATGGCACTGGCGTACTCCCGCGGGAAGTTCCGCGGGCTGAAGCTCGGTGTGACCTCAAAGCGCCGCGAACTATTTGTCGAAGAGCTCAAGAGCCTGGAACTGGGCCTCGAAAACCGGCTGAAGACCAAGGTAGGGCTGCTCTCCGGCGGTCAGCGCCAGGCCTTGAGCCTGCTCATGGCCACCTTCTCGGAGCCGAAGATCCTGCTGCTCGACGAGCACACTGCGGCCCTCGATCCGCAGCGCGCCGCGCTGGTCTCGCGCCTGACTCGGCAGATTGTCGAGCGTTATGAGCTGACCACGCTGATGGTCACCCACAACATGGAGCAGGCCCTGCAGCTGGGTACCCGCCTGATCATGATGCACGACGGCGAGATTATTCTGGATCTCGACGCCGAACAGAAGAGCCAGATGACGGTCAAGGACCTGCTGGGCGAATTCGAAAAGATCAAGGGTGCGCAGCTCGACGACCGCACCATGCTTCAGTAGTCCTGCCGCTACGACAAGCCCATAGCACCTCGTCAGTCCGCATGGACTGTCGGGGTGCTTTGCTCTTCCCACCAAGGAGCAATATCGACGCGTTCACCCACGGCCGCCCGTTCAACTCCATGACGAAGTTCCGACCACGGAACGGCGCCGCCCGAAAGTTTCGCCACCGCGCCCAGAGAGATGCCCGCATGATTTCGGGCTGCCAACAGGCTTCGTTTAACGATGTAGAAGTCCCACTGCGCGATATCGAACTCGTTCAGCAGGCCATGGTCTTTGGCGGTTTGAACACAGAAAACATAGACGTGAGCATTGAAACTAGGGCCGTTGGGGTCGTAGCCGTGCCGTGGATGATATGATAACGCCTGCCGCGCAGCCCGCTGAAGGCGATGGTGCTTAACGTTCGCTGTTCCCAAGCCTGCAAATACGCCGAGGACTTCACCTCGATCCGCTGGTCCCTGTAGGCGATGTCAAAGGCATCCCATTCGGTTCTCACATAATCCTCGATTCCCAGGGCCTTAGCCACAAGAAACTCGGCAAGATCGCCGCGGACGTTGTTCATGCGTAAATCGCTCATCGCGAATTTCCAAAAATCAACGATGGATGCGTCCATGCCTTCAAAGAGCTCGGATCCCGAGAGCCCGGCAGCAGGGGTCGGGATAATCCACGGTTGCTTCTCGATGAGGCGAGGATAGCCCTGCAACCGGGAGGCAGTCATCGTCTGAAAAAGAAAAAGCCCCGAAAAAATCGAGGCTTTGACTCATGGTGCCCCTGAAAGGAATCGAACCTTCGGCCTTCTGCTCCGGAGGCAGACGCTCTATCCACTGAGCTACAGAGGCATGTTGCGCTAGCAACGAAAACGAGCTTATCAGGTCAATGACGTTTCCGTGTAACTGGACATGCTTGTGGCTGTCCCTTCGCCGCAGGTGATCTTGCGCATTGCCTGCGTCATGAATGCCAAAACCCGCGGCTAAATACCGGTAGTCTTGATGGGTGACTCCAGAAGAACTCTCCGCAGCAATATCCGCATGCCTCACCCAGGCCGTAGCAGCCGGCGAAATTACCGTCGACGTTCCAGATAATGTGCGAGTCGACCGCCCCAAGAGCCGCGAACACGGCGACTGGGCGACCAACATCGCACTGCAGCTGGGTAAGAAGGCGGGCATGGCTCCCCGCGACTTCGCGCAGATCCTGGCTCGACGACTTGCCGAGGTTCCCGGCGTCGGAGCGGTAGATATTGCTGGTCCGGGCTTCTTGAACATCACCCTCGACGCGGCGGCCGCCGGCGAACTGGCCCGCACCATCGTCGAAGCTGGCGCCAGCTATGGCCGCAACGACTCGTTGTCCGGACACACCGTGAACATGGAGTTCGTCTCCGCCAACCCCACCGGCCCGCTGCACATCGGCCATACCCGCTGGGCCGCGCTGGGCGATGCCATTGCCCGCGTGCTGCGCGCCTCGGGTGCGGATGTCACCAGCGAGTACTACATCAACGACGCCGGCAACCAGATGAACGTGTTCGCGCGTTCGGTCTACAACCGCATGCACGGCCTGCCGGTGCCCGAGGGCGGCTACCCGGGCGAATACATCAAGGATCTGGCTGACATCGTCGAGGCGCAGGCGCCGCAGCTCAAGGGCCAGGAAGAGTCCGCAGTCCTGCCGCAGATCCGCGAGCTGGCCTACAAGGCCCAGCTGGAAGACATCAAGAAGACCCTGGCGGACTTCGGCGTGAGCTTCGACGTGTTCTTCTCCGAAACCGCGCTGCATGACGGCGGGGCGGTGGCGGACGCCGTGGCTCGCCTGCGCGAACAGGGCCACATCTTCGACTTGGAGGGCGCGGTCTGGCTGCGCACCACCGACTTCGGCGACGACAAGGACCGCGTGCTGATCCGCGCCAACGGCGAGCCGACCTACTTCGCCGCCGACGCCGCCTACTACCTGTCCAAGAAGGACCGCGGCTTCGAGGAAAAGATCTACCTGCTGGGCGCGGACCACCACGGCTACGTCAACCGCCTCAAGGCCATTGCCGCCTGCGCGGGCGATGACAAGGAGAAGAACATCGAGGTGCTGATCGGCCAGCTGATCAGCGTCAACGGTGCCAAGCTGTCCAAGCGTGCGGGCAACATCATCGAGCTGCGCGATCTGATCGACTGGATCGGCGCCGACGCGCTGCGCTACTCGCTGGCCCGCTTCCCGGCCGATTCGCCGATCTCGCTGGATCCGGAACTGCTGAAGAAGAACACCAACGACAACCCGGTCTTCTACGTGCAGTACGCCCACGCACGCTCCGCTGCTGCGGCGCGCAACGCGGCGGCAAAGAACGTCACCCGCGACACCTTCGATGCCGGCCTGTTGACCGACCCGACCGAGAACGAGCTGCTGGCGGTGCTGGGCCAGTACCCGTCCATCGTCGCCGGTGCGGCGGAATTCCGCGAGCCGCACCGCATTGCCCGCTACCTGGAACAGGTGGCTGGCGCCTACCACTCCTGGTACGCGGCCACCCGCATCACCCCGGTCGGCGAGGACGAAGCCGTCGCTCCGGTGCACTCATCGCGCCTGTGGCTCAACGACGCCACCACCCAGGTGCTCGCAAATGGTTTGGAATTGTTGGGCGTTTCCGCCCCGGAGAGGATGTAACACCTTATGGCAGCATCGCCGCTGGCACCCGCCTGGCTGAACTTCCCGAACGACGTTAATGCGCTGCGCGAGATTGAATGGGCCGCTGGCGTGGCCCGCGGCGCCGACGGCGAACTTGCGGTGCAGGGCATCCCCGCATCCCAGTTGGCCCGCGAATTCGGCACCCCGCTGTTCGTGCTCGACGAAAGCGACTTCCGCGCCCGCGCCGCAGGCTTCAAGACCGCGTTCGATGCGGCGTTCAAGGACCTGTGCGGCGGGGTGGACGTCTACTACGCGGGCAAGGCGTTCTTGTGCACCGAGGTGGCCCGCTGGGCCACCGCCGAGAACCTGCGCCTGGACACCTGCTCCGGCGGCGAGCTGGCCGTGGCGAAGGCCGCCGGCGTGCCGGGGGAGAACCTCTCGCTGCACGGCAACAACAAGTCGGTGGCGGAGATCAGCCGCGCCATCGAGCTGAACGTGGGCCGCATCGTCGTCGACTCCCTGGATGAGCTTGAGCGCGTGATCCGCGTGGCCGAGGCGCTGGGGCAGCGCGCCAATGTCATGCTGCGCATCACCCCTGGCGTGCACGCCTCCACCCATGAGGCCATCGCCACCGCCCATGAGGACCAGAAGTTCGGCCTGTCAATTTTGGCCGACGCCACCGGCACCTCCCCGGCGCTTACCGCCGTGGCCCGCGCCATTGAGTCGCGGCAGATCAACCTGCTGGGCCTGCACGCGCACATCGGCTCGCAGATCTTCGAGGCCGAGGGCTTCGCCATGGCCGCGCGCACCATGCTCGGCATCCTGGCGCAGATCCGCGAAATCCACGGCGTTGAATTGGGCGAACTGGACCTGGGCGGCGGCTACGGCATCGCCTACACATCCGAGGACCACCCCTCTACCCCGGTGAAGCTGGCAGCGCAGATGGCGGAGGTCGTTTCCGCGACCTGCAAGGAGCTGGACATGGTCTGCCCGCGCATCTCCATCGAACCCGGCCGCGCCATCGTCGGCCCCTCGACCTTCACCCTCTACGAGGTGGGCGTGCGCAAGGACGTGCAGGTGGAAGACGAGGCGGGCGCACTGCACCCGCGCCGCTACATTTCCGTCGACGGCGGCATGAGCGACAACCCGCGCCCGGTGCTCTACGACGCGCAGTACACCAGCGTGCTGGCCGGCCGTGTGACGCAAAGCGACGCAATTATTTCTCGCGTAGTTGGGAAACACTGCGAGTCAGGTGACATAGTCGTGAAGGACGTTTACCTGCCCGAGGACGTCGCCGCCGGCGATCTGCTGGCAGTGCCGGCCACCGGAGCCTACTGCTGGGCCCTGTCCAGCAACTACAACTACCTCACGCGCCCCGCAGTGGTTGCGGTGCGCGACGGAGCCGCCCGGTTGATCGTGCGCAGGGAGACCGAAGCAGATTTGTTAGCCCGCGACATGGGAGTTTAATTGAGCGGTGAAAAGAGCCTGAAGGTAGCCCTGCTGGGCGCCGGTACGGTCGGTGCCCAGACGGCGCGGATTCTTCTAGAAGACGCACGGGCCTTGGCCGATCGCAGCGGCGTGAAGCTTGAATTGATCGGTATTGCGGTGCGCAATGTCGACGCACAGCGTGACGTGCAGCTGCCTGCGGAATTGTTCACCACCGATGCCAACGCGCTGATCGATCAGGCCGACGTGGTCATCGAACTGCTTGGCGGGCTGCAGCCGGCGGGGGACTACATCACCCGCGCGCTGTCCCGCGGCGCCAGCGTGATCACCGGCAACAAGGCGCTGATCGCCGCCGAGGGCGCACGCCTGAACGCGCTGGCCGCCGCCAATGGCGCCCAGCTGCGCTACGAGGCAGCCGTGGCTGGGGCCATCCCGATCCTGCGCCCGATCGCAGATTCGCTGGCCGGAGACCACATCACCAAGGTCATGGGCATCGTCAACGGCACCACGAACTTCATCCTCGACGCGATGGATTCCACCGGCGCCGCCTTTGCGGATGTGCTCGCCGAAGCCCAGGCGCTGGGCTACGCGGAAGCAGACCCGACCGCCGACGTGGGAGGCCACGACGCGGCCGCGAAGGCGGCGATCCTCGCCTCGCTGGCCTTCCACACCACCGTCTCCTCGGACCAGGTGTACACCGAAGGCATCACCGAGGTGTCCGCCGCCGACGTGGCGGCAGCCGCCGCGGCTGGCTACGTCATCAAGCTTTTGGCCATCGCGCAGAAGGAAGACGCCGGAGTTTCGGTGCGCGTCTACCCGTCGCTGATCAAGCGAAGCCATCCGCTGGCCAGCGTACGCGGCGCGTTCAACGCTGTCTTTGTGGAGGCCGAAAACGCCGGGGACCTGATGTTCTACGGCGCCGGGGCGGGAGGCAACCCGACGGCCTCGGCGGTCATGGGCGATGTCGTCGCCGTCGCCCGCCAGCTGGCAGCCGGGGCCCCGCTGCCCAACGGCTCGGCGGACCTGCCGGTGAACCTGCTCGACTTCGAGCAGATCACCACCCGCTACTGGATCGGCCTGTCCATCACCGACCAGCCAGGTGTGCTGGCCCGCGTTGCCGACGTGTTCGGCACCCACTCGGTGTCCATCGAGTCGATGATCCAGCAGGGCGGCGAGGGCAGCGAGGCGGCGTCCCTGCGCATCCTCACCCACCTGGGCACCGAAGCGGCCCTGCGCACCACCGTCGAGGCGCTCCAGGCCTTGGACGTGGTCAATACTGTTACATCCGTTATGCGAGTTGAAGGAAACTAACGTGGCCCACCAGTGGCGCGGAGTCATCCGCGAATATGCCGACCGTCTGCCAGTAGACGAAAACACCAAGGTCATCACCCTGGGCGAAGGCGGCACCCCGCTCGTCTTTGCACCGGCCCTGTCCGAGCTGACCGGCAATGAGGTGTACCTGAAGGTCGAGGGCATGAACCCGACCGGTTCCTTCAAGGACCGCGGCATGACCATGGCGATGACCGCCGCCGTGGCCGCCGGAGCCAAGGCGGTAGTGTGCGCCTCCACCGGCAACACCTCGGCCTCCGCCGCAGCCTATGCCACCCAGGCGGGCCTGAAGTGCGCCGTGCTGGTGCCGGACGGCAAGATCGCCATGGGCAAGCTTTCCCAGGCCATTGCCCACGGGGCGCAGCTGCTGCAGGTCGACGGCAACTTCGACAACTGCCTTGAGGTGGCCCGCAAGCTGAGCGAAAACTACCCGGTGTTCCTGGTTAACTCCGTGAACCCGGCACGCATCGAGGGCCAGAAGACCGGCTCCTTCGAGGTCGTGGACTTCTTGGGCGACGCGCCTGACTACCACCTGCTTCCGGTGGGCAACGCGGGCAACATCACCGCGTATTGGAAGGGCTACAAGGAGTACGCCTCCGAGTACACCAACGCTGCGGGTGAAACCCTGGCGCCGGTGGCCACCAAGACCCCGATCATGTGGGGCTTCCAGGCAGCTGGCGCGGCCCCGATCGTCGCCGGCCACCCGATTACCGAGCCTGACACCATCGCCACCGCAATCCGCATCGGCAACCCCGCCTCCTGGGAGCAGGCCGAAGCCGCCCGCGACGAGTCCGGCGGCCTGATCGATTCGGTGACCGATGAGGAGATCCTCGCCGCCCACCGTTGGCTCTCCTCGCGTGAGGGAGTCTTCGTGGAGCCAGCCTCCGCCGCTGGCGTCGCAGGTCTGATCAAGCACCACGGCGCGGGTAACGTGCCGACCGGCAAGAAGATCGTGATCACCGTGACCGGGCATGGCCTGAAGGACCCCAACTGGGCGCTGCAGCAGGCCGACGGCTCCGCCGTCGAACCTACCAAGGTAGCCTTTGACGTGGTGGAAGTAGCCGCCGCTCTGGGCCTGAACTAGTCAGCGGCCCGCCCAACGGCACTGACGCACACCAAGTAATATCGCGGCCCGCTGCCTGCCTGAACCATGGCAGGCGGCGGGTTCTGCATTCCCACCGGCTGCATCTAGCCACGCACTCAAGTAAGGAACCCATGGAACAGCAGATCGCCCTGGGACAGCACATCATCGTGAAACCGCCTGCCACCAGCGCCAACCTGGGCCCGGGGTTCGATTCTTTGGGCCTGGCCCTTGAATTCCGCGACAGCATTCAGATCCGCACCGGGCAGCACACGCGCGTGCAGATCACCGGCGACGGCGCCGAGTCGCTGCCCAAGGACGCCTCGCACCTGATCATTGCGGAAATGTACAAGTACTGGGCGGCCCGCGGCTTCGCACCGGTTGGCATCGAACTGCAGGCTGAAAACAACATTCCGCACGCCCGCGGCATGGGCTCCTCCGCCGCGGCGATCGTCGCCGCCTACGCTGCAGCCGACGCGCTGCTGCCAGAAAACGCGCGCGGGGGAGCGGACGGTATTTTTCAGGCGGCCGCCGCCTGGGAAGGCCACCCCGACAACGTCGCCCCGGCGGTCTTCGGCGGACTGAGCATTTCCACCACCAATGCCGACGGCAGCTTTTCCACCGCGTTGGTGCCGCTGCACGAGAACGTGCGTGCGGTGCTGGCAATCCCTTCCAACGGTTTGTCCACCGAGGTGGCTCGCGGTGTTTTGCCCGCTCAGGTCGACCATTCGGTGGCCGCTGCGAACTCCGCCAGCGCGGCGCTGTTGATCCATGCCTTGAGCAACGACCCCTCGTTCCTGCTGGCCGGCACCACCGATTACCTGCATCAGTCCTTCCGTGGGGCGTCGATGCCGCAGAGCACCGCCCTGATCGCCCAATTGCGCGCCGCGGGACTGGCCGCAGTGGTCTCCGGGGCCGGTCCCACCGTGATGACCCTGGTTGCCGATGAGGCGCAGCAGGCGCAGGCGGTGGAGCAGATCCAGCGCTTTGGCGCACAATCTGCGGTGTCGTGGAGGGTTGAAGTTCCATCACTTGCCACCAAGGGTGCTACAGTAGAGGTGCTGTAGCACCAATGCAGTCTCGGATCACGCGGGGTCGACCCGGTGATGAACCAACAGGCGAGTGCTAAGGGAAGTAGCTACTTCTTCAAGCCGTTCCGAATCTTCTGCAGTTTGCAGCACCTTTGATATCCCACACTCATGCACAGTCGTGCCGTCGAGATATCAGTTTTCAATCCCGGCTTCCCGCGATCATCAGTTGTACCTTGGTGGCGGGTCGGGCGGTGGAACAGCCATATTCTTCGCTGCAACACCTCAATTACGGCACAGTGGGCAGCCTGAGGGCACCCAAACAACGAGTCAGAAGGAACTTTCGTGACCGAAACCACGAGCCTGAACGAAGGCGTGGACGCCAAGACTTCCGATACCAAGAGCGCCGGCCTGGCCTCTTTGAAGATGACCCAGCTGCAGCAGCTTGCCTCGCAGCTTGGAATTACCGGCGGATCGCGCATGCGCAAGGCAGATCTGGTGTCCGCCATTGCAACCCACCAGCGCGGCGGTTCGATTCCTGCCAAGGACGCGGCAGCGAAGTCTGCTGGAGCCAAGAAGGCAGATGCCAAGGCGGTCGAAGAAAAGACCGAGTCGAAGGCTGAAGCAACCGAGGTTCCGGCTGCTAAGAAGAGCGCGGCGAAGTCGACCCGCACCCGTCGTGCACCGAAGACCGATGCCAAGGCGGAAGCTCCGGCAGAGGCCGCCAACGAGGCAGCGGCTCAGAGCCAGGATGCGGCACCTGCGGACGAGGCCAAGGCCGAGAAGCCTGCACGCACCCGCCGCCCATCGCGCCGCGTCACCGATTCGGGCAAGATCGCAGCCGCCGAGCAGCAGAACGACGCCGCCCCGGCAGCGTCAGAACAGGGCGAGGACGCAAAGGCCGAGGCGCCGGCAGAGCAGGGTGCCGGTTCCTCCCGAGCCCCTCGTCAGCGCCGCAACACCCGTGCAGCCAAGGCAGAAGCAGCAGCTGCAGAAGCAGCCGGGGCCAACACCGAGGCACCGTCGGGCGAGGCAGCAGCCGAGAACGCCAACGAGTCCGATTCGCGCAACGGTGAGCAGCGTGACGAGCGCCGCAACAACCGCCGCGAGCGAGGCAACCGCCGTGATCGCAACGAGCGCAGCAACGACCGCAATGACCGCAACCAGGACCGTTCAGAGCGCGCGGAAGCCGCCGAGGGCGAATCGGGTGAGCAGGGCGAGGAACGTCGCGAGCGCAACAACGACCGATCCGAGCGCAATGAGCGCAACCAGGACCGCAATGAGCGCCGCGAACGCCGCGAACGCAACAACGATCGCAACGACCGGGGCGAGCGCAATGAGCGGGGCAACCGCCGCGACCGCAACGACCGCAACCAGGATCGCAACGACCGGAACAACCGCAACCGCCGCAACCGCCGCGACGATGTAGATGAGCCGCAGCTGAGCGAGGACGACGTCCTGCTGCCGATCGCCGGCATCCTGGACGTGCTGGAGAACTACGCGTTCGTCCGCACCGCCGGCTACCTGCCGGGCCCGAACGACGTTTACGTCACCCTGGGCCAGGTCAAGAAGTACAATCTGCGCAAGGGCGACGCCATCGTCGGCGCCATCCGCGCCCCGCGCGAGGGTGAAACCCCGAACCCGCGCCAGAAGTTCAACGCCCTGGTGCAGCTGACTTCCGTGAACGGCAAGAAGCCTGAGGACAACCGTGACCGCGTCGAGTTCAACAAGCTCGTACCGCTGTACCCGACCGAGCGCCTGCGCCTGGAGACCGACCCGAAGAAGGTCGGACCGCGCGTCATCGACCTGGTCGCCCCGATCGGCAAGGGCCAGCGCGGCCTGATCGTCTCGCCTCCGAAGGCCGGCAAGACCCTGATCCTGCAGTCCATCGCGAACGCCATCACCACCAACAACCCAGAAGTCCATCTGATGATGGTGCTGGTGGACGAGCGTCCCGAAGAAGTCACCGACATGCAGCGCACGGTCAAGGGCGAGGTCATTGCCTCGACCTTCGACCGCCCGGCCGACGACCACACCACCGTGGCGGAGCTGGCCATCGAGCGCGCCAAGCGCCTGGTGGAGCTCGGCATGGACGTCGTCGTCCTGCTTGACTCGATGACCCGCCTGGGCCGCGCCTACAACCTGGCGGCCCCCGCCAGCGGCCGCATCCTCTCCGGCGGCGTCGACTCGGCGGCGCTGTACCCGCCCAAGCGCTTCTTCGGTGCCGCACGCAACATCGAGAACGGCGGCTCGCTGACCATCCTGGCCACCGCGCTGGTGGAGACCGGTTCCAAGATGGACGAGGTCATCTTCGAGGAGTTCAAGGGCACCGGCAACATGGAGCTTCGCCTCTCACGCCAGCTGGCCGAGAAGCGCATCTTCCCAGCGGTGGACGTCAACGCGTCCTCCACCCGCCGCGAAGAGGCCCTGATGAGCGCGGAAGAGGTGCGCATCATGTGGCGCCTGCGCCGCATGCTCTCGGGCATCGACCCGCAGCAGGCGCTGGAGGTGCTCACCGGCAAGATCCGCGAGACCCAGTCCAACGCGGAGTTCTTGATGCTGGTCAACAAGACCACCCCGGACAAGCACTAGTTCCGCACCCGCCATGGCGTCCAGCTGATAGTTCAGCTGGACGCCATCGGCGCGTCGGCGTTGCCACTGCCATGCAGATCACGCCAGCACGCTCGCAGCGTGCCTCAGATTTAGCCGTAGAATTTAATTCGGCCACCACCGGTTCCGCGTAGACAAAGGAAGAGCTACACCATGTTTGAATCCGTCAAGTCGCTACTTGAGGAGCACGCCGCGATTCAGGCGCAGCTCTCCGATCCTGCGGTCTACGCCGACCAGTCCCTGGCCCGCAAGCTCGGCCGCCGCTCGGCACAGCTGAACGGCATCGTCGAAGCCTACAACAAGTGGAACACCGCCACCGAAGATCTGGAAGCCGCCAAGGAGATGGCCGACGAAGACCCGGACTTCGCCGAAGAGGTCGAAACCCTGACCGCCGAACTGCCGGCGTTGGAGGAGAAGCTGCGCCGCCTGCTGATCCCGCGCGACGAGAACGACGGCCGCAACGTGATCCTCGAAGTCAAGGGCGGTGAAGGCGGCGACGAGGCCGCGCTGTTCGCCGCCGACCTGCTGCGCATGTACACCCGCTACGCGGAGCACAAGGGCTGGAAGGTGGAGATGATCTCCTACAACGAGTCCGACCTGGGCGGCTACAAGGATGCTCAGGTGGCCATCAAGGGCTCGTCCAACGACCCCGCCGAGGGCGTCTACGCCCACCTGAAGTTCGAGGGCGGCGTGCACCGCGTACAGCGCGTGCCGGTCACCGAATCTCAGGGCCGCATCCACACCTCCGCCGCCGGCGTGCTGGTGCTGCCGGAGGTCGACGAGCCCGAAGAGGTGGAGATCCACCAGAACGACCTGAAGATCGACGTCTACCGCTCCTCGGGCCCGGGCGGCCAGTCGGTGAACACCACCGACTCAGCGGTGCGCATCACCCACCTGCCCACCGGCATCGTCGTGGCCATGCAGAACGAGAAGTCGCAGATCCAGAACCGCGAAGCGGCCATGCGCGTGCTGCGTTCGCGCCTGCTGGCCCACCAGCAGGAGCAGATCGACGCGGAGAACTCGGCCCAGCGTGCCAGCCAGATCCGCACCATGGACCGCTCCGAGCGCATCCGCACTTACAACTACCCGGAAAACCGCATTGCGGACCACCGCACCGGCTACAAGGCCTACAACCTGGACGCGGTGATGGACGGCGACCTGCAGCCCGTCATCGAATCCTGCATCCAAATGGACGAGGAAGAGCGCCTGGCCGCGCTGGGCGAGTAGCCGGCCGGCCCATGGCCCCGGATATCAGCACCGTCGGCGGCGCACCCTCGCAGGGCGCCTCGGCGTTCCAGATCGCAGCGCTGCGCCGCGCGGGCATTGCCCAGCTTGCCGCCGCCTCGGTGCCCAGCCCGATGGCGGACGTCGACCTGCTGGCCTGTTTCGTGCTGGGCATCGAACGGGCGGAACTCAAGCTGCGTGAACTGCGCGGCGAGAGCTTCAGCGCCTTCGAGGCGGCGAAGTTCAACGACCTGCTCGCCGCCCGTGCCACGCGCATCCCGCTGCAGCACCTGACCGGGCAGGGCTACTTCCGCTACCTCACGCTCAAGGTTGGCCCCGGGGTCTTTTCACCGCGCCCAGAAACCGAAAGCGTGGTGCAGGTGGGGCTCGACTTCCTGGCTGAGCAGCGGCTGGAGAACCCGCGCTGTGTGGATTTGTGCTCCGGCTCCGGCGCCATCGCCGCGGCCCTTGCCACCGAGGCCAAAAACTCAACCGTGTGGGCCGTGGAGCTCTCCGACGATGCCATCGGCTACACCCGGGCCAACTGCGAACCGCTGGGTGTCAAGGTGCTGCATCAGGACGCGGCGGACCTTCCCGCTGCGCTGGAAGGCACGATGGACCTGGTGGTTTCCAACCCGCCCTACATCCCGCCCAACGCGGTGCCGCGTGAACCGGAGGTGCGCGAGCACGACCCTCAGATGGCGCTCTACGGACTGGGGGAGGACGGCCTGCAGATTCCCCGGGCCATCACCGCGCAGGCAATGCGGCTGCTGCGCCCCGGCGGCCTGTTTGTGATGGAGCATGCAGAGGTCCAGGAGCACTCCGCGGCCCAGCTACTGCGCGATGCGGGCTTCATCTCGATTGCCGGGCACCAGGACCTGACAGGCAGGGCCCGATCCACCAGCGGCATGGCCCCCTAGGAATCCCGCCCGCGCGATAAACCACGAACTAGCAACAGCACATGAAAGAATGAACCCGTGAGCACACGATTTTTGGTCAGCAACGAGCAGGAACATGCAGACGGCCTCGCCGCCGCGCGTCAGGCGCTGTCGGCGCAGCGCTGCATCGTCCTGCCCACCGACACTGTGTACGGGATCGGCGCGGACGCGTTCAGCGCCCAGGGCGTGGCCATGCTGCTGGCGGCCAAGGGCCGCAGCCGCATGATGCCGCCGCCGGTATTGATTTCGCAGATTGCGACGATGGACGGGTTGGCGCGCGACGTTCCCGACGACGCCCGCAAGCTGGCCGAGGCCTTCTGGCCCGGCGCGCTGACCCTGATTTTGCTGGCACAGCCCTCGCTGACCTGGGATTTGGGGGAGACCCGCGGCACCGTGGGGCTTCGTGTCCCCAACGACCAGAGCGCACTTGACCTGTTGGCGGTCACCGGCCCGCTGGCAGTTTCTTCGGCAAATCGCACCGGGCAGCCGGCTGCCACCACTGCCGATGAGGCCATGGAACAGCTGGGTGATTCGGTCGACGTCTACCTGGACGGCGGCTCCCGCGGCGCCGATGGGCAGGAAGTGCTGCCCTCCACCATCATCGACTGCACCTCAGAGCAGCTGCGTGTGGTGCGTTCCGGCGCCATCGGCATCGATGAACTGCGCGTTGTCGTGCCGCAGATCCTAGATCTGGGCGAAGAACCTGCCGCTGCACCCGCCGACGACTCCGACTCGCAGCAGTCAGATCAGGACGCTGCTGGCCAGGACGCATGAGAAGCTATGTCATCCTGATCGCATTCAGCTTTGCGGTCTCCTATCTGCTCACCCCCGTCGTGCGTTCGGTGGGTGAGCGGTTTACCATCGGGCAGCAGGTTCGCGCGCGCGATCAGCACAAGAGCCCCATAGTTAAATTCGGCGGCGTGGCGATCATCGCCGCGTTTTTGGCCGGACTTGCGCTGGCGAGCCAACTGAGGTTCTTCACCGGGATTTTTAACAGCCCGCAGCCGATCATCGGCATCGTCATGGCCCTGCTGGTGATTCTGATCCTGGGACTGGCCGACGACATGTTCGACCTGCGCTGGTACGTGAAGCTCGCGGCGCAGATCATGGTCGGCCTGATCATCTCCACCAATGGCATCCTCATTCAGTCCCTGCCCGTGGGCTCGTGGGAGATCGACTACAAGTGGCTACAAATACTGGTCACTGTATTTTTGATCGTGCTCACGATGAACGCCATCAATTTCTCCGATGGGCTCGACGGGCTTGCCGCAGGTTTGGCGGCCATCGGGGCTGCAACCTTCTTCGTCTATTCCTACGTCCTGGCAACACATGTCAGCGCGGAGGACTACGCCAACATCGGTGCGCTTTTGTGCTGCCTGTTGCTCGGCGCCTGTCTGGGATTCCTGCCGCATAATTTCAACCCTGCAAACATCTTCATGGGCGAAACGGGCGTGCTGTCCATCGGCCTGATCCTATCGGTCTCGGCGATCGCGGTCACCGGCGACGTGCAGGGACTTGAGGCCCAGCGTTTCCGGAACATCCCGGCCTACATGCCGATGCTGCTGCCCATGGTCATCGTCTTCCTACCAGTTCTAGACCTTGTGCTCTCGGTATTCCGACGACTCGCCAACAAACGCTCTCCGTTCTCACCGGATGCCAAGCACATCCACCACAAGATGCTTGCCCAGGGCCACTCGGTGCGCAGGGCGGTCATATTGCTTTATATTTGGGCCGGAACCATCGCGGTGACTGTGGTCTCCATCGCATTTATCCCGGTCGAACTGGTGCTGCCAATTGCACTGGTTTTGTTCTTCGGCGTTGCTCTGGCTACGTGGAAACCGCTGGTGACCGAGCGCTGGAGCGCCCTAAAAACAAAGCTGGGCAAAAAGGCCAGCTGAAAGCACCGACGGTCGAGTCCGACATTCTCTTCTATCTCGTGTAGAATTCAATATGGATCTACTTCCTGGGCGTTGTCGCCATGTGGAAGTTTTGAGTTTCATCAGCATCGATGGGTGCACGATGGTCGATCGAGATAGACGAAGAAAGGATGCGGACTTGGCTTCTGGTTCTGCCCGCGTCAGTGCTTCGTCTGCGCCGAAGTCCATCTGGCTGCCGATTCTAGGCCTGTCATTGGTGTACTCGATCATTGCGAGCTTGGCCTTTTTCCTGATTTCTTGGCTGATCGCAGATCTTGAGTACGCACTCTCCGGGGCTTTGGCCGCCGGAATGGTTATTGGCTTTTTTGCTATTGGCATCCTCATCGCCGAAGCTGCCGGACGAATCCGCCGTTCGTGGGCCATGCCCGCGTTTTTGGCTGTATTCGTCGTCAAGGTCTTCGGCATCGCCTTCGTTCTGTTGAACCTGGGGTTGCCCGCTTGGGTTGACCGTCAGGGTTTCGTACTTGCAGCAGCTATTTCTCTCGTTGCCTGGCAGGTCGGAGAGGTCCGTGCCTTCATGAAGGCACGTCTTGCGATCTACAACGAGGATTAGGTCTAGCTCTGTGGCAAATATGCCAAAGAGATGCTGTGAGTTTGATAAGCTTACTAACGGGTCATTTTCGGCCGTGCGCATAATCGCGCGTAGTTGAATCGGAATTCATCTTCAGGGGGACCTGAGGATGGCACTCTATCAGAGTTGATGCATTTGCTGGCAACTCTGAGGGTTGCCCGTTTTGATCTTTTCTTCACACGGTGAAAGGCAGTTACCGCCAGTCACCACCTTTTGCCCGTGACCGTTACTGCAGAGAGGACAGCGCGTTGCTCGCGTTTGCGCTCCCAATGGCCTCAGAAGAAGGCGGCTTCGTGCCGCCGACCGTGTCCGATACTCACCTCCCGGAGATTTACCCGTGGTTGGCTGAATACGGTACGGGTTTCGGCAAGCAGATGCTCATGATCGTACTCTCGATCGTGCTCATCACTTGGTTCTTCACCGTCGCCATCAAGAACCCGAAGCTGGTTCCAGGCAAGATGCAGTACATCGCTGAATCCGGTTACGCATTCGTGCGTAACGGCATTGGCCGCGACATCATCGGCGAGAAGAACTTCCGTCCATGGGTTCCTCTGCTGTTCGCGACCTTCTTCTTTGTACTGCTGAACAACCTCTTCGGTGCAATTCCGTTCCTGCAGCTTCCATCGTTCTCACACGCTGGTTCTGCATATGCGATGGCAATCATCATCTACGGCACCTGGATTGCCGTAGGCCTGAAGAACCACGGTATCCGCTACTTCAAGCTGGCCGTTGTTCCGTCCGGTGTTCCGGGCTGGATCATGCCGCTGATGATTCCGTTGGAAATCATTTCAAACTTCATCGTTCGCCCGCTGACGCACTCGCTGCGTTTGATGGCAACGATGCTGGCTGGTCACATGATCGTGATGCTGGCTGCCGCCGGCGCACGCTACCTGATCGTGGTTCAGGACAACTTGGCCATGAACGGCCTTGGCGTACTGATCATTGCCGGCTCGGTAGCGATGTACTTCTTGGAACTGTTGATCATGGTTCTGCAGGCGTTCGTTTTCGCCCTGCTGACCGCGATCTACATCCAGGGTGCTATCGACGCCGACGCCCACTAAGCCATATCTTCGTCACTTCCAACCATCAAAGTTCTTCCTTGAGCTTCTCAAGGAATACCTCACAACCTACCGGCAAGAAGGTCGGTATCTTGAAAGGAACATAATCACATGTTGCACGGCTCCCTGAATATGATCGGCTACGGCCTGGCTGCTATCGGTTCGGCCATCGGCGTGGGTCTGATCTTCGCCGCTTACATCAACGGTGTTGCTCGTCAGCCAGAGGCTCAGCGTATTCTGCAGCCAATCGCCATGCTGGGCTTCGCCCTTGCTGAAGCACTGGCCATCCTGGGCCTGGTCTTCGCCTTCGTCGTCGGCGCCTAGTCTTTTCGCAACTGTAGTGGCCTCGCCACTATCGCGAGGCAGACACACAAGCGAAAACTAGTAGATAAGGAAAAGTGAGAATGAACAGCACTGACTTCATCCTCGCTGCGAGCGAATCGGCAAACCCGCTGTTGCCAAACCCGTGGGAAATTCTCGTCACGGGCGTTGGTTTCGCGGTCCTTTTGTTCATCGTCGTGAAGGTTATTGCTCCGAAGTTTGAGCAGTCCTACGAAGATCGCGTCACCGCGATCGAAGGTGGCTTGGAAAAGGCCGAGGCTGCGCAGAAGGAAGCAGAGGAGACCTTGGCACAGTACAAGGCCCAGCTTCTGGAAGCCCGCACCGAGGCAAACCGCATCCGCGAGGATGCTCGTAGCGAAGGTGCTCAGATCCTTGCAGATCTGAAGACCAAGGCAACTGATGAGGCTACTCGTATCACCGAGCAGGCTCAGCGTCAGATCGAGGCCGAGCGCACCGCCGCTCTGTCTTCGCTTCGCACCGACGTGGGCACCTTGGCCACCGAGCTTGCAAGCAAGATTGTTGACGAAGCTCTGAAGGACGATGCCCGTGCACAGCGCGTGGTTGATCAGTTCCTGAACGATTTGGAAGCTCAGCAGAACGCAGGTGCATCGAACTAATGGCAAGTGTATCGAGCGAGTCATTGGCAAAGGCTTTGGAGTTCGCTGAACCCAAGCTGGCACAGGCATCAATTGAGCTGCCGAAGGAACTGTTCGCGGTCCTGGAAGTACTGGATGCAAATGCCGGTCTTCGCCGAGCATTGACTGACCCAGCCCGTGAAGCCGCCGAAAAGGCAAGCCTGTTGGCACAGCTGTTGCGTGGAAAGGTTTCGGCAGACACCGAGGCCATCGTCGCCCAGCTGGCTTCCACCCGCTGGAGCTCGGAACGCGACATTAGCGATGCGCTCGAAACGCTGGGTGTCACTGCGGTGACCGCAGTGGCCGAGCAGCAGGACGGGCCTTCGGGGCTGGCCAAGCTGGAGCAGGATCTGTTCTCCTTCATCGATGTAGTTCGTTCAAACCACGAACTGCAGCGTGCGTTGGATGATGCGCAGGCCCCAGCCGAGGCAAAGAGCGCTCTGGCGCTCAAGCTCGTGCCCAACGCGTCGAAGGCCTCGCAGGCGTTGATTTCCCAGGCAGTTTCCGCCCCCCGCGGGTTGAAGCCGGTAACCCTGGTTGAGCGCTTCGTTGAACTGGTAGCCAAGCGCCAGCAGCGCTGGATCGCCTCGGTGACCAGCACTGTCCAGCTTTCGCAGGCACAGCTATCGCGTCTTGAGACCAGCTTGAACAAGATCTACGATCGCAAGCTGAAGCTCAACGCCACCACCGATCCATCGCTGGTCGGTGGCCTGGTCGTGAAGGTTGGCGACGAAGTTGTCGACGCTTCCGTGGCATCTCGTGTGGCCGAGTTGCGCCGCGCCCTGGCTGGCTAGGACTTTCTTTTCAGGCCGTGAGGCTCGAAGGGACAAGTCCTGGCCCGTCAGGACCACCACAGACTTCATTCACATCGATTCATCGCAATTACCGGTGGATCACAATTTAGGAGAGCAGGGACTGCAGATGGCCGATTTGACCATCAACGCTGACGACGTCCGTAATGCCCTAAACGAGTTCGCATCATCCTACGAACCGGGCAAGGCATCGCGTACCGAAGTGGGTCGCGTTATCACCGCGAGCGACGGCATCGCAAAGGTGGAAGGCCTTCCTTCCGTCATGGCTAACGAGCTGCTGAAGTTCGAAGACGGCACCCTGGGCCTGGCCCAGAACCTCGACACCCGTGAAATCGGTGTCGTTGTGCTCGGCGACTTCACCGGCATCGAAGAAGGCCAGAAGGTAGAGCGCACCGGCGAGATCCTCTCGGTTCCAGTCGGCGACGCCTTCCTCGGCCGCGTGGTCGACCCACTGGGTGAGCCACTGGACAACCTGGGCCCAATCGAAGCCGAAGGCCGCCGCGCCCTCGAACTTCAGGCACCAGGCGTAACCGAGCGCAAGTCGGTTCACGAACCACTTCAGACCGGCATCAAGGCAATCGACGCCATGATCCCGATCGGCCGTGGCCAGCGTCAGCTGATCATTGGCGACCGCCAGACCGGTAAGACCGCAATTGCCGTCGACGCCATCTTGAACCAGCGCGACAACTGGGCCACCGGCGACCAGACCAAGCAGGTTCGCTGCATCTACGTAGCAGTTGGTCAGAAGGCATCGACCATCGCAGCTGTTCGTCAGACCCTTGAAGAGCAGGGCGCACTGGAGTACACCACCATCGTGGCATCACCAGCATCCGACCCAGCAGGCTTCAAGTACCTGGCACCATACGCAGGTTCGGCCATTGGCCAGCACTGGATGTACGGCGGCAAGCACGTTCTGATCGTGTTTGATGACCTGTCCAAGCAGGCTGAAGCCTACCGCGCCGTGTCGCTGCTGCTGCGCCGTCCGCCAGGACGCGAAGCATACCCAGGTGACGTCTTCTACCTGCACTCCCGTCTGCTTGAGCGTTGTGCAAAGGTTTCGGACGAGCTCGGTGCAGGTTCGATGACCGGTCTGCCGATCATCGAAACCAAGGCAAACGACGTTTCGGCCTTCATTCCGACCAACGTCATCTCCATCACCGACGGCCAGATCTTCCTGCAGTCGGACCTGTTCAACGCCAACCAGCGTCCAGCCGTCGACGTGGGTGTCTCCGTTTCCCGCGTGGGTGGCGCCGCTCAGGTCAAGGCAATGAAGAAGGTCTCCGGTACCCTAAAGCTTGAATTGGCTCAGTACCGAGACATGCAGGCTTTCGCCATGTTCGCTTCGGACCTGGATGCCGCTTCCAAGCAGCAGCTGACCCGTGGTGCACGTCTGATGGAACTGCTCAAGCAGGGCCAGTACCAGCCGTACGCCGTCGAGGATCAGGTTGTTTCCGTGTGGGCCGGTACCAACGGCTACCTGGACGATGTTCCTGTGGAAGACGTACTGCGCTTCGAGCGCGAGTTCATCGACTACCTGCGTCACCGCACCGAGGTTCTGACCGTTCTGGCTCAGACCGGCAAGCTGGAGGACGAGACCGTTGAAGCACTGAAGGCCGGCGTCGCCGACTTCAAGGCTGGCTTCTTCGGCCAGGGCGACGACCAGCTGGTTGCAGCCGGCCACGAAGAGCACTCAGCTCTGGATGCCGAGTCCGTTGACCAGGAACAGATCGTCAAGCAGAAGCGCTGACAATTTCCATAACGTTTAGGGGTACGGCGTCAGCGATGGCGCCGCACCCCAAACGTTGGGAATAAGGAAAGGACACACATGGGAGCCCAGATTCGGGTCTACCGCCAGAAGATTGCCTCGACCTCGTCGATGCGCAAGATCTTCAAGGCGATGGAACTGATCGCTGCATCCCGCATCGGCAAGGCACGTACCCGTGTCGCGGCTTCGCTGCCGTACGCCAATGCGATCACCCGTGCAGTTACCGCCGTCGCGTCCCAAGCCGATGTTGAACACCCGCTGACCACCGAGTCGGACAATGTCCGTCGCGCGGCAGTGCTGGTGATGACCTCGGACCGAGGACTTGCCGGGTCCTACTCCGCCAGCGTTCTGAAGCAGGCAGAGCACCTCGTGGAACTCCTGCGTGAAGAAGGCAAGGAAGTCAAGACCTACTTGGTCGGCCGCAAGGCTCAGGCTTACTTCGACTTCCGTTCGCGCGAGTACGCCCGAGTGTGGACCGGGAACACCGATTCCCCGCATTTTGAAACCGCACGCGAGCTGCGCGAAATCCTCCTAGAGGACTTCGCTACCGATTACGAGCAGGGTGGCGTGGACGAGATCCACGTCGTATACACCCAGTTCAAGTCGATGGTCACGCAGGAACCGACGGTTATCCGTCTGTTGCCGTTGGAGGTTGTCGAGGAAGAGACCGAGACTCCAACCGACGAACTGTTGCCACTGTACGAATTCGAGCCGTCGCCGGAGGAAGTGCTGGATGCACTGCTGCCGCGTTACATCGATTCGCGTCTGTTCAACGCCCAGCTGCAGGCTGCGGCTTCGGAGCTCGCTGCACGTCAGCGCGCGATGAAGGCTGCAGGCGACAACGCCGGCGAATTGATCAAGAAGTACACGCGACTTCGTAACAACGCCCGTCAGGCTGAAATCACCCAGGAGCTTTCGGAAATCGTCGCCGGCGCAGACGCGCTGAACGACTAAGACCGAAGCCTTCCTACCAGACAAGAAGTGAGAAAGATGACTGCCCAACTCAACGAGCAGGTTACCGCAGGGGCCACCGGTCGTATTGCCCGCGTGATTGGCCCGGTCGTGGACGTCGAGTTCCCTGCCGATGCAATGCCTGCAATCTACAACGCACTCACCGCTGAGCTGACCCTCAACGGTGAAACCAAGAAGATCACCTTCGAGACCAGCCAGCACCTCGGTGACAACCTGGTCCGCGCCGTGTCCCTTCAGGCCACCGACGGCCTGGTTCGCGGCACCCAGGTGACCGATACCGGCGCTGCCATCTCCGTCCCTGTGGGCGACGGTGTCAAGGGCCACATCTTCAACGTGCTGGGCGACGCCCTGGACGTTGACAACTCGGAGATCCAGGTCACCGAGCGCTGGCCGATCCACCGCCAGCCACCGAAGTTCGCAGACCTTGAGGGCTCGACCGAGATGCTGGAAACCGGCATCAAGTCCATCGACCTTCTGACCCCTTACATCAAGGGCGGCAAGATTGGTCTGTTCGGCGGCGCAGGCGTGGGTAAGACCGTGCTGATCCAGGAAATGATCACCCGTGTGGCACGCAACTTCGGTGGTACCTCGGTATTCGCCGGTGTTGGCGAGCGCACCCGTGAAGGTAACGACCTCTGGGTCGAAATGGACGAAGCCAACGTTCTGAAGGACACCGCCTTGGTGTTCGGCCAGATGGATGAGCCACCTGGAACCCGTCTGCGCGTGGCACTGTCCGCTCTGACCATGGCGGAGTACTTCCGCGATGTGCAGAACCAGGACGTGCTGCTGTTCATCGACAACATCTTCCGCTTCACCCAGGCCGGTTCCGAGGTGTCGACCCTTCTGGGCCGCATGCCTTCCGCCGTGGGCTACCAGCCGAACCTTGCCGATGAGATGGGCCTGCTTCAGGAACGCATCACCTCGACCAAGGGCCGTTCGATCACCTCGATGCAGGCAGTTTACGTGCCTGCGGATGACTACACCGACCCGGCTCCGGCAGCGACCTTCGCCCACCTGGATGCAACCACCGAACTGTCGCGTGAAATCGCGTCGCGTGGTCTGTACCCGGCAATCGACCCGCTGACCTCGACCTCGCGCATCCTGGATCCGCAGTACATCGGTCAGGACCACTACGACGTGGCTATCCGCGTCAAGGGCATCCTGCAGAAGAACAAGGAACTTCAGGACATCATCGCCATCCTCGGCATCGACGAGCTGGGCGAAGAGGACAAGATCGTCGTGGCACGTGCACGCCGCATCCAGCAGTTCCTGTCCCAGAACACCTACACTGCAAAGCAGTTCACCGGTGTCGAGGGTTCGACCGTTTCCATCAAGGACACCATCGAAGGCTTCAAGGCCATTTGCGATGGCGACCTGGACCACATTGCAGAGCAGGCGTTCTTCAACGTCGGTGGTTTGGACGACGTAGAGCGTCAGTGGGCTGAAATCCAGAAGGCCAGCAAGTAACGATGGCCGAACTTCAGATTGAAATCGTAGCCGCCGACCACTTCGTGTGGTCCGGCGCTGCGAAGAAGCTGATCAAGGCTCGCACGGTCAACGGCGAGATCGGTGTTCTGCCCGGTCACGTTCCGACCCTGGCTGTGCTAGCCGCAGGCGATCTGGAAATCGAACCGGTTTCCGGATCCCGCTTCACGGTCCAGATCGACGGGGGCTTCCTCTCCGTTGATTCTGACCGCGTGGTCATCGTCGCCGACAACGCTGTGCTCGAAAACGCAGCGTAGGCGATGAATTGATTGAGATAACCGCACCAGTTCTCATAGCGCTGCTGGTTCTTGCCTGCATCGTGATGTTCTTTGGCGCCATGGCCGTGCGCCACATTCAATTGCGGCGCACGCTGGGCACCTTCGACGCCAGCATTCTCACGCCCAAGGGCAAGTGGATGATGGTCATCGGCCGCTACGGCGGAGGACATGTAGACCTGTTGCGGTTTTTCTCTGTCTCGCCCATCCCAAGTTTCGTGATTGAACGCCGCGGGCTGGATATCTCCGGGCGGCGGCAACCAGACGACCACGAGGCACAGATGATCCCCCCGGGGTTCATCATCGTAGAACTTGTCCGGGCCGAGCAGCCGCTGCTGCTGGCCATGGACTACCGGGACTACACCGGGTTCTCTTCGTGGTTGGAGGCCGGCCCGATCGCCGGCTCCTGGCAAATCTAGCCGCTGAAACCTCAAAATCCCGCTTCATCCTCCGAGTACGGAGGACGAAGCGGGATTTTTTGTGCGCCGACGCGCAATATTCTAGAGCAGCTCGCCCTTGCGGAAGGTTTGCACGAGGTTCAAGTCCTGATCGAGGACCAGCACGTCGGCGGCGAACCCATAGTGCAGCGAGCCTACCTCGTCGGCCAACCCGATCAACGAGGCGGGGTTGACGGTGGCAGCGTAGATCGCCTGCACCAGCGGCACCCCGCTGGCGACGACGGTGCGGACGATATCCAGCAGCGTCGAAGTGCCGCCCGCCAGCGAATTGTCCTTGGCAAGCCGCGCCTGTCCCTGGGCGACGACGACCTCCTGCGGTCCCAGCGAGTACTGTCCGTCGGCCAGACCCGTCGCGGCCATGGAGTCGCTGACAAGAATGACCCCGCGGGCGCGGGCAATGTTGAAGACCAGTCGAATGGTCTCGGGGGAAAGGTGCACCCCATCGGCGATGAGCTCAAGCAGCGCATCATCCTGGCGGGCCAGCTCCAAGGAGGCACCCACCGGGCCCGGTTCGCGGTGATGCAGCGAAGGCATCCCATTGAACAGGTGGGTGACGGTGGGCTTTTCGGTGAAGCCGTCGACGCCGGCGCTGCGCAGCTGCTCCCGGGCAAAGCGCAGGGAATCGGCGGCGACCTGATAGGAAGCGTTGGAGTGGCCCAGCGAAGGGACTATGCCGTAGGCGACCAGCTGGCTGATCAGCTCCTCGGTGCCGGCAAGTTCGGGGGCATAGGTCATGGTGCGCAGCTGGCCGCGGCTGGCGGCCATGAGCTCGTCGACGAACTCTGGCTGCGGGTCGGAGAGGAAGCGCGGATCCTGGGCCCCGCAGCGGTCCTGGGAGAGGAACGGCCCCTCCGCGTGGATGCCGGCGATCTGTCCAGCCTCCGCAAATTCCGCTAGGATCTCGGCTGCCTCGATCATCGATCCGCGTTCGGCGGTGACCAGCGAGGCCAGCAGCGTGGTGGTGCCGGCGCGGTGCAGGAAGCGCAGAGCTTCGCCCACGCTCTGGTGCTCCGGGGCGGCGAAATCGGCGCCCACCGCGCCATGGCAGTGGATGTCGATCAACCCCGGGGTGAGGATGGCGCCCTGAGGCACCGGGTGCTCTACAAATTCCTCGGCATCATCGAGCAGCAGGAAGTCGTCCTTGTTGCCGGCGAAGCGGATGCGGTCGCCGTCGATGGCCAAAGCGCCATCGGTGAGCTTGAGCCCATCGGAGACCAGGGTGGCGAACATTACTAAGCGCGTAGCAGTCATGACTACAGCTTAGAAGAGTCGGCCCGCCGAGTCATCGACTCCGCGCATTGCGTCGTAATCCAAGGTGAGGCAGCGGATGCCGCGGTCCTCGGCCAGGGTGCGCGCCTGCGGCTTGATCTGCTGGGCTGCGAACACGCCGGAGACCGGGCGCAGCAGCGGGTCGCGGTTGAGCAGCTCCAGGTAGCGGGTCAGCTGTTCCACGCCGTCGATGTCGCCGCGGCGCTTGAGCTCCACCGCGACCGTGGCGCCCGAACCGTCGCGGGCAAGGATGTCCACCGGCCCGATGGCCGTCATGTATTCGCGGCGGATGAGCTTGTGCCCGCTGCCCAGCAGTTCGATCTGCTCGGCCAGCAGGCGCTGCAGGTCGGCCTCCACGCCGTCCTTGATCAACCCCGGGTCGGTGCCCAGGTCATGGGCCGAGTCATGTTCGATGCTGTGGAAATTGATGGTCAGCTTGTCATCGGTCTTCGCGCTGGACACTGTCCAGGTGCTGGTGGCGCCCAGGGCCGCCGCGTCGTCGTCGGGAGCCACCTCCTGCAGGGATAACGGCGGGTTCATCCAGTTCAGCGGCTTGTAGCTGCCGCCGTCGGAATGGATGAGCACCGAGCCGTCGGCCTTGACCATGATCAGGCGGGTAGCCAACGGAAGGTGGGCCCGAAGCCGGCCCTCGTAATCTACTGAACACTTTGCAACCACTAAACGCACCCGACCCACTTTACTAGCTGGTTGTCCCTGCGGCCGGGCGATACGGCATGATTAATGACATGCCCCGTTCAAACCGCCCCCGCCGCAACTCCAAATCCCATGGATCATCGCGCAGCTACTCGACCGAGGACTTCGAGGCGCAGGCGGGGGAGCAGGAAGTGTGGATGCAGCGCGCCCGCTATGGCGTGGAAGTGCTGCAGGACGCCCCGGACGGGCAGTGGCACGTGCGCAAGGTGTCTGCGATGAACGCGCAGAAAATCTACACCTGCCCGGGCTGCCACCGGAACATCACCGTCGGCGTGGCGCACATCGTCGCCTGGCGCGCCGATCATTGGTCGGGGGACGACGCCTCCGCCGCGGCGCGCAGGCACTGGCATCCGCGCTGCTGGGAAACCCGCTCCTACAGGTACTAGACCTCGGCCGCTAGAGCCGGTCCTGGCGGGCGATGAACACCTCGCGCAGCAGGATCATGCCGCTGGCCGCCACGGGGATGGCCATCAGTGCGCCGGTCACCCCAGCCAAGGCGCCGCCGGCGATCACCGAGATCACCGCCACCGCACCGGGCACCGCCACGGCGCGCCGCATGATGCGCGGGGACACGAAGTACGCCTCCACCTGCAGGTAGCCGAAATAGCACAACGCGTAGATCAACGCGCTCTGCCACCCCAGCGAAAGACTCACGGCCGTCACCAGCAGGCCGGCGATGACCCCGCCCACCAGCGGGATGAAGGCGAGCAGGGCTACGACGAGGGTCAGCAGCGCCGCGAATGGCACCTTCAGGATCGACATCAGGATCAGCGCCACCAGGCAGTTCAGGAAGGCGACGGTGGCCTGCCCCATGACGTAGTTGCCCACCGAGCGGGTGATGCGGGTGGCCAATTCACCGACGCGTTCACGCTTGGAGCGCGGGGCGAGCCGCAGCCCGAAGCCCATGATCGTCGGCAGCGAGGCCAGGAAGTAGATCGCCAGCACCAGCACGATCAAAATGCCGAACATCGATTGTGCGACGGTCTGCGACACGCCCAGCACGCCGCCGAACACGTTGGTGATCGCGCCCGAATCGCCGAAGAAGCGGTTCACCTCGTCGTTGATGCGCTGGGTGAGGGCGTATTGCCGGTCGATCTGGACCAGCCATTCGCTGCCCAAAAAGTCGTTGACGTAGTTCGGCGCATAGGTGATGAAGTTCGTGATCTGCGTGACCAGCGTCGGAATGATCAGCGCCATGAACCCGCCGAAGATCGCGAGGATGCCGACCATGGTGGCGGTGACAGCCAGCGGCCGGCTCAGCCCCCTGGAGACCATCCAGCGCACGATCGGATCCAGCCCGAGCGCGATGAACAGCGCGATGGCGATCCAGGTCATCAGGGAGCCGACGTTCGTCAAGACGTAGAACCCGCCCAGGGCCAGACCGACGCCGATGGTTCCAAGGAAGCCCATGGAGATCGGATGCAGTGCCGCGATGGGCTCCGGTGCCTGGCCCGAAACTTCGGCGGGTTCATCGCCCAGCGCATTGCTGCGCCGTGGCGGGCTGAACAGGCTGTTCAGCCGCCGCGTGAACCGGCCGGGCCTGCGCGCCGCAGGATCTGCCGGTGCGCTGTCCGCGGCCGGGGCATCCTGTGTATTTGCCGCGTTGACGGGCGCCCCGACCTCGGGCTTGGTAGCTTCCTCGATGGGGCCGCTGTGCTGCAGCTCAGCATCGGTGGACGCATCGTGCACGATACCGTGGTGCGGCGTCGGGCGTTGAGGCTGCCCGCCGGTCGAGCCGGGTTCCTGCCGGTCGCGGGGCTGATCTGAGTGCATGGCACCGAGCATACCCGCGATGGTGCTGGGAGTGTGCTCAAAGACACCGCAGACCTGCCTGAAATGAGTCAGTTCACAGGTGCATTAAGGAACCATGCGCGGGGCACACTCGTTAGACTGGGGATAGTACAGCTGTGAGACGTAGGTAAATAGGTGAAATCGTGCGAAAAGTAATCTCCGTGATCGCGATGCTGCTCGGGGCTGTGGCCCTGGTGGTCGGCATCGGACAGAAGACCTTTTGGGCCCCGCCCGAAACGGTCACCGCTACCATGCCGCAACTTGACGGATCAGCCCCGTTGACCTTGATCGAATCAAGCGTGAACTCGGAAAACCTGGCCCCGGTCGAGCTGGTGATCTCCGGCGACGGAGAATTCACCGCATCCCTGGGCCGCAGCACCGATGTCGATGCCTGGGTGGACGACGCCGCCCACGTATCGGTGACCGGCATCGACACCGAGAACCACCAGATGCAGGCGAGCTTCGTGGACGGAAAGAAGGACGTGCCGAATCCCCAGGGCGCTGACATCTTCTACGATTCGCAGACCGCCGATGGCACCATGACCTACCGCTGGACCTCACCGGACGCCGGCGACTGGTCGCTGCTGCTGGCCGCCGACGGCAAGGCCGCCGCACCGACCAATATCTCGGTCACCTATGCAAATAATGCAGCCATGCCGCTGGCGCTGCCACTGATCATCGTCGGAGCCCTGCTGCTGGTCTTCGGCCTGGCGCTGCTGGTGATGCGCACCGGCAAGGCAAGCCCCGGCGCCCCGGCGTCGAAGTCGAACACCCAGCACTCCATTGCCGCCGCTGCGGTGGTCGCCCTCGCGGTGTCGGGCGTTGCGGTGCCGATGGCGCCAAAGGACGACGCCAGCGCCAGCCCCAGTGAAACCGCGGCCAGCGAAACAGCCGCCAGCGACTCACCGTCGGCCGACGAAAAGCAGGCTCCCGCAGAGTTCCCGTACCTGACCGAGGAGCAGCTTTCTCGTATCCTTGCCGACGTGCAGAAGCAGATCGGCAAGGCCGACGAGTCGCAGAACGCCACGGATCTCGACTCGCGTGCCGAAGGAGCCTTCAAGTACATCCGGTCCAGCCGCTATGACATCCTGAAGGACGACGTCAAGGTCAACAAGCCGCTGACCCTGAACACCTCGGTGCTGCGCTCCGCGGCAGTGCCGAACGACTCCGAGGCGAAGTTCCCGCGCGTGATCAGCGTCGTGACCGCCAAGGATTCCGACGCAGACACCCTGCCGATCGCGATGACCCTGCAGCAGGACAGCGCCCGCGACAATTACAAGGTCGTTTTCGCAGAGCAGATGCTGCCCGGCGCCAGCTTCCCGGGCATCGCCGTGGGAGATCCATCAATCAAGCAGCTCGACGCGGATGCCGAGGGCCTGCAGCAGACCCCCACCGAGGCCCTGGTAACGATGGCCGACGTGCTGACCAACGAAAAGTCCAAGAACAAGGACAAGTTCGCCGATTCGGAGTTCATCAAGGCGATCCACGCGGATCAGAAGTCCGAGTCCAAGGAAGCGAACGAGGCGAAGGTCAAGTACACCCGCACCGTCAACAACAACGACACCAAGGCGATTTCCACCCCGGATGGCGGCGCGATCGTCACCGGCAAGCTGACCCAGAAGGTAGTCTTCGAGCGCACCAAGGATGCAGATCCGCTCAAGGGAACCGATGATCTGACCCAGAAGCTGCTGGGCAAGTCGAGCTCCACCGGCGACGTGGAAATCACCTACGCGGAACCCGTCATGATCTACGTGCCTGCCGACGGTTCGGATGAGAAGATGCAGTTGATCGCCGCTGAGGTGGTACTGCTGGACGCCAAGGAAGTGAAGTAGCAACATGAGTGAAGAACCGACCATCCCATCATCCCGCGGCGCGGTGGACCTCAGTTCGCTGTCGTCCCACCAGCTGCAGGCCACCGATGCGAGCGCCCCCGCCTCGGCCAGCTGGACCATGCAGCTCGACGAGGGCTCCTTCCAGCAGTTCGTCGCGCTCTCACAGCGTGTTCCGGCCATTGTTTCGCTCGGTTCCCCGCGTGTGCAGGTGTCCGTGGATCTCGACGCGGCGCTGCGCCAGCTCGTCGACGCCCGCGCCGGTTCGCTGGTGCTGGGACTGGTCGACGCCGAGGCCTACCCGCAGATTGCCCAGGCCTTCCAGGCGCAGCAGATCCCCCTGGTGGTAGCGCTGGTCAATGGCCAGCCGGTGCCGCTGTTCCAGGGCCCGGCGGCGGCCGAACAGATCGAACAGGTCTTTGGTCAGCTGCAGCAGCTTGCGGTGCAGCAGGGGCTTGCCGGCACGGTTCCGCCATTCTCCGGCGAGGCGCAGGAGCAGCCTGCCCTGCCGCCGCTGCACCAGAAGGCGGTGGACGCGATCGACGAGGGCGACTTCGCCGCCGCGGAGGCAGCCTACCTTGAGGCGCTGAACGAGAAGCCCAACGACCACGAGGCACAGGTGGGGCTGTACCAGGTTCGCCTGCTCTCACGCACCCAGAACCTGGATTTGAACCAGGCGCGCGCGGCTGCCGCAGCAGATCCTCAGAACCTCGCGGCGCAGTTGGACGTGGCAGACCTCGACGTCGTCGGCGGCCACGTGGAGGATGCGTTCTCCCGTTTGGTCTCGCTGATCTCGCGCCTGGCCGACGACGACCGCGAGCGGGTGCGCCGCCGGTTGATTGAGCTCTACGCGGTGATCGGCAACAACGACCCGCGCGTGGCAGCCTCGCGGCAGAAGCTGGCCCGCGTCCTGTTCTAAGCAGGGCTGGCAACAGGTACGCAGCACGGCGCCGGTATTCCCATGGGAGCACCGGCGCCGTGTTGCGTTTAAGGATTAACTCCAAAGGATGATGCCTGCTGATTTGGGCGGTTGCTAATCTCTAGGTATGAATCCGATCGCGCTTGATATTCGCGCCCTGGCCAAGCAGTTTGGCGCCAAGGTAGCAGTAAACAACGTCAGCCTGCAGGTTCCGGCCGGCTCCTTCTACGGGCTGGTGGGCCCCAACGGCGCCGGCAAGACGACGATGCTGTCCATGGCCACCGGCCTGCTGCGTCCGGACGCCGGCAGCGCCGTGGTCAACGGCATCGACATTTGGAGCGACCCGCGCGCCGCCAAGCACACCCTGGGCGTGCTGGCCGACGGGGTGCGCCAATTCGACAGGCTCACCGGACGCCAGCTGGTTACCTATTCGGGGCTGCTGCGCGGCATGGACCGCGATCAGGTGCTGCAGCGCACCGAGGACCTGCTGCGCGTGATGGACCTGACGGACGACGGGGACAAGCTCGTCGTGGACTACTCCGCAGGCATGACCAAGAAGATTTCGCTGGCCACCGCCATGATCCATTCGCCCAAGCTGCTGGTGCTCGACGAGCCCTTCGAAGCGGTGGACCCGGTCTCCGCGGCGAACATCCGCGACATCCTCAACGACTACGTCAGCTTCGGCGGGACGGTCATCGTCTCCTCCCACGTGATGGACCTGGTCCAGCGCATGTGCACGCATGTGGCGGTCATCGCCGATGGCATGCTCAAGGCCCAAGGCACCGTGGACGAGGTCCGCGCCGGCCAGAGCCTGGAGGAGCGCTTTGTCGACCTGGTCGGCGGGCGCGGAACCAACGAGGGGCTGTCATGGTTGCACACATCTTAAGCCTGAAGCTGCTGCTGCTGCGCAACGGGTTCAAACGTTCCGTAGGCCAGCTGATCGGCGTGGTCATCGGCGGGCTCTACGCGCTGGGCATGATTCTCATGCTCGCCCTGGCCTGCTGGTTCACCGCCGAGCAGAACCCGTTCCCGGGGCAGCTGTCGATCCTGATCGGCTCCGTGGTGGTGCTGGGCTGGGCGTTGATTCCGCCGCTGCTCACCGGGGTGGACCTGACACTTGAACCCTCCCGCTTTGTCCACTTCGGCATCGACTCCAAGGTGCTGGGACCGGCGCTGGTGCTCGCGGGATTCATCTCCGTGCCGGCGCTGCTGACCATCTTGGGACTGCTCGCATCTGCCGGAATGTGGCGGCTGCAGCCCGGCGTGCTGCTGCTGGCGCTGCTGGCAAACCTTGCCACCGCCGTCACGGCGGTGCTGCTGTGCCAGTACCTGACGATCATGGCCACCGCGCTGCGTGCCAAGCGACGCTTCCGCGAACTGACCTTTGGCCTGCTGTTTTTGCTGCTGGTCTCGCTGGGCCCGCTGCTCAGCTCGGTCTTCGCCGCGGCCGAGTCCATCGGCGACTGGATCAACCCCATCTCCGCGGTGCTCGCGTACACCCCGCTCGGCGCCTTCGGAGCCCTGCCCGGGGCGCTGGCCGCGGGCGACATGCTTCAGCTTGGCATCAGCGCAGTGCTCGGTGTGGTGTACCTGGGTGGGCTGTACCTGCTGCTGGTGCGCGCCACCGGGGCGGCGACCGTGGCTCCGCCGCCACAGCAGCGCGCTGCGACTGCCCGCGGGCTCGGGTTTTTCAAGATGCTTCCCGCCACGCCGGTGGGCGCCGTCGCCGCCCGCGCCCTGACCTACTGGTTCAAAGACCCGCGCTATGCGATCAGCATTTTGATGGTGCCGATGCTGCCGCTGATCTTCTGGTTCGCCGGAAATCAGTCGGGCAGCTACACCATGATGTACTTTTTGGGCCCGCTGTTCGGCATCCTGCTCGGGTTCTCCATTTCCGCCGACGTCTCCTATGACAACACCGCCTTCGCACTGCACGTGCTGACAGGGGTGTCGGGGTTCGTCGACCGGGCTGGTCGCGTGGCCGCCTGCTTTATCGTCGGCATCATTCCGCTGCTGCTGGCAGCGATCCTGCCCGCGGTGCTCTCCGACCAGCTGTGGCGGCTGCCCGGCGACCTCGGGCTGTCGCTGGCTGCCTTCCTGGTGGCGCTGGGCGTCTCATCGGTGGCTTCGGCACGCTACACCTACGCGGTGGCGCTGCCGGGGGAGAATCCGATGAAGACGCCACCGGGCAATGGCCTGCGCATGGCGCTGACCCAGTTGGGCACCATGGGCGTGATGACGGTGCTGCTGATCCCCGTGGCGGTGCCCTTCGGCTTCTCTCTTGGCCTGCACTCGTTGACCCTGGGCCTTATCGCCCTGGGCGTCGGGATCGTGCTGGGCGTCGGACTGTTGATCTCCGGCATCGTGCTGGGCGGCAAGTGGTTTGAGAAGCGCGAGCCGGAGTTGTTCCAAGCGGTATTGCTCAACCGCTGAGGATCACTGCGAGGGGGCCGTCTGTTGTGGCAGACGGCCCCTTTGGCGTGCCGGTACTCAGCGTTGCTTGCGCGGTTTGAGCTGCTTGGGGATTCCGTCAGGGCAGTAGTTGCGGCGCAGCAGCTGCTGCGGGTCGCGGTCCTTGGGGAGCAGTACCCAGGGCAGGCCCTGTTCCCACTGGACCTGAATCAAGCCCAGGTCCATCTCCATATGGTGGGTGCCGCAGCCGGGCACGGTGTTCTGTGCGCAGGTTTTCCCGCCGTGGCTGAAGGGCTTGATGTGGTGGAATTGCAGCTGCTCCACCGGGGCGGTGCAGCCGGGAACGATGCAGTACCTGTCCCGTGCAAGCACCGCCTTTTGGAGCGCCTCGGGCACCAGCCGCACCGCCCGGCCATAGTCGAGCAGCGACCCCTTGGAGTTGAAGACCGCCGGGATCACGTCAGCATCGCAGAGCATGCGGCGCAGGGCTGACGGCGCAAGCACGGTGCCGTTCTGGGTTTCGGCGCGGGACGAGGCGATATTCCGCAGGTCCTCGACCATCAGATGCACGATTAATTGCGGACGCAGTCGGCGCCGGTGCCTTCCCGGATCGGCAGGTGGACCGGCAGGCGGCGCGGGAGGCCCATCGGGCTTGTGTGCGGGATCTTGCCAGCCGAAGAGCGGGTCTTGACCCGATGGGGCGGCCCCGTCGGTATCTGAGTAGCTGCAGTCGTCGAAGTACTCGAATTGCAGCAGGTCAAGCAGGGCATTGACGGCGCGTTCGACCGGTGCGGCCTCGTCGACGAACTGCTCGTCGTCCTCCCAGCGGGTGTTCTGCCCCTCGGGCAGCAGGTCGAGGATCGAGTTGCCGAGCACGTCGCCCGGAGCATCCGAGGAAGGTTGATCCGGGGAGCCGCCGGCAGCGGGCCGGGCGGAGTCGGGATTTTTGCGCGCAGCCTGGCCGGCCTGGGTGCGCGGGTTGCTGGCATGGGCGCGAAATGAGTCGATCAGTTCGCCCTCCAGAGTGGACACGCAGAGCAGGTAGCGGCGCTCATAGGGGCTGGTGATCGGCAACGGGAACAGGCCGCGGCGGATGCGCGGCGGTGGGTCGCCCCGGTCGTTCCCGGTGGTGGCCTCCGTGATCAGGTTGCCTACCGCCTTCAGCGCGGCCGCCTGGGTGAACTCTTCTTCCAGCGCCCGCGCCGCGTGCTCTTCCACCGTCTTGCCGTCGGCATGGCGCAGGGTTGGTTCGGTGCGTATGCCGTCAAATGTCCGGTCCTTGGGCTCGGCCTTGGCCAGCTTGGCGCTGATCAGCCTGACGGTGGCAGGGTTGACCTCGGGGTCTGCGAACTTTGCTGCGAGATGGGTGAAGCGGGCGGGCAGCGGGGCGCCGGAGGGGGAGCGACGGCCGATCAGGTCCTGGGCGTCCAGCACCGCCCGGTGCATCATGCCGTAGCTGTTGCCGGTCCATGCCGCGAGCAGTTCGGCGGGGTTTTTATAGCTGTTGCGTCCGCGGGCGCGAGCAGGCTCGACGCTGGTGTCGGCGGGCGAGCAGCGTAGCGACTCCAGCTCTTCCTGGGCCAAGGAATGCGCCGCCGTGGCGCAGGCGCGGTCGGCGGCAGTCAGTTCCATGCGGGTCGCCTCATGTGACAATTCTTGGGCGGCGGAGGCCAGCAGGAGCGCCAAACGCGGGTCGTCGGTGGTGCTGAGGTTCAGCCGCAGCCCTGCCACCAGCTGCAGGGCGTCGGTGAAGAGCGCGCGCAGGTCGGCCCCCGTGGGGACGGCGTCGTCGCCCAGGAATTTGCCGGCGGCAAGGTGCTGCTGCAGGGTGATGATGGCGGGGCGCAGGCCCGCCGCGTGGTGCGTGCTCATGAGTCCAGTGTTCTCCCGCGATCAAGCAGCCGGGAGTGATTGGCCGCGGGGTGTGGAGAACGCGGATGTGGAGAAGCTCCCACGTGTATTTCACCCATTGCGCGGTGCCACGTACTAGACTTGATGGCATGGTGGAACAGTCAGAAGAAACCCGCGGCGGCACTGCAACGATCGAACGGACCGAGGTCCGCGAGAACATTGAGGCCGGCGACCACGAGCGCTTTGCCCACTACGTGCGCAAGGAAAAGATCATGGAGTCGGCGCTGTCCGGCGAGCCGGTGATCGCCCTGTGCGGCAAGGTGTGGACCCCGGGCCGCGACCCGCAGAAATTCCCGGTGTGCCCGGAGTGCAAGGAAATCTACGAATCCTTGATGGGCTAGTGCGCGCGCTGAATTGCGCACTACCTCAGACACATGCACGCGGCCGGGAAAAGGGTAAATGACCGAGACACTATTTGACTTTGGTGACAAGCTTCCACTGGAAGACAAACTGCCGGTAGCCTATCCGGAGCGTGCGGCCTGGGGCACCGGGCCGAAGCTTCGCGCCTGGCAGGCCGAGGCGCTGGCCAAGTACTTCGAGACCGAGCCGCGCGACTACATGGCCGTGGCGACCCCCGGCGCAGGTAAGACCACCTTCGCGCTGCGCCTGGCCAAGGTGCTGATCGATTCGGGCAAGATCAACCGCATGATCGTCGTCGCCCCCACCGACCACCTGAAGAAGCAGTGGGCCGACGCCGCGGCGCGCGTGGGCATATCGCTTGACCCGAACTACAAGAATTCCGACGGCCGTCATGGCTCGCACTACCTGGGCGTCGTCGTCACCTACGCCCAGGTGGCGCTCAAGCCAGCGGTGCACCGCGCGAAAACCGAGAACGCTCGCACCCTGGTGATCATGGACGAGGTCCACCACGCGGGCGACGCGCTCAGCTGGGGCGACGGCATCCGCGAGGCCTTCGAGCCTGCCACCCGGCGCCTGGCGCTGACCGGTACGCCCTTCCGCTCCGACTCGGCCCCGATTCCGTTCGTGCAGTACATCGATGAGGGCGACGGCATCCGCCGCTCCAAGGCCGACTACACCTACGGCTACGGCAATGCCCTGGCAGACCACGTGGTGCGCCCGGTGCTGTTCATGGCCTACTCCGGGGCGATGCGCTGGCGCACCGCCGCGGGCGAGGAGATGGAAGCTAACCTCGGCGCCGGCTTCACCAAGGACGTCACCGCCCACGCCTGGCGCACCGCGCTGGACCCGCACGGCGACTGGATCCCTTCGGTGCTGCAGGCAGCTGACCGCCGTCTGTCGGAGGTGCGCCGCACCGTGAAGGACGCCGGTGGACTGGTGATCGCCACCGACCATGAGGACGCCCGCGGCTACGCGGCCCAGCTGGAAGCCATCTGCGGGGAAAAGGTCACCACGATCCTCTCCGACGACCCCAAGGCCTCGGAGAAGATCGACGAATTCTCCGCCTCCGATGCGCGCTGGATGGTCGCCGTGCGCATGGTGTCCGAAGGCGTCGACGTGCCGCGGCTGTGCGTGGGCGTGTACGCCACCTCCACCTCCACCCCGCTGTTCTTCGCCCAGGCCGTCGGCCGCTTTGTGCGAAGCCGCAAGCGCGGCGAGGTGGCCAGCGTGTTCCTGCCCTCGGTGCCGGTGCTCATGGCGCTGGCCAACGAGATGGAAGTGGAACGCGACCACGCCCTAGACCGCGAGGGCTCGGACGCGGATCAAGGGCTGGAAGACGACCTGCTGGAGGCGGCGAACAAGGAAGACAAGGCCAGCGACGAGCTGACCCGCAGCAAGTTCGAGGCGCTGAACTCCCAGGCCTCCTTCGACCGCGTCCTGTTCGACGGCGGCGAATTCGGCACCGGAGCGGAGCTGGGCAGCGACGAGGAGCTGGGCTTCCTGGGGATCCCGGGGCTGTTGGACACCGAGCAGGTCTCCGAGCTGCTGCGGGCCCAGCAGAGCCGGCAGATCAGCGGCGGCGGAACCAAACCGGCCCCGGTTTCCGACCATCGGCGCATGATGGATCTGCGCACCAAGCTGTCAAAGAACGTGTCCGCCTGGTCGGCGCGCACCGGCACCCCGCACGCGCAGATCCACACCAAGCTGCGCAACGTCTGCGGGGGGCCCGCGGTGCCCCAGGCCACCGCCGACCAGCTGCAGGCGCGCATCGAGAAGCTGCAGGACTGGTTCGTCGGGCGCAAATAGCGCCGCTCGCTGGCAACCTGGTGGGATAATCCTGCTATGACCAGTGCACATTTATCTGCGGTAGCCCAGGTTCGCCGGCGCGACAAGGCGCGGGCGGCGGCCGCCTATCTAGCCATCGCGCTGGCGGTGCTCAGCCTCGTCGAACCGTTCTTCCGCCCGCTGCAGACCTTGGTTCCGGCGCTGCTGCCCGAGTTTTTGATTCAGATCTCCCGGGTCTACGTGATCTTCGGGGCCTTTGGGCTGCTGGTCCTTGCTAAATATCTGCGCGCGGGCAACCGGGTTGCCTGGGCGGGCTCCCTGGGGCTGCTGGGGCTGAACACGGTGCTGCACCTGGGCAAGGTATCGGATCTTGTGGTCGCGGTGCTCAGCGCCGGGGCGCTGATCTGGCTCGCCTGTGAGCACCGCGCGTTTCCCGTGCGGCCTGGCAGGGCCTTCACCCGCAGGGTCCTGGTGGTGGCCCTGGTGGTGATGTCCACCGCCACGCTGATCGCCGCGGGCGTGCTGGTGCGGCATGTGAGGCGCACCGGGCAAAGCTTCGGCGACGGGCTCGCCGAGGTGTTCGGAACCTTGGATTCGGAACTGCACGAACCGGCCGCCCACCCCCACGTTGCGGCGTTGATCGCCCTGGTCTTCTGCCTGCTCGGCGTGATCGCCTGGCTCTTTTGGGACGGGCTGCACCCGCGGCGCAGCGGCACGCGTGAACACCGCGCCGCCAGGGAACGGGCCCGCGCGGTCTTCGCGGCGCACGGCGGGGGAACCCTTGACTACTTTGCGCTGCGCGATGACAAGGACTGGTTCTTCCTGCACCATTCGATGGTCGCCTATGCGGTGCGCGGTTCGGTCGCGCTGGTCTCCCCGGATCCCATCGGACCCGAAGCCGAGCGCGAGGAAGTCTGGGCCGAATTCATGCTCTTCGCCGAAAGGCAGGGGCTGTCGGTCAGCGTGATGGGCGCCGCCGCGCAGTGGCTTGAAACCTATGAAGCCAGCGGCCTGCGCCCGATCTACCTGGGCGACGAGGCGATCGTTGAGTCCGGCGGATTCACCCTGGCCGGCAAGAAGTCAAAGTCCCTGCGCCAGTCCCACGCGCGGCTGCTGCGTGCGGGCTACCGGATCGAACATCTCATGGCCCCGCAGGTACCTGCCCGGCTACGCGAGCAGCTGCTGGAACTGAGCACCCAGAGCCGCCAGGGGGAGGCCGAACGCGGATTCTCGATGACGCTCTCGCGGCTGTTCGATCCGTTGGACACCGAGCTGCTGCTGTCCATCGCCTTCGACGCCGACGATGCGCCGCAGGCATTCATCCAATGGGTGCCGGCTCCCGCGCTCGACGGCTGGTCGCTGGATGTGATGCGCCGGTCCACCGCCGAGGACCTGCCCGGCGGGCTGACCGACTTCATCATCATCGAGACCATCCTGATGATGGCAGGCCAGGGCAGGGGCGGACTGGGGCTGAACTTCGCAGTGCTGCGCGATGCGGTGGACCCCAGCGCCAAGGCCTCGCGCCTTGAGAAGCTCGTGGCCAAGCAGGCATCCAAGCACGCGCAGGTGGCGTCGCTGTACAGGTTCAACGCGAAGTACGATCCACGCTGGGCCCCGCGCTATGCGGCGGTGGGCACCGTTGACCTGTGGCTTGCCCAGGGCCTGCGCATCGCCCAGGCGGAGGGCTACGCGGAACTGCCCGGCATCGAACGCTTCGCGGCCCGCGGCGAAGGCAGGACGGAACGCTGATGCTGCTGGCACTGGCGGCGGGCGTTGCGGCGAGCGTGGGCTACGGCGCCGCCTCGGTATTTGAAGCCGTGGCGGCCCGGCGCGCCTCGGGAGCCGGAGTCTTCACCCAACCGATGTTCCTGTTGGGCCTCGTGTTGGACCTGCTGGCCTGGGCGGCGTCGCTGTATGCAATGCAATTCCTCACCGTGTTCACGGTGTAGTCGCTGCTGGCAGGATCTCTGGTGGTGACGGTGCTGCTTTCGCGCTTGGTCTTCAAGACCCGGTTGGGCGCAGCGGCGCTGTGGTCCATGGGTGTACTGGTACTCGGGCTGGTGGTGATCGCCCTGTCCACCGGCGAGCAGCCGGCGGGCAGCGCGCCAGGCTTTCTGGCTGGCTGGCTCGGTGTGCTGCTGGTGCTGCTGGTGGCGGCGCTCGCCGGGGGTTACCGACGGCATGCGCCGGTGCTCTTCGCGCTCATTGCAGGGCTTTCGGCGAGCATCGCAGCACTGGCGGCGCGCGGCCTTGAGCTTTCGGAGTTTTCGCTGCGGCTGTTGACGCAGCCGCTGCCGTGGATCATCCTCGGCAGCGGGGTCGTGGCCATGGTTTCATATACCAGGGCCCTGGAACAGGGGGCGGTGGGGAGCATGACGGGGCTCTACTCGGTGGTTGAGGTGCTGGTGCCGGGCATCGCAGGAATGATCCTGTTTTCCGACGCGGCGCGGCCGGGCTGGGAAGTTTATAAGTTTGCCGCCATCGTGTGCGCCCTGGGTGCAGGGGTGTTTTTGGCGCTGCGTTCGGGGTCTGAGGCATTGGCGGCGGTAGCAGGCGGCGCACCGACAGATACACTGTCCCCAGGGGGCGGAGCATGAACAAGAACAACTTTGACGGGGCTCGGGCCGCGGCGGGCCGCGCCGCCCTGGGCGCCGGGGCCGTGGTGTATTCTTCGGGCATGGCGGCGGAGGCGCTGCTGAAGTGGCCGTTGAACCCCACCACCACATTATTGTCAGAACTTGCTGCCAGGGATCGCAGCTACCGCAGGATCTTTCAGACCGGGGATTTGTGCGCCGGCGGCCTGTTCGCCGCCTCCGGTGCGCTGCTTGGCGCGCGGGAGGGGAAACTGCTGCCGCTGTGCCTGGGGGTGTTCGGCGCGGCAACCATCGCCGACGCACTGAGCCCGCTGGATTACCCGATCTCGCATGCTTCGCTGCGGCCGGGGCACCCCGCGGGGCAGTGGACCCCCAGCGCCAGCCACACCGCGCACTATGTGACCACCACGATTGCCGGCAGTGCCGCCGCGGGGATCTGCCTGGTGCACTGGCGGATGGCCCGCAGCCTGCCGCCCCAGCACCCGGCGGCGGGCGTGGTGCGCAGGATCGCGGCCCCTGCCGTGGTGGGTCTGCTGCTGACCGGGGTTGCCACGCTGGCCTCCGACAAGCTGCTGCCGGGCATGGTACAGCGGGTGCAGACCCTGGGATTCAGCGCCCTATGTGTGGACCTTGCCGCAATGACCGCCCGCCGGCGTCGTTGGCGCGCTACCCGAGGGTGAGGACGGTGACCCCCGCCGCGCGCAGTTCGTCGTTGACCGCCGGCATATTCTGCGGGGTGACTGCAGCGGTGAACGGGCTGATCACCGTGGTGGCGAAGCCCTGAGCCGCAGCATCCAGGGCGGTGGCCCGCACGCAGTGGTCGGCGGCGAGGCCCACCACATCCACCGCCGTAATCCCGCGGCCCTTGAGCCAGTCGCCCAGCAGGGCGCCGGACTCGTCGGCGGCGTCGGCCGCTGGGTCCAGCAGCCGCGCCTCGAATCCCGAGTAGGCTGCGGCAAAACGGCCCTTGGCAAAGTGCGCGTCGACGTTCAGCCCTGCCAGCTGCGGGTGCAGTGCGGCCCCGGCGGTTCCCGCAACACAGTGCACCGGCCAGGAATCCACGTAGTCGGGGGTGGCAGAGAAATGCGCCCCCGGCTCGATGTGCCAGTCCTGGGTGGTGACGACCGCCTGGTAGGCCTCGCGCCGTTCGGCCACGTCGGCTGCGATCCCGGCGGCCACGGTGTTGCCGCCGGCCACCGCCAATGCGCCGCCCTCGCAGAAGTCCGGTTGCACATCGATGATCAATAGGGCTCGGGTCATGGCAGTCTCCGTGGGGTCGTACGGCGGGTAGTTCGTGGCAAAAAGCGTAGCGCTGCGGGCTGTGAGATCCGTGGGAGCAGGCTAACTGTGCACCATGATGGTAGGGATCACAGGCTCGCCGCGCTGCAGCTTGCGGGCCTCTCCGGGCATCTCCTGGATGGAGTCGTGGTGGCGGGCCACCGCCCTGGCCACGCCGGCCGCGCCGATGAACGAGGCGTCCACCTCGCCGTCGACGACCAGCGGCACCATCAGGTCGCGCTCGGGCTCGCCGGTGCTGTACTCGCTGGTGGAGACGACCTCCGCCACCGCACGGCCGCGGTCGTTGAGCTGGCGCACCGCGAACTTTCGTCCCCCGACGCTTGCCTTGTTCGCGGCGGCCTTGGCCACCGAAACCCATTGACCGGCGTCGTCCTGACGGGAGACCAGCTTGTAAACCATGGAAGCGGTGGGGTGTCCGGAGCCGGTGACCAGGGCGGTGCCCACGCCGTAGGCGTCCACCGGGGCGCTGGCTAGGGCGGCGATCGCGTATTCGTCGAGGTCCGAGGTCACGGTGATCTTGGTGTTCCAGTTGCCTAGGTCGTCCAGCAGTTTGCGGACCCAGCCGGCCTGCTGGACCAGGTCGCCGGAGTCAAGGCGCACGCCGCCCAGCTGAGGTCCTGCCACATCCACGGCGGTGCGCACGCCGGTTTCAACATCGTAGGTGTCCACCAGCAGCGTGGTGCCCCGGCCCAGGGAAGCGACCTGCGCCTCGAAGGCGGCGCGTTCGGAATCGTGCAGCAGGGTGAAGGAGTGCGCGGAGGTGCCCAGGGTCTTCAACCCGTAGCGGGCTCCCGCCTCCAGGTTGGAGGTGGCGGTGAAGCCTGCGATGACCGCGGCGCGGGCGGCGGCCACGGCGGATTCCTCGTGGGTGCGGCGCGAGCCCATCTCGATGCACGGGCGGTTGGCGGCGGAGGCGATCATGCGCGAGGCGGCGGAGGCGATGGCCGAATCGTGGTTGAGGATCGAGAGCAGGTAGGTTTCGATCACGCAGGCCTCGGCGAAGCTGGATTCCACCATGAGCAGCGGCGAGTTCGGGAAGTACAGCTCGCCCTCGGCATAGCCGGTGATGCTGCCGGTGAATTTGAAGTGCTCCAGGTACTTCAGGGTTTCGGCGTTCACCACCTTGTTGTCGCTCAGGAAGCGCAGCTCGTCGTCGCCGAAGTGGAAGTCGGCCAGTCCTTCGAGCATCCGCCCGGTGCCTGCGACCACGCCGTAGCGGCGCCCGTCGGGCAGGCGGCGGGAGAAGGCCTCGAAGACGCTGCGGCGGTGGGCCGCGCCGGAGGCCAAGGCCGCCTGCAACATGGTCAGCTCATAGTGGTCGGTGAAGAAGCTGCTGCGCATGAACGCTCCTGGATCGAAGTGGTGCTCCTGGGCCCGCACCCTGCCTGAATGCAGGGGAGCCGGAATTCACTGTATAACGGGTCGCGGTGCTTTGGTGATTTCACTGCTCCGCGTGGCGCACAGGCGGCGGGCGTAAAATGGAGGCATGACCGCAATGCCCGATGTTTTATCCTCCCCGCAGATCCGCGCGACTGAAGAGAAGGCGTGGCGCCTGATCGTGTGGAACGACCCGGTGAACTTGATGAGCTATGTCTCCTATGTTTTCCGTTCCTACTTTGGCTTCAGCCCGCAGAAGGCCGACAAGCTGATGATGCAGGTGCACAACGACGGTTTCTGCACGGTGCGCAGCGGTGCGCGGGAAGCCATCGAGTCGGATGTTCAGGCAATGCACGGCTTCGGCCTGCAGGCCACCATGACCCAGGAGGCCTAGGCATGGCCAAGGCCTTTAAGTACGGTTCGCGCGGCATCACCGGAACGCTGCATTCGGCCGAACGCAAGCTGCTGCGCGAACTCTTCGGCGACATCATCCACATGCTCGAAGAACGCGCGCAGGTGCACCGGCTGCCCGAGGACGTAGACCCGCTCTACGCGCTGACCGGCATCCGCCCCGCGGATCTGGCCCTGCCGCCGATCAGGGACGCCGCACTGGCCCGGCTGCTGCCCGATGCCAGCGAAGACCGGCAGGTTGCCGACGAACACCGCCGGCTGACCGAGTCTGACCTGATCGCCGACAAGCTCGGCCGCCTGCGCGAGGCGCAGTTCCTGCTGGAAAGCGATAAAATCGTGCTTGATCCGGCCGGCGCCCAGCGTTTTGCCCAGGCGCTGAACGATGTGCGCCTGGTGCTGTCCGAGCGCCTGAACATCCGCGACGAGGCAGATTCCGAACGGATCGCACAGATGGTCGACGCCAAGGATGTGACCACGCCGGATGAATACCTGGCGCTGGTGTACAACCTGGTGTCCTGGGTGCAGGACACGTTGATGTATGCGCTGATGGACGCCGAGAACTAGGACATAAGTGAATTCATTTTTTGCCACCGGACAGGTTTCGGTGCCGGAGGCCAACACGCCGATCGGCATCTTCGACTCTGGGGTGGGCGGGTTGACCGTTGCCCGCGCCATCATCGACCAGCTCCCCGGCGAGTCGCTGATCTATGTGGGGGACACCAAAAACTCGCCCTATGGGCCGCTGCCCATCGCCCAGGTGCGCGCCAATGCGCTGGGAGTGATGGACGAACTGGTCGATGCGGGGGTCAAGGTGCTGGTGATCGCCTGCAACTCGGCCTCCGCCGCGGTGCTGCGCGATGCCCGCGAACGCTACACCGCACGCTACGGCATCCCGGTGGTGGAGGTCATCCAGCCGGCGGTGCGCCGTGCGGTGGCAGGCACCAAGAACGGCAAGATCGGCATCATTGGCACCCAGGCCACCGTTGGCTCGCGCGCCTATGAAGACGCCTTCGCCGCGGCCCCGAACCTGGAGGTCACCTCCGTGGCCTGCCCGCGCTTCGTCGAGTTTGTGGAGTCTGGCGTCACCGCCGGGGCGGAGCTGCTGGGCGTCGCGGAAGAGTATCTGGCGCCGCTGCAGGCGGCAGGGGTCGACACGCTGATCCTTGGCTGCACGCACTACCCGCTGCTCACCGGCGTGATCTCCTATGTCATGGGGGACTCGGTGACCCTGGTGTCCTCCGCCGAGGAGACCGCCAAGGACACCTTCCGCGCCTTGACCCGGCACTCGCTGGTGCGCGATGACGGGGTTGCGGCGCGTCACGAATTCCTTGCTACGGGCAACGCTGATAGTTTTGGGGTACTGGCTCGTCGTTTCCTTGGCCCCGAGGTATCAGCGGTGCGCCACGTGGACCATGTGGCCGCCCACTATCCGACCGGAGCCATCGCGCGGGTGACCCCGCAGATGATTGCCGCGTCGAAAGCGAGTACCGAATGAAGCTGACCATCATTGGATGCACCGGGTCTTTCCCTGGGCCGGGATCGCCCGCGTCCTGCTACCTGGTGTCCGCCTTTGATGGCACCCGGGACTGGAAAATCCTGCTGGATCTCGGTTCCGGAGCACTCGGCGTGCTGCAGCGCTACACGGACCTGAAGGACATCGATGGGATCATGATTTCCCATCTGCACCCAGACCACTGCATGGACCTCTGCGGCCTGCATGTGGCCATCCGCTGGGATCCCAATGGCTGGGGCAGGGAAAAGATGCTCGTGCACGGCCCGGAGGATACCGCCAACCGCATCGAAACCGCCTACGGCCTGCCCGAGGGCGACACCATGCACCAGGACTACAACTTCAAGGTGTGGGAGGCGCTGAAGCCGGTTAATCTCGGCCCGTTCACCATCACCCCGTACCCGGTGCGTCACCCGATCGAGGAGGCCTACGCACTGCGCGTGGAGGCCCGCGAGCCGGGGCCGGACGGCGAGATCCTGACCAGTGTGTTGACCTACTCGGGTGATACTGACTCCTGCGACGGATTGGTACAGGCGGCTCACAAGGCGGATATGTTCCTCTGCGAGGCTGCCTTCGAGGAAGGCCGCGACGATCATATCGACGGGGTGCACCTGACAGGCAAGCGCGCCGGCGAAATGGCCAGCGCCGCGCAGGCAGAACGCATGCTGCTCACGCACATTCCGGTGTGGACCGACATCAACAAGGTCGTCGACGAGGCCAAGGAAACCTATGACCGCGGCATCGCCGTGGCGGTTTCAGGGGTCACCTACGGCGTGTACTCCGGCAGCCTCAAGGATGGCAAGGACCCGGATCTGTTCAAGGGCGACAAGGGCACCGACTACCTCAAGACGCGCACCGGCTCGCTGCCGGTGGTCAAGTACGAGAAGACCCGCAAGTTCCCGCTGCTCAAGCGCAAGAAGTAGTTCCCCACCAAGCATTCCCGCGGGTCGGCGCCATGGAGTTGGCGCCTACCCGCGGGGGTTAAGCCAGCTCAGGTCGGCGCAGAGGTCGGTGAAGTCGTTGATCAGCCGTGCGCTGTGGAACCCGTCCATGGCGGCGTGGTGCACCTGAAGCGCCAACGGCAGGTAGACGCGGCCCGCCCGTTCGACGTATTTACCCAGGGTGATGATCGGTGCCAGGTGCTCCTGGTCTTTGGCGATGTTGAGGTTGAAGCCGGTGAACGAGCTCCACGGGATCGATGAAATGTCGAAGGAGTTGGCCGGAGGTTCGCCCAGCGGGAAGAACTTCGTACTGTGTTGGTGCGTGTCCAGCAGCTGCACGACGCGGTCGTGGAACTGCTCAAAATCGTGGCTGTATTCCGCAGGAACCGCGCAAAAACCTTCCGTGGCCGGGTTGAAGATCGTGATGACCGGATGGACCAGGGGCCAAATGGCCGGCACCTGGTCCTCGAGGAGGGTCAGCCGGGCCTCGGGGAGCCGATTGACGGCGGTGGCCAGCACCCAAATCTGCGTTGGGTAGGTCTTGAACCGTGACTCATGCAGGGCGTAGACCAGATCGGTCACGTCGACCTCCACCGTCATGGAGTACGTGCACGGGGAGGCCTTGAGGAAATGCTGAAAGTGTTCGGCGCGGGGCCATGCGGTGAGGTCGATGTGCTGCGCTTCGGGGACGACGATGTGACTCATCTGCACATCTTTGCATGATTCCGTTGCTGGTGAGCTTGATTACCAGTAGATGCCACGAACATTTCGGCGTGCTACCTTGGGATTAACCAACAACGACCATGGACGCGAACCCTGTGACAAGGACTTCCTGTGGTACACCGCAAGGAGAGAAAATCGTGTCCGCAACGCTTCGTCGTGTGATCTATGTCCTGTCCTACGAGCTGATCGCCGTCACCGCGACCACCATCGGCCTCTGGGCGCTGGGCTACTCTGGCTCCCACTCTTCCATGGTGGCGATCGTTTCTTCCGGCACCGCCCTGGTCTGGAACTATGTGTTCAACCTGCTTTTTGAAGCCTGGGAGCGCCGCCAAGACTCGGCTTCGCGCACGCTGGCACGCCGTGTGGCCCACGCCCTGGGATTCGAGGGCGGTCTGGTGCTGATCCTGGTTCCGCTGCTTGCACTAATCCTGCAGGTCACCGTCCTTGAGGCGCTGGTTCTGGAAGCAGGGCTGCTGCTCTTCTTCCTGATCTACACTTTCGTTTTTGCCTGGGTCTTCGACCAACTGGTGCCTGCGGCCCACACCAAGAACAAGGAATCCGCCGCGGCAAACAGCTAGACAGAACCCCTGCACGCCCGCCGCGGCCCGCACCCCTCGCAGTATCTGGGTGCCGGTCGCGGCGCTACCGGGCAGGGAATCTAGAACTTAGACTTCGCCCAGGGGAACCGTCGGGTCGGCAAGCCTGGCAAGATCCACGCTCCGGTTGGACAGGATCAGCGCCTTCACCTCGTCGACGACATCCCAGATATTCACGTTCATGCCCGCCAGCACCCTGTTATCCGAGCTGACCCAGAAGGCCAGGAATTCAAGATCATCGGTGGTGCCCCGCACGATGATCTTGTCATAGGAGCCGTTCGGGGCGTGCCCGATGTACTCCATCCCTAAGTCGTATTGATCGCTGAAGAAATACGGCAGCTCGGTGTATTCGGTGGCGCTGCCGGTGATGCTAGCTGCGACGGCGGCGGGCTGGTTCAGCGCGGTGGCCCAGTGCTCCACCCGCACGCGGTGCCCAAGTACCGGGTGCGCATGATTGGCAATATCACCCACGGCGTAGATATCAGGGTTGCTGGTCCGCAGCGCCGCGTCCACCAGAACTCCGTTCTCCACCTCAAGCCCCGCCGCGGCGGCGAGTTCTACCTCCGGGGCCACCCCGATGCCGATGAGTACCGCATCCGCCGGTACCACCTCGCCGTCGGCGAGCGTGACTCCAACGGCCTGGGAACCCTTGGTCGCCAGCTCGGTGATCTTCACCCCGGTGCGCAAATCGACGCCATGGGCCGCATGCAGTCCGGCGAAGACCGCGGCATTCTGCGGGCCGAGTACGTTCAGCAGGGGAGCCGCGGCACCCTCCAGGATCGTCACGCTGGTATCGGCTGCACGCGCCGCGGACGCAACTTCCAGCCCGATCCAACCGCCGCCGATGACCACGAGGTTCTTGCCGCTGCCGAAATGGCGGCGGATATTGGTGGAGTCTTCCACGGTGCGTAGGTAGAAGACATTTGTCGCATCGGTCCCCGGCAACGGCAGCTTCCGGGGTACCGATCCGGTGGCGAGGATGAGTTGATCCCAGTCGACGCTGTCCCCGGCGTCGGTGTGCAGCGTCTTGGCGGCGGGATCGATGGAGGTAACGCGGGTGTTCTGGAGCACCGTGATGTGCTGCTCTCGATACCAGGCGGCGTCGTGCACCAGCGCGTCGGTAAATTTGCTTTTCGACTGCAGGTAGTCCTTGGAGAAGGGTGGGCGTTCATAGGGGAGGTGGTCTTCGGCGGCGAAGATGCTGATGGCTCCCTTAAAGCCCTTGTTGCGGAGCTCTTCGGCGCTCTTGGCGCCTGCCAGTCCGCCGCCGACGATTGCCACATGCTGCTGTCCCATCGCAGGTTCCTTTCGAATGTTGTGCAAGATGACCGGTTAGTTCATGAGCCCCGAGAACGACAGGAATTCCTGTCGTGCGCTGGGGCTGCGGCGCAGGTGGCCGAGCAGGGCTGAGGTGACGGTGCTGGTGCCCGGGGTGTTGACCCCGCGCAGTGTCATGCACGAGTGCTCGGCGGCAATGACCACGCCCACCGCGCGGGGGTTCAGCTCCTGCTGCAGCCAGCTCGCGATCTGCCCGGTGAGCCGTTCCTGGGTCTGCGGACGGCAGGAGAAGTGCTCGACGATGCGTGCAAGCTTGGACAGGCCGACGATGCGCTCGCCGGGAAGGTAGCCGACGCAGGCCCTGCCGGTAAAGGGCAGCAGGTGGTGCTCGCACAGGGAGCGAACCGGGATGTCGCGCACCATGACCAGCTGGTCGTATTCTTCCTCGTTGGGGAAGGTCGTGAGGTTGAACTCCCGCGGGGTCAGCATCTGCGCCCAGGCCTGTGCCATCCGTGCGGGGGAGCGCTGCAGGTGGACCGCGTTCAGATCCATGCCCAGGGCGGCAAGGAATTCGCCCGCCGCGCGTTCGGCGGCGTCAAGGTCCATCGTTGGGGCAGCGCCGGGCGAGGGCACCTGCCCTGGGCAGACCCAGGTCTGCCGGGGCGAGTGCGTCGTCCAGATCGATCTGTTCATCGAGCTGCGTGAAATTATTCATTTACGTCCACCTTGAGCGTGTTTTGCACCCCAGGGGGCGTCGTATTGAGCGGCTAAGCGGGTCAGCGCCAGAGCTGCGACGAACAGGCCTACATCGCGCAGTGCGATGTCCAGCACGCCGCCGAGCAGCAGCAGATTGACCACGATGCCCAGCAGCCAGAGGGCCACTACGTAGCTTGAATAACGTGGTTTAACTGCGATGCCGATGGCTGCGATGATTTCCACCACACCGACGATGTACATCGCTGTCTGTGCCGAAAACGGCAGGAGGCCGACAACCCAGTCCGAGAGGTACGCGGGCCAGTAGGTCATCACATTTGTGAATTTGTCGACGCCCATCAGCAGGGGAAGGACGACGAATCCGAGGCGCAGAATCCAAAATGCGCTGAACGACGGGTCGCTGCGGACCCGTGCACCGATGCTTGCCTGAGTCAGTGAAGCCGAAGACCTTTCACTGAATGCAGCATTCATGATCACCACCTTCTAAAACTAATATTGGTAAGTCTTAGAATTCTCCTCGGAAACCTTTTTGTCAAGATCCATTGTTGATAGAATTTATGCCATGACGAAGAACCAGCATGCAGCCTCCGATGCGGTCATCAAATCGCTGGGCGACCCGGTGCGACGACGCCTTTTCGACTTCGTTTCACGCAGCGAGCAGCCCGTAGGCCGCGACGAGGCGGCCAAAGCCGCCGGCACCAGCCGTACGCTGGCCGCCTACCACCTGGACAAGCTCACCGAGGCGGGCCTGCTGGCCACCACCTATGCCAGGATCCAGGGCAAGACCGGCCCCGGGGCCGGACGTCCTGCCAAGCTATACGAACTGGCCCAACAGGAAATTGCGCTGAGCGTTCCGCCGCGCAACTACCGGCTGCTCTCCAGCCTGCTGGCGACGGCCGCCGCCTCGGATGACTCGGGCATCGTCCAAAAGGCGCTGCTTGCCGCGGCGCGCCAGGAAGGTGAAAGCCTGGGTGCCGGAGCCAAGGATCTGCTCCAGCTGCTCGGTGTACTGGGCTATGAACCGGTACAGGAGGCCGATGGCAGCATCTGCATGGAAAACTGCCCCTTCCACATGGTGGCCCAGCATCAGACGCAGCTGGTGTGCTCGATGAACCACCAGTTGATCGAGGGGGTGCTGCGGGGCTGCCAATGCGCCGCCGGGCAGGCCGAGCTGAGCCCGCGGCCGGGAAAATGCTGTGTGGTGATCCACCCCGGCACCTAGCGACCGGTTGGCGAAGTGCCGCCTGCCAGTGGATAGGATGGAGGTATGACTTTACGTGCCGACGGCCGAGGCGCCGCGCAACTTCGAGACATTACCATCACCCGCGGCTGGTCCGCCCAGGCAGAGGGGTCTGCGCTGATTGAATTCGGCAATACCCGCGTGCTGTGCACGGCATCCTTCACCGAGGGCGTGCCGCGCTGGCTCAAGGGCGAAGGCACCGGTTGGGTCACCGCCGAGTACGCCATGCTTCCACGGGCCACCAACACCCGCAATTCCCGTGAATCGGTCAAGGGCAAGCTCTCGGGCCGCACCCACGAGATCTCCCGCCTGATCGGTCGTTCCCTGCGAGCAGTGGTGGACACCAAGGAACTGGGCGAGAACACCATCGTGCTTGACTGCGACGTGTTGCAGGCCGACGGCGGCACCCGCACCGCGGCGATCACCGGAGCCTATGTAGCCCTGGCGGAAGCCATTGAGTGGGCCCGCTCGCAGGGCATCTTGAAGCAGAATGCCAAGGTGCTCTCCGACTCGGTGGCGGCGATTTCCGTGGGCATCATCGACGGCACCCCGATGCTTGACCTGCCTTACGAGGAAGATTCACGCGCCGAGACCGACATGAACGTTGTGGTGACGGGCTCGGGCGACTTCGTCGAGGTGCAGGGCACCGCCGAGGGGGTTCCCTTCAAGCGTGCCGAACTCGACGCGCTGCTCGACCTGGCTCTGGTGGGCACCACCGAACTGGCACAGATCCAGCGCGAGACGCTGCGGGCCGCCAAATGAGCGCACCGGTAGTGGTCCTCGCCTCGCACAATGCGGGCAAGCTGCGCGAACTGCGCGAGCTGCTGCGCGGCCAGGTGCCGGGACTGGACGTCGACACCCAGGTGATCGACGCCGCCACCGCTGGCGCCACCGACCCAGTTGAAGATCAGGTTACCTTTTCCGGCAACGCGCTGAAGAAGGCCCGCGAGGTGGCGGCCTCCACCGGGCTGATTGCCCTGGCCGACGACTCGGGGCTGAGCGTTGACGTGCTCGGCGGAGCACCTGGCATCTTCTCCGCGCGCTGGTCCGGCGTGCACGGCAACGACGAAGGCAACATCGACCTGCTGCTGGCGCAGCTGGGTGATATCGCCGAGGAACACCGCGGAGCACAGTTCGTCTGCGCCGCCGCCCTGGCGACGCCCGGGGGAGCCGAACACGTCGAGCTGGGGAAGGTAGAGGGCAAGCTGCGCACGCAGCGCGCCGGCGAGCACGGCTTTGGCTACGATCCAATCTTTGAACCGGCTGGATCCGGCAAGACCATGGCGGAGCATTCGCCGGAGGAAAAGAACGCCACCTCGCACCGCGCCCGTGCCTTTGCGGCCCTGCTGCCATCGATCATCGACGAGGTCACCAAGGCGCTGTCCGACGCTTAGCGCGGCCGGCCAAGAAAGCAGAGAGCCAAGGCTCCGCGGTTCGCATCGAACCGCGGAGCCTTGGCTCTCTGCCACCGGTCTTAGGATTGGGCGGAATCATCGTCCCTGGTTGAACGAGGCTGGGCGGCGGAACCTGCGCCAGGCTGAGTCGCGCTGGCCTCGCCGGTGAAGAACGCCTTGATCTTCGCCGCGTCGCTGCTGATGGTGTCGGCGTCGACAAGGTCCGAGGCCTGTTCGGTCAGCAGCGCACTCCATTTGTCCAGAATCTGTTGCGCCTTGCCCGAATCGTAGAGCTTCGCCTTCAGATCGCTCTTGGCCTGCTCAACCTTGGCATTGAAATCATCGTTGGCCAGGAAGCGGGTCACCAGCGCATTCGACTTGGATCCGAATCCCCGCCCGCCGCCTGCCTGGGTATTTCCCTGAGCGGTGTCATCCTGACCCTGCTCCTGCTGCTGGTCGTTCTGTGCGTCGTCCGGATTCTGGCCGTCGGGCATCTGAGGACGATCCCCGGTTGGAGGCTGCATTCCCTGCATGCTGATTCCGGAGGGCATCTTGCCTTGGGCGAGGGACTTGAGCACGTCCAGCAATTTGGAGCCGTCATTGAGGGTCATTCCTTCGGGCAGTGCTGCACCTTCGGGAAGTTTACCGTCAAGAATTTGGCTCTTGGCATCGGTGAGGTTCGTGCCATCCGGGAGGAAGCGCTTGAGCATTGTTTCGGCGTTGAATTCCCGTTCGCCTCCCGGAGCTTGTCCGCCGCCGGGCGCTTGCCCGCCGCCCATGCCGCCCATGCCGCCGAAGGAGAGATTCTGATCCCAGGCTACGACGGTCATCGTGCCGCTGTCATTGTCGTAGCGCAGGTAAGAATTGTTGCCAGGTCCGTCGATGTCATCGCTGTTTGACACCAAATCCTGCATTGCCAGATAGGTGGCAAACTGGTCGATGTCGAGGTTCTCACTTAGCTTCGATGCGAAATCCTGATCCGAAGAATTGTTGACGAAGTTCAAGAATTTGGCCACGGGGGTCAGGTCGTCCTTGCCGGCTTCTACGCTGAAGGCGGATTCATAGTCGCTGCCGTTGTCCCCGCGGTAGGAATAGTCGCCCGTGGAATCGGCCTTGTAGGTGATGCCGTCGCCATTGAAAGTTTCCTCGCTGTATAGTTCGTCCGAGGGATTGTCGATGACCAGCCGCAGCTGAGCATCCGAACCATTGAGACTGAACTTGGTTGCTGCCGCGTGTTCGGTGGCAAGGCCTGCCTCGCCGAGCAGTTCCAGGGCTACGGCTTCGTTGAGCGAAGTTTCCGATGTATTGGTGCGCACCACGAATTGAGTTCGTCCTGAGTAGCTTTGATTGTCAACGAACTTGTCCAGGCGAATCTGCCACGGCAGGTCGGCCGGATTTGAACTGGTGTCGGCTTGCCGCAGGGTCGAGTTGCCCTTCAGACGCAGGCCGACGTTGGAGAATTTCTTCCCGTCGATCGTGACATCGGCGCTGACCCATTCCTTGGACTGGTCGTCTTCGTAGGCCTTGAGCGCCTTCTGCACCGCATCGTCGTCGACGTCAACGCTGATTTCATGGACTTGGTCGCTGTTGAAAAAGGCTGCTGTTTGGGTGCTGACCTTTGAGTTCACAATATCGCTGGAACTCGAAGCTGTGGACGCGGCGGTGCAGCCTGCCAGTGCTAGGGAGGCAACCGAAAGCGAGGCAACCATCACGGTCAGCCGCCGTGGCTTGCGCGCATGCTGTTTGGGGTTTGGCGCCGATGTTGGGTCGATGCGGGGCATGGTTTTAGCTCCTAGGGCTGGGGGATTAGTTGGGTGGTGATTTTGTGTTTGGTGCTGTGGTGCCAGCGGTTGGATGGCAGATGTTCATGTATCAGGCTCAGCCCAGTGGCGAATTTGGATATTCGCGAAGGGCGGATTCCATGGCGCCATAGCAGCTTGTCCGCAGGTCCGGCATTCAGTGCGGATTTGGTTTCGACAATGACCTCGTTGCACCTCAGCTGCATTCCGGAGCGCGGGTCATTCCACAGAAGTTTCTCGTCGATGGTGACGCGGCTGTTTGTTTCGGCAAGATATAGCGTGGTGCGGTCGTAGGAAGATTCGATGACCGGACTGAGTTCTGCAACGTTGATCGGGCAGGAGCCCAGGTCGTGGGCGAGCGTTGTTGCGATATATTCGGACGCTTCCGCATTTAACGCATGTCGGGACAGGAAGTCATGCTCAACGCGTTCCTTCACCGTTTGAGCCCGGGCCCCTTCGGTCTTGACTTCGAGATAGCAGTCCTTCGAATCCATGTAGCTGCGGGTTCGAATCTTGAACCTTCGTCTCCGCGGGTGGGCGGCCAGGTGGTAGCTGTCCAGCCGAGGTGTGTCGAAGTACACCGAGGCGTAACTGAAGGAACGCTGTTCATTGATGCTCAGTACTCTTGATCCAGTTGCGAGCAGCGGCAGCAGCAGTTGTGCTTGCGTGATGGACAGGATGTATTTGCGGTCGGTGCGGGTTTGCAACGCCGCGGTCTCATTGAGTTCTTCCAGGCTGATGCCCGGCTGATCTGCCGCCCAGTTCATCGTGTCTCCTGCGCGATGACTTCGTGGTCGGCAATCGTACGCGGTATGGATGCATCGGTGAGGCCCTGAAGCCCAGCGGTTGAGTCTGCAACTGGGACATCTGGTGTGGAGAATCGGGCCCGGACGACCGTCTTGTCATTGACCAGATCCAATAGCTGAACGCTGTATTGATGAATTTTCGCTCCACCAAGGACGGTGCTGAGGTAGGACTCCAGCTGCTGCTCCGTGGTGAACGTCCGGTCCAGGACCACTTCCTGATGACGGTACCGGGGGAGCACCTTGGCGTTATCAACCAACAACATGACAACAAGGATCAAGGCGATCAGGGCGATCGGAATCCATGCGGGCGTTGGCCCCATGCCGGAGATCAGGCCGATGGCCAGCGCCGAGAAGTAGTAGGCGATTTCGTGCTGTTCCAATTCGGTGGAGCGCAACCGGATGATTGACAACACCCCGAAGAGCCCCATGCCCAATCCGACGCCCACCGTGCTGGAAGACAATGCGGTTGCGACTGCGAAGACCCCGACATTGATGCCGAAGTATGAAACTACGAGGTCTCGTCTTCGATGCCGGGGCAGATAGAGGCAGGTGGTGAGCACACAGATGGCCAACAGGTCAACGGCGGCAAAAAGCAAAATGTTCATCGGGAAATTCCTTGAAAGGTTCATCGGTGCAGGGGGTCGATTAAAGGTTTGTATCTACGTCTGTGTGATGACTTTGGCAAGGTTTTGAACGGTCTAAGGCGCACGTCGGAAGGCGATTTCTACGGTGGCCTAAGGGTGAATTCTGTGAGCGGAAAGTGACGGAATTCCGCGGAATATCGCTCCGTTTGGCCTTCGTTGTATGCGAATGGTTTAAAAGTGCTTTGAATCTCTATGCGCGCTAAGGGTTGCATCGATGGCGCCGTGGTTCTATGGTTAGTTACATGAGTAACTAACCAATGAACTAATTGGTTGGTGAAGACATAAAAGATGAAGCATGGAAAGGAGTCGCTGTGATCGATGATTCCAAACCGATCTTCATCCAGATTGCCGAACTGATCGAGAATGACATCATTTCCGGCACTCTTGCCGAAGAAGCGCAAGTTCCATCTACGAATGAATTTGCAGCCTTCTATCGCATCAACCCAGCCACCGCGGCCAAGGGCATCAACCGATTGGTCGATGAAGGGCTGCTGTACAAGAAACGGGGAATAGGAATGTTTGTCGCACAAGGTGCACCGCAAAAATTGCGGCGTCAGCGGCGTGAACATTTTTCAAATCAGTTCATCACACCCTTGAAAACCGAAGCCGCGAAGCTTGGAATCGAACTCGATGAACTGATTGACATGATCAAAAATAACTCGCCCCAGTAGCGCTGCGGCGCCGGCGAACAGCAAACAACATCAGGGACAAGCCATGAGTGAAATACCAGCAATCCTCACCCGGGCATTAAGCAAAACCTATAAAGATGTCCGGGCATTAGACAACGTCAATCTCAGCCTTCCAGCAAACCGAATCTACGGATTACTCGGCCGCAACGGGGCCGGAAAGACCACCTTAATGTCCATCCTGACAGGACAAAATTATCCAAGCAGCGGCGAAGCAGAGATCTTTGGACATGCTCCGTTCGAGCACGATGCGACGTTGTCCCGGGTCTGCTTCATCCGCGAATCTCAAAAGTATCCCGATGACTTCAAGGTATTTCAAGCCTTCAAGGCAGCGTCGATGTTTTTTGACAACTGGGATGAACAATTGGCACAGGAACTCATCCAAGCCTTTAATCTGCCGGTCAAACGTCGAATCAAGAAGTTGTCGCGCGGTCAGCTTTCAGCGGTGGGCGTGATCATTGGCATCGCCTCGCGGGCAGAAATCACGTTCTTCGATGAGCCGTATCTTGGTTTGGACGCCGTGGCGCGACAGATCTTCTATGACCGCCTTATTGAAGACTTCGCCAATTATCCGCGCACCATCGTGCTTTCAAGCCACCTCATCGATGAGGTCGCCAACCTGCTGGAACACGTGATCGTAATTGATCAAGGCAGGATCATTATCGATTCAGAGGCTGAAGAACTACAGGGGGCGGCCGTGACAGTTACCGGCGGGGCGCAGAAAGTCGAAGAGTTCATTGCAGGATACCCGGTGATCCACCGCGATGCCTTGGGTTCCCTGGCCAGCATCTCCGTCCGTGCACGACTTACCGCTGAACAACGCGAACGGGCCCAAAACCTGGGACTGGAACTCAGCCCGGTATCGCTTCAACAGCTCGTGGTCCGAAGCACGCTGAATTCAAATCCGGACGAGGCAGGAACTTCCGAGAGGCAGGCCATCAAATGAGCCGCATCATCAAGGTTGCACGCATGCAGTTGATCAACAAATGGACCTTTGTCGGCATACCGCTGATTATCCTAGCCGGCTCGTTCCTCTTCACCTTGGCGATTTGGTATCTGGTTCGTCGCGGCGGTGCCGAAGGAATCCTCTACGGCGGAGGAGCCCAAGCGCCCATGTGGTACTTTCTGGCCCTGGGAATTCAAGCGCTGACATTAACCTTCCCCTTCGCCATGGCAATGAGCGTGTCACGACGAAGCTTCTATCTGGGAACCGTGGCACTCTTCGCCGGCTGTGCACTGATCCTCTCGGTGTTCTACTACCTCATGGGTCTACTGGAAGTTGCCACCGGAGGGTGGGGAGTCGACGGAAGATTCTTCGCATTGCAATGGATTGCAGGCAACAACTGGCTGATTCAAATCCTGTTCTACTTCATGCTCATGCTCGTACTGTTTATGATCGGATTCTTTGCCGCAACGCTGTACATGCGGTGGAGAACCACCGGAGTGCTGGTGTTCAGCATCGGACTGGGACTGCTCTTGCTGGGTGCGGTTGCCCTGATCACCTTAAGCGATTCGTGGCTGGAAGTAGGACGCTGGCTTGCGGCGTGGACGGCCGCCGGAGCCACCGGGCTGGGCGCATGCCTCGCAGTACTCCTTGCTGGATCTTCCTATCTGACCCTGCGCAAAACAACGGCCTAATCTTGTGGCAATGGCGGGTTGGAACTACAGCGGGATAGGTACTTGAGCCTGCCGGCAGACAAAAATGTGGGAGCGGTTCAGATGAACAGCTCCCACATTTTTGTCGCTCGAACTCTTAGTGCAATTCTGCCCCACGGCGTTCAGGAATCAAGAACATTGCAAGGAACCCGACTATGTAGATCAGGGGAAGCATGGCCAAGGCGGCGGGGAAACCGTACGACTGGGCCAACAGCGCAATGACCAACGGTGCGAATCCGCCGACTCCACGGCCGATGTTGAACAGGACATTCTGTGCGGTAGCTCGGGCATGAGTCGGATACAGCTCCGCAAGCAGCGCACCGTATCCGCCCAGCGTGCCGTTGGCGAAGGCGCCCATCACGAAGCCGGCCGCCATCAACAGCGCGTGGTTGGTGATCTGAGAATAAGCGAGCACCGATACCGCTGCACCAATCTGGAAGATCCAGAATGCCGCGCGTCGGGAGACTCGATCGGCTACCTGTCCAAAGGCGATAATGCCAACCATCATGCCCGCCACCGTGACGGCGGTCCACAAGCTGGAGCCGGTCAGCGTCATCCCGTATTGCTTCGCCAGGTAAGTTGGCAGCCAGGTCATGATGCCGAAGTAACCGAAGTTTTGGACGCTGGTCAGGATCACCATGGCCAATGAAATACGACGAGCCGAAGGGGTATTGACCAAGGGTGCCAGCGATTCACGAAGCGAGGGACGCTGCGCAGCGCGCGTGAATTTCTCGGGCTCTTCAACACCCTTGCGCACGAACATGGCAAACACGGCAGGAATCGCACCGATGACGAACAACGCACGCCAACCGAATGCCGCAATAACCGGGGCAGAAATCAACGCCGCCGCCAGCACACCGCACTGGAATCCAATGCCTACCCAGCTTGTTGCCCTGGCACGCCAACGGGCCGGAACTGCTTCCGCCGCCAGCGTCATCCCGATGCCGAATTCGCCACCGATGCCGATGCCCGCGATGAATCGATACGCGGCCATATCCCAGTAGCCGGTTGCCACGGCCGACAGGCCCGTGAACACCGCAAAAATCAACACCGAATAGGTGAGGATCTTAACCCGGCCGAAACGGTCGGCCATGACGCCGAAAACGAAGCCGCCAAGCACCGCACCCAGCAGGGTCAACGTGGCCAATGAACCCGCCTGCGGATTTGTCAGACCAAAACTGGCGGTAATTCCCGAGAGTGCGAAAGACAGGATCAGCAGATCGAAACCGTCCAACCCATAGCCGATCGCGGCGGCAAAAACTGCCTTGCGTGCGTACTTATCACTCTGTTCCGTGGGTTGACTCGCCGGTGTTTGTGTTGACATGAGGGCCTTTCAGCTGCGGTGAAACGGTTTGCCAAAAGTGCGCAAACGACTCAATTTTACGGCAGGTTTGGAGGTGGAATACCATTTCTCGATGTGTGGTTGGCCATGCTCGAGGTTCTCGACAGGGGGCGGAGGTAGCTGGATGTCAGGGAATTACCGACAGGTCAGCTCCGGAATTTCGGCCGTAGAACTACCGCCCGCGAAGGATGCGGGAGGCCATGGGCCATAGTGCCCAAGAGTGCAGATCCGGCCGATTGACAGGCTATGGAAGTATACTCGTGTGCGTGGCATTGGACTTCACTGCAGTAGATTTTGAGACGGCAAACGGATTTATCGGCTCGGCCTGTTCGGTCGGCCTCGTCAAGGTCCGCTCTGGACGGATCGTGGAAACCGATCAATGGTTAATGAAACCACCGGTCGGCTTCGACCATTTCGATCCCCGCAACGTCTCAATCCACCACATCACCCCCGACATGGTTGCGGACTCGCCACGAGTCAACGATCGCTTGGACGACTTGATGGGTTTCGTCGGCTCGGACGTCCTGGTTGCCCACAATTCGGCTTTCGACTCCGGTGTGATTCGGGCTGCCAGCGAAGCCAGCGAACGCGCCATCAACGAAATCGCCCACCTGTGTACGGTAAAACTTGCGCGCAAGGCCTATGACCTTCCCAGCTACTCACTGCCCTTCGTCGCCGAAGAGGCGGGACACCCCATTGAAAACCATCACGAGGCATTGGCGGATTCGACCGCCTGCGCCTGGGCGATGATCGACATGGCCGAACGCGCAGGCTCCAGCACGGTGCTTCAGGCGGCCGATCATTACAAGGTGGGACTGGGCCTGACCCGAGCCTGGAAGCCAGGGGACGAACTGTCGCGGGCAACCAAGGACGCCCAGGGTTGGCGTGCCGCAGGCCATAAGCTTCCAGCACAGGACGCCTTTGGCAACTGGCCCCAAGAAGGACCGAATCCGGAACCAAACCTCGACGCAGATCCGAGCCACCCGCTCTTCGGCCAGGTGTTGGTATTTACCGGTAATCTCGGCATGCCTCGTCCGCAGGCGAAGATGCTCGCCGCACAGCACGGGGCGCTCACCGCGTCGCGTGTCACCCGGGCCACGACGGCATTGGTCGTCGGCGACGGATTCATTCCTCAGGATCTGGCCAACGGGCGATTGACCAACAAGGCAAAGCACGTTTTGCGTCTGCGTGAGAAGGGCCAGAAGGTTACGATCATCTCCGAGGGAGAATTTATGCAGCTTGTTGGAGGATTCTCGCTCACCGCCTAAGGTGAACATTGCGAAACGATGCGCCCAATACCGGCCTGTTGCGGCTACTTGCTGTTAGGTTGGGATTGTCTTGACCCCCAACTAAGGCACCGCGCATGATGACTCTTCTAGCCGAACCGCCAGCGAGCTTTGTGATGGCTATTGCTGGAATCCTGTTTGTCGCGTGCCTGCTGACTTTTCTGGTCAGGTACACGCACTTGGCCCGCTGTGGAGTGTTCATCGCGGCCAGCGCCGTCATACTCACCGGCTTGGCAGTCACTACATTGTTCATGCCGTTGTCGCTGAATGGAACAACCTGCGGGATGGCAGCCGGAGCCCTAGGGGCCAACGCCTCAACCAGCGTCTGCCATGTTGTCCAACAAACCGTCTTTGAATCGGCCACCTGGCTGGCCCTCGCGGGAATGGCTACAGCATTCTTGAGCTTCGCGCCGGGTCTACGAACAAAACCACAAGCCGTCACCGTTTGAACTGCCGCAGAACATCCAAGAGGCGCCGACCACGATGGTCGGCGCCTCTTGACATAGTTCTTGGGATGTCAGCGAATTTAGACCAGCAGTGCCATCCACCGGTCGTGCAGCTCCGAGATGATGTCATCCAGGGCGGTTGCAGGGCGCTCGCCGATCGCGTCGGAACCATGAAGCGCCGCTAGCAGGGCTACCGCGTAGGCGTCCACTTCGGGATCGCGGTCGGCTGGTTCTCCGGTGTTTTCCGCCGGGGCCGCCGCAATATCAGATTCTTCCGATTCGGAGTCTTCCTCCTCGGCGAAGTAGCTGTTGTAAGCGTCGGCAGGGGACTGGCCCAATCCTGCGCTCACCCGCTCAACGACGTTCTTCAGTGCTTCGGCGGCCTCGCCTTCGAGCGGTTCGAGCAGTGCCGGCCACGACGAGGCTGCCTCTTCACCGTCCTCCATGGCTGAGCGGATGATTTTTGCCGCCGCAATGCAGGCGGCCGCCGCCTTGGCATCATGGGTGAGGTAGGCGGCGGAGCGGGCGAGCGCTTCGGTGGTACTCACCGGAACGCGGCCGAGTAGCGCAGCGATCGCCGCGCGGGGCAGAACGCCGCTGGAGTCGGCACCGACGCCGGTTGGGCGGCCCACCTGTCCCATGTCCAGGCTGTCGAGGCCTTCAATGTTTTTAGGATCACCCTTATGGATTTCTTCGAAGATCTCCACATGCGCGAACTCGTCGTCGATCCATCGGTTCAGCGGCTCCGGGGCCCCGGCCGGGAACGCTTTGGTCAGCTTTCGGTAGCTACGCAAAGCGGCCAGCCACATGCAGGCAGCCTCGTCGCTTGCCACACCGTCGTTGGCCCATTCCAGGGCTTCGAGCAGGCCGTCGGCAAGATAGAGCGGGAGGATTTCGGTGGCCCCTGGATCTATGTCATCACGGGCGTGGGTTGCGCCGTCGGCAAGGCCGAGCAGAATGGCGAATACCTTGTCGGAGTAGTTCTCTGGCAGAAGTGCAATATCACCGGTTTCATTCACATGTTTCAGTCTAATGTCCTTTGTGTCCGTGTGATTGCATAAGGTTGAAAATATGCGATTGCTACACACCTCGGATTGGCATTTGGGACGCACCTTCCACGGCGCTTCCCTGCTTGATGCCCAACGCACCGTGCTCAGTGAGATTATCGAGATCACCCGTGAACGCCAGATCGATGCGGTGCTGATCTCCGGTGACATCTACGATCGGGCACTGCCTCACGTGGACGCGGTGAAGCTGTGCAACTGGGCCCTGCGAGAATTGGCGGCCACCGGGGCGAAGATCGTGATGACCAGCGGAAACCACGACTCGGCCTCGCGACTGAGTTTCGGCGCCGAACTGTTGGACGCCGCCGGACTGCATATCTATGCGGACCTTGATCGGATGATCGCCCCGGTCATTCTGGAAGCAGCAGATCACCGTGTGGCAATCTATGGCATTCCCTATCTTGAACCGCGCATGGTCATGGACCAGCTGGGAGTCGAGAAGGCTACCCACGAATCGGTGGTGAAGGCGGCGATTGCACGCATCGACAAGGACCTGGAGGAGCGCCGCAGCTCGGGAACTGAGGTGGTGTCGGTGTCCATGGCGCACCTTTTCGCCGCTGGCGGTGTAGGCAGCGACTCGGAACGTGAGTTGAGCACCGGCAATCTGGATGTGGTTCCCGTCGAACTCTTTGAGCACTTCGACTACACCGCACTGGGCCACCTGCACGGTCGGCAGAAGGTGCGAGAGCACGTGCGCTACTCCGGCTCACCCCTGGCCTATTCTTTCTCGGAAGCCAAGCAGATCAAGGGCGTGTGGATCATCAACACCACCGTCGAGGGCCTGGGCGAAATTGAAGAGGTGCAACTCTCGGAGCCGAAGCACTTGGTGATCCTGCGCGGAGAACTCGAAGCCTTGCTCGCGGACCCGGAACTTGAGTATGCGGTCGACGCCTGGTGCCAGATCACCCTGACGGACAAGGAACGTCCAGCGGATGCGATGAACCGCCTGCGTGAACGCTTTCCCGACACGGTGGTGTTGAACTTCGACCCGCAGGGTGTCGATGCCAAGGACCAGCCCAGCAGCTACGCCCAGCGTCTGGCTAAGGCCTCCAGCACCGAGGAACTGGTCGACGATTTCGTCGAACACGTACGAGAACGCGCCGCCGATGAAGCAGAAAAAGAATTGGTTCGTTCGGTAATCCTGTCCACCCGCGAAGCAAAGGTGAGCCAGTGAGAATTCATCAGCTGCAGATCCAGGCCTTCGGACCCTTTGCCCGTACCGAAGTCATCAACTTCGATGAGTTGGCTGAGGCCGGGCTGTTCCTGCTCGACGGCCCCACCGGTGCTGGCAAGTCAAGCATCTTGGATGCCATTTGCTACGCCCTGTATGGTTCGCTGCCCGGCAACCGCACCGGCAGCCGTCAGATTCGTTCGGACCATGCTGCCCCCGGCGCCGAGCCGCAGGTGATCTGCGAGCTGAGCATTGGCGACCGCCGTTTTGAGGTCACCCGCTCGCCGGCATGGATGCGTCCGTCAAAACGGGGCAAGAACAAGACCACCGAGCAGAAGGCCGCCAGCCACCTGCGTGAATGGGTTGGTGGCGCCTGGGAAGAGCTTTCCACCCGCAACGACGAAGTGGGGCAGATCCTTGGCGGCCTGCTGGGGCTGGATCGTGACCAATTCACCAAGGTAGTGATGCTTCCGCAGGGCGGTTTTGCCGACTTCCTGCGGGCCAAAGCCAAAGACCGCGAGGATCTGCTTGCCAACCTCTTTGACACCAGCGACTATGCAGCCATTGAAGAGGAATTCGCCGCAAGGTTGAGCGCTGAACGCAAGCTCACCGAGTCGTTGGAAGCCGAACTGTCCGCCAGCGAAAATGTGATTCGCCATGATGCCACCGGTTTTCTGGCCGAACACGAACAGGTTGATGTCACGCAGTCGGTTGAAGCTTCCGATTCGATCCTGGGCGTGGAAGAAGAGTTTTCCGCCTACGAGCAGCGCCTCGGGGTGTGTGTTCAGCGTTATACCGGAGTTGCGGAGAATGCCAAGAACACCTTGAATACAGCCAGGGAGTTGGTTAAGCAGCTTGAGGAAAGGGTGCGGGTCTTCGACCTGCTGACGCAGCTGAAGGTCAAGGAAGAGCTGCATGAGCAAAGGCACCCTGGCGCGGTGGACGCGGCGGCCCGCCTGGAGAAAGATGCCAAGGCTGCCTCGGTACGTGCCTACCTCGCTCAACTGAAGTCTGCCGAAGAATTACTCGAAGCTGCCGAGCAGGAATTCACTGCAGCGCAGGTCCGGTTGAAAGAAGAACAAGACTTTGGACTGGTGAACTCCGAGGGCTCCTTGTCGAAGCTGGCACAGTTAGTCAAAGACCACGAAGCCGAACTGACCATTGCCACGTCGGCACTGCAGGAGGAACAAGGCCGGGCACAGCTGGCCAAGGACCTTGAAGCGGCTACAACCGACCTGAAGGTTAAAGCCGAGCGGGAGAACAGTGCGCAGGACAAGCTGGCGAAACTGCGAGAAGAGCGCTCGTCGCTCGAAACAGGGGACACGGACCAGCAACGGGCAGATGCCACCGTCCAAGAACTGAAAACCGGTCAGCTGAATGTCCAGACACAGTTGGAGCAGGCGAAGAACCGCGACAAACTCGAAGGTACAGTCGCCAAGGCGGAACAGCTCTATGCAGCGCAAGCTCTGACGGTAGTCGAAGCCGAAAAAGCCCTGTTGGCCCTGCAGCGCACCCAGTTGGAACAGAGCGCCTTGCGCCTAGCCGCCGCGTTGGAAGTCGGTTCTGCTTGCATGGTCTGCGGCGCCACCGAGCACCCGTCCCCGGCCCGGGCCGATGCCGAGGCGCAGCTGATCGACGACGAACAGATTGAGCAGCTGAACTCTACCGTCACCAGGGAGCGTGCCTTGTTGACCCAGGTGGGCAATCAGCGCGAGGCAGCGGCGACCAAGCTGGAAGCCGCCAGCCAGGCCGCGGCAGGCGGAAGCGTTGAAGAACTGCAGGTACAGCTGGAGACGGTGGCCGAAAAGCTCAAGACCGCTGAGCATCATTCAGCGGCTGTGACAGCGTTGAACAAGAAAATTGATCACCTGCGCACGGTGGTGGAAAAGGAATCCTCAGCCCACGCGCAGCTGGTTATTGAAGTTGCCGCCGCAGATACAGCTGTAAAGACCTTGGAAGCCAAACTGGAAGAGCTCGACCAGAAGTTGCAGGCACTGTGCGGCGAACACGAAAGCCTGGACAAGAAGGTTGCCTCGCTTCAAGAACGTGCAGCGTCATTCACCCTTGGCCACCGCGCCCTGCATCGCTACCGTGAAGCCGCCAAGAGCGCCCTCGAAGCGCAGGAGCGGTGGGATGATGAGCGGATGAACGCAGGATTTGCAGACGCCGCCGCTTTTGCGGAGGCGGTCTTGGCCGATGAGGCACGCAGCGAACTGCGGGCCTTAGTGCAGGAGGACATCGAACGGGCCGGCGCCATCGCCTCCTTGCGTTCGTCAACTGATTACCAGCGCGGTGTGGACCTGGCAGCTCAAGGGGTAGGGACACCAAGCGAAGAAGACCTGGGGCAGGCGTCCGACAGTTTGAGCGCCGCCGACGCCGGTTATGATCGAGCCCGCAGGCTACAGGTGCAGGCCCAATCGCAGCTTCAACGCCACAACAGTTCGGTGAGGCAGCTTGAAAATCAGCGCGCCGAAGCCGGACCGAAGATCGAGGCCTACCGACGGCTACGCGCCCTGGCCGAAGTGATCCGCGGCGGTGGCGAGAACCTGTACAAGATGACACTGAGCACCTATGTGCTGGCGGCCCGGCTGGAAGAAGTCGCCGTGGCGGCTACCGAACGGCTCAAGGTGATGTCGGGGGACCGCTACTCGTTGCACCACGACGATTCAAAGCAAGGCAATTCCAAATCCGGTCTGGGGCTCACGGTACTTGATGCATGGACCGGAAGGTACCGCGAAACCCAGACACTTTCAGGCGGAGAAACTTTCATGGCGTCCCTGTCCCTGGCCCTGGGGCTGGCAGATGTGATTTCCCATCATTCAGGTGCGGTCGACATGCAGACGCTCTTCGTGGACGAGGGCTTTGGATCCTTGGATGCCGAGACGCTTGAACAGGTGATGACTGCCTTGGAAAATCTACGGGCCGGCGGGCGTACGATCGGCTTGGTGTCGCATGTAGCGGAAATGAAACAGCGCATTACCAACAGGGTCAGCGTGGTGAAAACCCAGAACGGTTCGAGCATTCAACGTGAGCTTAAGCCATTGATTGCGCTATGACTGGACACTGCCAATGGCACTAGCTATCTTGAAGTTAGTGCCATTCGGCATGTATGGGCAATTTGTGCGTCGAGGGGTGTGGGACGGCGCACGTTTCGTGTTGGAGAATTGTTGACTCAACATACCTTGCACCGTGATGATGCAAAGGAACCTGCCGTGAAATCCGGTTACCCGGCGTTGATCCCTATGGTCGGCGCACCATTCATTCCCCTGACATTTCTAGCCCGCCTTCCACTGGCGATGCTGACCATCGGGTCGATGACCCTGATTACCGCCAGCACCGGTTCCTATGCCTTGGGCGGCCTTGCCGCGGCCATGGTGGGACTGGGTTCCGCCGTGGGCGGCCCCAGCCTTGGCTACCTTGCTGACCGCTTAGGGCAGCGGCCCGTGCTGATCACCGCCGCGATCCTGCACACCATGCTGCTGATCGCGCTGAGCATCTTCGGCAATTCCGGACCGGATCTGTCGGTCGGCGTACTGATCGGTCTCTGTCTTGCCGCCGGCGCTACCGGGCCACAGGTAGGACCGATGTCGCGTGTGCGCTGGATCGCCATCTCGCGCCAGCAAAAGCAGAAGCCCAAGACGCTTTCGGCCGCGTTGAGCCTCGAATCAATGCTGGATGAACTCGGGTTCGTCTTCGGCCCGGTAGCGGTGGGCCTGCTTGCGTCGCTGCTTGCACCCGTGCTCCCGCTGTATATTGCTGCGATCCTGACCATCATCTTGGTACCGCTCTTCGCGATGCATCCCACAGGCAATGCCGTGAAGCCCAGCGCCGTAACTCACCAAAATTCCAAGGTCAAAATCACCAGGGGGCAAATTGGTGCCATCGCCGCCCTGGTGCTCAGCATGATTGCCCTGGGTACGGTCTTCGGCTCCACCGCGGCGGGCACACTCGCCTTCGCCGGTGCCCAGGGAGATTCAAATCAGGGAGGCCTGCTCTACGGGGCCATGGGCCTTTCCAGTGCCATTGCAGCGATATCCGTGGCGGCGTGGCCTCAGGGCTTCACACAAATCAGCCGCTGGATTACCTGCGGTGCGGTGCTGACGATCCTCAGCTTTGGAATGCATTTGGCAGACACCACAGGGTGGATGCTGGCAGCCCTGTTCGTTGCCGGCTTCGGCGTCGGACCGGTGATCGTTACGGTGATGACCCTGGGCGGGGAGGTGGCTCCGCCGCAACGCCTGTCAACGGTCATGACCATGCTCTCCGCTGGAATTGTGGTGGGAACCGCCATCGGCAACGGTTTGGCCGGACTGCTGGCGGAATCGATGGGTTACCTCGGGTCCTTCTGGGTCGCCACCGGTGCTTCGGCGGTGATTCTGCTCTCGGCGCTCCTGATGAAGGTGATCGTCGCTCGCTCGGCCTCCCTTGCGCGGGTGAGATAAGCAGGCTTTCACACACTAGATCTACAACAGTAGGGCTGACGCACCCCAGGCGGGATGAGTCAGCCCTACTGTCTTGCCTGCGGTTTCCCTAGGACAGTTCTTCCAGCGCCTCGGTGATGTTCAGGGCGGCTTCCTTCAACGCCCGAACGATGCCATCTCGATCGGGAACCAGAGCCGAAGGGTACAGCGCTGCCAGCGTTGCGGGCGCGCTGTGTTGGCTGAAAATCGGTACGGCAAGGCAGCTGGCTCCGGGGCGGACCTCATTCTGCGTGGAAGCGAATCCATCGATCCGCGCCTCGCGCGCCTGCGGGCGGTATTCGATGTTCGTTTCCTGCGCACGCCATTGTTCCTTAGTGAACAGGGACTGGATGGCGATGCTGTCGGCACCCAGCGCCATGCTGTGTACCGATCCTGCCCGATGCTCCATCACGTTTTCGGCCTGTCGCGGCTGGGCAGATTGCAGCGTGGTGCAGACATCGTGCTCCCATACGGCCAGAAATACCGTCATCGACAAGTGGTTGGCCAGCGACGCCAATTCGGGCGCGGCGGCATTCTGCAGGTCGCGCTGCACCGAACGCGCCAAGACCGTCAGTCCCGAGGCGGGGCGGATGTGGCCCGCCTCGTCGCGGCTGAGCAGTCGATGCTGTTCCAGGGTGCGGATGATGCGGTAGGCGATGGAGCGGTGGACTTCGAGTTTCGCGGCCACATCGGCTATGGAGAGTGCTGACGGTGCTGCCGCGACTATTTCAAGTACCTGAATTCCGCGGGAAAGGGTTTGCGACGTTGGCATAATTTAGATCTTCTAGCTCGGGGCGGACCCGGGTGCAGCCCGGATGCCTGATGATTTCAGTGAATGAAGAAACCTGATCCTTTGTAGTTCACTATTAGAACAGATCCTGCCGTTCTCCCGCGAACATTTCGCTGACTTGCGGTGATTGAGTTGATACTCCGACGCGAGATCGAAGTGTTACAGTCCCGGTATTGTGATGCGACTCACTTGTCGCCTAGTATTGACATGTCTAACCGTCCGAACGGTCGGTAACTTAACTCGCATCAAGGGGACATCTCAATGTCTAATACAGTTTCCCGAAGCCAGGAGGAGCGCCGAGTTCTTGCCGGCACCCTGGTGGGAACCACCATCGAGTGGTATGACTTCTTCATCTTCGCGCAGCTGACCGCGACCCTGTTGACGCCGCTGTTTTTGGCGCCGCTGGGCGAGTCGAACCCGGGCCTGGCGCAGATCCTTTCCTTCGCCATGATCGGCATTTCATTCTTCTTCCGCCCGCTGGGCGCTATCATCGCCGGTCACCTGGGCGACCGCTACGGGCGCAAGCGCATCCTGGTGCTGACGTTGATCCTGATGGGGGCGGCCACCGCGTTGATCGGCGTTCTGCCGACCTATGCCACGGCGGGCATCTGGGCTCCGATCCTGCTGGTTCTGCTGCGCGTGATTCAGGGCTTCTCCGCCGGCGGCGAATGGGGCGGCGCGGCGCTGATGGCAGTGGAGCACGCTCCGGATAACCGCCGCGGCTACTTCGGCGCCTACCCGCAGATCGGTGTGCCCATCGGCATGATCCTGGCCACTGGTCTGCTCTACATCCTGCGCATCGCCATGACCCCTGAACAGTTCATGGCCTGGGGCTGGCGCATTCCATTCCTGCTCTCCGTAGTGCTGATCCTGGTCGGCTACATGATCCGCCGTGCGGTGGAAGAATCACCGATCTTCAAGGAGATGGCACTGCGCAAGGCTGCCGAGCACACGCCGCTGAAGGAGCTGATGCGCAGCAACCTCAAGCAAGTAGTGCAGGCGGCGCTGATCTTCATCGCCAACAATGCTGCTGGCTACCTGGTCATTGCGTTCTTCATCTCCTACACCACCAAGGTGCTGAAGATGCCGGTGGCGCCGGTTCTGTTGGCGACGACCATCGGTTCCTTCGGCTGGCTGATCTTCACCCTGGTCGGAGGCTGGCTCTCGGACAAGATCGGCCGCCGCGCCACCTTCGTCTGGGGCTACGCTTTGGTCTTCGTGTGGATGATCCCGATGTTCATGCTCGTGGACACCGGCAACATCTACCTGTATGCGCTGGGCATCTTTGTGCTGACCATTGGACTTGGCCTGTCCTACGGGCCGCAGTCGGCGATGTATGCGGAAATGTTCCCGGCACGCATCCGCTACTCGGGCATCTCGATCGGCTACGCCATCGGCGCGATCCTCGGCGGCGCATTCGCGGCCACCGTCGCAGAGATTCTGCTCCAGTCCACCGGGGCGTCGATCTCCATCGCCATCTACATCATGGTGCTGACCATCATCTCCACCGCCGCGGTGTTGTGGGTCGGAGAAACGCGGGGCCGCAGCCTGCACCTGGACGAGGTGGAAGACCAGCAGTCGCACGCACACCAGGCATAGGGTGGAACCCAGCCAAACGGCACGGCCGGATGAGAAGCAGCCATCGCTGTCTCATCCGGCCGTGCTCGTTAAACCCGGTTGCTACTGCGGCGGTCGAGTGGTGGAACCGCGCACAATCAGCCGATGCTCCGCCCGATGAGCCCTTGCAGCCTCCTCGCCGCGAATCGCGCGCATCAGTATCGCCACCGCCATTTCACCCTGCTCGTGCGGCAGTTGCTGGATGGTGGTGAGGGAGAACAGCGGGGCCAGCTCGTGATCGTCCACGCCCACCACCGAAAGATCGTGGGGAACACTCAGGCCAAGATCCCTGGCTGCAAGGATGGCGCCGATGGCCATCTCATCGCTGACGGCAAAGACTGCGGTGGGTCTGGTGGCAGGGTTGCCCAAAAGCTGTTTTGCCACCTCATAGCCTTGGGCCATGCTGAAATCTGCGCCCACGATCAGCCCGGGATCTACCCCGATGCCCGCCTGCTGCAAGGCGCGCTCGTAGCCGATGCGGCGGTGCGATGGCACCTGAAAATCGACGTTCGTTTCCAAGGAGCCGCCGATGAAGCCGATGCTGGTGTGCCCCAGCGACAACAGGTGTTCGGTGGCCAAAGCCGAGACCGCCTCGTCGTCCACGTGCAGTGTCGGGACCTCTGGCAGCGGGCCGCCTACCCCTACCAGCGGCTTATTCAGTGCATGCAGCGCCACCAACTCGTCCTCGTTGAGTTCTACATTGATGGCGATGACCGCATCCACCCGCTGGCGTTGCAGAAAGTCCGAGAAGATCTGGTGGCGCTGCTGCTGGTCCTTGCTCAACTGGTACAGCGTCGTGTCATAACCCTCGCGCATCAGCGCGGTGCAGATGCCCTCCAGAACGCTGGCATAGAACCAGTGGTTGATCACCGGCACCAGCACACCGATATTCCGCGTGCGTCCCGAGGCGAGGCCCGAAGCGCTGGCCGAAACCACATAGCCCAACTGCGCAGCTGCCTTCTGCACCGCTTGCATTGCGGCAGCAGAGACATTTCCTCGGCCCGAGAGGGCGCGGGAAACCGTTGCTACCGAAACGCCGGCGGCATCGGCGACGTCTTTAATTCCGGCCACAATGATCCTTTCAACGATTGCTGCGGCGCAGGGATTGCCGAAGCGGGGGCCTGACTGGGTGTTTCTCTACCTCAGCCCCTGCTCCAGACTACCTGTTCGCTGTGCTTCTCCTAGTGGGCAAACCAGATGGTTGACTCGGCGGCGATGGTTGCCGTCGAGTCCTGCAATGCACTGGATGCAAGCTGCGTCCTATGCTGCAGCTGCTGCGGAAGCTCGCGCGGAGCTTCGGCGAAGTTCGCCACCACGGTGACCGATGAATTGCTGAAAATCAGCACCTGTTCATCGGACGAATCCTGCCAGACGAGGCTGCCGGCACCCAGCTGATGGCTGCGGCGCAGGTGCAGCAGCCTGGTGTAGAGGCTCAGGGTGGAAGCATCGTCCTTGGCCTGCAGGTCCCGGGCAAAGCTCGCCCAATACTCCGGCTGCGGCAGCCAGGAGCGGCCTGCGGGGGAGAAGCCTGCTGCCGGAGCGTCGGCTTTCCAAGGGATTGGGACACGGCACCCGTCGCGCCCATAGCGTTCGCCCTGGGTGCGGAACCAGGTTGGATCTTGCCGGGAATCATCGGGGAGCTCGGCTACTTCCGGCAACCCCAGCTCCTCGCCCTGATAGATATAGGCACCCCCTGGCAGGGCAAGCATCAACGTAGTCGCGGCTCGTGCGCGGCGCAGTCCGACGGCCGGGTCGGGAAGATTCGGGGTGTTGGGTCCAATGCCTTCGCCCTGGGGATTATCTTCGGTCAGCGCAAGGCGGGTGGCATGGCGGACCACGTCGTGGTTTGACAGCACCCAGGTGCTTGGTGCACCCACCGCACCGAATTCATGCAGCGAGGCATCTATGGTGCTGCGGATCTGCGTCGCGTCGAAGCCGCAGGATAGGTACGGGAAGTTGAACGCCTGATGCATTTCGTCGCTGCGGACCCACTGAGCCATCAGGGACAAGGGATTGACCCATGCCTCGGCGCAGAGCACCCGTGCCCCGTCGTACTCGTCGAGGACGGTTCTCCAGTCGCGGTAGATCTCGTGAACCCCGTCCTGGCCCCACCATGGGGCGAGTTCCTCGGTGCCGCCCATGGACGCTGCTGTGGGGTCGGGGGTGAAGTCAGGCAGCCCCTCGGCCTTGATCAGACCGTGGGCAACATCAACGCGGAAACCGTCCGTTCCGCGGTCCAGCCAAAATCGCAGGACATCGCGGAACATGTTCCTGACCTCCCGGTTGTTCCAATTGAAATCGGGTTGGGAGGAATCAAAGATATGCAGGTACATCTGTCCCGGGGTGCCGTCGGGATTGGTGGTCTGCGTCCACATGGGACCGCCGAAGACCGACTCCCAATTGTTGGGATAGCCGGATTCAGGTGCGTCGCGGAAGATGAAACGATCACGTTCAGGCGACCCAGGGGCCGCGGCAAGTGCTTGCTGGAACCATGGGTGCTGATCCGAGCAGTGGTTGGGAACAAGGTCCACGATCACGCGCAGTCCCAGATCATGGGCCCGAACTACCAAGCGGTCGTAGTCTTTCAAGGTGCCGAACAAGGGATCAACATCGCAGTAGTTCGAAACATCGTAGCCGGCGTCCTTCTGTGGAGAGGCGAAGAAGGGGGAGAGCCAGATGGCGTCAACACCTAGGGCGGCCAGCGAGTCCAGCCGTTGGGTGATGCCAGGCAGGTCGCCCATGCCGTCGCCGTCGGCATCGGCAAAGGAGCGAGGGTAGATCTGGTAGATCACCGAAGTACGCCACCATTCCTTCTCGGTGTGCGAGCCGGTGGGGTCTGTCAGCAAACGCATTTGAGTCATGACGGTAACGATAAATGAAATAACGAACGTTGTAAACGCTTTCATTCCTATGAGGTTTTGATGGACTCGCCAAAAGTGGAGTCTTATGCGAGCGCCCAGATAAAGCGAGTTTTTGGAAGTTCTTGTCAATTTTCATGATCTATGCCACTCTGGAAACGCTTACAACAAGCTTTCACTCACAGCCTGAACAATCCCGACCCGACGAGGTGCAGTATTTTCCCTCGTCTGGTCTTGAAGACAAAGTTGTCACGAAAGGACATCCCATGAAGGTGAAGAAGCGTTCCCTGCTTTGGGGCACAGCTATGACAGCCGTTGCGGCACTGTCATTGACCGCCTGTGGATCCGGCGGGTCGGCGGCTCCTGCGACCTCGCCGACAGCCGAGCAGTCAGCACCCGCGGCCAACGCCGGATCGCTCACCGTCTGGGTGGATGCCAACCGTGAACCTGTACTCAAGGAAGCAGCCGCAGATTTCGAAAAGCAGTCGGGCGTCGACGTCAAACTCGTCATCAAGGACTTTTCCAAGATCCAGGAGGACTTCCTCAAACAGGTTCCGACGGGCAAGGGGCCGGACATCACCATCGGAGCCCACGACTGGTTGGGCAATCTGGTGAATAACGGCGTCGTCCAACCGGTGGAACTGGGCGACAAGGCAGCAGATTTCCAGGATGTCGCGGTCAACGCGATGAGCTACGAGGGTAAAACCTACGGTGTTCCCTATGCCACCGAAAACCTCGCCCTGCTGCGCAACAAGAAGCTGGCGGATAAGGCGCCGGCAACCTTTGACGACATGATCGCCGAAGGCAAGGCGGCAGGAACGCAGTTCCCATTCCTCGTTCAAGTTTCCGAGGTCGGAGATCCATTCCACCTCTACCCATTCCAGACTTCCTTTGGAGCGCCGGTCTTCGGCACCGATGACACCGGAGCCTACAACGCGCAAGACCTGCAGATCGGCAATGAAGGCGGCCAAGAGTTCGCCACATGGCTCGCTGAACAGGGCAAGGCGGGCACGCTGAAGACCTCGATCGATGCAGACATCGCCAAAGAAAAGTTCATCTCCGGCGACTCGCCGTTCCTGCTGACCGGACCATGGAACGTAGACGCCGTGAAGAAGGCAAAGATCGACCTCGCCATCGACCCAATTCCACGCGCCGGAGGCAAGGAAGCTCAGCCTTTCGTTTCCGTCCAGGGGTTCTTCGTTTCGTCAAAAACCGAGAATCTCTTGGCTGCCACAGAATTTCTGACCAACTACATCGGCACCGCCGATGTTCAAAGCAAACTATATGAGGTGGGAAACCGCCCGCCTGCCAATAAGCAGGCCTATGAAGCTGCAAAGTCCGACGAAGTCATCGCCGCATTCGGCGCCGTCGGCGAAAAGGGAGTCCCCATGCCAAACATCCCAGAAATGGCGGCTGTCTGGGAAGACTGGGGCATTGCAGAAGCCGAAATCATCAGCGGCAAGGCGGACCCGGTCAAGCGGTGGAAGCAGATGACCGACGACATCCAGACCGCGATTTCCAAGTAATCTGAGCCCGACTCCGCACCTCGGGGCAACGACCACGGACGTTGCCCCGATCATCAATCCAGGAACATCTCTCCGATGACAATGACGCAAGAACGCAAGCCGCCAGAGCTCTCGCGCACCGCACAGCGCTTCGCCCGGGCCTCCTCCACCTCAGTGGGTGCCATGTTGGCAAAGATCATCATCATTGCGGTGGTGGATGCAACCGCGCTGTTTGCGGTGTTCACCGCCCTCGGCCAGAAGGCCTGGGCCATTGCAGCGGTCATCGCTGTCATCGCCGTGGCGGTCAACGTGGTGTATTTCAAACGAGGCTGGCTGCCCGCAAAGTACTTACTGCCTGGCACGATCTTCCTGTTGATCTTTCAGGTCTTCGTGATTGGCTACACCGGATACATTGCCTTTACCAATTATGGTTCGGGACACAACTCCACCAAGGACGATGCGGTGATGGCGCTGCTGCAGTCCAATCAGGAGCGCGTCCCCGATTCTCCTGGTTATCCGGTCACCGTGCTTGAACGCCATGAAGACCTCTCGCTGTTGGTCGAACACGATGGCGCCCAGATGATCGGTGACAGCGACACACCACTGGCTCCGATCAGCGATGCTGAACTCTCTGAGTACACCCAGCTGCAGTTCGCCGACCTGCTCAACCGCCAGCAGGAAGTCACATCACTCTATGTGCCGATCAGTCAGGATCCCTCGCAGGGCTCGCTGCGCACATCCGACGGGCGCACCGCCTACCAATACGTCTCCACCCTGGTTTACGACCAAAGCACCGACACCATGACCGATTCGAAGACCGGTGTGGTCTACTCGGATACCGGAGTCGGCGCATATACCTCCGCCGATGGTGCTCAGCTGATGCCCGGGTGGTCAATCAACGTCGGCTTCGATAATTTTGTCCGCGCCTTTACCGATAGTTCGATCCGTTCGTCGCTCGCGACGGTGACGCTGTGGACCTTTGTTTTTGCCTTTCTCTCGGTGGCAACTACCTTCTTCCTCGGGCTGTTTTTGGCCATCGTTTTCAACGACCTGCGCATGAAAGGCAAGAAGATCTATCGGGTCATCTCCATTCTTCCCTATGCTTTCCCCGCATTCTTGGGCGGCCTGGTCTGGGCGGGAATGCTCAATCGAGACTTCGGATTCATTAACCAGGTGCTCCTCGGCGGGGCACAGATTCCCTGGCTGACGGATCCCTGGCTGGCCAAATTCTCGGTGCTGTGGGTGAACCTGTGGCTTGGATTCCCCTATATGTTTTTGGTCTGTACCGGTGCGCTGCAGGCAATCCCCGATGAGCTGGCAGAAGCTGCAAAGATCGATGGAGCGAAACCCTTCCAAATTTTCCGTCTGATCAAGCTGCCGTTGCTGCTGGTATCGGTTACTCCGTTGCTGATCAGCTCCTTCGCGTTCAATTTCAACAATTTCAACGTGATCTACATGCTCACGGAGGGAGGGCCGCGCCTGGAAGATGCCGGACTGAACGTGGGAGCGACCGACATCCTGATCTCGATGGTTTACAAGGTGGCCTTCATTGGCTCGCAGCGCGACTACGGACTGGCCAGCGCCTTCTCGATCATTATTTTCGTGCTCGTTGCGTTGATTGCGGTCATCAGCTTCAAGCAGACCAAGGCACTAGAGGAGCTGAACTAATGAGCACCAGCACCGCGCATCAGACACCACGACGCAACTTCGGCAGGTGGTTTGCCGCAACAGGGTGGCGCCACCTTGTAGGCGTCGCATTGTGCATCTACGCAGCATTTCCACTGGTCTACGTGCTGTCAGCCTCGCTGAATCCCAACGGCACGCTGCTGTCATCCAATGGATTCTTCACCAGCATTGGATTTGAGAGCTACCGGGACCTCTTCACCAACCAGCAGCGCCCCTTCGCCGCATGGTTCGGCAACACCTTGTTTATAGGATTGACCACGGCAGCCGCCTCGGTCTTCATGGGCGCGCTGGCAGCCTACAGCTTCTCCCGCATGAGGTTCACCGGCCGCCGCTTTGGTCTGGTCAGCCTGCTGGTGGTACAGATCTTCCCTCAGCTGCTGGCAGTGGTGGCGATCTTCATCCTTCTGACCAGCCTCGGCGAGGTGTTCCCGCTATTTGGGATCGACAACCAAATCGCGTTGATCATGGTGTACCTCGGGGGAGCGCTGGGGGTGAACACCTACCTGATGTACGGCTTCTTCAACACGATCCCCGTGGAAATCGACGAAGCGGCGAAGATCGACGGGGCAGGCCACGCACGGATCTTCTTCACCATCGTGCTGCGCCTAGTGGCGCCCATCCTCGCGGTGGTAGGGCTGCTGTCATTCATCGCCAGTACCTCGGACTTCGTCATTGCCTCGGTGGTTCTGGTGTCTCCGGAGAAGCAGACCCTTGCGGTGGGACTCTACTCCTATGTATCGGAGGAATTCACCTCAAACTGGTCGGTGTTCGCCGCGGGGGCGGTTCTTGCAGCGCTGCCGGTGATGGCACTGTTCCTGTTCCTGCAGAAGTACATTGTCGGCGGTCTGACCGCGGGCGCAGGAAAGTAAGCGGTACAACCGTGGCGCGGCGCGGGGCACCAGAACCGGCCCGGTGATTGAAGTCCACGTAAGCTGAAGGGATGAAGTCGTACCTGCCACGAGCCGCCCGCAACTACCTGGAGCAGCTGCGGCGTGAACTGAGCTTTCTGACGGATGCAGAACGCCAGGAAATCCTGGATCACACCCGCGAGCAGATCCTGAAACTTCCTGGCAAGGGCCGGCGCAAGTCCGACCTGTATCGGCTGCTCGGCGAACCGCAGGCGCTCGCCGCCGGTTTCGCCCGCACCGAGCCGCAGGAACTGAAGGTCAGCAGCGGACGGCAGTTCCTGAGCCGTATTCTCGCCTGGCCGATCTTCGCCCTGGCGGTGCTCACCGCGGCGTTGATCGTGCTCAGTCCCTCGTCCATGACACTGGTGGAACCGCGCATCACAGGCTACGTCGAAGGGTCATGGCAGGGAACACTGACCCAGCTTGAACTGAACATGGGGTCGTACATCCTGTTGTTCGCCTTGATTCCAGTGGTCTTTAGCCTGCTGCCCCTGGTGCTGCGCGGGACGCTCGGTCTGATCATTCAATTACTGGGTGCCCTGGCCACCACCGCTGTCAGCCTCATCGGGGTGAACTCGTTGGGAGCGTTCTTCATCCCGCTGGCAGTGCTGCTGTGGGCGCAGGTGTTCACGCCGCTGCTGATGATGCGCGGGTCCATGGCAAGCCCGGGGCCTGGCTGGCTGATCAGCGCCGCTGTGGTGCTCATCGGAGCGGTGGCTGCAACGACGCTGTTGGGCCTTCGCAGCTTCAGCGGCGAACCGTGGCTGGTCGTCGCACCGGCGGCACTCCTCGTGGTGCTGGCTGTGCTGCTGCCTTTCAGGTGGCGCTGGGCTAATATTGGGCTGATTTCCGCCGGAGTGTTGGTGATGATCGCCGGGTGCGTGGCCTCGCTGGAGAGCATGTACCAGGCTCCATTGGTTTGGCCGTGGCTTGCCGGTTCCATGTCCTTCGCCGTCGGACACCTGGCCCTGGCAGCCGGAATGTGGCACGAACGGGCCCGGAATCTGCTGGCCCTGCTCTAAATAATTTATCGCAATATAGATTAAACACAGTTGCCGCAGATATGCTCCTGACATGAGCGAGCAATTGGCTGAGGACCAAGATCCTCAGCAGAATACCCCTGCCAAGCGCGGGCGCGGCAGACCGCGCAAGGATTCCGCATATGCCCCGCTGAGCAAGGAGCGCATCGCCGCCGCGGCACTGGAAATCGCCGGAGCGGAAGGTTATGCAGCACTGACCATGCATCGCCTGGCAGCCGCCGTCGATGTCACGCCGCGCGCACTGTACAACTACGTGAGCGACCGGCGCGAAGTGGTCAGCATGGTGGTTGCGCTCTTCGTCGAACAAAGCCCCTTCCTAGACCTCGATCCTGCCAACTGGAAGTCATCGGTGCGGGAGATCTACCATGAGTCCCGCAGAATGTATCGCGCCTATCCACTGGCAGCACTGGTGCCGGTAGAGGACCAGGTCGACGTCGACAGCGGGCCGCTGCGCACCGAACTGATGGAGCGCCTTCTTGCCTTCTACACCGCCCTCGGCCTGAGCCTGGAGCAGGCGCTGGCGCTGAGCCGTTCGTTGGAACGCGAGGCATTCGGATTTGTGCTGCAGGTCGACTACTATTTCGACCGCAACCCAACCATTGGGCGCACCTATGTCTCGCGTGCTGTGCCGGAACAATGGCTCGACCGCTATCCGCAGATCGATGCGCCGCTGGCGCGAGAGGCACTCTCGCTCCCGGTGCAGAGCAACGACGAGCTGTTCGAAGAACTCATCGAGCTGCGCATCATTTCGATCCAGGCGATGCTCGACCAGCGACCGCTCAGTGACTGATAGCGGTGAAAGGCGCGTGCGGGAATATCCTGCACTCGGTTGTTGCTGTACGAAGTACGCCCGGTGGCGCCCTGCCGACGACCGGGCAACTCCTAGTCACCCGCCGTTCTAAGGTTGTCCATGTCATCCAAGCCGCCGCCACCTGAGCAATCCCTTCCTTCGGCAACCGCTCAGCCATCCACCGTTGAGAGAAACGAAGAACTTTCGGGTGCGGCCCGTAACAAGCTCCTGGGCGTGCTGCTGGCGGTCATGTTCATGTCGCTGGTTTCGGTGAGCATCGTGAATGTGGTGCTTCCTTCCATCCAATCCTCGCTGCACGCCAGCGAGGCGGATATGCAGTGGGTGCTGGCCGGCTACGCTTTGACCTTCGGCGTGGTGCTGGTGGCAGCAGGTCGTTCGGGCGACCTATTCGGACGCGGCCTGATGTTCATCGCCGGCGTCGTGATCTTCACCGGCGCCTCCGTGCTGGCAGGTTTTGCCGGGGGTCCGTTGACACTGAACATCGCCCGATTCGTCATGGGCATCGGCTCCGGTCTGCTCAACCCCCAGGTGATGGGCCTGATCCAGCAGCACTTCCGCGGGGCAGCCCGCGGGCGAGCCTACGGTTTTCTGGGAACCATCGTCGGCTTTTCGGTGGCCATCGGGCCGGTGATGGGCGGGCTGCTGATCAACTGGCTTGGGCCGGATGCGGGGTGGCGCGCGACATTCCTGATCAATGTGCCTATCGGTCTGATCGCGGTGCTCATGGCATTCTTCTGGCTGCCCAAGCCGCTGTTCACCAAACCTGCAGGCAAGGTAGACCTGGATCCGGTGGGCACCATACTGCTGGCGGTCGGCATTTTCGCATTCCTCCTACCCTTCGTACAGGGCAGGGAACAACCCTGGCTCTGGTCGTTGCTGGCCGTCGCCCTGATCTGCCTGGTGTGCTGGGTGTTGTGGGAAAAGCACTACAAGGAACGCGGTTCCTCACCGATGGTCGAACTGTCGCTGTTCAAGATTCCAAGCTTCACCAATGGAACGGTGATTGCGGGGCTGTACTTCATGGGCGTCTCCAGCGTATGGGTGCTGGTGGCCGTCTATGTGCAGGAAGTCAACGGCTTCACGGCCCTGGAAGCGGGGCTGATAGCGCTGCCTGCCGCCCTGTGCTCGGCCTTCAGCGCAAACATTGCAGGTAAGTACGTGATGAGCGCAGGTCGACGCCTGGTCATCGGAGGTACGCTCAGCGCACTGTTCGGGCTGCTGGGCACCATTGCGGTGGTTGAACTGGAAGACCGGGGAGTGCTGAGCATCTGGTGGCTGCTGCTGACGCTGGCATTCATCGGCATGGCCCAGGGCTTCATCATCTCCCCGAACCAGGCACTGACCCTGATGGAGGTGCCGGTGCAGAACTCGGGCAGCGCCGGAGGACTGATGCAGACCTCCCAGCGCGTGGGCACGGCGGTGGGCATCGCCGTCATTACCGCGGTGTTCTTCGGAATCAACCACCTGGCCGGCTATGCCACGGCCATGTCGCTGTCCTTCGTTGCAATCATCCTGCTCGTGCTGGCAACGCTGTGGATCGCCGTCGTCGATTGGCGCCACGGACACGGCAAGGAACTGTCCGCACCCCAGCCGGCGACAGCAGTCGAGTAACGGCTGAAAGCTCTGGTCGCAGCCCAGATGCTGCCCTAGGCTGGTGCCATGAAACGACTTTTCGCGTTGCTGGTGCTGTCTGCGGCGGCATTGAGCCTGAGCGCCTGCGGACCATCCGACGAACCTGCCGATCAAACCAGCGCTCCCGCCCCTGTGGACCCGGGCGGCGCATGGGGTAGCCACGAGCAGGGACAGCCCTGGCTGGACCTCGGGGATGACGGAACGCTGACCGGCAACGACGGCTGCAACCGCCTGAGCGGCCAGTGGAAGGACAGCGATACCGGCATTGACTTCGGCGCCATGGCAAGCACCAAAATGTACTGCGAAGGCGTTGATACTTGGTTGAGCGGTGCAGCCACGGCAACCGTGGCCCAGGACGTCATGACCCTCAAGGATTCCCAAGGCGAAGTCATCGGCACCCTGCAGCGTACACAGTCTGCGGGCGACTAGGAGTACTGCACGCTGACCTGTCCCGACTGGACATTCCACCGGGCATCCAGCCTGACGTTGTCCAGCATCCTGCGGTCGTGGGTTACCAGCAGCAGCGCACCCTCATAGGCGTCGAGCGCCTGTTCCAATTGTTCGATGGCCGGCAGGTCGAGGTGGTTTGTCGGTTCATCGAGCACCAGCAGGTTCACCCCGCGCGCCTGAAGCAGCGCCATGGAGGCGCGGGTTCGTTCGCCGGGGGAGAGATCCGCCACCAGTGAGCCGGTCTGGGCGGCCTTCAAGCCGAACTTGGCGAGCAGGGTGCGGGCCTCGGCCGATGAATATTCGGGCACCGCCAGCTCAAAGGCGCTGCCCAACTCCAGCTGCGCCGGAAGCTGGGTACGCGGCTGGTCGATCAGGCCGATCTGCACCGAGGCGCCCAGGGCGCTGCTTCCCGAATCCGGGGCCAAGGATCCCAGCAAGAGATTCAGCAGCGTCGACTTGCCGGCCCCGTTCGGCCCGACGATGCCGATGCGGTCGCCCGCGTTCACCTGCACCGAGACCGGGCCGAAGGTGAAGTCACCGCGGGTGACCGCCGCATCGTTGAGCGTGCACATCACCGATGAACCGCGCGGCGCCGCGGCAATCGAGAACTGCAGCACCCATTCCTTGCGAGGTTCGGCCACCTCGTCGAGGCGGGCAATACGCGATTCCATCTGCCGCACCTTGGCAGCCTGTTTCTGCGCCGACTCGCTGTTCGCGCGGCGTTTGAGCTTGTCGCTGTCTGGCGCCTTGCGCATGGCATTCCGCACGCCCTGCGACGACCATTCGCGCTGGGTGCGCGCGCGGGCTTCCAGATCTTCCTTCTTGTCCTTGAACTGTTCATAGGCCTCGCGGGCGTGGCGTCGGTTGACCGTGCGCTCTTGCAGGTAGGAATCGTAGCCGCCCTCGTAGACTGCCACCTGATTCTGCGCCAGGTCGAGCTCGATGATTCCGGTGGTGCAGCGCGCCAAAAACTCGCGGTCATGAGACACCATGATGACCGGTGCACGCAGCGAAGAGACGAAACGTTCAAGCCTTTCGAGGCCGTCAAGGTCCAGATCATTGGTCGGTTCGTCGAGCAGGACCACATCGAAGCGGGACAGCAGCAAGCTTGCCAGCGCCACCCTGGCTACCTGGCCGCCGCTGAGCTGCGACATCAGGGTCTCTTCGGGCAGGGTGAATCCCAACTCTGCAAGAGTCTCAGGGATGCGTTCCTCAAGATCCACGGCCCCTGAGGCCATCCAGTGGTCAAAAGCCACGGCGTAGGCGTCCTCGGCCTCCGACCCACCGGAGGCCAGTGCCTCTGCGGTGGCTTCCATGGCGGAGGTGGCGGCCGTGCAGCCGGTGCGGCGGGAGATATAGGCGCCGATGCTTTCGCCCTCGATGCGTTCGTGTTCCTGAGGCATCCACCCGATAAACGCCGAATTCGGCGCGGTGGACACCGTACCGGCCAAGGGCCGATCGGCACTAGCCAGCAGACGCAGCAACGTGGTCTTTCCCGCTCCGTTGGCCCCCACCACCCCGTAGACGTCGCCGGGGGCCGCGGTGAAATTCAAGTCGGCGAACAGTGTGCGGTGGGTGTGCCCGCCAGAAAGATCCTTGGCGACAAGCGTTGCAGTCATAGGACAATTTTATTCTGCTGCATTACACCGAAATACCATCGAATGCCTAGGCGGCATCCTGCAGGTACCTATTGAGTTCCACCTGGCTTACCTGTTCGAAATGAACATAGTGCGCACCCACAGAGGTGAAGTTCTGCGGCTGCCAGAGCAGGAATACTTCGTCGCACTGTTGCTTGAGGCTCGGAACCAGATTTGCTGGACCCACCGGTAGCGCCACCGTGATGCTCGCGGGTTCGTGCTTCGATACCAGTTCCAACGCGGCGAACATCGTGGCCCCGGTAGCGATCCCGTCGTCGCAGATGATCACGTCCCTGCCTTGCAGATCGGAGGTATAGACGTCATAGACCTTTGCCAGTTCCTTAAGCTTCGCGCCGGTGTTTAGCTCGACTCGCTCAAGTTCGCCGGCGCCAAAATAGCGGATGGCGCGGCGGTGGATATCCGGGTTGAAATAGGTGCTCAGTTCACCGCGGTACCTCGCAATCGCGCCGAAAGCCAATTCTTGATTGCTCGGCACTCCAAGTTTCTTCACCGCTAGGACGCCGAGTTTTGAGCCCAGACTTTGGGCGACGCCTGCGGCGATGGGGACGCCGCCTCGCAGCAGGCCGAGAACTATATAGTCGGCAGCCGGAAGCGCTAGGGCGAGATTCATTCCCAAAACCGCACCCGCATGGGCACGATTCTCGTACTTTCCATGTTCTGCAGCATCCATATCCCCAGTCTTGTCCAACCGGTGACAATGTCAAGGGTTGACTAGGAGCTACTAGGAAGTGCGCGCCTAGCTGAGATTGAGCAACCGACGGGTGGCCGCATACTTCTCGGCAAGGCGTTCGCGGGTGGATTGATCAAGTAGTGCGGTGCGTGCAGGGTCTGTATTGTCTGCCAGGTCGGCTTCCTTGACCAGCAGGGCCAATGGATTGCCCCGGATGCCTGAGCAGTATTCTTCCATGCCTTGTCCTGAAGTCTTGCTGAGCAGCAGGACGGCATTCACCACGTCGGAGCTGATGCCTCGGGCCAACAGGTCTGCCGAGGTGAGAGGTGTGTCCTCGATGACATCGTGCAACCAGGCGGCCGCGATGGCCTGTTCGCTGCCACCTAACCGTTCGGCATGGGCGGCGACGCGGGCCGGGTGTCCGATATAGGCGGCCCCGAGCTTGTCCACCTGCCCTTCGTGAGCCGCGGTGGCGATGGATTTTGCCAGATCAATCAATGCTGTGTTCATGGTGCCTCCTGTGGCTGCGAACCAGTTTCTACGCTACCCGATGCTCCGCGAGGGTCGGGTCGTAGTTCATGGTGCCGGGCGTAAGGCACGGCAGAATTATGAACTACTTCTCCTGCGGTGAATTCAGGAGTTGGGCTTCGGGTGGTTCGCCAGTAGCCAGGGGCGTGGCCTAACTGCATGACGAACTGATTGCGTCAGTCTGAACTTCTGAATCGGCAGCGAGCACGTTTGCCGCGTTGATTACTCTTGCTCCGAGCCCAGCTGTGCAATGATGAGCTCGATCAGTGCGCTGACGAGTGCCGATCGTCGCCGACGCGGCATGGTGAGGACTTGAGCAGTCCGTTCGGAAAGTACTGGATGCTCAATCGATAAATACACCAGAGACTCATCAACATCCCGGCGGCGTGAATGCTTGCTCAGCAACGTCACGCCAACCCCCGAACGCGCGAACTCGACTGCTGGATTCACATGGTCGGTGGATAATGCGATGCGAGGTTTCAGTCCCGCCATTGCCGTGGCGATATCGAAGAGTTCGCGCTGAGTGATTCCCCTGGCCGGCATGCACAATGGATAGTCGCACACCTCGTCTAGACTCACCCGCGGTCGAGTTGCCAACGGGTGATCTACGGAAACTACAGCGTAGGCGGGTGCCGGCGTGGAGAATTCCACATTTACATCCCGTTGTGGTCCAAGTGCGAATACCGTTGCTAGATCGGCAGTGCCTTCAACGACTCGAACCGCGGCCTCAGCAGAGGGGAGGACCCGTAGATGTACCGAGGTCTGCGGGTATTGAGCGCAGAAAAGGGCGACCGCTCGAGATGTCGCATAGGCCGCGAGGCCTTCTGAACTGGCAACCTCAATAGTCTGCCCCGGGCCCAGAGCGAGTGCTGAAAGATCCTGCGCCAATTGTTCGCCTTCTGCGATGGTTCGACGGGTATGAGCCAAGAGAAGCACCCCCGCATCGGTCAACTCCATGCCACGGGCATGTCGGAGAAAGACCGCACTTCCGATTTGCCGTTCGAGGGCAGTAATCTGCCTGCTGATGGCAGACGCCGTTACATGCTCCGCGCGCGCGGCCTCTGTTATGGAACCTGTGGTGGCCACTTCATGAAAGTACTTCAGGGCCGTGGGTAAGGTTTGCACGTCGTACTTCTCCGTTCCGAGGTTTTCCTCAAAGTAAAAGCTCGTCGACAAAACGGCACTAGATCAGGATAAAAACTACTCCTAATGTGATTTAGAGTACACGAAACATCTTGAGGAGAATTTCCATGTCTAAGCATGAACTACTTGAAAAAGCAGACGAATGCGCGACTTCGGGACGATTGTTCGAGCAGCTAGCAACACTGGTAGCGCATCCGACTGTCAGTGGCACTGCCGAGGGCAGCATTGCGCTGGACTCATACCTCGGTAGTACCCTTCGCGATCGCCTCGAAAGTCTTGGATTCACCGTCGATCTAGACCTGAATTGGAATGGCAGCGGGAATTCATTTCTGCGGGCTCGACGAATAGAGCATGATGACTTACCCACGGTCTTGTGCTATGGCCATGCTGATGTTGTTGACGGTCAAGATGAACAGTGGAGCTTAGGACTTCAGCCGTTTGAGCTCACGGCCCAGGGGGATCATTGGTACGGGCGTGGGGCGGCCGATAACAAGGGGCAGCACTTGGTTAATTTGCTGGCACTTGAGTTTGTTTTGCAGCAGCGCCGGTCATTGGGTTTCAACATCACTTTCCTTTTCGAGGCAGGTGAGGAAATCGGCTCGCCGCAGCTTGATGAATACGCCAAAGCCCATCGTGCATCTTTGCAGGCAGATGTCTTCATCGCTTCAGATGGTCCACGTCAACGAGCCGAAGTGCCGACGATCTTCCTCGGCGCACGTGGTGGAGCAAGTTTTGAATTGTCAGTCCCGTTGCGGAACGGTGGATTTCACTCGGGAAACTGGGGCGGTGTACTGCGCAATCCTGCAACCACGTTAGCTGCTGCCATCGGTGTCTTAGTTGATGGTGACGGGCGGATTCGCGTGCCGGAGCTACTGCCGGAGAAGCTGCCATCGTCCGTGCTTCAGGCACTTTCCCGGGTTGAAGTCGGTGGCGACGTAAATGACCCGATAATTGATCCATCTTGGGGGGATCCTTCGCTGAGCACAGCAGAGCGACTCTATGGGTGGAACTCATTGGAAGTCCTGGCGCTGCAGGCTGCAAATATCGACGAGCCCATCAATGCAATTCCTGGCACGGCACGTGCCAATCTGCAGCTGAGATTCGTCGTCGGCACAGACCCACAGAAGTTCGAGTCGGCAATACGGGGAGCCTTGGATGACGCAGGCTACTCAATGGTGCAGCTTCGCATGGGGCAATATTTCCCGGCTAGCCGCATCGAACCGGATAATCCATGGGTTCAGTGGGCTAGCACGTCAATCACCGACACTATTGGGTACTCCCCGGTCGTCCTGCCCAATATTGGTGGGTCACTTCCTAATCAGGTTTTCGAACAAACCTTGGACCTGCCGACGCTGTGGATTCCCCACTCTTATCCAGGATGTAAACAGCATGCGCCGGATGAGCATGCCTTAGAGCCGGTGCTGCGTGAAGGGCTAAAAATGATGTGCGGACTCTTCTACGACTTAGGAACCTGCATGGAGCTTCCCAGCATGCCAACGTACGCCAAATCTGAGCGCTAGGACAGATCATGACCCGGAAACACACGACAATTTTGTCTGGAAATTCTCAAGATGCGCTGGAAGGATCTGGCGCCAAAAAGCAGTCCCTGTTCCGAGGCGTCGCAGCAGCGACCGTCGGAAATGCCATGGAATGGTATGACATCGGGATTTATGCATTGTTGGCAATCTACATCGGCCACAACTTTTTCCCGTCAGATAATCAAGCCATCGAGGTTATCCAGGCTTTTGCGGTCTTCGGCGTTTCTTATCTGATCCGTCCTCTGGGCGGATTGATCCTAGGATCCTACGCAGATCGTAAAGGACTAAAAAAGGGCCTCGTGCTCACAATTCGGCTAATGCTGCTCGGCACGGCGATCATTGCCCTGCTGCCTACCTATGACACCATCGGACTTTTGGCACCCATTGGGCTGGTACTGGGACGGTTGGTTCAAGGATTCTCTGCGGGCGGAGAGTTCGGCGCTGCAACTTCTTATTTGCTTGCTCAAGGCAAGCAACGCAAGGGTTTCCTGGGCAGTTTTCAGTTTGCCAGTCAAGGACTTGGTTCGTTGCTTGCTGCATTGACGGTGGTTACTTTGACGAGCATCTTGACTACGGATCAAATGAATGACTTTGGCTGGCGTATTCCATTCTTTATTGGGCTCCTGGTAGGGCCTGCCGGTTGGTGGCTCCGCAGAAACGTAGAAGAGATGCCGATCGCCGAGTCCGCAGTTCAGAAGGAGGCACAACGGACTAGGAAAGAACCGGTGCGGGAAGTATTTGCGCGCGAAAAATTATCGATTTTCATTGCTGGCGGCGCATTGGCTATTTCGACTGCTTTGAATTTCGTGCTTCAGTACATGCCGACGTTTGGCATCAAGCAATTGGGAATGGACCCGGCAGTTTCATTTACTTCATTGATCATTACCGGGGTAATTCTTACTTTCGCGACACCGTTGGTGGGTCATTTGGCTGATCGCGTCGGTCGACTTCGCATCATGATCCCTACTGCGCTAGGAATCATGCTAGTGACCATACCGCTGTTCCTCTGGATGACAGCTGCAAAAACCTTTACGGTGCTCGCCACCGTCATGGTGATTCTGGGGTTGCTTAAGGCTCTGTACTACGGGGCATTGCCGTCAGTCATGGCTGATGCATTCAGCGATGCCACGCGTGCAACGGGTCTTTCTTTCAGCTACAACGCCTCGGTAGCGATCTTTGGAGGATTCACCCCAATGATTTGTTCATTCCTGATCCAGAGTACCGGGCAAGATGTTGCCCCGGGATACTATCTGGCGGTGCTTGCAATCGTGAGCATATCCGCGCTCTTTGCTGGATTCCGCTGGCGAAATATACGTTGAGCGCTAGCGTCTAGCAAGCGACTCTGCAGACGCTTAAGCCCGGTGCCGCAAGTGAAGTTGAGATAAAAACTTCGCCGCCGCACCGGGCTTTTGACCTAGCTGGAGACCCTAAGGTTTAGAGCTGGTTGCCCAGCTTGAAGCCCTTGGAAGCCTGGCCATGGTACGAACCGTCTTCGTCGCCTGCACGGGTGTAGGAGAAGCCGTCGGCGCCAATGGTGACCTCAAGCTCCGAGTCGTCGGTGCGCTCGATGACTTCCTTGACATTGCCGTCCAGATCCAGCACGAAGGATGCCTCGGTGTACCAGGAGGGCACAACCGGGTTGCCCCACCAGTCGCGGCGCTGGTTGTCGTGCACGTTCCAGGTGATGGTCGGGTTGTCCGGATCACCGGTGTAGTAGTCCTGGGTGTAGATCTCGATGCGGTGGTCGTCCGGATCCAAGATGTACAGGTAGAACGCGTTGGACACACCGTGGCGGCCCGGGCCGCGCTCGATGCGGTCCGAGATGCGCAGCGCGCCCATCTTGTCGCAGATCTGGATGATGTTGTGCTTCTCGTGGGTAGAGAAGGCGACGTGGTGCAGGCGAGGGCCGTTGCCGCCGGTCAGCGCGGTGTCATGGACGGTGCCCTTGCGGTGCATCCATGCTGCATACGTGGTGCCTTCATCGTCCTGTATGTCCTCGGTAACGTGGAAGCCCAGGTCTTCGAGGTACTTGCGGCCGCGCGGTACATCCGGTGTGACCTGGTTGAAGTGGTCTAGACGAACCAGCTCGCCGGCCGAGTACAGGTCGTAGCGCATGTGCAGGCGCTCGACGTGGGTGGTCTCGAAGAAGAACTCGTAGGGGAAGCCCAGCGGATCTTCGACGCGGACCGAATCGCCGATGCCGCGGACAAAGCCTTCCTTGCGGCGCTCGGTGCGGCAGCCCAGTTCCTTGTAGTAGGCCTCCGCCTTGTCGACTTCCTCGGTAGAGCGCACTCGGAAAGCCATGGCCTTCAGCGCCGCCACCGGCCCCTTGGTCAGCACCAGGTTGTGGTGGATGAACTCTTCGAAGGAACGCAGGTAGATCTGGTTCTTATCTTCGTAGGACACATGCAGGCCCAGGACGTCCACGTAGAATTTGCGCGAGCGCTCCAGGTCGGTGACTACCAGTTCGGCGTAGGCGCAGCGCAGGATGTCCGGTGCTGGAACCGATGGCTTAGGGATTTCGTTGCTCATGACATTGCTCCTTTGCAAAGCAGAAAATTAGTGGTTAGGCGCCGAACTTCGGGGTGTGCACATCGCCCAGGGTGATGTGCACCGCCTGCTGGTCGGTGTAGAAGTCGATCGAGCGGTAGCCGCCCTCGTGGCCCAGACCCGAAGCCTTGACGCCGCCGAACGGTGAACGCAGGTCGCGCACGTTGTGGGAGTTGAGCCACACCATGCCGGCCTCGACGTTCTGCGCGAAGTTGTGGGCGCGCTTCAAATCGTTGGTCCATACGTAGGCTGCCAGTCCGTACTTGGTGTTGTTGGCCAGCTCCAATGCTTCCTCATCGGTGTCGAATGGGGTGATGGCGACGACTGGGCCGAAGATCTCTTCTTGGAAGATGCGGGCATCCGGTGCCACGTCGGCGAACACGGTCGGTGCGACGTAGGAGCCGTTCTCCTGGCCCTCGGGCAGGTTCTCCGGGCGGCCGCCGCCGGCCAGCAGACGGCCTTCGGACTTGCCGATCTCCACGTAGCTCATGACCTTGTCGTAGTGCTCTGGGTGGACGAGCGCGCCGACCTGGGTGGCTGGATCGTGCGGATCACCGACCTTGATGTTCTTTGCGCGGGCTGCGTAGGCCTGCGTGAACTTCTCGTAGATGCCGCGCTGGACCAGGATGCGCGAGCCTGCGGTGCAGCGCTCGCCGTTCAGCGAGAAGACGCCGAACAGGGTGGAGTCGATGGCTGCGTCGAAGTCTGCATCCTCGAACACGATGGCGGGGGACTTGCCGCCCAGCTCCATGGACATGCCCTTGAGGTTCTCCGCGCAGTTGCGGAAGATCAGCTGGCCGGTGGAGGATTCGCCGGTGAAGGAGATCAGCGGAACGCCCGGGTGCTTGACCAGTGCGTCGCCGGCTTCTTCGCCCATGCCGTTGACCAGGTTGAAGACGCCCTTGGGCAGGCCTGCCTCTTCAAAGATGGTGGCCCACAGCGAAGCGGAGAGCGGGGTGAACTCGGCCGGCTTGAGCACCACGGTGCAGCCCGAGGCGATGGAAGGAGCGAGCTTCCAGGATTCGAGCATGAACGGGGTGTTCCATGGGGTGATCAGGCCTGCCACGCCGATGGGCTTGCGGTTCACGTAGTTCAGCTGGGTGCCCGGAACCTTCAACGCGGTGTCATGCTGGGCGACGATCAAATCTGCGAAGAAGCGGAAGTTCTCTGCGGCGCGCTGCGCCTGGCCCTTGGCCTGGGTGATCGGCAGGCCGGTGTCGAAGGTTTCCATTTCGGCCAGGCGGTCCTGCTGGGCGAGAACGGCGTCGGCGATCTTGTACAGCACGTTGGCGCGTTCGCGCGGCTTCATCTTGGGCCAAGGGCCGTTCTTGAAGGCCTCGGTGGCGGCGGCGACGGCGGCGTCGATGTCTGCCTTCTGGCCTGCGGCTGCGGTGGTGTACGCGGTGTTGGTTACCGGGTCGAGCACCTCGAAGGTTTCGCCGCCGATGGAGTCGACGAATTCACCGTTGATGTAGTGCTGGATCTTGGCCGGCAGGTTTTCTGG
>NZ_JALDXV010000004.1:0-188693 GCF_032154645.1 Glutamicibacter sp. | reverse complement strand
GGTGGATGGCTGGGGGTGTTTGGGGGTCCTGGTGGGCCCTTTTTGTGGTTAAAGCCGCGGGTGTTCGGGGTGGTGGTGGGCGCTGCAGGACACACAACAGCGTCCTACTGGGCGGCAAGACGTTGCACGCGCTGATACTGTTCGTGCCATTGCTCCTCGGATAGATCAGCAATACTCGGCGCCTCAGGATAAAGACCGACAAAGCCGTCGAGTAGTTCTCTGATCAGATCCATATGGCCTGCGTGGCGGTGCGTTTCAGCAATCATGTGCACCAGCATCCGCTCGAGTGTGGCTTGCCCGTTCTTTCGCCAAGATACCTTGATGATCGTGTCCAGTGCTATTCCGTCTAAGACGACGTCGACCGCCTTGGTTGTCGCCTCGTAGAGAGCGATAGCATCGGCTAGCGTCATTTCCTGTGGCGGAAGGAATTCTGCCTGCGGATCTGCCGACTCGATAATCTCCTGGATCAAAGGATCCTCTATTTTTCGGCCGAGGCCTTTGAAGAAGTAACCAGTTTCGGTCACCGACAAATGAACGAGCAGGCCCATGACGTGCGTCCCCGTAGGCGTTATTGGAGTGCGGGCCTGGGTATCGGATAGGCCCTGGCATTTCCATACAATCGCTTCTCTTGCTGCGTCCAAATAATCGCGAAGTAGTAATGCACGTTCATTCTCTGGCGTAGGCATGGAGCGAGTCTAGCGCGCTAGCGTCGCCTGGCACACCCATTTGCTGGCACTATCAAGGTGCGCTCAAGTGGTCCGGGCGAACTTCAACAGCTGAAGATGCGACAAGTATTTTTAAGAACGCCGACAACTCACAGGGCCATATCCGTGCTGTACCGCGGATGGCTGTTCACCGATGGAGGCCGCTCATTGAACAAGTAGAACGCCGTGAAGTCAACGAAGGCAGCAACGACTGAGCCGGACAGGCTGTCTGCTGTGGTGAGGGGGCCGAATCGTAGCTGTGTCGAACTGGAAATTGGATTAGCCTCCAGAAGTCATATGGCGAAGAGCACGTTGCTGATCCGCCTCTGGATTGGCTTTAGCCGCGACCTTGCTGATATAGTTATGGAGTTGTCGCAATGCGAAGGACACCGTAGTTTTCCCACGGATTATCCGTGTGGGCTAGAGTTACGGCGATCATAGCGTGGGGGAAACGCCCGGTCCCATACCGAACCCGGAAGCTAAGACCCACTGCGCCGATGGTACTGCACTCGGGAGGGTGTGGGAGAGTAGGTCATCGCCGGGCATAATTTGCCAAGGGCCCCGAGTTTTCTCGGGGCCCTTGGTGTTTAACTCGATGCATAAAGTGAGTGGGCTCGGACTTCTACCGAAGTTCCGAGCCCACCGACCTTGTCAGCCTATTTAGCCTTCTTCGAGTCGAAGGCCGCTGCGTGTATCAAACAGGTGTATGTGCTGCAGTTTGGGCGCAATGTTCAGACGCTGCCCACGTGCCGGCGGGGTACGCCCGTCAACGCGGACAACGATGGTCTGAGTCGTGCCGCCAAGTTCAGCTGATGCGTAGACATAAGCATCTGCACCCAGCTCTTCGACGACGTCGATGGTGATCTCAACACCTTCACCCTCGTTGACGAACTGGATGTCTTCCGGGCGGATGCCCAAGGTGGTTGCCCCTGCCGCACCAGACGCATTGATGAGGGTGTTGCCAAACGCTACCTGGCCGTTGGCAGCTTCCAGTTCCAGCAGGTTCATCGCTGGCGAGCCGATGAATCCGGCGACGAACACGTTGCGCGGACGGTCATATAGCTCGCGTGGGGTTCCAACCTGCTGAAGCTGTCCATCCTTGAGTACAGCGACGCGGTCGCCCATGGTCAACGCCTCGACCTGATCGTGGGTCACGTAAACCGTGGTGACACCAAGGCGTCTGGTCAATGATGAGATCTGGGTGCGGGTCTGCACACGCAGCTTTGCATCGAGGTTGGACAGCGGCTCATCCATCAGGAACACCTGTGGGGAGCGGACAATTGCGCGGCCCATGGCAACTCGCTGGCGCTGGCCGCCGGAGAGGGCCTTTGGCTTGCGATCCAGGTACTGGACCAGGTCCAGCAGCTCTGCTGCTTCCTGTACTCGACGGCTGCGCTCCGCCTTGTCGACGCCGGCGATCTTCAAGGCGAAGCCCATATTTTCGCCAACCGTCATATGAGGGTAGAGCGCATAGTTCTGGAAGACCATCGCGATGTCTCGGTCCTTGGGCGGAACGTTCGTCACGTCCTTATCGCCGATGAGGATGCGGCCGGAGTTAACTTCCTCCAGGCCTGCGAGCATGCGAAGTGTGGTTGATTTACCGCAACCCGAGGGGCCGACCAAAACGAGGAATTCGCCATCCGCGATTTCCAAGTCGATTCCGTCGACGGATGGCACCAAAGCGCCTGGGTATACACGGGTGGCCTTGTCAAAGGTCACAGTTGCCATAACGACAATCCTTTCACGGGCAGGTACGTGCCCGACGATCCGAAGTGAAAGTGAATTGGGACACTTTATGTTCGCATGGAAACGAGGTTTTGCAAAAGATCCGGTACGGCGAAGGGCGAATCAATGCGGTGAATGGCAGCTGTGGGACCGTGGCCAACCTTGACCGAAACGTCTTGGGGCTGCATTACGCGGAATCCGTTTTCATCGGTGACGTCGTCGCCGACAAACAGCACCGCCTGAACATCAAGCTCTTCACGCAGCCACGTCAGGGCCTTGCCCTTGTCGGTGTGCAGGACCGAGGCTTCAAGTACTGCCTTGCCCAGCATCGTCTTCACTCCGTGTAGATCTTGTAGCGCCAGTTGTGCCTGCTGCAGGGCTGGTTCCTGGTCTTCAGGTGCAGCCCTGCGAACGTGGAGCACCGTGGCAGTCGGTTTGAGTTCCAACGAGACATTTTCAAAGCCGTCGGCAACCTTGGCGAGCCTTTCGGTCAGCGTCGCCAGCAATGCCGACTGTTCCGATGACAGGGGCGCCTCTTGCCAGATGTTGTGCAGTGCTGCGGGAAGAACCCGCTCTGCTCCATGGGAGCCGATTTGAATTTCCGGCAGCGGGGCAGGATAGACCTCGGCCAGCGACGCGAGATTGCGCCCCGATACCACCGCCGTAGATACCCCCGGCAGCGTCCCAAGCAGGGCAACCAGCTGGGCGGAGCGCGGCAGCGGCCTTGCATCCTGCGGGTGGTCGACCAAGGGCGAAAGGGTGCCGTCGAAGTCAAGGGCAACCAGGATGCGCTGATGCGCGGTGAAAGCTTGTAGGTCGTGAAGTAACTGCGGCGTCAGCGATGCCACGTCGCCATCCAATCTATTGCTCATCGAGAACTACGAACCGTTCGCCGCGGCGACGGTGGGGATTGAACTGGTGTTGATCTGCGACAGCTCCGTGAGGAAGCGGTTGGACCAGCGGGCTACGTCGAACTCCGCGAGGTGGTGGTTCATGCGCTTCATGCGTTTCTCCTGCTCGCCCTCCGGCATGTTGACCGCCTGCATGATCTTGACCTTCATACCGTCGATATCGTGCGGATTGACCATCACGGATTGGGTGAGCTGGTCTGCGGCCCCGGTGAATTCGGAAAGCACCAGCACGCCGCGTCCGTCCTGATGAGCTGCAACATATTCCTTGGCTACCAGGTTCATCCCGTCGCGCAGCGCGGTGACCAGGAGTACGTCGGCTGCAAGGTAGAGGGACATCATTTCCTTCAGCGGGTAGGAATGGTGAAGATAGCGCAGCGTGGTGTGGCTCAGCGTGTCGAACTGGCCGGTGATCTGGCCGACCATGAGCTCCACCTGGTCGCGCAGCTCCATATACGTATCGACGTTCTCGCGGCTGGGGCTTGCCACCTGAATCAGGCAGACATCTCCTGCCTGCAGCTGTTCGTCGTTGAGCAATTCTCCGTAGGCCTTCAAACGGTGGCGAATGCCCTTGGTGTAGTCCAGCCGGTCCACGCCGAGCATGATGGTTTTGGGGTTGCCCAATTCATGGCGGATCTGCGCTGCGCGGGCGATGATCTGCGGGTCGCGCGAGAGCCGCCGGATTTGTTCGTAGTCGATGGAGATCGGATGGGCATCCGCCCGGCAGATATTCTGCAGGTCATGCTCCGGTCGAGGCGTAGCCTCATGGTCCTTGGTCTGATATTCGGTGAAGCGGCGCAGGCAGCGCAGGAAATTGGTGGCATCGGCTTCGCGTTGGAAGCCCACCAGATCGGCTCCGGCCAGGCCCTCAAGGATTTGCCGGCGCCACGGAAGCTGGGAGAACAGGCTAGCGGCCGGGAACGGAATGTGGAGGAAGAACCCGATCTTTAGGTCGGGCCGGGCAAGGCGCAGCAGCCGCGGAACCAGCTGCAGCTGGTAGTCGTGTACCCATACGGTGGCGTTGGGGGCGGCGATGCGCACCACGGCGTCGGCAAATCGTTGGTTGATCCGCTTGTAGCGGTCCCACCAGGTGCGGTGGTAGGCGGGCGGGACGATGACATCGTGGTACAGCGGCCACAGCGTCGAATTTGAGAAGCCTTCGTAGTACAGTTCCAGATCATCTTCGCTGAGCGGGACCGGCACTAGGTGGATGTTGTCCTTATCGAAGCTCTCAAGTTCGTCGTCGATGCCGCCGTGCCAGCCGACCCATGCGCCGTCGGAGGATGCCATGACCGGTTCCAGTGCAGTCACAAGACCACCGGGGGAGCGCCGGAACCCCTGGGTGCCGTCGGGATTGGTTACCCGGTCTACCGGCAGGCGGTTGGCTACCACCACGAAATCGTAGCCGTTGCCTGTATCTTGACCTGTTGTCGGGTTATCCACGATGAACCTCCTGGCTTGATCTCCAACCTGCGCACCGGTGGTCTAACGGAACCTGGGCCTCGAGCGTGATTCTCTACCCTGCAAGTTAATTGCTCTCTAGTGCTGAGCCTAGTGAATTATCGTGGGCAAAGGAATTATGCCGACGTTTTACCTTCAACGTGACGTAAACAACTCAATTTTGGGATCCTGTGACCTCCGTCATGCACCGATTCCACGTAACGCGAAATGACTTGGTTGAACACTCAAGTTTTGAGAGAGCCGTCCTTAGCCGGCAATTGGTGGAGCATATGTGCCACCTGTGAACGTTGAAGAATCGCAGATTTCACGGAAAATCATCGATTCTATTGGCTAAGCTTGATGCAGTTGACAGTATTCCGCTGACCCAAGGATCTTTTGATTTATGGCTACAAATAACCCGCGCCCATCCAAGGCCGAGCGTACGGCTAGCGCCCGTGAAAAGGCTGCTCAGATGCGAGCAACTCAGGAAGCTGCGGCTAAGCGCAAGTCGCTATTCGTCAAGCTCGGCGTACTTGGTGCGGTGATCCTTGTGATCGCACTGGTTGTCACCCTGATTGTCCAGAACAACGACACCAAGGTTGCCGACGCAGGCGCCGTGCCAGCCGGCGGCAATGCTGCTGGCGGCATTTTGGTAACTTCACCAACCACGGTTGCCGATAAGACCGTCGACAACGTGGACATCACCCAGCTGCAGGCGCCAGCCGAAGCTCCCACCGAGCCTAAGCCCCGCGACCTGACCGTCGGCAAGAAGGGCGAGCCGGTCAACATCACCATGTATGTGGATGCAAACTGCGTTCACTGTGCCGACTTTGAGGCAACCTACGGCAAGCAGATCAACGACTGGTTGGCAGCTGGGGACGTCACCGTTGAATACCGCAACGTCGGGTACCTTGACGGCGGTTCGGCAACCAACTTCTCCTCGCGCGGAGCCAATGCTTTGGCATGCGTTGCCAACGACACCCCATCGGCATACATGCCATTCGTGACCGCTCTGTGGGGCCACTATGAGCAGGGCGAAATGAAGAACGCACAGCTTGCAGAAATGGCGAAGGCCGCTGGTGCAAGCGACAAGGTCTCCTCCTGCATCGACAAGGGCGACTTCCGTCCTTACGTTCAGTACACCACCCAGGCGGCGAAGAACGACGGCATCGCAGGAACTCCTACCGTCATCGTGCAGGGCAAGGTCGTCGATCTCGCTACCCAGGACTTCCCGACCACCGTGAACGACGCCATCAAGGCGAACAAGTAATCGGTCCAGGGGCCTAGACAGATTGCAGGGATCGGGTAGACTCCCATAGCAATCTCGCACTCAAGGCTGTGGGGCGGAAACCGAAATTCGGTTCCCGCCCCACAGCCAGTTAATGCCGGTGCTGGCGCTTAATTCGCAGACTTGCCCGGTCATCCGATATTCTTAATCGGTACGCCCCCTTAGCTCAGCTGGCCAGAGCGTCTGTCTTGTAAACTGAAGGTCACCGGTTCGAATCCGGTAGGGGGCTCCACTAAATCCTCGGAAGCGTGCCTGGCTGCATGAATCCGGGGATTTTTCATTGTCGACAAGGCAGTGGTCCGCGGCGTTGATATGCATTCAAGGGCTGGCATTCAGTAGCGTCGTACGGGGCTCAGATGACAGTCCTTAGTGACTGGAATTCCTGGGCGCTGATCTCCAACGTTGCTGTGGAATAAGGGTGGTTATCAGGGCCGCTATCGTCAGTCTGAGCCTTTCGCTCGTACCGATGATCTTGGTGTTGATAGCGCAGAAGTTTGAGGCTAGGTGATCAATGGTTATCGCACCCAGCTCCCTGTTTGATGCGCCTCGCGTCTTCTGATGTATCTATAAAGATTTCGGTGACGTGTGGTGGAACTACTTGTTGCGAGGCTGGCCTTCGTTTGTTTTGCGCTCTTCGTTGATGCAGTTGATCATGAGCCGGAGAAATCTCGCAGCACCGGTTCGTTCTTCAGGGGATAAATTTTCAGCCGTCTCCTGCATCCTTTGATGGATGCTTTCTAATGTTGCTCTTACTTCAGAGTCACTGTATTCGGTAGGGATAATGCCTGCGGATCGTCGGTCTGCGGGATGTACGATTCTTTGCGCGTAGCCATCTCGGCATAACCGGTCGATCAAGCCGGAAACAGATGCATCAGAGATCCCCAATTCTCTGGTGAAGTCTCTCTGACGAAGAATCTGGCTCTCGCTGTGTGCGCGTAAAAGGAAATACAAAGCATGCATGTCGTTTTCACTCATCCCCATGGAGCCGCGGGTATGTGTTCTCATTTTGCGCTCAGCTTCCTGATATTGGCGCAGTAGATTGAGGAGTTCGGTTGGGTCGGATGTCGAGCTTTCCTCGGTGTACCAGTAGTCGCTCGTATCGTACGAAGGCATGCTTGCTCCTTTCCTGCTGGCTGCGGGCCATCCCGCGCACCCTGACGCCTTTCACGCCTCGATGTGAAGTCCAGCTTGCTTAACTCGCTCTATCATATGTAGCCTAGCTAAAGGTTAGACTAGCTACATAAATACCTTACTACGAACGCCGCTACGCACTGGAGAGAAAGATGAAAAGAGAGCAGTTTGCAGTACTCGTAGCATCAAACAGCAATCCGCAAGGTGCTGCCTGGGCTTCAAAAATCTCGCAGGTTGCATTTTGGGGTTCCGAGCAGTGCCGTGCCAAGGGGTGGACGCGCTCGGCAAGTTGCACCATTAATGGCGCGCCTGAAGAGCTGGTCGTCAATTTGGTCTGCACTGCAAAATCCGAGCGATTGTTGACTGAACTTGTTGAATACGCGACAGAAGAAGTGGTCCCGCAAATGGAACACATGTTGGGTGTTCAATTCGAAGTTAGGAATCTACAGTTCGCAGTCGCTGGGCATGAGACTTTGATTTCAAACCCGGCGCATTTAGAAGACCTAGCCCTTCCGGCGGGCTGGTTGGACCGCCCCCTTGAAACACCGGATGCTACCAATTTCGATATGGCATAGACGCACGACATTTAGTTTTCTGTTACATGAAGCAAGAAGGGAAGTACCTTTAAAATGCCGAGCAGAATAACGAGAACTCAAACCGCAGTCAGGGTCGCAGAATTTCTCGCAACTCGTGAAGGCAAGAGCCATTTAGAGCAGTATGGTTGGTTCAAAGGGATGCCAGTCGTGATCACAAACCATGTGGAATCACTCAACGATGCCATGGGAATGGTTTCGGTGCACGGGCGGGCGGTGTTGCTCGCTATGATTGCGCCCGGATCTGATCACTTGCAGATGCTATACATTACGACACCGCAGAATGCGCTGCGAGTTGTCGACGTTGCTTCTCCAAAGAAGACGTCCGGACAGTTCTTCAAAGAGGTTCTGGCTGTGGGCCGCAAGGAATTTCGTGTTAAACATTGGCGGCATACGGCTGTGGCACTGGCCATTCCAACTTGCGAGGCCATGAAGAACAATCCCCGTGATAGGAACCGCTACCAGCTCCTGAACCATGCCCAATCAAACTTGCAAAAAGTTGGGGGATTGAGTCGTCGTTTGGAAAGAGTTTAGTTGAAGCTTCGGGCGGGCGCTGACGTTGATGATTCTGCCAGCGCTCGTCGATGCCCTTGCTCTGAACTTACCCTCTGACGCAGCAATACTGCGGGCCGCAGCCGGAGACCCAGGTACCGAGTAGTTGGATGGTCGTCTCCTCTTTCGACAGGGATTTCCGGCTCCAGGTCGCATTTCATCTGGCGGTTCTGATTTCAAAATTACGCAGTCTCGTCTGTGGGTAACCTCCCGACGATAACTCTGGGCTCGAATGGCATCTCGAAATGCGGTGCATATTCATAATTCTTCGTGTTGACACCGATGGAGGATCGATTTTCCCGGCCTTTATATGTTGTGTGCTTTGACAAATCGCAGATCTCGGGAATCAATCCGGCTGGCCTGAATATGCGGTTTCGCATTGGATGGCTTCAATTTGCGGTACCTCTCCGAAACGTCAATTCGAACCATGAATGCGATGTTGCGATGACCGATGGGCGCCGATTCGAATCGTGTAAGGTACTTCACCAATTTCTCGGAATTATGCGTTGTCGTATAACCCCGAGGGTTATTTGCACTTAACCGTGTTTGGCGCGTTCGTAGTTCTCTAGTTATTGATTGGGTAACCGAAGGAGAACGGCAATAGACCCGAGAAGCATCCCAAGAAGCGTGTATAGGCAGCGGCCCCGGGGGCAACGCCGGTAAAATTGGCTCTAGTTATTCTTGGCCGACAGCGATTGACGGCCAAGCTGAAGATTTCAAGGAGAAAAGATATGGCCGGTGGCCTCGTCGCTTTGCTCGATGACATTGCAGCACTGGTAAAGGTCACCGCTGCATCATTGGATGACATCGCCGCCGGTGCGGCCAAGGCCAGCACCAAGGCGATTGGTGTGGTGGTCGACGACGCTGCGGTAACGCCGCAGTACGTCGCAGGCATTTCTCCCAAGCGTGAGCTGCCGATCATCTGGAAGATCGCCGTCGGTTCGATCCGAAACAAGCTGCTATTCATCCTCCCCGCGGCGCTGTTGCTCTCGACCTTCCTCCCCATCGCGCTCACCCCAATCCTCATGGTCGGCGGAGCCTACCTGGTATTTGAAGGCGCAGAAAAGATTCTTGAGGCACTGGGCTGGATCAAACACCACGGTTCGATTGAAGACGGTAAAGCCCGGGACGAAAAGGTGATCATCGCTTCGGCGGTGCGCACAGATCTGGTGCTCTCTGCCGAAATCATGGTGATTTCACTGAATGAAGTGGCTGACCAGAACTTCATCATGCGTACCCTGATCCTCATTGCCGTCGCGATTCTCATGACGGTTGTGGTTTACGGGGCCGTGGCCCTCATCGTCAAAATGGACGACTTCGGACTGATGCTTGCCCAGAAGAAGCGGCAGTTCTCCCAGAAGCTCGGCCGAGGGCTGGTCAAGGCGATGCCCATTGTGATGTCCATCCTCGGCAAGGTAGGCGTGGTCGCCATGCTCTGGGTTGGTGGCCACCTGCTGCTCAAGGGGCTGGACGACTTGGGCATGCACACGCTGTACGGCTATGTGCACCACCTGGAAGTGGCTGTACACGACGCGACCGGCGCTGCAGGGCCCGTACTTGGATGGCTCACCAATACCGCACTGTCCTGCGTGGCCGGCTTCATCATCGGTTCCGTGATTACTGTCATCGTCTTGACTACCAAAAAACTGATCCACAAGGCCAAAGGCGAAACCGCCCATTAATGCTGCCGCTGCGGTGCCTCGGTGCCGTGCGTAGAATGAGTTGATTGCCCCTCCAACCATGTTCCAAGGCCGCAGCCAAAGTGTCTGACGGCCATGGAAAGATCGATGCGTGTTGAACAAAGAAACAGCCACCAAGGATGCAGCGTCCCGCCATGCTCGCGGGGCGTATTTCACCCCTGAACCTGTAGCACGCTTTATGACCCGGTGGGCCCTGGGAACCACAGGCCATCGGGTGCTTGAGCCTTCCTGTGGCGAGGCGCAATTTCTTGCCACAGCGCATGAAACGGCGCAGGACGGGAGCTTCGACGTTGAACTGTTCGGCATTGAACTGCATGAACCCTCGGTGGACGCGGCGCGCGGCCTGCTAGCAGAGCGCGGCATCAACGCCAGCATCACGCATGCAAACTTTTTCCAGCAGCAGGGCACTGCCGATATGGACGCGGTGATCGGCAATCCGCCCTACGTGCGTTATCAGCTGCACCGCGGGGAAGACCGCAGGCTGTCCCGGCTGGCCGCCCGCACCGCCGGTGTGGAGCTGAATGAACTTGCGAGCATGTGGGCGGCCTTCGTCGCCCACGCAACCAGCTTCCTCGCCACCGGAGCCAGTATGGCCCTGGTCCTGCCGGCCGAACTGATGTTCGTGAACTACGCTGCACCGATCCGGCAGATGTTGCTTGAACGCTTCGAAGAAGTAAACCTTGTGGTCTTCGAGGAGCGGATCTTTGCCGACGCCCAGGAAGAAGTGGTGCTGTTGCTTGCCCGCGGTTATCGCACCGGCAGCAGCACAAGCCTGAAGCTGCACCAGTTCCGCAATGCGGCGGCCTTGGAGCTGTTGGATGCGGGAGTGGAGCACACTCCCGGAGCGACGGGAGAACGCTGGACCGGTTCGCTGGTAGGACTCGAAGCCCAGGGGATCTTGGCCCAGGCCTTGGCCGGCGGCAATTTTGCCCCGCTGCAAAGCTGGGGTGAAACCTCGCTGGGGGCCGTCACCGGCAACAACAAGTGGTTTACGCTCAGCGCCGCCCAGCTAAAGGACCTTGGCCTGGGCAGTGAAGACTACGTGCGCATCTCGCCGCCGGGTTCCCGCCATCTGCGCGGGCTCGAGTTGGCGGCGCAGGACTGGTCGCGACTCGAAGAGCACGGAGCTGCCACGTACATGTTCAGGCCCGTCGCACAACCGTCGGCCGCCGCGCTGCGGCACAGCGAGCAGGGAGAGCTTGAAGGCGTGGACAGGGCCTATAAGTGCCGCGTGCGTTCCCCCTGGTGGCGGGTGCCGCTGCTGTCGGTCCCGGATCTGTTCATGACCTATATGAACGCCGATACCCCGCGGCTGACCACGAACGAGGCCGGGGTGCACCATATCAACTCCATCCACGGCGTCTATCTCGGCGCGGATGTGCGCGAGCTCGGACGGGAGCTGCTGCCGCTGGCGTCGCTGAACACGCTGAGTATGCTCGGCGCCGAGCTGGTGGGACGTTCCTATGGGGGAGGCATCCTGAAGGTTGAGCCGCGCGAGGCGGACAGGCTTCCGGTGCCCTCGGCGCATAGGGTGGCCGAATACGCGCCGCAGCTTCGCTCCATCAAGGACCAGGTGCGCGAACACCTGGCCCACGGGCGCAAGGTCGAGGCCACGACCCTGGTGGATCAGATCGTTCTGGAACAGCTGCTGGGGCTGGATGAACCCGCCCTCGATGCGGTGCATCAGGCCCGCAAAGATATGTTGGTACGCCGCAAGGCCCGAAGTAAGACGGTGAAAAGCTAAACGTGGCAACCCCCGGAGTGGAAAAGACGCTCGCCTTTGCAGAGTTCGACACCACCTTGATGTCGGCTCCCAAGGACTCGCCCTGGATCCGCAACGGGGCGGTGACCGATGAGTTCAACCCCTCCTTCGACGTGCTCGAACGGCTGCTCAGCATCCCGGTGCGGTCAAAGGCGGCCACCCGTTCTGGCCGCTTTGCCCAGGGCGTAGACACCTGGCTGGCCCACGAACTGCGGCGGGCCGGCTTCGACGCTGATCTGGTATGGCCGCGTACCGAGGCGCCGCGCGTGCTGTCCAAGGACATCCTGGAGCTGCTGCGCAAACTGCCCGAACGGCTCTCGGACGAGGTCCACGAAGCCATTATGTCGGGCAAGGCGGGCAGCACCGACGCCCGCATTCTGGGCCGAGCCTACATGAAGCAGACCGATGTGGTGATGACCCACTGGTCTACCGGCCCCGAGCTGCTGTTGAGCACCAAGGCCATGACCTCCTCCTTCGGCAAGAACCTTTCAAACAGGTATGAGGAAGCCTACGGCGACGCCGCCAACCTGCGCGCCCGCTACCCGCTGGCGGCCGTCGGCTTCTTCTTTGTGCAGCGTGCAACGATCCTCGACAGCGAGCCCGCCGCGTTCAGGAGAACGGTGGACATGATCCGCAAGCTGCGCGACTTCGGCGACGGTTTCGGCTACACCGCCACCGGGTTGCTGCTGGTTGACTGGGATGACGATGTGGAGCACCCGGCGGTACGCTGCGTGCATGCCCCGGTGCCCGAAGACATCGCCGCTCCGCAGTTCCTGAACACCATGGTCGACGAGGTTCTCAAGGTGACCCCCATCGACCTGCATGAGGCAGCCCGCGCTCGCCGGGCTGGTGAGGTGGCCCCGCTGCCCGGCCACGAAGCGGTGGACGAGCAGCAGGATGCGCTGTTCTAGAAGGCCGGATCTGCTGCGGCGGTGCCGAACCAGTCGTTCTCTGAATCTGCACCGTGCATCTCGAAGAGCGGATCATGGTCGTCGGCCTCGGGGCCAATGAGGATTGCAGGCACCAGGGCGGCGACGGCGCTGAGTTCTGCCGGCAGCTCCAAGACCTGCTCCAATGAGGTTTCCAGCTCGATGGTGGGAACCGTAGAGGGCATCGGCTCTGCCGCTGCGACAACCTTGATGGCGTCCTGCGAGGCCTGCGGCAGGCTTGCGGCCCAGTCACGGGCACTTTCGGTGGCCCGGTAGATGAACTTGGTCTGCTCGTCCTGCTCAAAGCTGCGCTCGCGTTCCCACAGCTCCGAGCGTTCGTAGTAGGCCCAGGACGCAGGATTGGCCGAGTTGATGATGGTGATCGGCGTTCCGCCCGCCTTGAGTGCAAATTCGAGACGCAACGAGGTGACATGCTGGCGAATGCCCATGCGGCGGTAATCCGGGCGGACAGCCATCGAACCGAGCTCGAGCGCATCCATGGCACTGGTGGGAGCCAGGATGGAATCATGGACCACACCTGCGGCTACGAGAAGTTCGCCGTCGCGGACCGTTACCACTGCGCGGGCACGGTCCATTTTCTGCTGCCAGCGCTCATCCACTTCCGAGTAGAGGGACGCCAATTCGGCGCGCTCAACCGCATTTGGAGACAGGCATGACAAAGAGAAAGTCAGGTTTTCAAACACTGGGTACGGTCCTAAAAAGCTAAGAACGAACGAAAAAGAGGCTTTGCTTCCCGGCGATGGCCGTTCGGCGGTTTCGTTGGCCTTGAGGGGACCGTTGCCGGCGGCTTCCGGCAGCTTCCTTGTAGGGCCCAGTTTGAGCTCGATGAGCTAGAAAAATTATGCGGTGTAAAAGTCCACTTTGACAAGTCGAAACTGGCGTTCTGAAGTGAACTCTAAATAAACGAAATGGTACTGTTTTTCAGTGCTTGTCACGGGCCAGTTTTGGGCATCTTTAAGGAGTCTCAAAACTAGCCGGATCGTGTGCCGTTCAGGCTTCATTTTGGACTGTCGGGGGCATCGATTTGGCCGCTGAGCGATAAGACGGCTAAGCTTATCTAGGTGTTGGGCCGGAAACGGCTGGCAGCAAGATGGATCTTTAGCTCAGTTGGTTAGAGCGTTCGCCTCACACGCGAAAGGTCGCTGGTTCGAGTCCAGTAAGATCCACAAGTAGTGAAGAGAAAATTAGGCATCGGGCTTTCGCTCGATGCCTTGTTCGTTAACCGACGCTGCCCCTGCCCAGATTCTGGGCAGGAGCAGATCGCCGGAGGCCGCGGCCGGTTATGCGGGGCGGAACCTTTCTCGGCCCGACCTCAGCTGTCGGTGAGCAGCTCGTGAACCAGAGGCTTGACCTTGGTGCCGAGCAATTCGATGCTCTTCATCAGGTCTTCATGGGGCAGTGAGCCCGCAGAGTATTTGATGTCGATGCGGGAGAGGCCCAGCTGTTTAGCTACCTTTGCCATTTTCTTGGCAACGGTTTCCGGACTGCCGGCCATCATCGCACCTTCTGGTCCCATGGCAGCTTGCAGGCGCATGCGGCTTACCGGTGGCCAACCGCGTTCGGATCCCAGTCGATTCATGGTGCGCTGGTAATGCGGCCAGAGGCGTTCCAATGCCTCCTCGTCGGTATCCGCCACCAGACCGTGGAAGTGGGCGCCGATCGGCTGTTCTGCTTGGCCGAATTGCTTTAATGCCCGATGGTACAGATCCACCAGCGGCTCGAAGTTGGCAGGTTGCCCGCCGATGATGGCAAGGAATAGCGGCAGGCCATGGCGTGCAGCACGGATGACCGATTGTGGACTACCGCCGACCCCCACCCAGGTGGCCAGCGGATTGCCTTCCAACAGCGGATACACCTGCTGTGCTTCCAAGGCGGCTCGATGTTCACCCTGCCAGGTCACCGGGGTGCCGTGCCGCAGCTGGGTCAGCAGATCCAACTTTTCTTCAAAGAGTTCTTCGTAGTCTCCAAGGTTGAACCCGAACAGCGGGAATGACTCAATGAATGAGCCGCGACCGGCAATGATTTCTGCTCGTCCGTTGGACAAAGCGTCGAGGGTGGCAAATCGTTCATAGACGCGCACCGGATCATCGCTGGATAGAACGGTGACTGCGGTGCCTAGCTTGATGTTTTGTGTCGTCGCCGCCAACGCAGCCAAGACCGTTTCGGGGGATGAAATTGCATAATCGTCACGGTGGTGCTCGCCAATGCCAAAGAAGTCCAAACCCACTTCTTCGGCCTTCTGGCCCTCCGCCACCACATTGCGAATGACCTGCGCATGGGTCAGCGGTGTGCCGTGCTGGTCCTCGGTGATGTCGCCGAAGGTTTCAGCGCCGATCTGTGGCAGTTGCTTGCTGGTGTCCACTGCAATTCACCTTTCAAAAAGTACATGCAAAAGTATCTAAGTTAGTTGCTTGGCATAACCAGCGGGCCTGTAAAACTATTCCCGATCCGGGTTCAGGGTTAAATGTGTTCGGGGATACGCAGGTATTTGACAGGTTCCCCCAGCATCTTCATGAAGTCCGGTTGTATCGTTTTTACATGGGACAACGAACGCTTCGTGGAGAGTGATTTGTGGCGCAGGATAACAAGCAGCAGCGGCCAGTGAACCAGCCGCGAGCGGGGGAGGACCCAGCGCCGGAAGTTGGCGCGCTGCCACGCATTACCGCCAATGAAATCAAGCTTGGACAGGTTGAAGAACAGGTGGTTCAAGAACAGCCGGTTTCATTTGAGCTGCCGCTGAACACCGCGATGAGCGCGAATGTCGCGGCGGCCGATGTCACCGATCTTGAATCGCGTACCGGTCAGGTGCACACGAACGAAGACGGTGTGACACTGGTGCCCACGCGCGCCAACCCGGTGGCGCGAAGCCTTCTTGCCAAGATGTGGATTTCGACTGCTCCTCCTACCCAGGCGTTGAACATCGTGGACCGGCTGCAGGGAACACCCTATGCCAACCCCAAGGTCAATTCGGAGCAAGATGCTTCGGCCCGCCGGACCATAGAGTTCGCGCTGGATCTGGGGGAGACCTTAATCCGCTACGGCGCCGGCGCCTTGGAAGTCGAAACCAGCGTCATCGCCGTCACTGCTGCGCTGGGTCTGAGCCACCTCGACGTTGACATCACCAATCAGTCGCTGCACCTGAACTACAGTCCGCCGGACGCGGAGAGCTATTCCATCCTCCGGGTGGTGCGTTCCTCAACATCCAACTACGCGGGCCTGGTCCTGGTGCATCGGCTGGTCTCGGACATCATCGCCGGAGGCGTCTCGCGCAGCGAATCGGCCAAGCGGCTGAAGAAGATCACGCGTCAGCCTAAGCCGTTCCCGCGCTGGGTCGTCTCCTGCGGCAATGCGGTCTTCGCCGCGGCCTTTGTGCTGTTTATCGGGGGCTCCTGGCTCGGGGCCCTGGTCGCCATGGCCTCGGCTTCGATCGTCTCTCAGGTGGGACGCTACGGGGCACGGTGGCGGGTTCCCGAATTCTTCACCATTGCGGCCTCCAGCTTCGTGGTCACGGGCATTGCGCTTATCAGCTATGAACTTCAGGCCCCCATTGACCCTGCGCTGGTAGTTTCCGGCGGCATCTTGCTTCTGCTGCCCTCCAGCAGATTCGTTTCTGCGCTGCAGGACGCGATCAACGGCTTCCCGGTGACCGCCGTGGGCCGCCTGTTCTCCGCAGGGCTGACGTACACGGCGATCGTCTCCGGAATCTCAACGGCACTGGTGATTTCCTCGGTGCTGGGCGGAGAGAGCGTCGATGTCCACCAGATTGCGAAGATCGAGTACCCATCGTGGCTGCTGATCATTCTGGTGGCGGTGGCGATCATCGCCGGTTCGGTGACCGAACAGACCGCGGTGAAGCTCCTGCTTCCCACCGCCGCAATTGCGGTAGGAGGCTACCTGGTGCAGATGCTTTGCGACTTGATCGGTCTGGGCGCACGGGCCACTCCCGCGGTAGTTGCCACGGTGATCGGCTTTGCGGCTCGTTTTGCGGCCGACAAGCTGCGCTCGCCGCAGCTGGTGATTGCAGCCCCTGCGGTGATGTTCCTGCTGCCAGGTTTGATGATCTTCCGCGCCATGTACGGCATCGTTTTCGAGGTGGATGACATGTCCCGCGGTCTGGTTGAAATGTTCAATGCCTTTGCCATCATGCTGTCCATTGCCGGAGGCGTAGTCTTCGGCGATACATTGTGCAGGCCCCTGACCTCCAGGGCGCGGCGCGAGCGCAGGCTGATCCGCCGGCGCTAAACCTCCGGGATCTTCCAATCAATCGGCTGTTCACCAGATTCGGTGAGCAGCCGATTGATCTTAGAAAAGGGCTTGGATCCGAAGAAGCCACGCGACGCCGACAGCGGTGAAGGGTGCGCGCTGGCAAGCTGGGGCATTCGGTCCATTAGGGGAGCCATCTTCTGCGCGTGTTTTCCCCAGAGCAGTGCCACCGGTGGGGTAGCGCGTTCATTGAGGGCGGCGACTACTGCTTCAATTACCTCGGTCCACCCGATTTTCAGGTGAGCGCCGGCATTTCCGGCCGACACCGACAACGCCTGATTCAATAGAAGCACCCCTTGGGTATGCCAGCTGCTCAGATCGGCATGGGCGGCGCGTTCAATGCCGCAGTCAGATTCCAACTCCTTATAGATGTTCGCCAATGACCGCGGCAACGGGCGCACGGAGGCCTCGGCCGCGAAGGCCAGACCGATTGCATGGCCCACCGTGGGATATGGATCCTGGCCGATGGCCACCACCTTTACCTTTGCCAAAGGAATCTGCAATGCGCGCAACATCACGTTCGGCGCCGGAAGCAGATGCTCTCCGGAGCTGCTCCGGGCAGCTAGATCAATTGCGATGGCCCGCAGCTTCAGATCCAGGGGCCGCAGCACCGGCACCCAGTCATCGGCGATGAAACCGTGTTCAGCCAGGTACTGGGCGCCGTGGTAGAACGGGAAGTCTTGTGCTTCATAGAGCGGGGTGTTCTCTGGTTCAGCTAGGTCGAAAAGTGCTGACTGGGAGTTGTCCATGTGACCTATTCTGCCGTTTTCTGGCGATATCCGGGTGGTGGCTTCGGCGCTGTGCTGGTGAGTTGGTTAGAATGTCGGTGGTATGTCCGCACGGTGCGGATCCTATCGCAAGGCCACAACCCGGCAAGATCATGGACGAGGAATGAGGTGAGAACGCATGGCAGAGGGCGAAGTGCTCGTGGATTTCGTAATGAATCCCGACTCCGAGCTGGATGAGCGTTCCCAACAAATCCTGAACATGGAAAAGTTGTGGTGGAAGTATGCCGGGGCCAAGGAACAAGCAATTACTAAACAGTTCTCCATGTCGCCGACGAACTACTATCAGCTACTCAATCAGCTCATAGAGACCGACGCGGCGCTGGCCTACGACCCAATGCTGGTCAAACGTTTGCGCAGAGCCCGCTCTACCAAGCGTCGTGTGAGCGGAAACTCGGCAGCCGGGCGATAAATCCTGGATGCCTGCCGCGACCAGTCAGACCTCGAGCAAGGACAAGAATGACCAACTACCCACGTGACGAATTCGATCGCGTACCGGAGTTTAATACCCGTGTGGGCTCGCACCATGCCCACGGTTGGGCGCAGTCGGTTGCCTCCAAAGCCCCCGGGGGCAAACTGCGTTGGGTAGTCGTGGCGGCAGTTGCGGTGATCATTGTCGGCCTGCTTGCTTACTTCTTCGGACCTTCCGGCGGTGCGCCATTGGGAGTTGGAAGTACCACCACCGCTTCTCAAAACCCGGAGGAAACCGGTGGCGAGAACCAGGCGCAAAGCGCTGAGCCGAGCGAATCGGAAAGCGCCAGTCAGTCACCTAGCGAATCTCCAAGCAGCACCATCGACGACTCCGAGGTGCTCTATGGTCAACTGATCGGCGTGTACAACGGCTCGAATACCCTCGGTGCGGCATCGCTGGGGCAGGACGCGCTGACCGAGGCCGGATTCACGAATGTTGCCACGGGAGACTGGACCAAGTCCTCGCAGACTACCGACATCTACTATTCTTCAGACGCCTACCGCGCCACTGCGGAAAAGATCGCTGAAATCTTCGGCGTCGACGAAGTTTACCAGACCACAAACATTCCCAACAGGGTAACTGTGGTGATGGGCTCGGATAACGTACTCGAGACGCAGTAGCTCCCACCCGAAAGAACTCTTCGCTGTGAGCCGATCGGCTTGCACTCGCAGGGCGAGAGTGCCAATATTTGTATTAGCACTCATGCGTTGCGACTGCTAACACCGATCGGCTTTGCACATTTTTGGGCAGGACCTGAGGCACAGTTGTGGCAACGCACGGAGCGTGAAGAATACCTCAGATAGCGAGAGCTGAGACGGTGGTCGGCCCGATGCCGCACCGGAGCACTCGTCCGTCGCGGGCGCTGTCTGTCGGTTGCATTTTCGCAAAATCGTCCCCGAAAGGACCTTAAGCCACTATGGCCAAGATGATTGCATTTGACGAGGAAGCACGCCGCGGACTAGAACGCGGCCTGAACACCCTTGCCGACGCCGTAAAGGTAACCTTGGGCCCACGCGGCCGCAACGTTGTTCTGGAAAAGAAGTGGGGCGCCCCTACGATCACCAACGATGGTGTTTCCATCGCTAAGGAGATCGAGCTGGAGGATCCTTACGAGAAGATCGGCGCAGAGCTGGTCAAGGAAGTTGCCAAGAAGACCGACGACGTCGCTGGCGACGGTACCACCACCGCAACCGTTCTGGCTCAGGCACTTGTTAAGGAAGGCCTGCGCAACGTTGCTGCAGGTGCCGACCCAATCGCACTGCGCCGCGGTATCGACAAGGCCGTAGAAGCCGTCACTGCAGAACTGTTCGCAGCCGCCAAGAAGGTTGAGTCCAAGGAACAGATCGCAGCTACCGCTTCGATCTCCGCTGGCGACACCGAAATCGGTGGCCTGATCGCCGAGGCTCTGGACAAGGTCGGCGAGCAGGGCGTTATCACCGTTGAAGAGTCCAACACCTTCGGCCTTGAGCTGGAGTTGGCCGAGGGCATGCGCTTCGACAAGGGCTACATCTCCGCATATTTCGTCACCGACGCTGAGCGTCAGGAGACCGTGCTGGAGGACCCATACATCCTGATCGTCAACTCGAAGATCTCCTCGGTCAAGGACATGGTTACCTTGCTGGAGAAGGTCATGCAGTCGAACAAGTCGCTGCTGATCATCGCAGAAGACGTTGAGGGCGAGGCTCTGGCCACCCTGATCCTGAACAAGATCCGTGGTCTGTTCAAGTCCGTTGCTGTCAAGGCTCCAGGCTTCGGAGACCGCCGCAAGGCCATGCTGACCGACATCGCCATCCTCACCGGTGGCCAGGTTGTCTCCGAAGAGATCGGCCTGTCCCTGGACAACGTGGGCCTGGAAGTTCTGGGTACCGCCCGCAAGGTGGTTATCACCAAGGACGAGACCACCATCGTTGAAGGCGGCGGCGAAGCCGACGCCATCGAAGGCCGCAAGGCACAGATCGCAGCCGAGATCAAGAACACCGACTCGGACTACGACCGCGAGAAGCTGCAGGAGCGCCACGCAAAGCTCTCCGGAGGTGTCGCAGTACTGAAGGCCGGCGCAGCCACCGAGGTTGAGCTCAAGGAGCGCAAGCACCGCATCGAAGACGCAGTGCGCAACGCCAAGGCAGCAGTTGAAGAGGGCATCGTCGCCGGCGGCGGCGTTGCACTGATCCAGGCTGGCGCAGCAGCATTCGCCAAGCTGGAGCTGGAAGGCGACGAGGCCACCGGCGCGAACATCGTTCGTGTTGGCATCGAAGCCCCACTGAAGCAGATCGCCCTGAACGCCGGCTTGGAGCCAGGCGTCGTCGCCGACAAGGTCAAGGGCCTGGCTGCCGGCCACGGCCTGAACGCCGCCACCGGCGAGTACGTGGACCTGCTGGAAGCTGGCGTCAACGACCCAGTGAAGGTGACCCGTTCGGCGCTGCAGAACGCTGCTTCGATCGCTGCACTGTTCCTGACCACCGAAGCTGTTGTAGCAGACAAGCCAGCTCCTGCTGGCGCTGCTCCAGCCGGTGATGACATGGGTGGCATGGGCGGAATGGGCGGCTTCTAAGCTTCCCCGGACCGTTCGGCTCCTAGTCGATCAGGCGAGCCAGTGGCCCGTTCCAGTTGGAACGGGCCACTGGCCTTTAATGATTCATAGCCAGGTTTCCAGCAGTTTGATCTCCGCGGACAGGTTGCTGCGGGCTGCTGCTTCCCACCGCTCGGCACCGCGCTGAGTGTTGTAGATCGCCGGCTTTTCCAGAAGCGAACCGAGAATCTTGATTCTTCCCTTGGCCAGATCTGACCTGGCGTAGTGTGAGTACTCGCAGTAAATAGCTTCGGCATAACGTTGGTACGCAGGCGCCGGCCTAGCCAGTACCTCCAAATCTGCGTCGCAAAGGATCCGTCCAAGCTTGTCTTGCTGCTGCGGGTTGTGCCCAGCGGTAAGCAGAACCAGCTGGCTCACCTTGGATACGGCATCCTCGGACAAGATGCCATTTAGCCGCTCCCGGGCGAGGATCGCAGACTTCGCTTCATCCTCGGCGGTCGCTTCATAGACTGCATCATGGAACCACGCTGCCAGCTGCAAAAGCATCAGTTCTTGACCGTTCACCTGCTCCTTGGCCAACCAATCGATGGCTTCCAATGTCGATAGCAGATGAACCCTGTCATGGTAATGCCGGTGTTCTTGAGCCCACAATGTCAGGAGGCTTCGGCCTAACCCTGGTTCAGTCGGAAGAGTTTTGGCCCAACGCCGAGCAAGAATGACGTTCAGCTTCTCCGGCCGATACTTGGCTGGGATCCTAAGGCCAGAGGTGATTAGGGCCTTGACCAATTCATTGGCTGTGACTTTGCGGGCGCCGGCGGTGACCAGCTGTTCAAAGCGTTCCAGAGGAACGTCATAATGGTCGCGGTCAAAGGCGCGCGGTGGAAGTTGCTGCTCCTTGGCGAACTCGTGCAGCTCATTCAGCGAGATGTCTGAGACCAAGTGGGAGAAGTAGGTGCCGTGCGCTGGCCACAGCGGCGGATCGATCAAGATTCCCATAGTGATAAGAGTACGTGGTTTTACGGCAACCACGCCTGAAGATTTCGGCAAACATCTGGAGTCATTGCCTAACGGTCCGGTTGCGGTGCCTAAGGCAAAAATAAAACTATGCGGAATGATTTTCTTCGGATAGATTATGTCTCATCATTCGGCACCTTACACGTGACATGCTAGGCCTTTCGGCCTATCTGGGCAGATTTGCCCTTGCCACGCGTCAACTTTTGGGGAATAGGACAATAATGTCGCCAAAGGCAAGCACCTCCCTGCTCTCGGCAGCAGTGATATCGGGAATGCTGCTCGCTGCAGTCCCGGCACAAGCATCAGAAATAATCGATGAACCAGCCCTCAGCAGCACCTTGGAGGACGTGAGCGGCTCGCAAGCAACCGAGAACTCCACATCAGAGGCCCTGGTCAGCAATCTAGTTGAACCAGCTGAAGCTGCACCTGTTACGGAGTCGGATCCGGCTCCTACGGAGGCTGAACAAGCAATTCCGGTTGTCCCTGAGATGGTGGAAGAGCCAGAAACCTCAACGGGAAGTGTCCAAGAAGCTGCATCGGAACCCGTCAATGAATCATCTGAGGCAGACGGCTCTGCCGACGACGCAACAGCAACTACAGAGGTTGCCGAACAGTCGAAAGCCCCCTCGGAAGTCACCCAGATGACGTCAATCGAGCAATCCATAACGGCTACCGTTGCTCAAGAAGCAAAGGGACCTCAGGACGACTCACCAACCGCGGAAGTCTCCACGGATGATTTGCCACCTGCCAGTGACATCGAAGAAATCCAATACCCTGAGGGGAGCGAAGACTGGGACGCAAGCGAATGGGAAGCTTTCTACGAGACACCCGAGGGAGAAGAGTTTCTGGCGCAATTTGAACCCAGCGACGAAGACATCAAAGATGACCTCGCTTTCTGGGAAGGCATTGCCGATCGTTTGCCAAGCGACGTAGATTCCTGGGGCGCGGATGACTGGGAAGAATACTTCGAAACAGATGAAGGCCGGCAGATCCAGTTTGAATATCTGGCGTTCCTCCTCGATAACGCAAGCGATGAAGAATACGACGAACTGCTGAATTTCCTCGACGAAAACTACGATAGCGAATGGCTCGACGCGTTTGCTTTGTTCTACTTTGGTGCCGAGGGCAGCGAAGAAGACGGAACCGGAAATACGGATCAGCAGCCCAGCGATAACGAAGACCCGGTAGATACAGAGGGCACTGAACCGAAGGACGAGGTCGAGATTCAGCCCGCTGGCAACATCGATGAGAAGCCGGCGACAGAAGATACCAATGAGACCGCCTCCAAAGTAAAGCCTCAGGCGACAGCACAGAATGAGCTTGCGGACACAGGTTTCGACTCACTGGCCGTTGCCGGAATCGGCGCCATGCTGGCGCTCTCGGGCGCGTTCTTCGTGGGACAGCGACGCAAGAACGTAGCGAAGTAACCAAGCTTTGTGGCCGCCGTCTCTCGGATTACTCCGAGAGACGGCGGCCACGTGCATTGAGAGACTGGAGGGGACGGTGGTTTCGCGCTAGTAGCGGAACAACGAGGTATTCACCTGTTCCACTTCCTCATACTGAGCAGAGGCATGGTGCAGGGCCGTTGCGATGTTTCCAAGGGCCTCTTCGATGCGCATATGGGTAGAACGCCACTCGGCAACAATTGATTGGAAGGAAGCCGCGGCAGAACCCTGCCAGGTGCTTTGCAGTTGGTCGAGGTTCATCTGCATTGTAGAAACCTCTGAGCGCAAGCGGTCAATGGTGTTCATAACCGCCTGGGACTTCGCCTGCATTTCTCCGGTGTTCGTAGAGAACGTACTCATGATGTCTCCTTACCTTTCATCGGGATGGATGTATTAAAGGTAAGAATCTGCGCGGCCCCCAAGCACCGGACAGCTGCCGGTTGTGGAGAACCGGATCAGGACTGAACCGCTGGCGGATCCTCGTCGAAGTCGTCATCGTCACGAGGCTCTGGCATAGGCACATAAGGCAGGGAGATTGCCATGGTCGCGCCTCCGCCTTCGGTTTGGGTCAGCGAAACTGAACCGCCGTGCTGTTGGACAATGGCTGCGACAATTGCGAGACCCAGACCGGATCCTCCGGTCTCTCGCTGGCGCGAGCTGTCGGAACGATAGAAGCGTTCAAAGATTCGCTTCGCCTCTTCCTCAGGGATTCCGTGTCCGTGGTCCCTGACCTCCAACACCGCGTCAATTGCGCCGGCTACCAGGGAGCGGACACCCACCGCAATCTCAATGGGGGTCCCCTCCGGCGTGTAGCGCAAGGCGTTGGTCAATAGATTGCCGATGACCTGACGGATGCGTGCGTCATCGCCCACGGTGCTGGCAGGGCTCGGCTGATTCGAGAAAAGCCCGACGAGTTTGACCTCGCGGTCCGGGGCTCGGACCTTGGTGTCCTCAACAGCATCTTGGCCCAGAACTAAGAGATCAACCGACTGCTTCTCCATGGGGCGTTGTTCATCCAGCCGGGCGAGCATCAGCAGGTCTTCAACGAGCTGAGCCATGCGTTTTGATTCGGCTTCGATACGGCTCATGGCCGAGTCAAGAGCCTCCGGATTGGCCAGACCTCCGTGCCTGTAGAACTCGGAATAACCCTGAATGGTCACCAGTGGTGTACGCAATTCGTGCGAAGCATCTTGGATGAATCGTCGCATCTTTTGCTCCGAGACTTCTCTGTCGATGAACGCCTTTTCAATTTGGGCCAACATCGCATTCAAGGAACGCGACAATCGTCCAACTTCGGTTTCTTCGGGATAGTCCGTCACTCGCTGGGAAAGATCTCCGGCTGCGATCATCGATGCGGTGCGTTCAACCTTGAGCAGCGGCTTCAACGAACGGCTGGTCAGCCCGTACGCGATCATCGACATCACCAGTGTGGCTAGGAGACCTGTGGAAAGAACCAGAATTGCCGACTGCTGCGCCGTATTGTTGACGGTGTTCAGCGGAATGGCCAAGAAGAGGTTCAGGTTGCTGCTTTTCAACGGCATGACCATGGTTCGCCATCCCGCGGAGTTTGCCTTGATGCCCGGAAGGGTGACCGGTTTCTTCGGGGTTTCGAGAAGTAGATCGATGTTTTCCATATTCAGCAACGGATAGTCCGATGTTGAAGCGAGGGAAACCCTGGAACGAGGCATGATGTAGACGATCTTGCCGTCTTGATCGCGAATATCTGCATAGGAGCTGTTCAGCCCCAAGAGCGTCGGGTCGAAGTCCTTGAACCCGCTGGGGTCGTCATCGTGATCCAGCGAATAGAGGTAGGCCTTGCTCAGGCCCAATCCCATGGTCGGCCCGGCGCTCTTTAGCTGCGCATCGATTTGATTGGTCATGGAGATCCGCAGCGTGTGGGCTGAACCGGCTGCGGTGGCAATAATTGCCACAATCATCAACACAAACATCACTGCCACCAATTTTGTGCGCAGTGTAGTGCGTCGCCAAAGAGAACGAATCGACTTCATGAAATGACTTTTGAGCCCCTATGCAGAGTTCGAAGGTGATTAGCGGCGGTCGGGGGTGCGCATGAGGTAACCAACACCGCGCTTGGTCTGAATCAGTGCTGGCCACTCGGGGCGATCGACCTTGCGACGCAGGTAGGAAATGTAAGATTCGACGATTGAGGCGTCCCCGTTGAAGTCGTATTCCCACACATGATCCAGAATCTGCGACTTGGAGAGCACTCGGTTCGGGTTCATCATCAGGTAGCGCAGGAGTTTGAACTCGGTCGGGGAGAGGTCGATGATTTCACCGGCGCGGCGAACCTCATGGGCATCGTCGTCCAGTTCAAGGTCTGCAACTACGATGGTCGCGTTCTCTTCTTCGCCGGAGGACGTGCGGCGAAGGACCGCCCGGATGCGGGCGACCACCTCGTCGAGGCTGAACGGCTTGGTTACATAGTCGTCGCCGCCAACGGTTAGTCCGGTGACCTTGTCCGAGGTGTCGTCTCGTGCGGTGAGGAACAAAATGGGGAAGTGGCGCCCCGCCGCACGTAGCTTGCGGGTGATGGTAAAGCCATCCATGTCTGGAAGCATGACGTCCAGCACGGCTAGATCTGGCTCTTCGGCTTCAACCGCAGCCAACGCATCGCGACCGTTGGCCGCCGAAACTACTTCGAATCCTGCGAAACGCAGAGAGGTGGAGAGCAGTTCGCGGATATTTGGCTCGTCGTCAACAACTAGAAGTTTTGCTTCTGGGGTTTTAGCACTCATGACCCTAGTGTGCCCAAGAAGTCTGGGAGCCGCCTGTATGAATACTGGGGCAGTAGATTAGTTGCTTCGGCGCTTGATGATGTTCCCGATGACGACTACCGCTGCCAAGATGAAAGCTGCTGGCAGTCCCCAGACACCCAAAGCCATGACCAGCGGTGGAATGGAGATTCCTTGGAAGTAGAGCACCAGTGTTGCGACAAGTGAAAGGGCCGAAAGCACGGCAATGACGATCGCTATACGGGAAACGATGTTCAGGGTTATGGATGAAACGCTCACGATTACCTACTCTACCGGCGCCGCCTATGACCTGATCCCTCATGCTGATATAAGCCGCAAAGGTGATTTTGGGTCCTAATGAATGACATAATCAAAGGTAAACGACTTGATTCGTTTCCATACGTTGAGCACCCGGTCAAAGAATGCGAACCCCGGTGAACGCTCCGCGGAGACGAACACATGAGAATACATGGCGCTGAGCAGGCCTCGGCCATGTTGCTACGTACGAGAATGAACGAGGTATAACGACATGCCTACCGGCAAGGTTAAGTGGTACGAGAAGTCCAAGGGATTCGGCTTCATTACCGCAGAGGACGGCAAAGAAATCTACGTCAACGCTGCAGCTCTGCCCGATGGAATCCATGACCTGCGTCCTGGTACGCGGTTGGAATTCGGTGTGGCCGAAGGTCGGCGTGGACCGCAGGCGCTAAGCCTGCGCCTGCTGGAATCGGCCCCGTCGGTGGCACGCGCAAAGCGCAAGAAGCCAGAGGCTGAGGCCGTTGTTATTGAAGATCTGATCAAATTGCTGGACAGTGTTTCCAATACCTTGCGCAACGGGCGATATCCTGAACAGGCATACGGCAAAAAAGTTGCTACCGTGCTACGCGCGGTAGCCGATGATCTGGACGCATAAATAATGGCCCGTAAACCTAAGATGGACACCATCCTCGCTGATGCAGTAGACGCTGCACGGCAGTCTTTGGCGAATATCGCCGCAGATGCCGAAATCGGTGAGTACCTCGGAGCAACAGCCGAAGGTGAGCGACTTGTCACCCATCGATTTATCTCCCATAAAAAGGGGTATCAGGGATGGACTTGGTTTGCGACCCTCGCACGGGTTCCACGGGCCAAGGCCAAGGATCTAACGGTCTGCGAGGTCGGCATTATCGCCGGGGAGGGCTCATTGCTGGCGCCGGCTTGGGTGCCTTGGGCTGAACGACTCGCCAAAGAAGAGATCGAAGCCGCCGAAGCAGCCCAGTCAGCAAAGGATGTCACGGACGATGAGCCGCAGGATCCCGAGCAGGGTGAAGATGCTCAGAAGCAGTCCGAAGCTGCGCCAAGCGAATCCGTAGCCGCCCAGATTGATGCTGAAACAGAGCAGGGTGAGGCTGAGACTGCGACGGAGGACGAATCGGAATCCGATGAGTCCCAGGAGCCGCTTCAGGCTCCGAAATCTCCCGCACGGCGCCAGGTTCGACGCCGGCGAACCGCTCAGCGGACTGCTGCTCGCCGCCGGGCAGCGCAACGCAACAGGGCTCGCAAGGAAAGCTAGAAAGACAACTAAGACAGATCAAAACAAGCGTGGCCTCCAGAGAAAATCTGGAGGCCACGCTTGATTACTTCTGCGGCTCTATGCCGAGATCTGCTCGATCACAAAGTCAATGCAGTTCAGCAAGGCCTGAACGTCATTTGGCTCGATGGCAACGAAGGTTGCGATGCGCAGTTGGTTTCGGCCCAACTTGCGGTACGGTTCAACATCCACCACGCCGTTGGCACGCAGTACCTTGGCGATGGCTGCAGCATCAACGGAGTCATCGAAATCAACAGTTGAGATCACATTTGAACGGTGCTCCGGCTTGGCCACATAGCAGGAGGCAACCGAGGAGGCCTCTGCCCAGGCCTGAATCTTGCCAGCCGACTGCGCAGTTCGCTCTGCGGCCCACTTCAGTCCACCGTTGGCATTGATCCACTGGATCTGGTTGTCCAGGGACACCAGGGTCGTCAGGGACGGAGTGTTGTAAGTCTGGTTCTTCAGTGAGTTATCAAGAGCGGTCTTCAAATTCAAGAAGTCAGGAATCCAACGATCGCTGGCCGCAATTTCTTCGATACGTGCAATAGCTGCAGGGGAGACGAATGCTAGCCACAGGCCTCCGTCGGATGCGAAATTCTTCTGTGGTGCGAAGTAGTAGACATCGGTTTCAGCCAGGTCTACGTCCAAACCACCGGCGGCGCTGGTGGCATCGATAACTACTAGTGCGTCCTCGTTGGCGCCGGCTACACGCTTGATCGGTGCCGCGGCGCCGGTGGAGGTTTCATTGTGCGGCCAAGCGTAGAGGTCGACGTCGGCTTCTGCGACAGGCGTTGGGACGGTGCCCGGCTCACCTACGATGATCGAAGAGGCGTTCAAGAAAGGCGCCTTGTCGGTGGCCTTGGCGAACTTCGAACCGAACTCACCAAATGAAAGGTGCTGTGCCTTGTTGCGTACTAGGCCAAAGGCGGCAGCATCCCAGAATGCAGTTGAACCACCGACACCGAGCAAAACTTCATAGCCAGCAGGGGCATTGAACATTTCCTTCAGCCCATTTTGTACTGATGCGACAAGGTTCTTAACCGGGGCCTGACGGTGGGAAGTACCCAAGAGCTTGGAGCCCGCATCAGCAATTGCCTGAACTTGCTCTGCACGAACTTTTGAGGGTCCGGCGCCGAAGCGTCCGTCAGCTGGCAGGAGGTCTAGCGGAATGGTGATATCTGTGCTCATCGTGCTCCTCGATAGCGATTATGTGAACTGCTGAAGGCGTCGACCGCACGGATGGAATAACCGTGCAGGCTTCAGGCGTTTCAATAGATATCTTCGCAAATTGCGAGGGTTCGGGAGAAAATCTAGACGGTCGGTTACGACATACGCGCTGGTGGGCTTCGTAACGTTTATGTCGCCCACACCAAGTAGAGTGGACTATCGACGTCTCATTTTATTCAAACGAACCTCAATTGTTGTGACTTCCAGGAGCGGCTGCCGTGTCAGACCTTATCGATACAACCGAGATGTACCTGCGTACCATTCTTGAACTGCAAGAAGAAGAAATCGTGGCCTTGCGCGCACGCATCGCAGAGCGTCTTGGCCACTCCGGGCCGACCGTATCGCAGACCGTTGCCCGAATGGAACGCGACGGCCTTGTCGTGGTTTCATCTGACCGTCACCTTGCCCTGACCGAGAAAGGTCACGAACTGGCAACGAGCGTTATGCGCAAGCATCGACTTGCCGAGCGCCTGTTGGCAGACATGATCGGTTTGGACTGGGAGTACGTTCACGAAGAAGCTTGCCGCTGGGAACATGTGATGAGTGAGCGCGTTGAACGCCGCCTCTATGACCTTTTGGGAAAGCCGACCGTTTCGCCGTACGGCAACCCGATTCCCGGTCTCGAAGTCCTCGGCGGACCAAAAGTGAGCGAAATCTCATCTGACGTCGTCAATCTCGATCAAGCGCTCTTGGATGGAGTCGAAGGGCCAGTGGCTATCGCACGGTTGGCTGAGCCGATTCAAACCGACCCAATCCTGCTCGGACAACTGAATGAAGGCGGAATCCGCCCCGGTGCGATCGTTACCTTGGAGCGAGCAGACGACTATGTAGTTGTTCGGGTTCAGGGGATTGAAGGGGCTTTGGAACTGCCCGTGGAAGTCAGCGGACACGTTTTCGTCAAGGCTCAGGAAAGATAACGAAATTGTAACTTTCTGGCGTGACGTGTAACGTTAAAGCTTGGAGCTAGGGGTTTATCCAGCTCCGGCTCACTTTTTGCGCATACGCCTAGTATTGCCCTGCGCCAAGGTGAGAAGACAGTAGTTTTTGGGCAATAGCGGGGGACCCACTTAATGACGTTCTACGTCTTGGGGTGAAGTCTTGCGTAGAAGCAGGCCGGCTCAATCTCAGGAGCCGAATCCGACAGCTAACTTCGTAGGCGCAACTTGAGAGGAATGTTTTGGCCGATACCAAGACGACCGGCCGACGTGCCGCCGTTGTTGAGCTAGATGCGATCAGTGAGATCGCAGCTTCTGCCGTTGAAAATTCCGGTGGACGCCGCGCATCGCGTGTCAGTGAAGCAGTGGCGACTATTGAAGCAGCGGCTCCTGTACACAGTAACTTTGTAGGTCGTCGCTTTGATGCGCGTCAGCGCTACGGTATCGCGCCAACCCGCCAGATGCTGGCTCTGGGCGAAGATGACAGCAATGTCATTGCGTTGCCAAGCGCCGTCAGGGTTTCAAATGAAGCTGCCGAGATCTCCGGCAACGTTGAATTCATCTCCAAACTCGGCTCGGCAAATCAGAATTCCTCCCGCCTTGGGTTCAGCCACAAGATCGCTGCAGTAGCCGCCGTTTCTGGTCTGGCTCTCGCGGCGTTTGCGCCTCAGCTTTCCGGTACATCCACCGATGACGGCTCGGTGGCAGTCGCGGCCGAACGAACCGCTACGGCTTCTGTGGTTGACGTCACTGCACCTGGCTCTGGCTCTCTCGATGTAGAGCGCGCGGCGTTGACTTCGGATGTCAATCCCAAGGTTGCTAACGAAGAAAAGTTTGAAGAAGTAATGGCCGCTTCCGGCGGAAGCGTCACGGCCATTAAGTCGACTTCGGGGCTGCTTGACCGCCCCGTGAAGTCCAACCGCATTACTTCGCCGTTCGGCCACCGCAGCAACCCCACTGGTGCTGGCACCATGATTCATGGTGGTACAGATTACGGTGTGCAGTGCGGCACAGATGTCTACGCTGCAGCCTCCGGAACCGTCACTGTTGCGGGTTGGGCAGGGCACTCCGGTAACCGCGTGATGATCGATCACGGTGATGGATTGGAGACTGGCTACAGCCACAACACCAAGGTGCTTGTGAACGTTGGAGACAAGGTTCAGCGCGGTGACCTGATCGCTTTGAGTGGCACCACAGGAAACTCCACCGGCTGCCACGTGCACTTCGATGTCATCGTCGACGGGCAGTTCAAAGACCCTGCCGGCTGGTTGTAACGGTCTTCGTCACCGTTTCGTGATCAAAATGTGACTTTTCGAAAATCATCCTATAGGCTTAGATGCGTGCCAGGGGGATCCCTGAGCAACATTGCGTGAGAACCGAGCACTGCCAACACGCAATGTGCAGTTATACACAACTCGTACGGCAGTGGCGGGGGAACCAATATCGGGTCGTTAGTTTGAACTAACAACCCTAGGGGTGAAGTGGAAGAGAAGGAAACTTCGAATCCACCGAGGTAACTCCACTTCGAACCCGACAGCTTACCTCGTAGGTATCAAGGAGAGGCTTTTATAGTGACCAAGCGTCAAGCTCATGGACGTCGCCGCGCCGACGTGCCACGTACTAACTCGCTAGAGGCGATTTCGCAGGCAGTGGCAAACAACGCCGGTTCTGTGGGACGTCAGGCAGCAGTCGTTGCTGCTGCTTCTGGCCTGATCATCACCCTGGGCGTTCCAGGCCAGGCCACCGCATCGCGCGACGTATCCGCTGCTCCAGTGGATACCATCAACCCAGAGCGCGTAGCTGTCAAGGCAGTTACCGTTGCTGCGGACAAGGACGCTTCGGGAGATATCCAGCGCGCAAGCTTCACTGCAAAGCCAAAGCCAGAACCAGTGGTTGTGGCAGTTGCAAACGAAGTAACTTCGACCAAGTCCTCGTCGAACGATTCTTCGTCCGCTTCGAGCAGCTCGTCGGATGATGCCTTCGCTCCTGTGACTCGCTCGAACGTTGGTAAGCAGTCGACTTCCACCAAGTCGAGCACCGCGACCAAGGCCAAGACTTCCAAGGAAGAAACTTCGGTCAGCACCGGCAGCCTGTCGGGTATCGCAGCTACTGCTGCTAAGTATGTCGGTGTTCCATACGTTTGGGGCGGCAGCACACCTTCGGGTTGGGACTGCTCCGGATTCGTCAAGTACGTATACGCACAGCACGGCATCAACGTTGCACGCGGTACTTCGGCAATCTTGGGCTCGGGCCAGTTCAAGCGCACCAGCAACCCTAAGCCAGGCGACCTGGTATTCCAGCGCGGCGGCAGCCACGTAGGCATCTACTTGGGCAACGGCAAGATGATCGGCGCTCAGAACCCAACCGTGGACACCATGATCCACTCGGTGACCCGTAACCCACTGTACGGTTACTACACCCTGGCTGGCTAAGCTTTCAGCTTTTGATAACAGGCCGTTGAACGAGGAAGACGTTCAACGGCCTGTTTTCGTTTAATCAGTTGAACGAGAGCTAGGGATGAAGTGAACTCCAGAAGATCTTTTCCTTATCCCTCACACTCAAGCGCCTTGATCCCTTAGGCTAGCGGTAGACCTCTCCCAAGAGAACGCGAGCCCCACCCATGCCAGATGGCGGCAATCGGTTCAAGAAGGACGTACTGCACTATGCGAACGCTTGTTTTGAACGCTGGCTACGAGCCCTTAGCCGTAGTAACTTTCCGCCGCGCCTTGTTGTTAGTTATGGCGGAGAAGGCAACCATAGTGCTTCAGGATGACTCCAAGCCTGTGCGCAGTGCCCACGGTGAATTACCGCGGCCGACGGTAATTGTCTTGAAGCGCTACGTCCGACGCCCCTACAGGGACATGAATCATGTCACTCGTAGGGGCGTTCTTCGTCGGGATGGTTTTATGTGTGCCTACTGCGGTAAGGCAGCGAACACCATTGACCATGTAGTTCCCCGTAGCAGAGGTGGGCAGAACACATGGGAGAATTTGGTGGCCGCATGCTTATCTTGCAATAGCCGCAAGGCCGATAAGATGCTTGCTCAGCTTGGCTGGCGGCTCAGAGTGACTCCGCATCGCCCTCGGATAGGCGGACACTTGGTCTCCGGGCTGAACCATATCGACGAAGCGTGGGACATGTACCTGCAAGCTAGTTAAGTACAGCACCGTCAAATAGCGGTGTGAAGCAGCGTGGCTGCGACAACGCCCCCTTAGACTCTCGAGAGTCCAGGGGGCATTGATCTTTAATGCAACGGTAGACGTGCACTGCGCAGCTGTTGTCGCACTCTGAACCACTACTGTGGCGAGGCGGAAGCTCTTGAGATCCAGTCGATGGACCGGTAGGCATAGGTGTACAGCACTGAGTGTCGATAAATAAGCGGGGAAGCTCTGAACCTCGGACATGAGATTCATGGCTCGAAGCTGGCTCACTCTGCCAAGTTTTCTTGGTTAGTTTCTCTAATGACAGTTTCTAAAGGTGCTACTTGTGGAATTAGTTTAGGTTGAATGCGTGGTGTTTGGAGCATTGAGCGAGCCAATTTGTCCTTGGTTGTTGATTAAACAAACACCGGTGATCGCAAGATTTCTCGGCGAGAATTCACAATAATGCGTGTGCGACGTGCTTAATGATGGTAACGTGCTTAATTGGATCTCCAACGTTTTTAGTTGTATCGCCAGACGGTTGTATTACTCGCAGTTTTAGGCCGTTTTCAGTAGAGCAAGGCGAAACGTTGGAATTGGAAGATCGATCCATCAACTTTACAGATCAATGGAGCATTAATGCGACGGGGTACAAACCTAGGCCGCTTGGGAGACTTCAACCAAGCGGTAATTCTTGAATCCATCCGAAGGGCACCGGATGGCATCAGCCGCGTTGAACTTGCTGGTTCAACCGGACTTTCACCGCAGACCATTTCTAATGTGGTCCGCCGACTGCTCGACGACGGTATCGTGCGCGAAGACCGCACGATCGTTTCAGGTCCAGGAAAACCTCGCACCGTTCTGGAACTGGAAGGAAACCGACTGGTTTCCATCGGTATTCATCTTGACCCCAGCGTACTGAGCTTCGTTGCCATGAATCTGCGCGGCGAGGTCCTACGCGAGCGAAGCATCGAGGTGCCGAACCTGGAAGTTGCTTCCGAGACTGTTCAGTTGATGGCAAATACCGTCAAGGAGCTCATCGCTGAAATTCGTGTGCCAAAAAAGCACATTGTTGGCGTGGGCATCGCAGTCCCCGGTCCGGTAAACGTTGAAGAGGGCGTGGTGTTGAACCCGCCATTGCTCGATGGATGGGCCGACGTGGAGTTGGTGAACCCCCTGCGCAAGCTGTTGCGTCTGCAGGTGATCATCGAAAAGGACACCATTGCCTCGGCAGTGGGCGAACTGTGGCAGTCGAAGGAAGAGAAGGCGGATGATTTCGTCTTCGTCTACTGCGGCCATGGATTCGGCGCAGGCATCGTTATCAACGGTGAGGTTCACCACGGTTCCAGCAACAATGCCGGTGAAATCGGTCATTACTCCACTGGCTATAAGTCGTTCAAGTGTGAAGAATGCGGGGCAGATGACTGCCTTGCATCCAGCACCTCCTACGAGTTCATCTCGCAGAAGGCGAAGGAACGTGGATTGGATCTGCCAACCTACGAAATCCTCGGCCCAGAGCAGCGTGCTGAGGGTATCAACCGCCTGACTGAGCTGGCGCTTGAGGGCAATGCTGTCGCCAAGGAGATCGTCACTGAAACGATGATCATGGTTGGTGAGGTCGCCGGTCAGCTTGCGAACGCACTGGACATTCAGGAAGTTGTTTTTGGCGGTCCTCAGTGGGTCAAGGTCAACGAGCTGGTGGCCGACGAAGTCGACGCGGCAATCCAGCGCCGCTTTGCATTGCGCGCGGTTCACGAGATCAATTCGCGTACCTCCAAGCTCGGCGGCAATGTGGGTGCCGTTGGCGGTGCCTGTGTAGTTATGGATGCGTCTTTGTCGCCTAAGGCAACTGCTCTTCTTCTGCGCTAAGTAGCGACGGTAGGGAAGACCTAGGGGAATGCTTTGTACGAGGCATTCCCCTTTGCCGTACCTGCACGTTTAACTTCATTTTTGACGCAATCAAATGACCTGTTGATTAGATCAATTTCAGTGAATTCGTGACACCAAAGCAGGGCAGCGGCATGAGCGAAGAGAACTTCGGGTTTTCAGCTCGGCGCCTGAGGGTACTGTCCTCGCCGTTGTGAGTGAGATTAGCGTGAAGGAGGCCCCATCGTGTGGCCTGCCGAGGGGCTAGCACTGGGTGATAAAACTGAACACTTAGATACTCAAGCATAACAAAACCCCTACATTCCTGATGTTTACTGGAATGTAGGGGTTTTATCTTTGGTGCCCCTGGCCGGAATCGAACCGACGGCCTACCCTTTAGGAGAGGGTCGCTCTATCCTACTGAGCTACAGAGGCTGGGCATGAAATCATCATCAAGACTATCTTACTAGGAAGTTCTTCATGTAATTTCATCGGCGGTGCTACGCCGTTTCGCCGCGAAGTTCGGACATTTTTCGTTTCAACGCACGGTTGCCTCTCGCGATGCCGAGTCCAAGGATTAGGCCAGCAGTGATGATTAGCAAGGTCCAGCGAATTGTCGTGAGGACCGAGGCGAACATCACTGCTCCTGCAGTGATCTGATCGGCGGAGAACAGTGCGTCGATGGCGAAATTTTCGAGAATGTCGGCCACAGCGAAACCGAGTGGTGCCAACCAGGCAAGCCAGCGCATACGGCGATTTGGAATCCAACGGGCAAAAAGCATCATGCTGATTCCGGCAGTAAAGAGCGGGAAGAGCAAACCTGCGGTCTTGTGGACATAATTCAACTGGCCGCGGGCATCGTCATTCATGGTTGACCGAAGCGCCTCAATGTCAGCCGTTGTATAGCCGAAGACGCGCTGATCTGGCATGACTAGGCCGTCGCTGAGGTCCTTCATCTGATTCATGGTCAGGATATGAAGGTAGAAGAAGAGGAACACGCAAATGACCAGCCCTGCGGAGATCAGCAACATGGGATTGGAAGGGTTCTGATCTGAGGTGCTCTTAATTCCATTGCTGGAGCGGAGCTGACTATCCAGAATTTCACCTTGTTGCTCCACGAACTGTGAGGGCTTGCGGTATTCCTTAGACTTTTTGACCTTCTTTGCCATGTAATCCATTATGCCTGTGATCGCTACACAGAATTTCTTGCGAGGCCGGTACTGTCCGAGGTACTGCGTAGACTGGCATTATCATGGATTTCCTTTTTGATGATTTCGCTCCAGAAGCACCCCAGCAGGCATTGCCGACTGCCGACGAGCTTCTTGTCGGCATGAACCCGCAGCAGGAAGAAGCAGTACGGTACGCCGGAGGCCCTCTGCTAATCATCGCCGGCGCAGGATCGGGTAAAACCCGGGTGCTCACCCACAGGATCGCCTACCTGCTTGCCACTGGACGCGCGCGCCCCCACGAAATCCTTGCCATTACCTTTACCAACAAGGCCGCCGCCGAAATGCGCGAGCGTGCAGGTGGCCTGATCGGCGAAGATCAGGCGAAAAAGATGTGGATCTCGACCTTCCACTCGTCCTGTGTGCGTATTTTGCGCCGTGAAGCCGCAACGATTGGGTTGAAATCCAACTTCTCCATTTACGACTCCGCCGACTCGTTGCGGCTGATCACCTTGGTGGCCAAGGGGCTTGAAATTGATCCAAAACGATTCACACCAAAGGCTATTGCGCACAAGATTTCATCGTTGAAAAATGAGCTGATCGACGACGAAGACTATGCGTCCACCATCAATACGAATGACCCGTTCGCTCGTGCGGTGTCCGAAGTCTACCGGGGCTACACCCAACGTCTGAGGGCAGCGAACGCCCTAGACTTTGACGATCTCATCGGCCAAGTGGTCTACATGTTCCGGGCATTTCCGCGGGTTGCTGACAACTATCGTCGTCGATTCCGCCATGTTCTGATCGACGAATACCAGGATACAAACCACGCACAATACTCACTGGTGCGTGAACTTACCGGTCCCGACGGACAGACTCCTCCGGGAGAACTGACGGTGGTCGGCGACTCGGACCAGTCGATTTACGCATTCCGCGGTGCTGATATCCGCAATATCATCGAGTTCGAAAAAGACTACCCGAACGCAGCGACCATCAAGCTGGAACAAAACTACCGTTCCACGCAAAACATTTTGTCTGCGGCCAATGAAGTGATCAAACGCAACCCTGACCGCAACGACAAGCGTTTGTGGACTGCCAGCGGCGATGGGGAACAGATCGTCGGCTATGTCGGTGAGTCGGAGTCTGACGAAGCACGGTGGATCGCTGAGGAGATTCTGCGTCTGAACGACGAGGAAGATGTACGCCCCGGGGATGTAGCAATCTTCTATCGCACCAATGCGCAATCCCGTGCACTGGAAGAGCAGTTAATGCGCGTGGATCTCAAATACCGCGTCGTCGGCGGCACCCGGTTCTACGATCGCAAGGAAATTAAGGACGCGCTGGCCTACCTGCGTGCCCTCGTGAATCCTGAAGATGACATCAACGTTCGCCGGATCCTCAACGAGCCTAAGAGAGGAATCGGCGATCGGGCTGAAGGAGCTGTTGCTGCGTTGGCGGAACGGGAGCGGATCTCCTTTATGGAAGCGCTGCGCCGTTCGGACGAGGCGCCGGGGCTTGGAACACGCGGCATTAAGATGACGGCTGCTTTCGTTGCACTCATGGATGATCTGCAGACCGTAGCGGAAGGCTCCGGCCCGGCTGAAGCGCTGGAAGCCGTACTAGAGCAGACCGGATATCTGGAAACTTTGCGTTCTTCCAGCGACCCGCAGGATGAATCGCGTGTGGAAAACCTTGCAGAATTGGTTGCCGTGGTCCGGGACTATGTCACCGACGAGCCCGAGGGGGGACTGGCGGGCTTCTTGGAGCGCGTGGCTCTTGTTGCCGATGCCGACCAGATTCCTCAGGCTCCGAGCGATGACGAGGGTGCGGCCATGGCTGCCCGCGAAGGCATGGTGACGCTGATGACCCTGCACACTGCCAAGGGACTGGAATTCCCCGTGGTGTTCCTGACCGGCATGGAACACGGTGTGTTCCCGCATCAGCGTTCGATGACCGATGAGAAGGAACTGGCGGAAGAACGGCGTCTTGCCTATGTCGGGTTGACCCGTGCGAGAGAGCGCCTGTATCTGACCCGTGCTGAACAGCGCAGCTTGTGGGGGCAGGCGCAGTACAACCCTGCAAGCCAGTTCCTTGAGGAAGTTCCAGGGTCGTTGATCGACTGGAAGCGTGAAGGCTCGTCATTAGGCGGAGGCCTATCCTTCGGGGCCAGTGCAGTTAACTTCGCCACGAGCCGTTATGACCGGGGTAGTCACTGGGGAGCAGGATCGTCGGCGACGAGTCTTCCGACCCGCGGGCACAATGCTGCGCCGGTCTCGAAGCAGCGGGTCGTGCAGAACAAGGAAATTGTTATTCCCAAGGTGGGGCAGAACGTCAAGCATTCAGCGTTTGGTGTGGGCACCGTCATCGCGTTGGAAGGCGCCGGTGACAAGACCGTGGCGAAGGTTCAATTTCCGGATTCCGAGAAAAGACTTCTACTGCGCTACGCTCCGCTGGAAATTGTGGAATAAATGGCGAAAGTGCCGATGTTCCGTTAATCACATTTAACTCAAAATGTCGACCGACCTAGGAATCTCTACAGCCTGTAAAAGTGGGAAAGTAGCGAAAGTAGGGCTAGTCTGAGAGATGCGCACGGCTACGGCGCCGTTACGACGTTCGCTTGGTTGCGGTGCGCTTACTTAGGTGTGGTTTTGGATTTCGGTTCAGGACTATGCCGCGAGTCAGCATGAACTTCGAACGAAGGACACAAACCCGTGGACCTGTATGAGTACCAGGCGCGCGATCTATTCGAGGCACACGGCGTTCCCGTGCTTGCCGGTATCGTCGCTTACACCCCGGAAGAAGCCAAGGCCGCAGCTGAGAAGATCGGCGGCGTTGTAGTAGTTAAGGCACAGGTCAAGGTTGGCGGCCGTGGCAAGGCTGGCGGCGTCAAGGTGGCAAAGACCGCAGACGAAGCTTTCGAGCACGCATCCAACATTCTCGGCATGGACATCAAGGGCCACACCGTGAACAAGGTCATGATCGCTCAGGGCGCAGACATTGCCGAGGAATTCTACTTCTCGGTACTGCTGGACCGTGCAAACCGCAACTACCTGGCCATGTGCTCGGTAGAGGGCGGCATGGAGATCGAGCAGCTGGCCGAGGAGCGCCCAGAAGCTCTGGCCCGCGTTGCTGTTGATCCACTGGTCGGCATCGACGCCGACAAGGCAGCAGAGATCGTTGCTGAAGCAGGCTTCCCAGAAGAGCTGCGCGGCAAGGTAGCAGAAACCCTGCAGACCCTGTGGACCGTCTTCAAGGAAGAGGATGCCACCCTCGTTGAGGTCAACCCACTGGTGAAGACCGGCGCCGGCGACATCGTCGCACTTGACGGCAAGGTCTCCCTGGATGACAACGCCTCCGAGGTCCGCCACCCAGCTCACGAGGAGCTGGAGGACAAGGCGGTTGCAGACCCACTGGAAGCCAAGGCCAAGGCTCTGGGTCTGAACTACGTCAAGCTGGACGGCGAAATCGGCATCATCGGCAACGGTGCAGGCCTGGTTATGTCCACCCTCGACGTTGTCGCCTACGCTGGCGAGAACCACGGCGACGTGAAGCCAGCTAACTTCCTGGACATCGGCGGCGGCGCCTCGGCTGAGGTCATGGCCAACGGCCTGGACGTCATCCTGAACGACCCACAGGTCAAGTCCGTGTTCGTCAACGTCTTCGGCGGCATCACCGCTTGTGACGCAGTGGCCAACGGCATCGTGGGCGCGCTGAACACCCTTGGCGATTCGGCCAACAAGCCGCTGGTTGTCCGCCTGGACGGCAACAAGGTGGAGGAAGGCCGCGCCATTCTGGCAGAAGCCAACCACCCACTGGTGACCCTGGCAGCAACCATGGACGAGGGCGCCGACAAGGCCGCCGAGCTCGCCAACGCAGCGAAGTAAGAGGGATAAGCGAACAATGAGCATTTACCTGAACAAGGACTCCAAGGTCATCGTCCAGGGCATCACCGGCGGCGAAGGCACCAAGCACACCGCCCTGATGCTCAAGGCCGGCACCAACATCGTCGGCGGCGTGAACGCACGCAAGGCCGGCACCACCGTGACCCACGGCGAGCAGGAGATCAAGGTTTTCGGCACCGTTGCTGAGGCCAAGGCAGAGACCGGTGCAGACGTCTCGATCGTCTTCGTCCCACCGAAGTTCACCAAGGACGCAGTGGTTGAGGCGATCGAGGCCGAGGTCGGCCTGGTCGTCGTCATCACCGAAGGCGTCCCAGTACAGGACTCGGCTGAGTTCTGGGCGCTGGCACAGTCCAAGGTCGACGCCGACGGCAACCAGATCACCCGCATCATCGGCCCTAACTGCCCAGGCATCATCACCCCGGGTGAGGCACTGGTCGGCATTACCCCGAACAACATCACCGGCAAGGGCCCAATCGGCTTGGTTTCCAAGTCCGGCACCCTGACCTACCAGATGATGTACGAGCTGCGCGACCTGGGCTTCTCCACTGCCATCGGCATTGGCGGCGACCCAGTCATCGGCACCACCCACATCGATGCCCTAGCTGCTTTCGAAGCTGACCCAGAGACCAAGGCCATCGTAATGATCGGTGAGATCGGCGGCGACGCTGAAGAGCGCGCAGCTGACTACATCAAGGCCAACGTAACCAAGCCAGTTGTTGGCTACGTTGCAGGCTTCACCGCTCCAGAAGGCAAGACCATGGGTCACGCAGGCGCCATTGTTTCCGGCTCGGCTGGCACCGCTCAGGCCAAGAAGGAAGCACTGGAAGCCGCAGGCGTCAAGGTTGGCAAGACTCCTTCGGAGACCGCCCGCCTGCTGCGCGAGGTTTTCGCAGCTCTCTAAGCCCTGAAGTTCCCTGTAAGGGGCGCACGGCTAGAAACTGAACAGAGGCCGTTCAATGCACCATCTGGTGCATTGAATGGCCTCTGTTGTGTCTTTGGAAGCAGCACCGCCTAGCCTGAGCCCGTCGGCCGAATAAGGCATCGGCGGCCGAGCCAGCTGACGGTGCTGGGCCTTGACGCATTGCCCAAAAAATAATCGCCCCGAGGCGGCCGGATTTCGGCTCGCCTGGGGCGCAGTGGGCACTGGAAGTTGACTAGCTGCGTAGGCCAGCCGCCGCTTCCGTATCAACTCTCAGAAATGAAGAGCCGATGACAGCAAATGCTCCTGGGATGAGCAGCATGCGATGCTTGGGGTTGTAGAAAATCTCCTCCAGGGGAGATGCCAGAACCCGCTGAATTTTTTCCAACAGCCGATCGTTTTGCAACGACAGGGATTCCTGCTCGGTTTCAATCACCACACGATCCGCTTCTGTGCTCACCGATGCATTCATCCAGTCGTCGTTCGGTGTACTCAGAGTCTCCGACTTGATCAGGGACACGGTTATGACCGCCTTCATCTTGCGTTAGTCCCGGGAGAAGACCTCCCAGGACGGGAGCCCTCACGATGCGTTCGGTGTGGCGTAGCGCACACGAGGGGGCATATTGAATATAGCGTGTTTCCAGTCCAATTGCCGTCTAAACCACGAAGACTTAATAAATCTGTTATTCAAGCAGTCCGCGGATGTCTTGCGCCGTCAGCGCCTTGGCAAAGCCGTCGGCTTCATCCATCACGGTGTTGATCAACTGGCGTTTCGTGTCCTGCAATGCAACCACCTTCTCCTCGATGGTTCCCTGCGCGATCATCCGATAGACCATGACCTGGCGGGTCTGGCCAATACGGTGGGTGCGGTCAATGGCCTGCGCCTCGACGGCAGGGTTCCACCATGGATCGAGCAGGAAGCAGTAATCGGCCTCGGTCAGGTTCAGTCCGAAGCCGCCGGCCTTGAGCGAGATCAGGAACAGCGGCGCCTCGCCTTCCTTGAATTGCTCAATCACCGAGGCGCGGTTGCGGGTGCTGCCGTCAAGGTAGACGAACTTCACGCCGCGCTCGGTGAGTTTGTCGGCAAGGACCTTGAGGTAGGAGGTGAACTGGCTGAAGATCAGTGCCCGGTGGCCCTCATTGAGCACATCGTCAAGCTGGTCGAAGAGTGCCTCCAGCTTTGAGCCCGGAACCTCGCTGAGCTCAGGGTCGACAAGAGAAGGCTCCAATGCCAGCATGCGCAGGTGGGTCAGCGACTGGAAAATAGTGAATCGGTTCTTATCCAGGTCTTCGACGAGGTGCAGGATCTTCTGGCGTTCGCGGTTCAGGTGGGTGTCGTAGACATGCTGATGCTCTTCCGAGAGGCGTACCAGCACCTGCTGCTCCTGCTTTGCAGGAAGATCCAATACCACCGATTCCTTGGTGCGACGCAGCATGAACGGCTTGACCCGTCGCTGCAGCAGCTCAAGTGTATCCTTGTCGCCCAAGACCTCGATCGGCCGGGCGAACTGCCTGTTGAACCGGGTGATGTTCATAAACAGCGACGGTGCCGTCAGCAATAGCAGCGCACCCAACTCGGAGAGGTTGTTCTCCATGGGAGTACCAGTCACCGCGAGCTTGAAGTTTGTCTGCAGATTCACCGCAGCTTTGTGGGCTTTGGTGGAACGGTTCTTCACGAATTGCGCTTCATCAAGAATCAGGCCGGCGAAGCGCTGGGACTCGTAGATCTCATCATTCAGGCGCAGCAGCGTATAGGTGGTCAGAACCACGTCGTTGCCTTCGGCAAGTTCCCGCAGCTGCCGCGCATCGCGCAAGGTCGAATCGATGCTGACAACCTTCAGGTCCGGCGCGAAACGACGCACTTCCATTTCCCAGTTTGAAACGACGGAACTTGGGGCGACGACGAGGAACGGTGCGCGCTGCTGCTGTGCCGCAGGAAGCTGTGCACAGGCCTGCCGATCGTCCCAGAGCTCGTGGGCATGCAGAACCAGGGCGATGGTCTGCAAGGTCTTACCCAGGCCCATATCATCGGCCAGGATGCCGCCGAATCCGCCCCGGTACAAACGCGCCAGCCAGCGGAAGCCGTCTACCTGGTAGGGGCGGAGCTTGGCCTGCAGGCCCGCAGGGACATCGGCTTCTCCACCTTCGGCAACACGTAGCAGGCCGCGCATGCGGGCGATGAACAAGTCTGCGCCGTTGATTCCCTCGGCCAATTCATCAAGCTCTTCAAAAAGCGAGATCTGGAAGACCGAAAGCTGCAGGTCCCCATCCTTCGGCTTGTCGTTGAGCGCTTGGGCTTCGTCAACCAGGGCCTTGAGTTTGGCAAACATCGGATCGTCCAATGAAAACCAGGTGTTATCCGGCAGCTTGACCTTCATCGCGCCATTTGACATTGCCTCAATGACCTCGGCGAAAGTGACCTCGTGATTACCGACCTTGACCAGGAGTCCGAGGTCCAGCCAGTCGTTGCGCTCATGCTCAACGGCGTTGATCTGCAGCTTTGGAAGTTCGCGCAACTGCCGGTAGACCGGACGCTGTCCGACCTCCTCCAGTGTGATCTCTGGGTGGGCGGCCAAAGCAGGGATCAGCTCGGAGACGAAATCGATCATGTCGGTTCCCGAGTAGAACTTGGGTGAAAGGTCCGGGTTGCCGTTGCCGGTGGCCTTTTCAAAAAGCTCGTTGACAATCGAGTTCAGCCGCAGCTCGGCTTCAACGTCATGAGGCTTCTCTCCTTTGGCAATACCCGGGTAGCTGATACCGAAATCCAGATTCGCCGACTCTCTGACGCCGTGATCGGTTTCCTCGGTTTTATAGGAAACGGAGGCGCGCACAAAAGGCGGCTTCAGCTGTGGCAGAACAAGGTCTTCGGAGGCACTGTTCACATTGAAGAAGTACCCCATGCGCTGGTACTCGCCGTCGAAATAGTCTTTGGTGTCCGACTGCGGAACATGGACTGGTGAATGATGATCCAGCCACGTGAGGTTGACGTCCGAATGCTTGTTCAGGCTCGGAGCAATCCAAATTTGTTCCGGGTTGTTGAGCTGGATGTAGTAACCGTGATCACCGATAGCTCCCGAAGGCGTATTGGTGTCGAGTGCGAGTTCTTGACCGCCGATGTGCAAAATACCATCAATGCTCAGGTTCTCGACGTCATCCTGGGACACCGCCAGATCCAGCCATGAAGGCGAGAAAATTGAGACCGAGGGCTCATTGCGCGCGGTAATCAACTCGATGCCCAGCTCTTGGGCCTCTGCCAGCAAGGGCCACAACAGGTATGAGTAGTACTCGTCGAGAAATAGCCAATCTTCATCGATTTTGAACTGCAGCTGGCCGTTGCTGCGTGCCATGGCGGCGAAACGGGCAAACCAATGATGCTGGGCCTTCAGAAGGTTCCATCCGAAGGTTTTGAATCCGATGGTGGTCCAGCGCAGCTGTCCGCGCACCCAGCGTCCCTCTGCATTGCGGACTACAGGCCGCACGCCTAGGCGGAATCGCTTGTTGCGTACCGCAGGATTTGTCTTGGTGGCAACCCCATTGGGCATCCACTGCTGCTGTTGCGAGGCATCCTTGGAATCAAAGAGCAGGAACTGAAGTGCCATAGGCACGACAGGATCATTGAGTGAGCCAAGCAGTCCGTCGGTGGGCCGGGGCTCGCGAGGCTGATACCAGGAGTCGATCTGCTGCGACCATTGGGTCACCGGCTTTTCCTCACGGTGTACGGAGGTCTTGGCGAGAGCCGACTGCTTGTTGGATGTCAGGAGCAGGGCGGCAATGTGCGAGCAAATCGCCTCGTTGTCGCAATTGCACTCAGCAGAATCGATTTCCCAACCGGTGGCACCGCGCCGCAACTGAACCATGACCGAATATTCGGTTCCAGAATCAACAACATTTCCTTCTACCTGAGCTGTTGTTTCATTGAATTCCACACCGGTAACTGCATTTGCTTCATCGGAAAGTTTCTTTCCAAAGAAGTAGGGAACATTACCCAAGAAAGCCAGCAGGTTTCTGGCATCAATGGTGGGTGGAACAGAATTAGTCATCCTCTAATCGTTTCATGTTCTTGTCCGTGGTGAAAGTTGAGAAGCATTACTGTGAATAATCCCTAATCGTCGCGTAGCGTTGAGCCATGTCTCACGTGTGGCCCTACCTCCCGGCACGAGCAGTCAACATCACGACTTTGGCTGAATTTGACCGTCTCGCTGCCGAAGCGTTGAACAGACCCAGCGCACGCGGACGTGGTTGGCGGGTACACCGAATAGACCTGAGCGGACGCGATACCGTTCTCTCTTCGCTCGATTTGTCCGAAGCGTTATTCATCGACTGCCAATATTCCGCGCATGGCCAGGAGATCATTGAACGCACGGGCGGACTGTGCATGGATTCCGGGCGACACCTTCCGTTTCGCACCAGCGACCGAAGGCTGTACACCCCACAGGAACTTTACGAGGGTATACGTTCGCAAACCTACGACAAGGTGCTGGACGCACAGATTTATGCGTATTCGCAGCAGCGCAACCCCGGGGCCATAGACGATGCCGACGCGATGGCGACAACCTTGCACGATCATCACATCGGTCAATCACTCATTTCCGAAATCTACGACGGAACCTTCAAAGACGCACCTATTATCGGGGTAATGGGTGGTCATGCGATGGACCGCGGCACACCACAATATGCGCAGACGCTCAAACTTGGTTCCATGCTGACTCGTTCCGGTTATGCGGTGGCAACTGGCGGAGGGCCTGGAGCCATGGAAGCGGCTAATGCCGGGGCATGGTTGGCGGACTATGACCAGGAGGACATTAAGACCGCACTGAGCATGTTGGCCGCCGAGCCTGATGCCATCCACCATCGAACTGGGTGGGCGCGGATTGCGCTCGCCGTCAAGGACAGGTTTCCCTCCCAACGAAATTCACTCGGCGTTCCCACATGGTTTTATGGCCATGAGCCGCCCAACCTGTTTGCAACTCACATTGCAAAGTTCTTCACGAATTCCATTCGTGAGGCCACGCTGCTGGAGCAGTCAAACGGAGGAATCATTGTGCTTCCTGGCGCTGCCGGAACGGTTCAGGAGATTTTCCAGGATGCCTGCGAAAACTACTACGCCACCGAAGCGCGAGTGGTCCCGTTGGTGTTGGTAGGGGATGAATATTGGACAAAGACCTTGCCGGCCTGGCCGCTCTTGCAGGCATTGGCCGCCGGTCGGGTCATGGAGGACAAGATCGCACTGGTGGACAGCGTAGAAGAGGCGGTTGGGTTCCTGGAAACGGTTCAACCGCTGCGGCGTCGCACTCGCATACCAAACTAAAAACGCAAATTTTCTGATGTTCAACATATGAAATATTGATATATCAGTAGTGACTTGGCTCACAGTGATTGTTAATCTGAACCTCATGATCACTGCCCAAGGGTGTGCAGTGCATCGTCGAGTGGAAAGAGGCAATATGAAGAAAGCTGCTGCCATTGCTGTGGCGCTGTCGATTGGTTCTGCCGGCGGTTTTGTGGCCGCGTCGCAACAAGCTCCTGCAGTTGCTCAGGAGGAACCCGGCTCCTGTACGGTGAGCCAATATGCGATGGCTCTGCGCTGGCAACAACAATCGGGTGAAGCCCGGGCGCTGCAGGCTCAGACCTATGCACTGGCAACGCAGACACTTGAACAGAAGGTCAAGAAGGCGCGCTCCCACAGCAATAACGGCAAAGGCAACGCCGCCCAGCGGCACCAGAATCTGGCAATCATCACCGACCTCGATGAGACGGTCATTGACAACACGGCGCTGCTGGCCCGGGACATGGAGCACTGTCACGACTACACCAGTTGGGATACCTGGGGAGACTGGGAACAACAGGGCAACCCAACGCTGATCAACGGAGCCAAGGAATTTCTGGAACGGGCTGATCAGCTAGGCGTCGACATCTTCTACATCTCGGACCGCAGCGTGGAGAATCTTGAACCGACCCTCGACACGCTCAATGAACTGGGTCTACCCCAGGTCAGCGAGCAGCAGGTTTTGCTTCTTGGTCCTCCAAAACAAGAGCGCCGCGCAACAGTGCAAAGCGATCACACGGTTCTGATGCAGCTTGGTGACACACTGCATGACTTTGATGAGGGTTTCGCCGGAACTTCGTTAACGCAACAGCGCAGCCTGGTGGAGCAGAACTCGGAAAAGTTCGGCAACGAGTGGATCGTTCTGCCGAACCCGACCTACGGTTCGTGGTCCAAGGCTGCGCTGGAATAGTGGGAGGCCGAATTCTCGACCGAGGGTTAGGCGACGTTCGTGCCGAAGAGCAGGCCCAGGCAGTAGGTCACCGCTGCCGCACCCCACCCGATGGCCAGCTGACGCAAACCTCGTTTGAGCGGTGAAGCACCGGAGAGCAGACCGACAATGCCGCCGGTGATCATCAGGGCAATGCCAACGAGCACTACCGAGGTGACGATTGCGGCGATTCCGGTCATGCCGAAGATGTACGGCAGGATCGGAATCACCGCGCCGGAAGCGAACATCAGGAATGAAGAGGTCGCCGCGCCGGTGGCCGAACCGAGTTCTTCGTGTTCGTTCTCCAACTCTTCCGATCGTTCTTCGGGGTTGAGGGAGAATGAAGGGTTGCAGTCGCAGGTGAACAAGCCCATGCGTTCGGCGGCGCGGTGTTCTGCGTCCTCGTCGCTCATGCCTCGGGCCTTGTAAATCAGCACCAGTTCATTGGCGTCAAGATCAAGGTGTTTTGCGGCGGTCAAGGTGACCTGTGTCGGGCGTGAAGCGGTGAGCAATTCGCGCTGTGAGCGCACCGATACGTACTCGCCCGCCGCCATCGACAGGGCGCCTGCGAGCAAGCCAGCGATACCGGAGAACAGCACCATGCCCGAAGAAACTCCGGTGGCCCCGATGCCCATGACCAGGGCAAGGTTGGAGACCAAGCCGTCGTTGGCGCCGAAGACTGCCGCGCGGAAGTTGCCTGACAGCTGGGCGCGGCCAGCCGTGGCCAAGGCGCGGACAACTTCCTCGTGAACCTGTTCGTCGGCGGCCATCTGAGGTGTTGCATCCTCATCCTTGGCATAGGGGGTGCTGCTTTCGGCCCGCTGCGCCAAGGCTAGGACGAAGACCGAGCCAAAGCGGGCAGCAAGCACACGCAGGAAACTGCGGCGCAGTGAAGGTCGTACCGGCCTGTCATGTTCACCGAGCTTTGCCCGCCAATATTCTTCGTGGCGTGATTCGGCTTCGGCGAGGCCAAGCAGAATTTGTCGTTCTTGACCGGTCTTTTTCTCTGCAAGCGCGCGGTAGATGGCGCCCTCGGCGGCTTCATCGGCGACGTACTGGCGCCACCTGCGGATTTGGGATGGAGTTGGCTGCGTCGCGGGGTGTTGTGACATCTCGAAGATGACCCTCCTACGGCCGGGGACTTCGACTGAAATCCGAAGTTTTGTTCAGCCACCCAGCTTAGCCAGCGTCCTCTCCGTGGGGAATTTGGCAAGACTAAAAGCCGACTGCCTCCCGGCGGGAATGCCGGCGGCCGCAATGAAGACGATGAGCTCTCCGTTGGCAGGATCAAAAACTGGTCGCCGCGCTGCACGGGCGACGAGGCGCTCAAGCTGCGCCGGGCGGTCGACATAGCGCGTATACCAACGGCCTTGGACCTTGAACTGCACCTGACCGGTTTGCAGGTCGATGATGGGTAGAACGGAATATGCCATGACACGACAACTCTCGCTGAGCTCTTGCCCGCGCATCGGTCGATGCCCGGGCCGCTTCTTCATCCGAACCACCCATGAACCTGGGGTTGGTGCGCGGCCAGTCGGAGCTTGGCGCCGCGTCTCGTGAAGCAACAATTCAGATGCTACCGGCGACATGTGACGCGGTGAAGCTGTATTCCGTCATATGACGCGAAGAAATTTCCGTGGAGAGAAGCGCAAGCTAGGCTGGCGTAACTTTTCTTCTGGCAATGTCTTCTATGACGCGGCGCTGCTCCAGCCACTGGTCGGGTGAATAATCTGGCAGGTTCATTGCTTCCGGCCTGAGGCCGGCAAGACCATCGAGTAGTTCACGCACGATGTCGAGGTGGCCAGCATGCCGTGAGGTTTCGGCGATCATATGCACCATGAGTCGTTCAAGCGTTGTCCTGCGGTGCTTGTTCCACCAGGGAACTTCTGCCGGAGATTCCAGTTCCAGTTGATCGAATCCCGTCTCTGCGAAACTGATTGATCGACGGTAGAGATCAATAATCTGCGCGACGCTGAACTCAGCAGGTGGCAGGAAGTCTGCTTGGGGGTCGTCAATTTCGAGCAGTTTTGAGATGTACTCGTTGTCTACGTTTCGATTCAGGCACAGTCCGAAATATCCGTACTCTGTCACGGCCAGGTGATGGACCACCCCTAGAATGTGAGTTCCTGTGGGCGTCATTGGGCGTCGAGCGAGTTCTTCACTGAGTTTTTCCGCCTTGAAGATGACCGCCTCCCGTGCATCGTTGAGATATTCGCGCAAAAGGGTGGCAGTTGAATTTTCGGAGTTCATGGCACGAGTTTAGGTAACTGCAATGGTCGGGGGAACCCTAACGATGGTTTTCCCTAATTTCGGAGGCTCGTAGGCGGTCGGTCCTGCAATGTTGCGTATTGGTAAACTGTATGCATGCGATGGCCGGCGTTGACCCCGTTGACGAAGCCTTCGAAATCTACAAGAGAACAGGTCTTGGTGCGCATAGATGAAAACGCTGCCCGTTGAATCCTCCGGCTCGACGATTAATATTGGTGCGCGCCTACGTGGGGTTCGTCAGCAGCAGCGAATGACGATTGACCAAGTTGCCGAACTATCAGGTTTGACCAAGGGGTTCCTTTCGCGCGTGGAACGGGACTTGACCAGCCCATCGGTATCCACACTCATAAAACTTTGCGAAGTTTTGGGAATCGACGTCGGAACCTTGTTTGAAGTTCCAGAAACTCAATTGGTTCGTTTGGTAGATGCTCCTCGGGTGTCTCTAGGCGGTGAAGGAATTACCGAGCAACTGGTGACTCCACGCGGTGAAAAGCGAGTGCAGGTCATTCGAGCCGAAGTTGCACCCCAGGGTGCTGGTGAAGCCGAGCTGTACTCGGTGGATTGCGAGCTTGAAGTCCTGCACGTGGTTTCGGGGCAATTCACCTTGGTGCTGCCGGACCAGAGATGGGAACTTGAGGCGGGGGATACCATCACCTTTCCCGGGCGTGAACCTCACAGCTGGGAAAATCTGTCGGATGAACCGGCGCTGGTCCTTTGGACACTAATTCTCTAATGATTCTTTAAGTACCTTTTGGTGCGAATCGCGCAACATTCTGCAGGGGTTTGAGATCCAAGGGCATGAGTGCGAGTTCTCACCGCGTATTCTTGAAACAGTGCCTTATCGCAAAAGGTCATAGATATCGAGGAAGGAGTACCGTGGCTGCTGACAAACCAACTGGCAATTCATCTGCTTCGCAGAGCGAATTGCGGTCAATCAGCTGGTGGGCAGCCGTGGCTCTTGGCCTACTTGTCGGACCGACGATGACATGGATTCGTACGCAACGGTATTTCTTTTTTGCGGGTGCTGCGATCTTGGCGGTCGTCATCATCGTGATCGGCGTTTATACGATCCGACGCCGTGCCAAGCATCCTGAGTTGGCTCGTGCGAGAACCGACGCGACCTATATTTTCTGGATGATCGTACTGCTTGTTCTAGTGGGACCGGTGCAGTTGGTTTATGTTGCAACTGATTTGAACGGACTAACCATTAAATCTTTGATCCTATCGGCAGGATTGATCGTCGGAATTCACGAGGTCGACCGTGCCCTGATCAAGGCAACTAAGGCCAACACCGAGATTTCAAAGTAGGACCCTACCTCAGGCGGCCTAGAATGATGGAACCTCAAGATTCTGGGGCAAGGCAGTTGCCGGAATCGCGCAATTTAATGGGTCATCTCCCCGCATCTCAGACAGAAACCTAATCAATCCTGCGAGCTGCGGAGGTTCATCAAGGCTGGCGAATGCTCAGCGGCTTTGAAGACGTGCTGGAAATGGGCGCGGATTCCACCAACTCAACTTGCTCTTTGAGTCAGTTCTATTGGCTCGCTGCCGCCTGCAGGCTCGTGGTTCCTTCCGGCGTCATTCGGTGGTGGCGCGCCCGACTTCATCCTCAAGGAACGCCGGCTGCGAGCCTGCGAGGGGCTTGGTCTTTTGACTGGACGACGGCTTCTTGCATCAGGATTCTTGAACTTCATCGCCCGTTGCGGCAGTCCCTGAGACCAAGCTCGGGCAAAGCGGCTATTCAGCAGTACCTTTCGTGAGCCAGAGAAGTTCGGCCTGCAAAAATCGCTGACACTGCCATGTTCGCGTGGTCGATACGTCGCTCCAGCCAAACCGCCACCAAATTTCAGGAGCATGAAGCGGTATTCAGGGTTAGAATCCTTGATGCTGGCGGGTTTTTAACCCGGATTTCCGCATCTTTTTGCCTGCGACGCCTTGACGTTAGCTGTCGCACAAAATAGCATGAGGGAAAACGTATGTTTCATATTAGGCAACACGTGGTTGGACCGGCCACTGTGTCGAAAGGATGTTCCAATGAAGGAAATCAGGATTGAAGACAACGGCAATCTGGGCCCGATCAATGCGGCACTGATCCCTCGTTATGCAGGTCTGGGCACCTACGCCCGCCTGCCACGACTGGACCAGGTGTCCAGCGCAGACATCAAGATCGTCGGTGTTCCTTTTGACAGCGGCGTTTCCTACCGTCCGGGCGCACGCTTCGGCTCGACCCACGTGCGTGAAGCATCCCGCCTGATCCGTCCATACAACCCAGCCACCGAAACTTCACCGTTCGCACAGAGCCAGGTTGTCGACGCCGGTGACATGGCGGTGAACCCGTTCAACATCAACGAGGCCATCGAGACCATTGAGCATGAGGCACTGGAACTGACCGAGGACGGCTCAACGCTGGTGACCATCGGCGGCGACCACACCATCGCCCTGCCGCTGCTGCGCGCAGCCTCCAAGCGCGCCGGTGCACCGGTGGCAATGCTGCACTTCGACGCCCACCTGGACACCTGGGACACCTACTTCGGCGCCGAATACACCCACGGCACCCCATTCCGCCGTGCGGTGGAAGAAGGCCTCCTGGACACCGAAGCCATCTGCCACGTCGGCACCCGCGGCCCGCTGTACGGCAAGAAGGACCTGGAAGACGACAAGCGCTTCGGCTTCGGCATCGTGACCAGCTCGGATGTCTACTACCAGGGCGTGCGCGAGATCGTCGCCAAGCTGCGCGACCGCATCGGCAACCGCCCGCTGTACATCTCCATCGACATCGACGTGCTCGATCCATCCCACGCCCCAGGCACTGGCACCCCGGAAGCCGGCGGCATCACCAGCCGCGAACTGCTGGAAATCCTGCGCGGCCTGCGCGGACTGAAGATCGTCGGCGCGGACATCGTCGAGGTTTCCCCTGCCTACGACCACGCAGAAATCACCGGCGTTGCAGCCAGCCACGTCACCTACGACCTGCTCAGCCTGATCAGCGATTTCCGCGCGACCAACGGGCTGAACGACTAATGTCGGGCGCACAGCGCAATGGCGGCGACCTCGTCATCGAAACCCTCTCGGCCCTGGGGGCCAAGACGGTCTTCGGCATCCCCGGACAACATGCCCTGGGGTTGTTCGACGCGCTCTCACGCTCGGACCTGCACTTCGTCTCCTCCCGCGTGGAGAACAACTCGGCCTTCGCCGCGGACGGCTACTCGCGTGCCACCGGCGAGGTCGGCGTCCTGTTCCTGTCCACTGGCCCCGGTGCTTTGACCTCCCTGGCGGGCCTGCAGGAAGCCTATGCCACCGGCGTGCCGATGGTGGTTGTGGCCAGCCAGATTCCGCTGGACGGCCTGGGCGCGCGCCGTAAGGGCATGCTGCACCAGCTTGACGACCAGAAGGCCTCGGCCGCGAACGTCACCAAGTTCCAGCAGACCGTGCACCATGCCTCCGGCATCCCTTCGGCGATCCAGGACGCATGGGCGCGGGCCATTACCGTGCCCATGGGCCCGGTATGGGTCGAGGTACCGCAGGACGTGCTGCTGGCCCCGGTCATGGTGCCGCCGGTGCGCGACGCCCTGGCCGAAGCCTACGACCATCCGCCGCGCGTGGAACTGGTCGAGGAAGCGGTGCGCTGGCTGTCCGAGGCAAAGCGTCCGGCCATCGTGGCAGGCGGCGGTGTGCGCCGTGCGGGTGCCCAGGCGGCGCTGCTGGCGGCCGCCGAAACGCTGAACGCCCCGGTGCTGTGCACCCCTGGCGGCAACGGCGCCTTCGGCTGGAACCACGAACTGTCACTGCAGTCGTGGGTAGAAGACCGCTACGTCTCCGAGGTGCTGGAAGACGCCGACGTTCTGGTGGTCATCGGATCCTCCCTGGGCGAAGTATCAAGCAACTACTTCTCCCTGGCACCACGCGGGCGCATGATCCAGATCGACGCCGAGCCGCGCGTGCTTGAGTCGAATACCCCGGCGCTCGGCATCCGTGCAGACGCCAAGGCGGCGCTTGAATTCCTGAACGACCAGCTGGCGGCAAGCGACTTCACTTCCCACGCCGACTGGCACGGGGAGACTGCGCAGCAGGTGGTGGCGCAGACGCTGGCCAAGGTGTCGGCCCGACTCGACAGCCAGGACCTGGCCAAGGAGCGGACCTTCATGGCGGACATCCGCGCGGCGGTGCCCGATGACATGCAGACCTTCTGGGATATGACCATCGCCGCCTACTGGGGCTGGAGTTGCTGGGATGCCCGCCAGGGCGAGTTCCACTCGGCCCAGGGTGCCGGCGGGCTGGGCTTCGGCTTCCCCTCGGCGATCGGCGGAGCCATCGGCACGTCCAAGCGCGTGCTTGCGGTCAGCGGCGACGGCTCATCGATGTATTCCATCGCGGAGCTCGCCACCGCCAAGCAGCACAATGCCCCGGTCACCTGGCTGATCGTCGACGACGGCGGCTACGGCATCCTGCGCGAGTACATGGAGGGGGCCTTCGGCAAGGCCACCGCCACGGAACTGGCACGTCCGGATTTTGTTGCCTTGGCACAGTCATTCGGCATCCCCGCCCGCGCGGTGGCGCCGGAGGGTATCAAGGATGCACTGAGCGAGGCATTTGAGTCAGAGGGGCCGAACGTGATCGTGGTCCAGACCCTGCTGAAAATGTTCGCGCCGACCCACCTGTAGAAAACCGTACAGAACCCATAAACACCCCGGTGGCCGTCAACGGCTGCCGGGGTGTTTTTGTCGAGAGTAATTTTTGATTGGCTCAATGCGTGAAGTGGTAGACAATGCCGAAGAGCATTGCCGAGAATCCCATGCTGACGCCGATGAGCAGTGGTACCCAGTCCTGAGTAGAAGATTGAGATGCCAACGTCACTGCGAAGATACCGAAGAGCAGCATTGCTCCGATACCTCCGATGATCACGCCTCCGCCACCGTGGTGCCGTACTGCGGAGTGTACGGTTCGATTGCTTTGTCGTTCCATAGTCGTATCGTACGACTTTGCGCTTCGAAAGCCGAGGGGTTCACGAAAGATCGTCGCGTTGGCGCATTCTTATCAGCTAGCTGGTGCGCAGCGTGTGGATGCGTCCGGCCGCGGAATTAAGCGCCGGATAATCGGCTCCGGGACCCTGTGCGATGAATCCCGGGCAGAGGTGGTCGGCGTCGAAGGGCTGCCCATAGGCCAAGCCGCGGTAGCTGCCGCCCGCCATGCGCACCAGGTGCGCCCCGGCGGCGACATCCCACACCTTGGTGTCGAACCCGATGGTTGCATCGCACCAGCCGGCGGCGACATGGGCCAGCGCGAGCGCCGCCGACACCTTGCGGCGGACCGTGGCAAAACTCTGGATCCATTCGCCGAGCAGCTCCATGGCCAGGGGACCGTCCTTCACCATGGACTCTGCGCCGGGGTAGTCGGTCATGAGATTTGCACGGGACTGCTCAGGGCACGGTGCTGGGCTCAGGATCTGCTCGTTGAGGTACGCGGCCTCTAGGTTGGCGCTGAACTCATCGCCCGAAACAGGGTCGATGATGGCCGCCGCTATGAGCCGGTCGTCGATGGCTGCCGCAATGGAGACGCAGAAGAAAGCGATCCCATGAACGAAATTGCTGGTGCCGTCGATCGGATCGACGATCCATTGGATCTTTCCAGCGCCCCGAACACCAGCATCGCCGTCCACCTGTTCTTCGCCGAGGACCCAGGAGTTTTCGACCGCGCCGAGCAGCTGCTTTGTTATCAGCTCTTGGCTTTGGCGATCAATGCGTGTGACCAGATCGTGAGTATTCGTCTTCTCTTCAACCTGAACACCCTTCCTGAAAGCACCGCGCAGCAGCACAGCGGCTTCCCGGCCGGCAGACAGGGCGGTCAGGCGCAGTGATTCGGCGGTGGCGGTAAGGGCGGAGCTTGAATGTTCAGTCACGAGTCCACCCTACCGGGGAGGGACGCTGCAACGCGGAGGGACAGGTGCGTCCGGGCCGCTTTGTGCAGAGTTAACAATTCTTTGGACAGTACTTCCGAACCGTTGAACAACATAAACCCTAGTGTGGAATGAAGACACTACGATAGGGGAGTCAATGAGCGGCCTTCGACCACTGGACGGCATTGTCGTCGCCGATTTTTCCCGGGTTCTTGCTGGCCCGCTGAGCACCATGACCCTGGCCGACCTCGGCGCAACGGTGATAAAGGTCGAGCGTCCGGAGTCGGGCGACGACACCCGCAGCTGGGGCCCGCCGTACTCGGCCACCGGAGCCACCTATTTCGAATCAGTGAATCGCAACAAGCAGTCGATCACCCTTGATCTGCGGGACGAGGACGACAAGGTCATTGCCCGCGAGCTGGCAGCCACCGCCGATATTCTGGTGGAAAACTTTCTGACCGGCGGAATGGACAAGCTCGGCCTGGGATATGAAGAGCTGTCCCAACTCAACCCGGAGCTGATCTATGTTTCCGTCACCGGCTACGGCTCCAAGGCGGGAGCGAAGATCCCCGGCTATGACTTCATCGTCCAGGCGCTCGGCGGGCTGATGTCGATCACCGGCGAAGCCGATGCCGACCCGATGAAGGCGGGCGTAGCGCTCGTGGATGTGCTGACCGCAAAAGATGCCACCATTTCAATCCTTGCCGCGCTGCAGAACCGACAGAACACCGGGCGCGGTGCACATATCGAAGTCAACCTGCTTTCAAGCCTGCAGGGAGCATTAGCCAACCAGGGGCAGGCGTACCTGGGCGCAGGAAAAATTGCCGGACGCATGGGCAATGCGCATCCTTCAATCGTGCCGTATCAGTTGCTGAATTGCGCCGGCGGTTCGGTGGCGGTTGCCTGCGGCAACGACGGCCAGTTCGCAAAGCTGTGCGCCGAGCTGTCGGTGGACGAGCTGGCTGCCGACCCGCGCTTTGCAACCAACAACCAAAGGGTCGAAAATCGCAAAGAACTCATCCCGCTGCTAGAAGCCGCCTTGGCGGCAGATACCGCACAGTCGTGGCAACGCCGGCTCACCGCAGTGGGAGTGCCCGCTGGAAAGGTGGCGAACATCGCCCAGGGCCTTGAATTCTCTGCCAGCCTCGGCCTGGAACCGACAATTCAGGTTGTCGACGGGGACGGAACGGTGACAGGGGAGCAGATCCGCCACCCAGCCACATGGACACCGGCGCTTGACTCGCCGCGGCAGGCCCCGCCCAAACTTGGCGAACACAACGCGCAGGTGCGTCACTGGCTGTCCGCGCAGGTGAACGCTTCAGCCGAAAGCCGATCCTAGTTTCCCTTTAATGCCTCTGCATGACGCAGGGCCAGCCACAGGTGCGCCGAGACATCGGGGTCGTCCACATCGACCCCGATGAGGGAACGCACCAGCTGCATCCGGTAGCGCAAGGTGTTGCGGTGCAGCCCCAATTCCCTGGCGGCCTCCTCCCACGTGCCACGATGGCGTAAATAGCTGGTGACCGTAGAAACTAGATCTGCGCGGGAATACTCATGCAGCAATTTGACCCAGGTCGCGGCCTTGGACTCGTCGCTTGATCCAAGATGCGTTAATGTGCCCAATGGCGCGCGCGAAACCGAGGCCCGCAGGGCATGAATCACCGAAGGCAGCTGTGTCCCGTTCACACTGGTTGACAGCACCGCAGCGGTTTCAGGTGTCTTGGACTGCGTCAGCTGCCCCAGCCCCATGGCCTGGAACTCGGTATCCTCTAGGTCGTCGAAGGGCCGCTGCGAGAGCGGTTTGAGCTGCGCCGCATCGAGCAGGGCGATCAGAAGGTCATCTTGCTCGAAGATGAACGGCGTAGCCATCAATGCGGGGACTAGATCATAGGGTTCATCTCCGGTCAGCCCGCGAACCGATTCGGCCGCGAAGGCCACGGGAATGGCTCCCTGCCCGCGCAGTGCCAGCAGCCTGATGCTGCTGGGAAGATCCGGCAGGCCAGAATCTTCGGCCAGCAGCCGCGCCGCCTCAAGCTGTCCGCGCACGGCAAGTTTGGCCACGGCGCTGCCCAACACCGATGTCGACTCGGTCAGTTGTTCACGTTGTTTGGCGCGCATCGCCAGAAGCACGCAGACGGTCGTGATGACCTGTCGGTCCGCTGGGGTCAGCCGGCGACCGGGTCCGAGGCTGAGCACCCCGTACACCTGCGTGTTGACCAGTACCGGGTAGAGGACCACCGGCTGATTCAACAGCTCAAAGGTCGCGGTGCTCGGGGCTTCCAAGGTCGCCAGCTGCTGGGATTCCCTGCGCACCTTGGGCATAAACTGTTCGGCGGACGGGGGCCAGACGGTCTCACCTTCGCTGAAGCGGGGGACGAACGCAGCCCACCCGCCCAAGGACTGCGCCAAATTTTTTACCACCGCAGGCACCGCATCGGGGCGCATGGCTGCCTGGGCCATTGCGGTTTGCGTACCCAAAGAATCCATCAGGCCGGCATTGCTGCTGCGCATCGCCAACTGCCAGAAGGCCCGTGAAACATTCTGGAAGGGCACCTGGTCGGGGACCACGACAAGTTCGATCCCCAAACTCGTGCAGGCCTCGGTCAGCGTCGGTGGCACCGACTTCAATGATGGTCCCAGCCCTACGCCGAGTACCCGCACCCCTTTGTCCTTCAGACGCTGCACGTATGCCAGCGGTTCAGTGTGGGATCGGGCAAAGATCATTCCCGTAGTCAGCAGCAATTCGCCGCCGAGCAAATAGGGGGTTGGATCTTCCAATTCTGAGATGTGCACACCAGTCAGGGGGGCGCTGCTATAGGTGCCGCTGGGCCCCGGTTCAAGGTCCGATGCCAGGGCTGTGCCCAACTGAAGCAGAGTGATCATAGAAAAAGTATCCGATAACTTCATACCTCTTGTACAAATCGTCTAAGGCGGTTGGGCGGAAACTTTCGTATTTTTTAGAGAGAGAACTACACACCATGAACCGGGAGGCTTCAATGATCGCAGAACGCGTGCTTGACCCATCAGACCTAATCAATTTCGATGCGCTGCTCACTGAAGAGGAACTCGCGCTGCGAACACGAGTGCGAAGCTTCGTTGCCGAAAGCATTAAGCCGAACATCGCCTCATGGTATGAAAATGCGCAGTTCCCACTGGAAATCGTTCCAGAAATGGCAAAGCTTGGACTGTTAGGCATGCACCTGAAGGGCTACGGCTGCGCGGGTCGATCGGCAGTTGAATACGGTTTGGCAGGCGCCGAATTGGAAGCCGGCGATTCGGGGCTGCGCACCTTTGTGTCGGTGCAGGGATCACTGGCAATGAGCGCGATCTATAAGCATGGTTCCGAAGAGCAGAAGCAGGAATGGCTTCCTCAGATGGCCGCCGGTGAAGCCATCGGCTGCTTCGGTCTAACCGAGCCAACTGCAGGCTCAGATCCATCAAGCATGAAGACCTTCGCCCGCCGCGATGGGGATGATTGGGTATTGAATGGGGCCAAGCGCTGGATCGGTCTTGCCAATGTGGCAAAGGTGGCAGTGATCTGGGCGCAGACCGACGAAGGGATCCGCGGCTTTGTGGTCCCGACCTCCACCCCTGGGTTCAAGGCAACCCCCATCGAGCCGAAGCTTTCCATGCGCGCATCGATTCAGTGCGAGATTGAACTGGTCGATGTTCGCCTGCCTGGCACCGCGGTGCTCCCGAACGTAAAGGGTCTGAAGGGGCCGTTCTCCTGCCTGAACGAGGCGCGCTACGGGATCATTTGGGGTTCCATGGGCGCCGCCCGCGACGCCTTCGAAGATGCGCTGAAGTACTCGCAGGAACGATTGCAGTTCGACAAGCCGCTGGCCGGCTACCAGCTCACCCAGCAGAAACTTGTCGACATGGCACTTGAAATCAATAAGGGATTCCTGCTCGCACTGCATATCGGACGGATGAAGGATGCAGGCACCCTGGACCTGCACCAGATCTCGGTAGGCAAACTGAACAACTGCCGCGAGGCCATTGAAATTTGCCGTGAAGCGCGCACGATCCTCGGAGGCAACGGCATCACCCTTGACTACTCGCCGCTGCGCCATGCAAACAACCTTGAATCTGTACGTACCTACGAAGGCACCGACGAAGTCCACACGCTGATCCTTGGCAACAAGCTCACCGGCGTTCCGGCCTTCCGCTAAGAATCAGGACCATGACGAACGAAATCGAAACCATGAATCAAGAGTCATTGCCTGTGCTGGGCCAGTACATCAACGGACAGTGGGGCAACGGGGCTGGAGCCGAGATCAGCACCGTCAGCGCCGCCGACGCACAGCAGATCCTTGCCGTCGGTCGGGCGGCCACGGAAGAGCAGGTCGCCACGGCCTTCGGGGCCGCGGCGGCGGCCCAAGAATCGTGGGCGCAGCTGCCCATGGCAGAACGCGGCGCCTACCTGCTCAAGGCCGGGCAATACCTGCGGGAGCACTCCGAGAAGTTCGGAGAAGAACTGGCCCAGGAAGAAGGAAAAACACGGGCCGAGGGGATCGGCGAAGTGCTTCGCGCCGCCCAAATTTTCACCTACTACGCAGGCGAAGCCGAACGCTGCGCGGGCACCGTCTTTCAATCGCCCAGGGCCGGGGAGCAGATTCTCGTAAGCCACAAACCGCTGGGAGTCATCGGGATCATCACCCCGTTTAATTTCCCGATGGCCATTCCTGCATGGAAGATCGCGCCGGCGCTGATCTTTGGCAACACGGTGGTCTTCAAGCCCGCCAGCCTGGTGCCGCTGCTTGCCACTCGATTGGTGGAGGCATTGCACGCGGCCGGACTCCCGGCCGGCGTGTTGAACCTGATTGTGGGTCCAGGTGCGCTGGGCAACCGCTTCATCGAGGATGCACGCCTTTCCGGTTTGAGCTTCACCGGTTCCACCGGCGTCGGCCGGAAGCTGTGTGCTGCGGGTGCTGCCCGAGGAATCCCCGTCCAGGCAGAAATGGGAGGCAAGAACGCCTCGGTGGTCTTGGCCGATGCGGATCTGGAGCTTGCCAGCGAGCAGGTGCTTTTCGGTGCCTTTAGGGCTACCGGTCAAAAGTGCACCGCCACCAGCAGACTGATTCTCGATGCGTCGATTGCCGAACTATTCTTGGCCAAGCTCACCGCCCGACTGGACGCATGGGTCACCGGCGACCCGCTGGACCCCGCTGTGCACATGGGGCCGCTGGTGGATGCCAAGGCGGCGAACGCTGCCAGGGATTCCCTAGGCAAAGCGCTCGCCGAGGGGGCCGAGCTGATTTACGAGGGCGCCGCCCCGGCGCAGGCAAGCTTCATGGCGCCGAACATCATCCTGCTCCCAACAGGAGAAGCAGGCTCGAAGAATATTGCCTGGCGTGAAGAGTTCTTCGCCCCCGTGCTTTCGGTGATGGTGGTTGACGGCAAAGAGGCGGCATTCGCTGCGGCACAGGATTCCGAGTTCGGGCTGAGCCTCGCGTTGTTCACCCGGGACCTGGGCACCGCAATTGAGGCGCAATCTCGTTTGGATGTCGGCATATTGCATGTAAATTCGGAATCAGCGGGAGCCGATCCCCACGTACCTTTCGGTGGGGCCAAGTCATCTGGCTATGGACCGAAGGAACAGGGTGCAGCTGCCCGCGAGTTCTACACCCACACCACAACGGTGTATCTGCGGGGCTAAGGCCGCTTTGTACAGGAGAGCAAGGAGTACTTGATGACAATTCAGAGAATTCTCGTGATCGGTGCCGGCACCATGGGACGGCAGATTGCCATGAGTTGTGCCCTGGGCGGCTACACCACCGTGCTGCAGGATATTTCCGGGCCGGCCCTTGATGCCGCGCGCACCGAACTGGAAAATTGGTCTGCATCCAGGGTGGCCAAAGGCAAACTGAGCCAGGACGAGGTCGACAGCGCGCTTCAGCTCTTGAGCCAGGAATCCGATCTGACTTCTGCTGCCAAGGACGCTGACTTGGTTATTGAGGCGGCGGTGGAGCGCTTGGACATCAAGGAGCAGATCTTCGCGCAGCTCGGCCAGATCACCGCGGAGCATGCGATTCTTGCAACTAACTCGTCGACGCTGCCCTCATCCAAGGTGGCGGCTGCCAGCGGGCGGCCTGACCGGGTCTGCAACATGCACTTCTTCAACCCGGCACTGGTGATGAAGTGTGTGGAGATCGTGCGCAATGCAGACACCAGTGATGCGACGGTGAACGCCGTGACCGAGGTGGCGCAGCGGCTGAACAAGCAGCCGGTACTCGTGAACAAGGAGATCCCGGGGTTCATTGCCAACCGCATGATGGGCGCCATCAACAAGGAAGCATTGAACCTCGCCCAGTCGGGCGTTGCAAGTATCGAAGACATCGACACCACTGCACGGACCGCACTGGGCCACCCCATGGGCCCCTTTGAACTGATGGACATGGTGGGGCTCGACGTGGTGGACTTCATCGCCCAGGCGACCTATGCGGAAACCGACGACGAGGCTGACTTGCCGCACCCGCTGATCGTTGAAAAGGTCGCTGCGGGCAAGCTGGGCCGTAAGAGCGGCGAAGGGTTCTACCCCTACAACTAGCTTTCCGAAACGCTGCAGGGACTGCTCCGAGAATCGGTGCAGTCCTTGCAGCATCGTCAGTTCAACTTGGGTTTAATCGACGATTTCCGGCTGCTCGCCAAGTTCGAAGTGCCGTCCGGAGATTGAGGTGACATGGATGCGCACCCATGATTCCTTCAAAGTGGGAATCCACGGGGTGACGCCGCTTTCGCGGGCTTCCTGGATGTCCGCCTCGCGTTCCAGCAGCTCAGCATTTCCGTGGACCACCACCGACCATGCTTCATCTGCCAAGATGCCGTCGGCTTCAAAGGCAACCTTGGAGTTGATTGCCATCGATGCGAGCTTATTTCCCGGTGCGGTGCGCAGGAAGAGCTTCTGATTGTGCACGGCGTGGTTCACCGGCACTATATCGATGTTGCCGGCCACCGCAGTGGCTACGCGACCGTGCGAGGTATGAGAAAGCAACTGCCAAGACTGCTCTTCGCTCAAAACGAGAACTGGCTGGTTGTGACCGTGAATGAATTCCATACAAACAGTTTTCTACGAATTGTAGAAAAGTTCAAGGCTTTGGAGACACTGGAAGTTTTTCCAAGAAGCGGTTGCTAACTCGTGAAAGACTGAGATTATGAGTCACGCTTCAAGCGATGGCGTTGCACGCCATGTCGCTTCCCGCCTAGAAGATCGGTATCACCGCTGGCGAGCTCGCGGTGCACGGTCAAGGGGTTTAAAACCTGTCATACTCCCATACGTTGGCTACGGATACTCCAGTGAAGATGGAGGGTGGGTTAGGGTTTTCGCCCGCGTTGTGCTGGCCCGCCCGGGTGCATTTGAAGATGGGCACCATAAGGCTCAGGTCATCGACGATGGAATTCGCGGATTTAGAAACTTCATTTCAGCAATTATTCCGCAGGGTAACGTCTCGATTGAGGTTGCTGGTCGGCATTTTGAGGTGCAGGCTGACCGCGGGGGAGTGCTGGACGTCAAGCTGCAGGTGGACTTGGAACCTGGTTGGCATGAAATCTCATTGCGGGTTCACGACGGGGACGATGCCAAGGCAAGCATTCTCGTGATCAGCGAACATCAGAAGTTCGGAATCATTAGCGACGTGGATGACACGGTTGTCGTCACCGCCCTGCCCCGACCCCTGTTGGCCGCATGGAATTCGTTTGTGCTTTCCGAACATGCCCGCGTTGCAACCCCGGGGATGGCGGTGATGATGCAGCGGATGCTGCATGAGTACCCGGGCAGCCCGACGATCTATCTATCCACCGGTGCCTGGAATGTTGCACAGACGCTGCAGCGTTTTATGTCGCGCAATCTATATCCGCGCGGCCCGTTGCTGCTGACGGACTGGGGGCCGACCGACAGGGCCTGGTTCCGTAGCGGCCAGCAGCACAAGGTCGACCAGCTACGCCGCTTGGCCCAGGAGTTTCCCAATATCTCGTGGGTGCTTATTGGGGATGACGGCCAGCATGACCCGGCAATCTACGCAGAGTTTGCCCGCCGCTGCCCTGAACATGTGCGGGCGATTGTCATCCGCCAGCTCACCCCCTCGGAAGCCGTGCTGGCAGGCGGCCGATCTCAGGAGCTGTGGCGGACCACGCCTGGGATCCCCTGGGTCTATGAACCGGATGGGGCAAGAATTTTGGAAGGTTTAACCCGGCTCGGTCTGGTGAGCCCGGATGACGAATCATTGGAGGAGCAAAGATGAGTGCGAATTCGCTGCGTGTGCAGGTCCCCATGCGTTGGGGCGATATGGATGCCTACGGACACGTGAACAACGTCAACCTCATCAGGCTCATGGAAGAAGCGCGCATTGCGGGATTTGGTGTGCCCGGTGGCACCGGCGCACCGGGCACGAGCCCGAAGGCTGATATTTTCTCCGCAGTTCCCGACGGGGTGCAGATTCTGGTCGTGGAACACCGCGTCCGATACTCCCGTCCACTGGAGTACCGCAATGTACCTGTCAATGTGGATCTGTGGGTTGCAAATATCAAACCAGCCAGCTTTGACATCTGCTATGAATTCCGAGACCCCATCGAAGACTTTCTCTGCGTCAAAGCCGCCACGACCTTGGCCTATTTTGATCCGTCCAACGGACGGGTGCAAAGGCTGAGCCCTGCTGAACGCGAAGGTCTTTCAACCTACGAAGGTGAACCTACCTTTGTGAAATAGTCAGCACGGCTTCTGTGAAATAGGATTGAACTATCTAATCTTATTCAGATAGGAAGTTTTCTGGTGGCTACCCCTCAATCGGCACCCGCAACTGCGGGCGCACGCGCCGCTCGCCCGCAGACCGTACTTCAGGTAATGAAGCGGGTGCAGATTGCTCCGCATTTGGTTCGCCTGACCCTGGGAGGTCCAGGGTTCGAAACTTTTGTTGATAAGCCGGTGACCGACCGCTATATCAAGATTATGTTCGCAAAGCCGGAGCTTGGTCTGGTACCGCCCTATGACATGGACCAGCTGCGTGAGCAGCTGCCGATGGAAGATTTGCCGGTGCGGCGTACCTACACCGTTCGCCACTGCGATATGGCGGCGAAGACCATTGACGTTGATTTTGTCGTACACGGCGACCAGGGGTTGGCCGGACCGTGGGCCCGGAATGCCCAAGTGGGGGAATTTGTATGTTTTGCAGGCCCTGGAGGGCTGTATTTCCCTAAGCCAGAGTTTGATTTCCATATTCTGACCGGTGATGAAACCGCAATTCCTGCCATCAGTGCGGCGCTGGAGTCGATGGACGACGCCATGCGAGGTGTGGCGATTATTGAAGTTGCCGACGCTCAGGATGAGATGGATCTGAAGGCTCCCGCGGGGGTTGAAGTCAGCTGGGTTCACCGAGGGGGATCCTTCGACCCGCAGAACACCGTCTTGGAAAAAGCCGTGCGTGAATTCCCTTGGCCAGAAGGGCGCGTGCAGCTCTTTGCCCACGGTGAACGCGAGGTCATGAAGCGCCTGCGTGGCTATTTCTATAACGAGCGCGGGGTGGACCGTCGCGACATGTCGCTGTCTGCATACTGGGCCTTCGGTCGTGCTGAGGATGATTTCCAGGCGGAGAAGCAAAGTCCCATTGGGCGGATCTTTGAAGAAGAACCGCAGCAGAGAAGTTAGATGACCCTAAGTTAATTTTAATTGAATTAACATCTAGGTATTGACCTTATTGCGTAGTCGTGGGGTATGCTTAGTGCAGAGCTTCTCCCGTGTGTGGTCGGGAGAAGCGCAAACTTGCCCGGTGAGAATCGGCTGGTTCACGGCAAGGCGGGGAATGCTCACTCCGGCTTTGCTGGTCGGCTTTGCCGAACAAAGGGAAATAGGGAATCGGTTGACCTGCTCAGTCAGCCGAATCGCATAAATGAGGCTTGTCGGGATTGCACACCCCGACAAGCCTCATTTTCAATTGCCTAAGAATTAGCCCGTCCAAATTCCGGAGCTGCCGCGACGGTGCGAGCCGAGAAGATGCGTATCGACGATGCCCACAGCCTCCATGAGTGCGTACATGGTGGTTGGACCGACGAATTTGAAGCCGCGTTTTTTCAGCGCCTTCGCCAACTGCTTTGATTCTTCGCTTTGGGTGGGAATCTGCTCCATGGTTTTTGGCTCGGGCGTCTGTGCGGGTTTGAAGGACCAAATGAAATCGGCCAGACCGCCTTCGTCCCTCAGTGCCAGGGTCGCTTGAGCGTTGGCGATTGTTGCCCGGATTTTGAGTTGATTGCGCACGATCGATGGATCTTCAATCAGCCGCTGATAATCCAATTCAGAAAAAAGAGAAACCTTTTCCGGGTCGAAGTTGGCAAATGCGCGGCGGAAGGCTTCGCGTTTGGCCAGAATGATTGCCCAGGATAACCCGGACTGGAAGCACTCCAGGCTGAGTCTCTCGAAGAGGCCCGACTCATCGGTGATCGGCATGCCCCATTCGCTGTCATAGTATTCGCGCAGCATGCTATTGCTCGAAGCCCATAGCGGTCGGGCCAGACCGTCGTCTCCAATGACCAAATCTTCACTCATGCTTTCATCTTCGCATTCCTGCGAAGTCTGACTGCTCACCTTGACTATCTTTTGATAGAAGGAAGATCTATCATCGTCATATGACGATGATAGAGGCGAAAGCCGATGAAGAGCTGGGTGCGCACCAACGCGGCCAACTGGCTGCCTTGTTTCATGCACTTGCAGACCCTACGCGGCTGCTCATCTTGGAACATCTGAAAATTGGGGAACACAAGGTCAAGGATCTGACCGAGCATCTGGGCCTAGCCCAAAGCACCGTCAGCGCGCATCTTGCCTGTCTTCGCGACAGCGATCTTGTCAGCGTCAGGACTCAGGGCAGGGCAAGTATGTACTCGCTCAACCAGTCGCCGCAGCTCGCCGAGGTGCTTTCCAAGGCTGAAGAATTGAGTCGGCCGGGCAACGCAGCGCACCACTGGAGCGAAGAACACCCACAGTTAGAAACAGGGAGGTGAGTCGATGGGCCACAATCATTCGCATGACCATGCAGACAACAACCGCACACGGTTAGCCTGGGCCTTTTGCATCACGGCGAGCATTCTCATTGCCGAAATCATCGGAGCCATCGCCACCAACTCCCTGGCCCTGTTGGTCGATGCGGCGCACATGCTGACAGATGCCGCCGGGCTGCTGTTGGCGCTAACCGCTGCGAACCTGATCATGCGCAAGGCAACCGTCAAACGCACCTGGGGCTTTCGCCGTGCAGAAGTGCTCTCCGCAACCGTGCAGTCGGCGCTGCTACTCGCCGTGGGCATTTACGCGGCAGTCGATGCCGTGCAGCGGCTTTTCGAACCGCCTGAAGTCCAGCCCGCCGGCCTGCTGATCTTCGGCATCGTCGGCCTGCTGGGCAATGTGGCCTCCATGTGGATTATTTTCGGGGGAAAGAACAACAATCTGAACATGCGCGCGGCATTCCTGGAGGTGGTCAACGACGCCTTGGGGTCGGTGGCAGTGATCATTGCAGCACTGGTGATCACCTACACCGGTTGGATGCGGGCTGACTCTATTGCGGCGCTGTTGATCAGCGCGTTGATTGTGCCCCGGGCGCTGTCGCTGCTGAAGGAAACCACCCATATTCTGCTGGAATCAACACCCCGCGGGCTCGACCTGAACGCGGTGCGGGACCATCTTGAGGGGCAGCAGGGAGTCATCGCGGTGCATGACCTGCACGCCAGCCAGATCGCTTCCAACCTGCCGGTGCTCACCGCTCATGTGGTGGTCAAGGACGAGATGTTCGACGCCGATGCAGCAGGAGGCCTGCTGCGCAACCTGCAGCAGTGCGTGGCGGCGCATTTCGAGGTCAGCATCGAGCACTCGACCTTCCAGATCGAACCGGAATCTCACCGCAGCAGCGAACTGAACACGCAGTGCTGAGCACCGGTGCACTACGGTGCTCCTAGCATCCTGCCAGCTGGCTCATACCTAGGTATGAGCCAGCTTCATTTAAGACCGGTCTGTCGACCGATACGCGGCTGCGTAGGCTTTTTATAGTCTGTAAATATGACATCTGAAACTCTGCCCCTCACCGATTACGCGGTCTCGGCCCGAGGCCTGACCAAAAGCTACGGACATGACAGCACCCGCGTGCAGGCACTGCGTTCAGTAGACGTGGCCTTCGCCCGCTCCCGCTTCACCGCCATCATGGGACCCTCCGGTTCCGGCAAATCCACCCTCATGCACTGTCTGGCAGGCCTCGATACGGCAGATGCCGGACAGATCATGATCGGCGGCAAAGACCTGATGAACATGAACGACGACGAGCTGACCCTGATGCGCCGCGAACAGATCGGCTTCGTCTTCCAGTCCTTCAACCTGGTGCCAACCATCAACGCCAAGGACAACATCCTGCTTCCACTGTCGCTGGCCGGCAAGCGCTATGACCGCGACTGGTTCAACACCGTCATCGAGGCATTGGGCCTGCGCGATCGACTGAACCACAAGCCTCACGAGCTCTCCGGCGGTCAGCAGCAGCGAGTGGCTGTAGCCCGCGCCCTGCTTACCCGGCCAGAGGTGGTCTTCGGCGACGAGCCCACCGGCAACCTTGATTCCCGTACCGGTGCAGAAGTGCTCTCCCTGATGCGCACCTCCACCCGTGAGATGGGCCAGACCATCATCATGGTGACCCACGACCCTGCCGCTGCCTCTTACGCAGACACCGTGCTGCTCATGAAGGACGGCCAGCTGGTTGGAAGCATCGAAGAACCAACCGTCGCCACCGTCACCGAGGCGCTCGCCTCCCTTGCGGAGTAATCCATGCTGCACGTAGCCCTCGCAAATATAAAGACCTACGCACGGCGTTATATCGCCGTCATTTTGGCGGTAGCCATCGGCACCGCATTCCTCGCCGCCACCCTCGCGGTGAACACCTCCACCCGCGCCACCTTGAAGAACTCGCTTGGCGACTCCTACAAAAACGCCGATCTGGTAGCCTTCCCGGACTGGAGCGCGGGCTCCAGCGAAGATGAAGAGTCCAAAGAGTTGGGCATGTCGAACCTCGACGATGTGCGGAAGCTCGACGGGGTATCCTCCGCCTATGCGATTGCCTACTCCGGTGGGGAACTGCACACCGCCGACAACGGCTATACGGTGCTGACCAGCCCTGTTTCCGCCGAGCAAAACCTCGGCGGGATGGAGTTGGTCGAAGGCCGCGCACCACTGCGCGCCAACGAAGTACTGCTGGATGACAACCACGCCGAAGACATGGGTGTGTCCATCGGCGACACGATTTCACTGAACGATGAGGACTCGAAAGCCCAGAACCTGATCGTGGTGGGCCTCCAGCGCACCTCTACCGATCCGCAGATTTCCGGATACGCGCTGATGGGCATGCAAGAAGACGCCTGGAGCAAGTTCGCCGGCGAGGACTTCGTTCCTTCAAGCATCGTGGTTAATGCCAAGGGAGCTGTCGACCAGGTTCAGAAAGAGCTCAAGGGCTACTTCGCCGACCAGAACATGTTGGACATCTCGGTGTTGACCGCAGATGAGAAGGTCATCAAGGATGTTGCGGCGCTGACCGACGGCACCGATCAGCTCACCGTCGTCCTTCTGGTCTTCGCATTGATCGCACTGGTGGTCACGGGTTTGGTAGTGGTCAACACCTTCAACGTGGTGATCGCCCAGCGCACCAGGGAGCTGGCGCTGCTGCGCACCCTCGGCGCCAAGCGCAAGCAGATCCGCAGTTCGGTGCTGATCGAGGCGCTGCTCATCGGGATTCTCGCCTCGGTGATCGGCGTGGCCCTGGCCGTGGCGCTGATGGCTGGGCTGATTCAGCTGCTGCACATCTATGTACCGTCCATGTCCTACGCAACCCTTGAACTGTCTCCGAGCGGGCTGATCATTCCGGTGGTCGTCGGCATCCTGATGACGGTGATCGCGGCCAGCCTGCCGGCACGCCGCGCGATGAAGCTGGCACCACTGGCCGCGCTTCGTCCCTTCGACGCCGCCAGCGTGAAAAACCGTGCAGGCAAACTGCGCATCATCTTCGGCGCGCTGCTCACCTTGGGGGGTGCAGCGCTGCTGGGATACGGTGCTTATAAGGGCGAACTGCCGATCGCTTTCGTCGGCGGCCTGCTGTCCTTCCCTGGCATTTTGATGCTCGCCTCGTTGTTCGTGCCATCCAGCGTGTACGGCATCGGCAAACTTGTCGCCGGACGTTCGGTCGCTGGAAAGCTGGCAGCGTTGAATGCAGTGCGCAACCCGGGACGCACCACCGCAACGGCTACGGCACTGCTGATCGGCGTCACCCTGGTTTCCATGATCATGGTCGGCGGACAGACCGCCAAGGCAAGCCTGAACAACAGCATCGCCGGTGAATACCCGGTGGATGTGACGGTCTCGCTCTATGGTGAGGAGGCGGATCCTGCCAAGGCAGAAAAACTTGCAGGCGATCTGGCCAACATCCAGGGCGTGGAGCAGAGCACCACCTTCCGCTCGGCCACCGCGCTCATGGATGACCCAAACGGAGCCGACGAAACTGGGCTGCCGCTGATGGCAGTAGAGCCCCAGGAATTTGAGAAGGTTGCACTGGACCCAAGCATCGTTCCAGCCAACGGTGAGATCGTCATGGTCAGTGGATTCGCCGCGCCGGGAACCAAGACGATGACTGTGGGCGGCGAACAGCTGGAGGTCAAGGAATCCAAGGCTTCGCTCTACACCGACATCGTCACCATGGACACCCTGAAGACGCTCAAGACCATGGACCCGGACACCGAGTCCATGGGGGTGCTGATCAAGGTAACGCCAGAGATGAGCTCGGCTGAGATCAACAAACTGGTGGACCAGATCGTTGAAGTAGCTGGCGTTGAACGCTACATGGTCGACGGCGGCGTGGTGCAGAACGCAATGTTCTCCCAGATCATCGATGTGCTGTTGACCATCGTGTCGGCACTGCTGGCCGTTGCCGTGCTGATCGCACTGATCGGTGTGGCGAACACGCTCAGCCTCTCGGTGCTTGAACGCACCCGCGAAAACTCGCTGCTGCGGGCCCTTGGTCTGAAGAAGAAGCAGCTGCGCGCCATGCTCGCGCAGGAAGCGGTGTTGATCGGCGGCGTCGCAGCCCTGCTGGGTTTGGTGCTCGGTGTGGCCTACGGCCTGCTCGGTGCACAGGCGACCCTGTCGGCCATGGGCAAGATGTCCTATGACATCCCGTGGTTGCAGCTGGCCATCGTGCTGGTGGTGAGCATCGTGGCGGCCCTGCTCGCCTCGATCACTCCGGGACGCCGGGCCTCGAAGCTCTCTCCGGTTGAAGGACTGGCAGCGGAGTAATCACGGCGTACTAACCGATGAAGCGTCCGAAAGCTTGAAGATTTTCAGGCTTTCGGGCGCTTCGTCATTTTCCCTATCAATGAAGACGCGATCGATACCCTTGAAACATGCAGATCGAGTTGATGAGATTTAGAGTCCTTCCCGGTGCTACCGATCAGGTCAATCGGTGGATGGATTTTCTAAACTCGAATATGCCAGCGGTTCTAGAGACCCTCGAAGGCGAGAAGATGTACGTAGAGACGATTTTCAGTGAAACCCTGGATGGAGTCGACTACTTGTACTGGTACAGCATCCAAGGCGAGGGCGGGATCGAGGTTCACGACTCGACCCACTGGATCGATGAAGCCCACTTGAAATATTGGAAAAACTGTATCGACCCGGAATTCACACCACAGGTCCTCACCCCGCGGGTGAACATGATTCCCGAACACATTGCGGCACAAATGAAGTAGGCCCCCGCACGCTTCAGACTACAAAGGCCAGAAGCGATCTCGTTAGAGACAGCTTCTGGCCTTGCAATGAGTGGTGCTTATCCGCGCAGGGTGATGGTGGTGGCCATGGCGGGGGAGCGGCCGGTGGTCACGAACCCTGAGATGTTCGACCCCGGGTGCTTGATGATGTCGGTTATCGACCCGAGATGGCGGCTGAGGTCGATCTTGTCCTCGGGGGCCGCCAACACCAGGTGGAAGCCGAATTCCTGCAGCGCACGGATACCGGCAGCTGCATACTCCGAGTTCGCCTGAATGAATGCCTCATCAATCATGACGGTACCGAAGGAAGTGAATCCGGCGGTGGCAAAGCCCAGCTGGTACGCCAGGGCGGCGCCCATGATGAAGGACGTGAAACGCTGGCCTTCGCCGCCGGAGAGCGTTCCAGGTTCCAGCCCTGTTTCAACTTCGCCGTTGGGCTTATGCTCGTTGCAGGTGATCACCACATGCTGGCGCACGTCGAGCACCGTCGAACGCCATGCGGTCAGCGCGGTGTCGCTGAGAGCTGTCACCAGAGCTTCCAACGCCTGGTAGGAATTGGCAAGAGAATTTTCATCCTTGGTCGTGTAGGCATCCTGCAACGCATTCTTCAATTCCTTGCGGAAGTTGCCGGCCTCGACGGGAATGGAGTTTTCGACCTCAAGGCGGAGGATCGAACCATGCTCGAAGGTGACCTCTGCGAGGATCTGGTTCAACGGTTTGATGCGTTCAGAGATCATGCGCCGTTCTTCGTCCAGCAGCTGCAGAAGGTCGCTGAAGCGCTCATAGGAACGGTTGGCAAAGTATTCGCGGAACTGCGCCTCGTGATGAGGCAGCCCATCGGCGACGATCTGGTCGTGCAACTGCGCGTAGTGCTCCGCCGCTTCCGGTGAGGTGCCGTGGGTCTGTGCATGGGAGGAGCCGAACTCGCGGGCAAAACGGCGGAAGGTTTCGCTCAACGCCCCGCCGATTTCCTGGCGCTGACTGTTCAGCGCGTTCAGCTGGCTGCCCAATTGAAGCTTGACTTCAGCGAATGCGGCAGAAATCTGTTCCGAGCTAGGGCAGTGACCGGAAGCCACCTGCTCCAGGATTGGTCCAAGCAGCTCATGGTCACGCAGTGCCTGAGGAATCTGCTCCGCCCAGTCTTCGGAAACCCGATCACTGGAGGACAATATCTTTTCGGCCCGTTCAACCTTCAGCGCCAGATCCTGCACCGCAGAGCGCACCAGGGCCAAGGAGCCGACGAGTTCTTCGGATTCAGCCTTCGCGGTTTCTATTTGCGAGCGCACCTTGGAGGAGTCCCCGGAGAGCGCCAACGCGTCGCCGAGTTTCTGTTCGCTGCGACGCAGGGCCTGTAGCGCATCCGCTGCGTCGAGCTGGGCGAAGCTCCGCTCATCGGCGACGATTGCCTCCAACAGCTGCACCTTGGCCAGGACCTTGTTCTTCGCGGTGCTGCGCTCATCGGCGGCCTTCTGCGCGTCGAGGACCTTGTCATCAAGCCGCGCTGCCTTTGCCTGCAGCTCAGCGATCTTTGCTTCGTTGGTGAAACCCAGCAGGTATTCGGACGCTGGCAGTGTGCGGGTATCGCGCTCAAAGCTACCAGCGCCCGACTTGATAGTTCCTGCGGGCGTGATGGCCTTGGGATGAATATGCATGGCGGCGTCATTCTCGACGCACACCAGCGGGTAGTCGGCGGTGATCTTTGCCTTGAGCCAAGCCCCTGATTCACCCTGCGCGAAGTCAAGCTTCGTGACCAGATCTGCAGGTCCTGCCTCCGCAGGTTTGGGCGCAAGCGAGATATCCGCCCAACGGACTCGACCCAGACCATCAAGCTTATCGATGGCATGGGTGACCTGGTTGAGGAACTCGCCGGGCACCAAGATGGTGCGAGCCAGCGAATGGAGGGACTTCTCCGCCGCTAGCCGCCACAGGGCGCACTCGGCGGATACGTCCATCAGTTCGCCGGCAAAGGGCAGCTGCTCTTCGCGCAGCGAGCAGGCCGAGGCGATGGTTCGGCGTGCCGCCACCGAACGGTCGTCGATGTTGGTGCCGCGCCGCTGGTAGGAGCGAATCTGCTCCGACAGGGTTTCGGCGCGCTTGCGCAGGTTGACCAGCGATGCCATGGCCTCGTATTCGACGGTCTGGGCATCCTTCGTGATCGAATCCAGCTGCTGCAGTGTCCGCGCCGCATTGGCTCGCAGATCGTCCAGACCAGTTGAGGTGAACTCAAAGTTCAGCCCGGCGTCGGCGGCCTGCTGCTGCAGTGCGCGCAGCACCTGTTCCTTCTCGCTTAATGCCTTGCGGGCGGCATCTGCTTCCCGTTCAAGAAGCATCAACGAGGCCGAGCCGGCCGAATCGTGGGCCGCCTCCAAGGACTGCAGCTGGTCGTCGAGCTTGGTCTTGCGTCCAGCAAGTTCCTGCTCTTCGGCCTCAAGGGTAGCCAGCTCCTTGCGGTGCGCGGCAAGGTCGTTGCCCAACACCAGCTGTCGGACCTGGGCTTCGAGAGCGGTCAATTCGCTTTCAAGCAGGGTCTTTGTTTCACCGATCTGCGCTGCCAGCTGACGGTAGTCCCGATCCTGCCGTGGAACCTCGGCCAGCACATCGCGCTGCGCCCTGGCCGTATCCAATTGGCGATAGATGCCCCTCAGGTGGGCGAAGTCCTCCACCGCTGCGGCAGCCGCCTTGAGCGTGGCGGGTTCCTCAAGCACCTCGTGGCGGAAGAACTGGTTCACGCCCTTGGCTAGACCCTTGCCGTTCTGCAGCGTACGCAGCAGTGCAAAAGCCTTGTCGCTTTCCACGCCCAGGCGGCGGCGCAGCCGTTCGATGAAGGCCTTGTGGGTGTCGAAGGCTTCGGAAGGAGCCAGCGCCTTTGACAGCGAGGAGACGGTGAATCGGCGCGGGCCGTGGTTTTCCAGGTCCGCGATGTTCAGCTTGCCTTCGCTCAACAGGTAGTGCTTGGAAACCTGGCCTTCAAGGCCTGCATCGGGAAGGTCGAAGACGGCTCCCGCGCTGACGGTGTTGCCCAGGCCGTCGTCGTAGCTGAGCAGAATGGCGCTCCAGGTCGCACCTGGGCGTTGGTAGACGGTGCCGGAGCTGGTCTTGAACTTGCGCCCGCGCATATAGGAATAGGTGGTGCGGCGGTCTTCGCGGGTCGCCGCATCATTGGCTGACTCATTCAACCGCGGGCTGGCAAAGAAGACGTGGCCCATCGCGTCGAACAGGGTCGACTTGCCTACGCCTGGATGGCCGGTGACCAGCGTGCCGTCGCGGTCGATCCCCAGATCGTGAAGTCCGTGGAAGGTACCCCAATTCACCAGCTGTACACGCGAAAGGCGGTGCTGGCCCGGGTTGATTTCGCCGCCGAGCGGGAGTGTCATTTCGATGCTCATTGGCTACTCCTGCACTAGTTCTTCGGTTAGTTCGCTATTGTCGTTCTTTTCCGATTCATCGCCCTGAGCCTCGGAGAATGACAGGACGCTCTGGTTCGCGTCGATGGCTGCGATATAGCGGGGAATATCTTGAATCGAGGAGATCGGCAGAGCCATGGCCAGCGCCGGCGAGATCCTGAATTCGTCAGGCAATTCCGTGTTGGTCAGCAGCCGCAGCGAGCTCAGGCGGGCGATCGCTGCATCGCAGGACTCGGCGAAGCGCTTGTCATCCCGGTCGGTTGCCGAGCGGTGCTCGGCGAGCACATCGTGCATGCCTGCCCGGGAGATCACTGCGTCGCTGCCGGTGCCGGAGTGCTGTTCCAACAGCAGTCGAAGGCGCAAGGCCAGCAGGGTTTCATCGCGTTTGAGCGCACGGCGCGGCGCGATCGGCGCGGTATGCGGCTGATCGATCTGCACCGGGGTCAGCATGGCGATCTTGCGATCCATGTCCAGGCTCAAAGCAAGGAAGATTTCGGAAAAGTACCGAGCCACCGTGGCCTGCGAGTCAAGCAGCAACTGCCATGCGGCAGGATCCGTAGAACCATCGAGGTACGGGCCGCGCAGCAACCGGACGATCAACTGGCGCAGCGCCAACGGGTAGCTGCCGGTATCACCCTCGAATAAAGGCTCGGTGATTGGTGCGGCGTATGAATCGGTGGGGGTCATAGCGGCTCCTTGGTGAAGCTGAGGGCGGGTAGGAATGCGGTGCGGGTTGAACCGTCGAGCTGGAGAAAGTCGAGGCTGATCAGTTCGGTGTCGTCGAGGGATTCACCGGTGGTGCGTCCGATCTCGATCAATGCACGAATAGTGTTCAGGTGCTGCGCCTCGGCATCCAAGGAATTGAATACCTCCGCTAATGGCACCGCCTGCTGGCCCGCCTGACGAACCTTGCCGGCAATCGAGCTGCGCAGTGCAGGCAGGTCGGCCTCCGGCGTGCTCGGGGTCCGCACGATGTCATCGGAACTGAATTCCGGTGCCTGAGCCAGCGGGGGAGGAGCGACGTGTTCGGAGGGGTCGTAGATGCCCAGGCCGGAAAGGGTGATGAACTGGGGCGCAAAAAGCTGCAGCGGCGCCACACCGTTGCGCGGCTTGAGCGCGGAGGAACGGCTGATCGCCGCTTCTGCCTCGCGCACCGCACGGCGCAGCAACTCTGCCTGCTTACAGTCGTCGGATTGCACGAATGCGTGCAGTGATTCGGAGAGTTTGCCGTAGGAGGCGTGTACTTCAGCAGCCTGACGGCGCAGTTCACGCAGCAGGTTGGTGAGGATCTGTCGCTCGGGAAGCTCCAGGTCGTCGACGAACTCGCGCTCAAGGACTTCGGCCAACGCTGCACGGAAACGCAGCTGGGCATCTGGAGAGTTGAGGAACTCGGTGAAGCCGCGGAAGGTTTCGCCCTCTGCGGTGGAGCGCAGCTGACGGTCCGCTTCCAATACCTGGCCCACGGCGACACCCTTGGCCGTGGACGCGTCAAGGATTCCTTCGCGCAGCGAGTGGAGCATGTCTTGAACACCGTCGCGCATGCGTCGAAAGTCTGCCGGCAGGCTGGAAGCAAGATCGAGCACCGAACGCGTTGCAGACAGCGCTGTGGTTCGGGAGAGTACGTCTGGATCGTCGCCGGAGCGTAGCTGGTCGATCTGCGCCTGGCGCAGCGCAATCTGAGATTCGAGGGCTCGAATACGCGCCTGCGGGTCGGGGTCCGTTTCGTGGGCCAGCGACTCCAAGGAAGAAAGCAGGGTGTTGAGGCGTGAAGAATTCAGATGGGAGTCGTCGGTCGAAAAATCCGCGAGGAAGCGCAGCGTCCGCAGGGTCTGCGCACTGGGTTCGTAGACGAACCTTCCATCGATCAGTGGGCGGGCAAGAATGCCTTGTTTAACCCAGGACTCTGCCACGTCCTGCGCCGTGTAGCTGACCGGGATCTGCTCATCGCTTTGGCGTGCGGATTTCAAAAATGAGTCCAGCGACGCATGAAAGAGTTCGAGCGCAATGCGCGGGCGATCAGCGGTGAACTCAGCGCGGATAAAACCAACGGCCCAAGGCTGCGAGGTGATCAGCCGGTACGCCGCCGAGCTTCTGAACTGCTGGGACTGGATCCACAAGCTATTCGCACGGTGCGAGGGCTGCATTCGTTTCCTTGATCTTCTCGACGCCTAACTAAGCAATTCTAGATCATCGCGCTTGACGAAAAATGTGCAGTTACTCCGGGGTAGGTGCCAGTTCGGTATAGGTTTTGTTGCTACCACCGTGTTGGACGTGACAGACAACCTCATCTGTGTAGTGTCGAAATGACAAAGTGACCACGCTATTTTTAGGCGCGGAGCAGCCGAAACTAGTACGGAGGGTTCGGGACATGAAGTTCACACAAATGACGGCGGCAACGCTTCTCGTTCTTGCGCTGGTCGGATGCAGTAGTGAGCAACCCAACCCCGCAGCGGATCCTTCAAGCACTACCGAAGCGAAGACGGCCCAGAAGGAGCAGTCCCGCGTCGAATCGGTGAAAGCCGAAATCAACAGGCTGGCCGATGGCTTTGATTACGACGGCGCCATCAAGTTGGCGAAGAACGATGACAATGCCGAATTGCAGAAGATGGTGTCCGGGCTCGAAGATGAAAAGTCGCAGATGACCGCCTGGCCAAAACCTGATCAAATACCGCACCTGTTCTTCCACTCGCTTGTTATCGATACCGACAGGGCCTTCGACTCCGACGCTCAAGCCCAGGGCTACAAGGACTATATGGTCACGCATAAGGAATTTTCCAAGATTTTAGATTCCCTCTATGACCGCGGCTACGTTTTGGTGAATCCACGAGATTTTGCCCGCCCCAACAAAAAGGGTGAGATGGAGTACCGAAAAATAATGCTTCCCAAGGATAAGAAACCCTTGGTGCTTTCGGTGGATGACGTCAGCTACTACGAGTACATGGACGGTGACGGCTTCGCCTCCCGCCTTGTTGTCGACAGGGACGGAAAAGTCCGCAACGAGTACACCGATGCGTCAGGAAAGAAACATGTCGGCGCCTACGACGTGAGCACCATGGTCGACGATTTCATCGATGAACACCCCGACTTTTCCTACCGTGATGCGCGCGGCATCCTCGCCATGACCGGGTATAACGGTGAATTCGGCTACCGCACCTCGGAAAGCCAGTATCCGAAGAACAAACACATCAAACAAGATCAGCAGGCGGCAACCAAGGTCGCCGACGCGCTCAAGGATGAGGGATGGGTCTTCGCCTCCCACTCTTGGGGCCACATTTCCACCGGAACCGAAGACATGGGTCGTTTTAAAAGGGATATGAAACTGTGGAAGAAGGAAGTTGAACCGATCGTTGGCAAGACCGACCAATTCGTCTACCCCTTCGGTTCTGATATTGCCCGGGTGAACTACTATTCCGGTGCTAAATACAATTATCTCAAAGACCAAGGTTTCAAGTACTTCTACGGCGTTGACGGGACCACCCATGCGTGGATGCAGCAGACCGATGACTATCAGCGGCAGATGCGCATCAATGTCGATGGTCTGCAGTTCGCCAAGGAAAAGGACGGGGACCGACCGGTGCTCTCCGAATTCTTCGACGCCGACAAGGTCATCGACCCGGCGCGCTAGAGATCCAGCGCACCGGATCACAGTGCCATGAACGCTCCCAGCTGGGAGAGGGCGGCAGGGCTGGACGGCAGAAAATCTGTCAATCGCTCGCTGCGAACGATCATTGCCTTCCACTGGCCACGGGATATCGCTACATTGATGCGGTTGCGGTTGAGCAGGAAATCGATGCCGCGAGAAGCATCAACGGCACTTGAACAGGCCATCGTCACCAGCACCAGCGGGGCCTCCTGGCCTTGGAACTTGTCCACGGTCCCCACCCTGACCTCGCCCAAACCATGTTCCTGTAGTACCTCGCGCACCAGATTCACCTGGGCGTTATAGGCGGCGACCACCAAAATGTCCTCCTGACGCAATGCACGAGGTGAGGCATCTGAACTCGAATGCCAGATCTTCCCCAGATGCTCCCGCACCAGCACCGCGATTTGTTCGGCCTCCTCGACACTACTCACAGTATTACCGCGGTGCTCCACAAACCTGGTCTGTACGCCAGGTTCGCTTTCGTCCAGCCGCCGGCGCCCTGCCGCAGTGGCAGAGAACAACTGGTGGTCGTAGCTCAGGGCAGAAACCTTGGCGCACAACGCCGGATGCATACGCCATGAGGTGCCTAGGAAGTAGCCAAGCTGATGGGGTAGGACCGGTAAACCATGCGAAAGCCAGCCCAAGGCGGACTCGTCGATGGGCTGAGGATGTGATCCCTGCGTGACCTGAGGCAGCTGCTGCGGGTCGCCGAGCAGCAGCAGATTCCTTGCAGCACGGGAGACAGCGAGCGTATTTGCTAGGGAGAACTGTCCGGCTTCGTCAATGACCAACAGATCCAAGCTGTCCGCCGGGACCGTTGAACCGGTCATGGTCCAGGCAGTGCCGCCGATGAGGGCGCCACCGGATGAACCCAACAACTGTGCAACAGCATCCTTGTCGGTGCCCAGCCACGGTACCGGGTCCTTGTGCTTGACCTCCTTGGCCACGAGCTCGGGGTCTACCCCAGCTGAAATTGCCTTGTTCAAAACATTCTCGACCACCGCATGCGATTGTGCGACCACGCCGATTTTCCAGCCGTGATCGATCAGCTCGCGAATGACATGGGAAGCGACATAAGTTTTGCCAGTGCCGGGAGGGCCCTGCACTGCAAGATACGAGTGGTCAAGATCCAAGAGGGTCTGCACCACTGCGGGATATACCTGAGATTGACCGTCCAGTTCGATCGGTTCGGCAGGCGCCTGCAGGGTTTTCAAACGCGGCGGCAGGCGGCGCAAAATATCTATTCCTGCCTTGTGTGGAAGAGCAGGCACGGTTGACCCGACCTGGCGGGCCATTTCGGCTAACGCATCGTCAATGCTTTTGGTGGGAATGGGCTTGTCGGGTGTCAACGCCACCGGGAACGCACCATAGGACGGGATCTTTGCACTAGATTTCTCGCTGATGCTGATCCAGCCCTCGCCCAGTTCAAGCACCGTGGCGTTGAATGCACCACCGCGCAAGGCAACGTCATCAACCTCCATGCCCTCGGGCAGCGGGGCTGCGAACATCGCGAAGACCGAGGAACCGGGGGAATACAGCGACCCTTCGGCCAGGGTGCCGAAGAGTTTGGTGATGCGGGTGAACGTTCTAGCCCGTGGCGTGGCCTTGTGCCAGTCCTCCAACACCTGAGCCGAAGCTACCGAGAAGACGCCGCGGACCTCTGACCAATCTTCCATAGGCGCGGAGAGCCTGTCGAAGTGCTCCCACCAAAACTGCTTCTTCTCGCGTCGGTTGTAGCCGGTGGCCGCCGCGACCATGGCGATCGCCTTGTCGTCGTCTCCGAGCGCCGTACCGGCTGGCAGCGATGCAAGGTACTCCTGCAATCGAACTTCTTCCGCCGTGGGCTCGTAGCCCTCGGCGGGATTCTGCTCGGCAGGCATGGCCGGCAGGGATTGCGGCTGCTCGTCAACCAAGCTCAGCAGCCAGTCGCGCAAGCGCAGCGTAGACAGGCAGTCGTATTCGTTGTAGTCGGCAATGGAGCTCAATACCTGATCGGCAGTCTGGGCGTCACCTGCGTCGCGGGCCTGCATGTAATGGGCGTAGGCGACGACCGAAGCGCCCGCGTCGGTGACATCGCCGGAGCGAAGATGCTCGCCCATGTACAGCGGCTCAAGCTTCTTAATGGAATAGGAGCGGGTGGAGACCACCAGCGAGTTGCGCACGGTTTCATAGAGATCGACCAGCAGGTTCTCACGCAGCCACTGGTCAACCTCGTCTTCACCGGCGATATGAACCTGAGACAACCGACGCAGAGCGCTCTTCTCATAGGCTGCATAGTGATAGATCTTCATCTGTGGGAAGCGTGCGCGGCGTTCTTCCACGTAGGCAATGAAGTCAAGAAATGCCTGGCGCTCGCCGGCCCGACTATGCGCCCAGAAAGGTCGGAACACTGGTTCTCCGGTGTCAATCTCAATGACACCGAACAGGTACTCCAGTCCCCACGAGCCATCGAACTCCTCCTGATACAGCGGATCACCTTCGAAGTCGAAGAAGATATCTCCCCGATCGGGGACCGGCAGCAGGGAAATGGTCTGCGATGATTTCACACGATAGGAGACTCCGTGTTCGCTCCCGTCGATGACGCCGAGCCCCAACTGCATGCGGGCTTGATCGATGCTGCGCCCCAAGGCTGTGCCTTCCTCGGGCTCCAACGCGGCTAGGGCATCGATGGTAGTGATGCCCTGACGCCGCAGTTTTTCACGCTGCACCATCGACATGCCGGCAACCATCAAAAGGTCCCTGGTTTCTTCGACCTGCACGGCGCACAAGTCGCATCGGCCGCACAGCTGCAATACATCAGAATTCCACGCGACAGGCAGCCCCGAGTGCCGATGGGCTGAAACCCTATCCAGGAAACGCTGGCGTTGTGATCGAAAGACCGGCAGGATTTCATCTACGCGGTGGGTCGAATGCGAACCATCGCCGAGTACAAGCGTGGTGGTGGGATGTACGCGGATCCCTTCGGCCATCATCTGATCCGCATACGCGGCTACTTGCAACAGCGCACTGACCCTTGCATGACGGGCTAGCTTGGTGTCCCAGACCGCCCACGAACCGTCGTCTTGACGCACGAGAAAATCAGCGAAACCGATGAAGCTTCCGTCAAAGAAGGTCGCCTGGAAAATGACGTCCGCACCGTCTCGCAAGGTGGCGATGGTTTGTTCGTGGGCGGCACGCAATGATGCTTCGGTCATTTGCGGTCGGTCGTGAAATTGCTTTACCCCCGTGCCGGACACCGGGTCGTAATCGCCATAGGTTTTGATCAGTTCGGCAAGAACGTTGTGTTCGTGGATATCGCCGAGCTCTGCGGTGCGCGCCAGCATTTCGTCGGCGATATTCTCCGGCTTCTGCCGGCGCCCCAGCCGGATGTCGAGCATGAACAGCGATTGGTACTGGCATTCGACAGCAACCGACAGATCGCTGGCGGAGAAGACGAAGTGATCATTTAAAAAGAACACGGGGCCGGTGCCTTTCGCTGACTGATTTTGACTTAGTCAACGTAGCACTCGGCCCCGACATTGCGTCGTTCTAAAACCCTTAGTCGTCTTTTGGTTTCTTGGAGCCGCCCAGGATCAGGGACAGGGCAGCGACGCTTGCCGTGACGGTATTGACTGCGGGCCAGGCGCCGATCTTCTTGGCCAACGGGTGGGATGCACCGAAGCCTCCAACGTAGGCTGAAGTCAACGCAATTGCCTTTCCGGTGCCTGCGTCCTTCTGCCACAGCAAGAAGGCGCCCACGCCGGCTACACCTAGGACCACGCCTGCTAGCGGACGCTTCTTCGTCGCACGGCCGGTTGCATAGCCGCCAAGCAGTCCGGTGGCTGCGACTGCGGTTGAAGTTAAACGAGACACGGGGTACCTCCACAGTTAAGTGTTGTGATTCTTTAATTCATCGTAGGTCTGATTGCTGTGACAATTCCTAGAAAATGACGTGCTGGTGGTGGCGAGGACCGGTTCCTTCACGCGCTTTGGAAGAATGCTGATATCTGCAACTGTCAATTTATATCCGGGTAGGAGTCCGATCGTGAACCTTAATATTGGTGAAGCTTGGGCACGGCTATCCCAACCGGTTGAAGCCAGCCTGACGGTATGGCAGTGGGCTTTGGTGACCGGCCTTGTCTTGCTGTTGGTGGTTCCTCGTCCGGTGTGGCGCATTACGGGACTGTATTCAACGCTCATCCATGAAATGGGGCATATTATTTCTGCGATGCTCACCGGACGGTTTGTCATGGGGCTTCGCCTGGGGTGGGATCACTCGGGCGAAGTGGTCAGTCGCGGGCGCGGAAAGTTTTCCGTTATTTTCTCGGGGCTCTTTGGATACCCGGCACCGCTGTTCGTCTCTGCGGTGATGTTCTGGGCAATTTCTGCCGGATATGCCGGGCGGGCGCTGGGAATTTATGCGCTGTTCTTTATCGTGGCATTATTCTTTGCCCGAAATTGGCCAGCCATATTGGTCTGTGCCGTCAGCGTGGTCGTGGCCCTAGGGGTGGTCTTTTTCGCCCCGGAGAATGCGTACCTTTATTTGGCATTGCTCATTGCCGGTTTCCTGCTGTGTTCAGGAATCAGGGACTTCATCAAGCTGTTGTCGGTTCATACCGTCAGGCGCAACGATCTGCGTCAATCCGACGCCTATCTCATCGCAGAATCGACGGGTACCTTTGCCACATTGTGGTTGCTGGTGATGCTTCTACTCGGCGCCTTGTGCCTGTGGTGGTCCGTTTCAAGCCTAATTGTTCTCTTCGGGACGTCGGCGTAACTGTTTGCGGTAGGACCGGCGGGTGATGGCCCATGTCACAAGGCTCGCTAAGGCAATGGACGAGAGCTTGGTCTTGCGTTTGACCTTGCCATGAGGATCGATGGTCATGTCCTGCAGCGGGTCCCCACCGTGGTGCAGCCGGATTTCCTGTGCTTCCACCAGATCCTTGTAGTTGGACAAGTTCTTCTTTGCGATTATCGCCGAATCACGCAACGGCAGATGAACAATTTCAGCCGATGGCAGCCCCGTGCGCAATTGCTTGAGGCGGATGAACTCGATGTCGACCAGCGCGCCGGCAATTAGGGCGATGTTTCCAATCCATCCGGCAAGCACCAGGACGATGAGGCTGCCAATGGTGCCGTAGGTGGCCGAGTAGGAGGCAAAATGCGTGATGTAGAAGCTGAAGCCGATTGTCGCCAGCCCCAGGGCGATCAGGGCCGTAATGCTGCCTGGGGAGAACCATTGGAATTTTGGACGTTTCACATTGGGTGTGTAGTAATACAGCAGTGCGAGGACCAAAAGGAATATGACAAGAAAGGCTAGCGGCTTCACTAGATTCCAAATGATGACGAAGCTGTCGCCCATGCCCAAAATATTGCCAAGACCTTGGGCAATGGTTCCGGTCACGATGAACAGCGTGGCCGAGACGATTGCCAAGATCATGATCGCAAGGGTGATGAGGAACATCTGCGGACGACGCTTCCACTGCGGCCGGCCTTCGCGTACGCCGAATAACCTGTTCATCGCGCGGCCAAAGGCCGATACATACGCTGAGGTACTCCACAAGGCACCAATTGAACCGACGGTAATCGCCAGCGTGGTCCCCGCGGCGTTGGCGGCTAACGTATCGAGGACCTGTTCAGCTGTGTCCAGCAATTGTTGTGATTCCGCGTTGAGCTGTTCTCCGTTGGGAGACAACGCTAATTCAAGGACACCCATGAGCCAGTCGGTGGCGGATTCACTGGCTCCGGCGAACGTCAGTATCGAGATAAATGCCAGCAATGCCGGGAACAATGCCAACACCATGTAGTAGGTCAACGATGCAGCGGTATCCAGCCCGTCGTTTCGGAAGAACTCACGGGTCGCCCGAGGGAAGCAGACGAAGTCTTCCTTCAAGCGTTCCTTCGTGAGCCTTTTCGATGTGGGCATCAGTGATCTCCTGCTACCCGCACGTGGGCAATTGCTGTTGGTCCTTTGACTCAGACTACCGAAATACTGCCAACTACATGGGAGAAATCTAAATATTGGGTGAGTCTCTTCGGCCACAGGTTCTCAAGCTGCCGGCGGTACTTCGCCGTGTTGCTGCATGTCCGCGTCAATGCTTTGGGCGTTGAATAACCCGACGGTATTTCGGTCGTTACATTGGATGATTTCGTCATCTCGAATGAGTGGAATCTATATCACAATTCAAGGTCGTGAATCCACCTCGGGAATGTAACATTTTGGGTGATTTGGTGCGCGTAGAGGGCGTTCTGCGAGATAAATTTAAAATTTTTTTCGCCCGGAATGACCTGTATTTTCGCTGTTTCTGGGAGATCCCTGAGTTGCGCACCCCGTGGGGGTGTGGGCTACAGTCTTTTATAACGTTTCGATAACACTCGCGGTGTTATGGGGAAACAGGTACTGCCGGGACTTTCGGACCGCTCGCCAGGGCAGTATTTCATCAACGTCGAAATGCGACGCTGAGCGGTGCACAAGGATGGCCTAGGAAGGCCTGAGTGCTGAAAGAGCACTGGAGAATTATGATCCAGCAGAAGACTAAGAAGATTATCCGCCGCGGCGGTGCCACCCTAGCAGCTTTCGCAGTAGCCGGTGGCGCTGTAGTTGCCACCACTGCTCCAGCTTCGGCTGCAAGCACCTGGGACAAGCTGGCTCAGTGCGAGTCCGGCGGCAACTGGTCCATCAACACCGGTAACGGCTTCTCCGGTGGCCTGCAGTTCACGCCTTCAACCTGGAAGGCTTACGGCGGCAAGGGCTCTGCCCACAATGCTTCGAAGGCCGAGCAGATCCGCGTTGCAACCAAGGTTCAGCAGGGCCAGGGTTGGGGCGCATGGCCAGCATGCACCGCCAAGCTGGGCATCAGCGGTTCGCCTAAGGGCACCTCCACCGCCGACACCGCTAAGAAGGCAACTTCTTACGCAAAGAAGTCGACCACCACTACCAAGAAGGCTGCCAAGTCGTACTCCAACGACTACGTCCGCACTTCGACCCGTAGCGCTGTTCCAACCAAGTCGGTTAAGTCGGTTGCTCCAGCCACCAGCGGCAAGCGCGTGGCACAGGCTCCTGCCAAGGTCAGCTACAACGTAGACGTGACCGATTCGGGCAAGAACTACACCGTCAAGTCCGGTGACACCCTGTTCAAGATTGCTCAGAAGCTGGGCGTCCAGGACTGGCGTGGCCTGTTCGAGCTGAACTCGGACCAGCTGACCAACCCAGACATGATCATGGTTGGTCAGACCCTGAACGTTCCTACCAAGTAATTTAGTAGGCATCAGGTCGTAAGACACTGTGGAGATCCCACGCTGTGCATAATGCCCAGCGTGGGATCTTTACGTTTAACGCATTGCTGAGCGCTGTCAGTCGTAGACTCGGGCAATGACCAAACTTGTAGCGCAAGAGAATACCGGGGAACACGATGCCGTCCTTGCCTCGGGATTTATTGAGGCTGCTCTGATCGACCCACGAGTAGGCGAGCAGCCGGGGTTTCCACGTTGGTGGGGCGGCCCGCTGGACGTGGAGTCTCTGGCCATGGGATCGGTGGACATGGTGGTGCGCGTCCTGAAGCAGCTGGACGCTGATCGGAGATTTGGTTCAGTTGGTCCAGCTCAGATCGGTGCCGTATTCGATGATCTGAAGAAACTGCGCATCGACGGGCGAAGGGCCGCCACCTTTGCACCGCTGTCCGGATTTTTTGCAACCCGCGATGGTTGGCTCAGAACCCACGCAAACTATCGGCATCATGAACGAGCCTTGCTTTCTGCGTTGGAAATCTCAAGGTCTGAGCACCTGACCGATGCGCTGCGCCAGCTGGATGCCGAGGAAGCTCAAGAAAGGATCGTCGCCGCTGGAGGGGTGGCCGCCGCCGTGAGAACTCGCCGCCAATGGGAGTGCAGTGCGCCAGCGCTGCAGGGCCTTCGGGGACACTGGGCGCATTTCTCCCTTCAGGACCTGGAAGGGAACCCTCGCTGGCTGTACGACCCAGCTGCGGACGCGCCTCTTGCAGGACTTCGAGTATTGGATCTGACGAGAGTGATTGCTGGCCCCACTGCAACCCGAACCCTGGCACTCTTCGGGGCCCACGTGATGCGCCTCGACCCGCCGCAATACCCCGAGATCCTCGACCAGTACCTGGCCACGGGATTCGGAAAATACAGTGTTCAATTAGATTTAGCGCAGCGTCATGAATTATCAGTCTTCCATGACCTGCTGGCTCAGGCTGACGTACTCATCGCAGGCTACCGTGGGCAGTCACTGGACGCGTTCGGGCTGTCTGACACAGACCTGCGCGAGCGCCATCCGAACTTGATCGTTGCCAAACTCAGTGCATGGGGCTCCATGGGGCCCTGGGCCACGCGTCGTGGCTTTGACAGCATCGTGCAGGCCGCGACGGGAATCTCAGAGATCTACAGGGGAGCTGCGGCAACGCCAGGGGCCTTGCCGGTGCAGGCCTTGGATCACGCAACAGGCTATGGGATCGCGGCTGCGGTGATCGCCCTGCTGCATGCCCAACGACACCTCGGTTCAACTGGCCGGGTTGAATTCTCTTTGGCGCGTACCGCACAGGCCCTCTACCGATTCGGTGCTCCGCAAGGCGCCGCGCGAGGTCAGCTGGCTGATCCGTTGATGGGGCGACGCGAAAGTGCCAACGGGGTGCTGGACTACGTGATGCCGCCGTTTCTCGATCGCGAATCGCCCGCAGACTATCCTTTCGCGCCGCGCGCCTATGCCGCCGACGCGCCGAACTGGGGCTAGCTTCCCAGCACCCGCCGGGCGAACTGCGCTGAGCGCTGCTGGAGCGCAGCAGAAAGGTCGAGGAACCGCTGCCGGCTGAGGTTTCCGGGCCAATCCTTCGGGAGCATCATTGGCGGCAGGCCAGGATCCAGGTAGGGCAGTGCACGCCACGCGTCGATCATGGTCACATAGTTCCGGTAGGCGTCCTCGTCAGAGGTGGCGGCTGCCAGAACTCCTGTCCGGTCGATAAAACCGTGGTGCATTGCGGCAAGGCGTTGAAGGTCCCACCACTGGCGTGCCGCCTCGGCGGGGGATCCCGGGAAATCGGGAGTCTGCGTCGTAAATACCGTGGCGTACGCGCGAACCTCAAGCGCCTGAAGTATTTGGAGCACCTCGTCGTGGAGATACGCGGGGAAGATCCATAGTCCCGAGGCGACCAGGCCGCCGCCCAGTTGTAGGAAGTGCTTGCGCAGCTGATGCCGCACCGGGCGCATGGTTTCGGGCAGCGAGTAGGCCACCAGGGACCACGGATCCGCGTCCTTCATCTGCCGCGGGGTAAAGATGCGTCGGTTGCCCCTGGCGAACATCGCCAACGCCTGGGCTGAGACCTGAAGCTGTGATCCGTCGATGCTCTCAAAAACCGAGCGGTCCAGCAGCCGGGAGATGGCAGTTTGCGCGGTGGGGGCCGGTATGCCGGCGGCGTCGGCAAGATCGAGAACCTTGCCTCGCGCCACCGGCTGCGGCTCATGCCTTATATAGAGGCCAGCAATCGTGCGTATGACAGATGTTGCGCTGCCGCTGCGGACCTCGAAGTCGTCGAGGGCAAACGCGCCAAGCCGGCTGCTAGTTGCCAATTTCGGTGCGCACCGCGAAGAGCTCGGGGAAGAAGGTCAGGTCTAGCGCGCGCTTGAGGAAATCGACGCCGGAGGAGCCGCCGGTGCCGCGCTTGAAGCCAATGGTGCGCTGGACAACACGCAGGTGGCGGAAGCGCCACGCCTGGAAATTGTCTTCCACGTCCACCAGGTCCTCGCAGGCCTGGTACAGGCTCCACAGGGTGTCCTCAGACTCGTAGATGTCCTTGAAGACCGGGATCAATGATTCTTGGAAGCTCCACGGCTTGGTGACGTCGCGGTTCAAGATCTGGGCTGGAATGTCATAGCCCTTGCGGGCCAGCGCCGCCAGGAATGCGTCATAGAGGGTCGGTTCGTTCAGCAGGTTTTCCAGCAGCTCGTGGGCCTTGGGGTCGGACTGGTGGACCTTGAGCATGCCCGCATGCTTATTGCCGAGGATGAATTCCACCGCGCGGTACTGGAATGACTGGAAACCGGAGGCCGATCCAAGGAAGCCGCGGAACTGTGCATATTCACGCGGGGTCAAGGTAGCCAGAACCGACCACTGCTCGGTTAGGGTCTTCTGAATATGCTTCACGCGGGCCAGGCATTTCAGCGCCTTGCCGATGTCGTTGGCATCAAGCAGGCGACGCGCCTCAACCAGCTCATGCAGCATCAGCTTCAGCCACAATTCGGAAGTCTGATGCTGGATGATGAACAGCATTTCATCGTGGTGCTCCGGGGTGCTGACCGGATGCTGCGCCGAAAGAATGCGTTCAAGGTCCAGGTAGCTTCCATAGGACATGGCATTGCGGAAGTCTGTGCGGACGCCTTCTTCGATGTCGCGCTGATTTGCTGGTGGCTGCTCTGTGCTCATGACGCTTAGGTTATCAATATATTTACGATCGTCATAATAATGAAAGTATGATTCTGTTTAATCTTTTGTCCTGTCGCATCAAATATGAAAGTGCGTAATATGCATCAACTACGGAATTTCGGGTTTCTTAGGCAGGCCGGGATTCGGTGATTGTCTCAACGAGGTTGACAGTAATTGCGCATTGCAAAAATGCAGCTTCACATTTTGAGACTCATAAGTATCGCCGAGCTTCGTACACGACTTTTCGTCTGCACCACTTCAGTGATGACTTTCGAAACATCCGCATTTTTATCTCGTAGCCAACTCTTATCGACCATATGACTAGTGCTATTAGGCGCAAGCGCGGATAGGCTAAAGGCAAGTGATCTGTTCCATTGGTTGCGACGTCGAAGTGATGCACGAAGCACCCCTCACTTATCCCACCCCTTGGAAGCAGGGGAGCTTCGGCATATCTCGTAATGTCAGTGGCACCTGTTAGGCTCAGCGTGTGCGTGACCTGGGAGATCACGGCAACGGAGGGGGAGCAATGGCGAGCAGGATCGAAGGCGACGTTGCCCGAATCGAGGCTGCCCTCAACACGCCAACCCTGAAGTTGCTGGACCGCAAGTCCGCCAGCATCGCACTGCCACTGTTCGCCAACGCCTTTCCCGAGGACGCCCAGCCGGTCTCGGTCGAGCAGTTCCACACCGTCGTCGACGCTTTGCTCGATGAACTGCGCGCCGGTGGGTACGACGTCGCGAAGGACAGCACAGGAAAGTCTCTGTCCATGCAGTGGGTGCGCGAGCATTGGCTTTACCGCGACCCGGGCCAGGGCGAGGAGACATACCAACTGACCGGTGATGCCAAGCAAGCCCTCGAATACGTCACACGGGCCACTCGGACGCAGCCGAATGTCTCCCTGTCGCGCATCGAGACCATGCGCCGCGTCATCTCAGATGCCGCATTGGCCGCGAACCCGGACCGCGAGGAGCGAAAGCGCCGGCTAGCTGAAGAGATTGCCCGTCTGCAGGCCGAGTACGAGCATCTGGATTCAGGTGGTGAAATGCCGCAGGTGACCGAGTCGGATCTGACCGAACAGTTTTCGAACGTGCTGCGCGAGCTCGACGGACTGCCGTCGGACTTCCGCCGCGTCGAAGAAGCCGTCCGTGACATGCACCGGGCCATCGCGAAGAAGTTTCGCGAGGAGGAGCGCCCAATCGGCGAAGTCGTTGATGACTACCTCGAGCAGTCGGCCAAGCTGCTGACCTCGACTCCGGAAGGCCGGGCGTTCGAGGGCGCGACGGAGTTGCTGCGCAATCGCGACTGGCTGATGAGCCTGCGCGACGATCTCGAGCGGATCTTGGCGCACCCGCTGGCGGGTATGCTCCTGCCCGACGAGACGCGTCAATTGCGGACGGCCGTGAACGTGATCCGCCGCGGAAGGGACGACGTCCTGGACCAACGGCATCGAGCGAGCGCCACCCTTCGTGAACACATCGAGAACTATGACCACATCCGCAACCGGGAGCTCGACGCAGCACTCAAGGGCATCGACCGCGAGATGCGCATGTGGATGCAGTCGGCACGAGCTCGTGACCGGGTCGACGTTGAGATCATCCCGCCGGCCATAGACATCGCCGCGCTCCGGTTTCGCATCTTCGATCCCGACAGTGAACGAGCGCCTGCGCCGCTCGAGGACGTGTCCAGCCAAGCGCCTGCCGCGCTCTCGCTGGACGAGATCCGTAAGCAAGGCGGGCCCTCTCTCGATCAGTTGAGCAAGCTCATCGAGGCGAAGCTGAGCACGGGCGATCTCGATTCTGCGGCAATGCTGTTCAACGACCTGCCGGTGGATCTGCGTCGCCCAGTCGAAGTCCTTGGGCTGCTGCACCTGTTCACCCGCATCGGGGCCGAGATCGACCCTGCGCTGCCGGAGGAGGTCTTGGCCGTGCGCCCGGACGGAAGTACCCGACGATTCCACATGCCGTCAACAGCCATCCAGACAATAACCGACATCACTGACGAAGGAGAACCCAGTTGACCGACACTCTGCGTGACAATACTGACGACGGCACCGGCGACGACGCGCTCAGGTTCCTCGACGCCCTTGATCAGCCCGCGCCGAACCTCGAAGACGAGGGAGAGGAAGAGAGCCTGGCGATGTTCGAGGGCGACACCGGCACGCTCTACCCGGAGCAGCGCCGTTGTCTGCACGCGCTGCTCAAGCAGCGGTACATCTCCGCCGATCGGCACCCCGAGCAGTGGGCGACGCTCGTCGCTGACCAGGACCTCATCAAGAGTCGCCTCAATGACCTGTACCTCGAGCTGCACATCGACCGCGGGTATCAGGTCGCATTCAAGCGCCAGGCCCGTACTGAGACCGGAGACCGGCTGCCGTCGCTGCTGAACGACATCGCACACCAAAAGGAGGAGACCATCGTCATGGTCCATCTCCGCCAGCGGTTCTTCGCGCAGCGCCAGGAGAACGACGACGCCGTGTTCGTGGACCGGCAGAGCCTGCTCGACGAGGTGGCAGGTCAAAGGCCGGAGCACGCGACCGACCGCGCCATGGATCAGAAGCGCGCCGATAAAGCAATCGAGAACCTGAACACCGCGGGCGTGCTCCTGAAGACCGGCGACCCGGATCGGTTCCGGATCTCGCCGATCATCGAAGTACTCATGCCGATCGAGAAACTCCGTGCGCTGCTGGCGTGGTTCATGACGCAGAACAGCACCGACGCCGGCGAGCTGGATGACAACTCATTCGACGGCGAGGACGTGCCCGATCAATTGTTTGAGATGGAGGAGAACGAATGACGCTCGATATAGTAATGCCCATTCAGCCTGCGCCTGCTCTCGACCATGCGCAGTGGCGCATCGAGTCGCTCCAGATGGCGAACTGGGGTGGATTCCACGGGCGGCATGACGTGAAGTTCTCACCGGGTTCTACACTGATGTCCGGCGCGAGCGGCACTGGAAAGTCCACTGTGCTCGACGCGTACCTCGCGTTGATGATGCCCTCGGACATCCCGTTTAACGGCGCGTCCAACGACGCAGGAGGACGCGCCCGCTCAGCTGATCAGCGCAACTTGCTGAGCTACCTGCGAGGCAAGATGGACGCCAACAGCGTGGACGGCACGGGAGAGATGCGCGACCAGGTCTTGCGCGGCGGTGATGGCGAACCGATCTGGGGAGCACTGGCCGGGACGTTCATCAACGACGGCGGCCGTCGCTACACAGTAGCGCGCTTCTACTTCGCGAAGTCTGGTGCGAGCGTGACCTCCGACGTCACCACGACCTATGCGGCCTTCGAAGGCTATCTTGACATCTCACGTCTTGAGCCGTTGGCCAGCGCACGCTTCGAGAAGCGTGCGCTCAAAACAAGCATCCCCGGGTTGACTACCTTCAACACGTTCCGTGAATTCGAGGCCACCATCCACACCCGTCTGGACATCGGCGGAGGTGACGGCGGACGGAAAGCTATGCGCCTGCTCGCCCGTGTCCAGGCAGGCATGGAGGTCAAGCGCGTCGATGGACTGTACAAGACGATGGTGCTCGAACAGCCGATCACCTACGAGGCGGCCGACACTGCGCTCATGCACTTCGCAGATCTCGAGGCCTCCTACACCAAGATGGTCGATGCCGCGAACAAAGAAAAGGCACTGGCGCGCCTGCCTGAGCTGCAGAATGAGCTGACGGACGCCGAGACAACGACGCAGATCATCAGCCAGTTTGGCGCGGATCTCGAAGGCCCCTCGCCCTTCCGACTGTGGCGGCTTCGGACCGAACGTGCGCTGCTCGACGCGGCAGTGGCCGAGAACCGGACCGAGCATGGCGGTGTCTTGTCCAAGCTCGTCCAGGCGAAGGCTGAGGAGTCTCAGTACGAGGAGAGGCTCGCCCAGATTGGGGAGGAGAAGCGCAGCAACGGCGGCGAGGCCATCGATGAGCGCAAGCACGAGATCGCCCGGCTCGAACGCAGCCAGGGCCAGGTCCACATGGCGTTCCTCAGATTCCAGACCCGCACGGAAAATATCGACCTCGTTGTCCCCGAGTCTGCCGAGCAGTTCGTCGAAGCGCAATGCGTCTCCGCCGAGTTCCTTGCAGGATTCGAGGAGCGCGAACGGGCGCTCCAGGCCGAGGAAGACGCCGCCCAGCTCGAACTCGCGCCTCTGACGAGCCGTCAGCTCGACCTTCTCGATGAGAAACGCTCGCTTGCGAACCGCAAGAGCGCCGTGCCGAAACGAATGCACCTCGCTCGTGTCGCCATGGCCGAGGCTGCTGGGCTCGATCCCGAGACCCAGCTGCCGTTCGTCGCCGAACTCATCGACGTGCTTCCGGACGAGGCACACTGGCGAACCGCAGTGGAGAACACGCTCGGCGGCATCGCGCGCACGCTTCTCATTGACGGTAGCATTCGCGATAGGTTCTCGGCGGCGATCGACGGCCTCCGGATCAGTCCCCGGCTGAATTACGATTCCATTCAGCTCAAGGAGCACCAGGAGTGGCGCGGAAACCCGAGCTATATATCGGGGAAGCTGGCATTCAAGAACTCTCCCTTCTCCGCATGGGTCCAGGAGCGCGTGAGTGGCGAAAACGTCGACCACCTCTGTGTGCCTGATTCAGGGTCTCTCAGCGGCCCCGGCGCACGCGTCACCCCATCAGGGCAGACACGCAACGGGAGTCGTGGAGCGCACGGCGAGTCCAGTGACGGTAACATCATAGGCTTCTCCAACGAACGTCGACTCGCTGACATCGAGATGCAGCTCGCGGCGCTCGATCCGCAGATCGGTGCTGTACAGAGCCGGATCAAGGCCATCCGAACACGGCTCAGCAGCCTTCGCCTGCAGCGTGACGCGCACCGATTCGTCGTGGACACCGAGTGGGCCAGTATTGACCGGCTCGGCCTCGAGCTACAGATCAGCGGGCTCGAGGCCGAGATTCAGCGGCTGCGCGCAGCGAACTCGATCCTCGACGCGCTGGAGGCCGAGGAAGAGCGAATCAAACCGCTGTCCAAAGAATCGATGCGCGTGAGGGTGCTCGCGGAGGAAAGACTCAAAGCGCTCACCAAACAGCATGGAGACCTCGTCTCCGAGCAGGACATGGTCCAGGACGGTATCGATGCGATGGTCGTTGCCCAGACCGCGGCGGTCACCGACGCGCAGCAGGCATATCTCGACGACCTGTTCGCTGCGAATTGGGACGCTACGGACCTCAAGGCCTTCAACGCGAACACGCGCGCTCTGCGCAAGCGGTTAAGCGATGAGATCCTCGCTGCCCGACAGCGCGCCCATCGGGCCACCAGCTCGATGGAGAGCATGTTCGAGGGATACAAGGCGCGCTGGGATGAGCACAATCTCGGTACTGCCGCAGTATCCGCCGACGGCTACCGCGAGATCCTCGACAAGATCCGCTCCGAGGGGTTGCACGAGCGCCGCGACCGCTGGCGCCGCGAGCTCGCCGCATGGTCCAGCGACGACCTTCTGGGCCTCAACGACGCATTTGATCTCGCCCTCGAGGACATCGAAGAGCGGCTCAAGCCGATCAACCGAATCCTCGAGAACCTCCCGTTCGGCGGGAAAGGTGTGCTACAGATCAAGTCGCGACGCCTGCAGAGCGATGATCTGATCAAATTCCGCCGGGGGCTGAGAGAGCTGTCGTCGGGGCTCGCGCTCGAGATGTCCGACCAGCAGATCATGACTCGGTTCACGAGGCTCCGCGAATTCATGACGCGCATCACCATCCCCGAAGGCCGGGCTTCGACGTCGCAACGCGATCGTTATCTTGACGTGCGCCAGCACGTCGTCATCACCGCGGTCGTTCTCGACGACATCACGAACCGGCGCGAGATCGCTACCCATGACTCCCTGGGGGGCAAGTCCGGCGGGGAGACCCAAGAGCTCGTCGCGTTCATCGTCGGCTCTGCGCTGCGCTACCAGCTCGGCGACGAGACCCGCTCGCGGCCGAGGTTCGCGCCGGTCTTCCTCGACGAAGGCTTCGTGAAATCCGACAGCGAGTTCGCCGGACGGTCGGTTCGCGCTTGGCAGGACCTCGGGTTCCAGCTTGTCATCGGCGCGCCGCTGGACAAGGTAACGGCGCTGGAGCCGCACATGGATCTGCTGCTGACCGTCACTAAGAACGAGCGCGGCTACTCTTTCGTCGTCGACCTGCAGGATGCCCCGGACGCCGAGGACGCCAGATGAAAATGCCTGAGGACATCACGAACGACATTCGCCGCCGTCTAACCGCCCGGTGGCACACGGATCTCTCCGGTGTTGAGCAGGCGTTTCCTCATAGATTCCCGCTTGGTCGGCCGACGGCCGCCGATCTGCGCCAAGACTACGCCGCGATTCACGCGAAAACTGTTGAGTGGCAGGACTGGGCTCGCGTACATGGCATCGTGCTCGAGTACGTGAACCGCTCGGCTCGAGGCGGTACCACACAGGCAGTGCCGACGCACGCACGGATCGACTCGATTGACCATGCCGCAGCAATCGTCGCCGACAACTGGCCAACGCGTCTCACCCGTGGGCGCGAACGCCTAGACGTGGTACGTTTTCGGTTCCCCGAAATCGCCGATGCCGGGCAGATCATCCGCATGGTTGATGAGTACCACGACACGGACTTCGAGCTCCTGCTCACGGTTGCCGATTGGTTTATGGCCGACGCGTCACGTTCACGACTCGGCGTCACGCCGCGGCAGATTCCGATTCCCGGGGTCCATGCTAAGTGGCTACAGAATCACGGGGCGGGTGTGCGAGCTCTCACTGGCCTTGACGATCTTGGAGTCCTGCCGAGCCACCCGTCGCGCATTCACTTCACCTACCTCGATCCGCGACACCGGGCATCGGGTCTTCGGCTTCACGACTCGGCCACCGTCGGCGACGCGTTCCGCCCGGCGTATGAGCCCGAGATCGTCGTCATCTCGGAGAATAAGGACACGGCGATTCATTTTCCGCCCATCGTCAGTGGTATCAGCGTCGAAGGCCAGGGCAGTGGAGGTAAGACGCTGGCCGCGTTCGACTGGATCCGTAACGCTCCCATCGTCGTCTACTGGGGCGACATCGACAAGGACGGACTCGAGATCCTCAATGGATACCGGGTCGACTTCGACCGAGACATCGACACGATGCTTATGGACGAGGAGGCTTACGACGAGTTCGAGCGGTTCGGCACGAACCATGACAAGCACGGAAGATTGATCGTCGCGAGCGATTCGAAACCCGTCGAACGGCTTCGCGTCAGTGAGAAGAACCTGTATCTGCGTCTCATCGGCCCACAACTTCGGGGGCACCGACGGATCGAACAGGAGCGCATTCCACTGGAGCGAGCGGCAATAAGCATCAACGTGATTCGAGCGCAGATCACCTCCGGATAATATAATTACGCACTGACTCGAACGCCCGTCAGCATCTCTCGATGAACACAGGCCGCTGAGAGGCGAAATCTCCGCTTTGGATCTCCAGCCGACATAGGCGACTTCGTCGGCGCTGCCGGTACCACCGCTGTACATATGTCGGGCGCCATGGGTCGTTGCACGATCTGATCAACTCCCCTCATGGTTCACACGCGTTGTGTTGCATGATGAAAATGATTCCCGAAGAGTCTCACATGTCCGTATTCGCCTTCCCATCAAAGGATCTTGAGGTGCGAATACGTAATCAAAATATTACGTGTTGCCTCGAGAGCTCAGGACGCAATTTCCCATGTCACTTAGATCTTTGAACTCAGAGCTGTGAATCATGCACACGACTATTCACTTCACCGACTTGGCACCACCGCCCATTGACGCCTTGTGCTCGTTCTGAACGACCGATGAATGCACAAAACAATGATTCACGATTGGACAATTTGTGGGAGCGAAGAGGTCTAATATTCGTCTCCCAGAGTGTCCGCATCGCGTCTTAGGCTGACTTTTTGAAGCATCCGCTTATTCCTCCTACGGAGGTCTCCGGATGTCACTCATTGCTCTTGATCTCCTACGCAGACCAGCCATTGATGATACGCGGCAGCTGTCATCGCTCATGCGTTCGTTCAACTCCCTGTGTGCCACCTACAATGCCCATGAGACACGGGCATGGGCTCGGAACGAGATTTACGGTCTGTGTCGCGTCAAATGGCTTAGTAACAAATGTCCGGAGTAGTTGCCCTTGTGAGGCCATGCGGGAAAGTCGCGAAGTTGAGTACATTCTTCAATTGTGAGCCGGTCCATGTCTTGACGTCTTGACCGTCAATTTCTCGATGTACTCCGTCAAGAACTTATTCGACTCGACAAAAGTCGATCGAAGGTAGGGGCTCGATTGAATGAGAAGGAAATGTGAGCACTATTCGAACTTATGACTAGTGATGAGTTCTTAGTCAAATCAGATTCCCGTCGCAAGATCCTGAGGCAAATGTCAAGTTGGATGGGACATGTCTCAAGTACCTGAGAACGTGTCAGTTTTGATGAGAAGGGACACCTTTGAAAGATTTTAAGGACACAGGGAATAGTTTGCGGATGGGCTCTGTTATTACATGCATACGCATATAAATATTTGAGAAAGGCGTGAACGATGAGCAAGTCAGTTGTAGTGATCAGTGGTGGACTGGGAACCCCTTCAAGCTCTTCGCTGTTGGGCCAGCAGATCGGTCAAAGCATTGGCGCGCAGCTGGCGGCTTCCGGGGTGCAGGCCGATGTTACGAACATTGAACTTCGTGAATTCGCCAGCGATATCACGAACAACATGCTCACCGGCTTTGCGGCGCCGTCCTTGCAAAAGGTGATCGACGCCGTCGTCAACTCGGATGTCCTCGTGGCGGTGACTCCGGTGTTCACCGCGTCGATCTCCGGACTGTTCAAGTCGTTCCTGGACATCTTGGACCCCAAGTCCCTGCAGGACAAGCCGGTGGTGCTTGCCGCGACCGCGGGCACCGCGCGCCACCAGCTGGCCATAGACTATGCGATGCGCCCCATCTTCTCTTACCTGCGCGCGCAGGTCATGCCCACGACGATCTTTGCCTCATCTGAAGACTTCGGCGGCGAAGGCTTGTCGGGAACGCTTGCAGACCGAACCAAGCGCGTGGCCCGCGAGGTGGTCGCCACGCTGGGATCGGTGGACGGTGAACTGTCCCCGGATGCCAACCTGGGCGACACCCGCTCCATCGCGCCATCGGTCAGTGACCTGGCCGACCCCAACGACGATATGACCTCGCTGCCCTTCGAGGCGCTGCTGGCCAACGTGCGCGCAGACATCAACTAGCGCGAACCACCTGAACATCCCGCCGCTAATCGACTGCACCGGTCGAGGGGAGGCGGGATGTCTGCGTCGAACACCCGGGGCCACCCGGAAAAGAAAATGTTAGTACGATGTGCCATGCCTTCCGAAGCTCGATACCATCAAAATATGTGAGCGCCGCCATGATGCCGCGGTAATTGTGGCCCGCTCGAACGCTTAGAACTGAGTTCGAAAGGTGCAGCAGTCGATGCTATCCGAGGAAACAATCACGGCAATTGCCGATGAGCTGGTCCAGGCTGGAGCCACACGGACCCCGGTGCCACGCCTGACGGCGCGCTACCCAGAGATGACTGTCGAAGACTCCTACCGGGTGCAGAACCTGTGGCGTCAGCGCTCCGAGTCCAACGGCCGGGTGCTCGCGGGCCGCAAGATCGGCTTGACCTCGCGGGCCATGCAGATGGCCACCGGCATCACGGAACCTGACTACGGCATCATCTTCGACGACATGGTGCTGGACTCCGGCTGCACGGTGAAGTGGAGCGAATACACCCACCCGCGCATTGAAATGGAACTCGCCTTCAAGCTGAAGAAGGACATCCAGGGGCCCAACGCGAACATCTTCGACGTGCTGGAAGCCACCGAATACGTCATCCCCGCCCTTGAGATCCTCGATTCGCGCATCGAGATGGAGGGCCGCACCATTGTGGACACCATCAGCGACAATGCCGCCATGGGGGCCATGGTCATCGGCGGCAACCCGGTCAAGCCCGAAGCGGTAGACCTGCGCTGGGTCTCGGGCATCCTCTTCAAGAACCAGACGGTGGAGGAAACCGGTGTCGCCGCCGGCGTGCTCAACCACCCTGCGGCCGGCGTGTACTGGCTGGCCAATAAGATTGCCGCCCACGGCGACAAACTTAATGCCGGCGAACTGATCCTTGCCGGTTCCTTCACCCGGCCGATGTGGGTCTACGAGAACGACACAGTGTTCGCAGACTATGGACCGTTGGGAACCGTGACATGTCATTTCGAGTAGAACCAGATCCATCGCTCAAGGACGCACTGCACGAGGCGGCCACGCCGCTGGCAGGGGTGTGGGTGTGCTCCGGTTCCGCACTGGTGGCGGAAATCTGCGCCGGTGCTGGTTTCGACTGGTTGTTCATCGACGGCGAGCACTCGCCCAATGACCTGGGCAGCATCCTCGCTCAGCTGCAGGCGGTGCGCGGCTACCCGGTGGTGCCGGTGGTCCGTCCGCCGGTCAACGACCCTGTGGTCATCAAGCAGTATCTGGACCTGGGCGTGCAGTCGCTGATCATCCCCATGGTCAACGACGCCGAACAGGCTGCGGCCGCGGTGGCCGCCTGCCACTACCCGCCGCTGGGCGTACGCGGCGTCGGCTCGGCGCTGGCCCGCTCGGCGCGCTGGAACCGCGTCCCGGACTACCTGCACCGGGCGGGTGAGACCATCACCATCATGGTGCAGATCGAATCGGCACAGGCGGTTCAGAACGTCGAAGCGATCCTCGCCACCGAGGGCCTGGACGGAATCTTCATTGGACCTTCGGATCTGGCGGCGAGCATGGGCGTGATCGGCCAGCAAAACCACCCTGAGGTCGTGGCCGGGGTGATGAAGTCCATCAAGGCCGCGCGCGCCGCCGGCAAGTACGTCGGGGTGAACGCCTTCGACGAGGCCACCGCACGCAAGTACATGGACGCGGGGGCCCAGTACGTGGGCGTCGGCGCGGACGTGGCGCTGTTGGCCCGCTCCACCGAGACGCTGGCCGCCCGCTACGGGCAGCCGTCTGCCGGGGCTTCGCCGGACAGCTACTAGAACCTGCGCCGAGCCCCGCGGTGTGGTGCCATCGTTGCGCGTCAATCATGATCGGTCGGCGTCGATGGTGGCACCATGGAAGATGATGAGCCGCGAAAAGAAACCCATGAAAGCCGTGATGTTGCGACTGCGCAATGGATGGCCGATGCCCCTTGCGCTGCAGGGCGCCTTCGAGATTCTGCAATCCGTTGTCTTCTGCCTCGCGCTGATTACCCTGCCGCTGATCGCGGTGTACTTCAGCGGCGGTTTTCTGGAAGATTCATTTGAGGTGATGCTGCAGTTCGGCGGCTTCATCTGGCTGCTGATCCACGGCGTACCCATTGAGATCCTCAACCTCGGGCCCGAGGCCGATCCCAGTTCGGCCACCGGCTGGCTCACCCTGATGCCGCTGGGCCTGAGCCTGCTGCCCTTCCTGTTCTGCCTGCGTGCCGGCCGGCGCATCGCCCGCGCCTCCTATACCGATCAGCTGTGGCAGGGGCTGGCCGGAGCATTCATCGCTTACGGGGTGCTCGGCACCGGCATCGGCTACCTCTCCAACAACGACTACGCCCAGGTCAACATCCTGGCGGCCACCTTCATCCCGCTGATCATCGCCGCTGTTGGACTGATCGTCGGTGCACGCCGCGAAGCCGGCTCCTGGGGCAGGCTGGTAGGCATGGATACCGCCGCCTATATCCGCAGCATCTCGCCGCACCGGCGCTGGGCCGGTTCCTACGTGTGGCACGTGATCGTGTCCGGGTTCATCGGCTATGTGGCGGCGGTGGGCATTTCAGGCATCCTATTGAGCCTGGCCCTGGGCCTGCACTGGACCGACGTGGCCAATGTGTCCCAGGAGCTGCGCCCGGGCCCCATCGGCTCCGCGGCGCTGACCCTGCTGCAGCTCGCCTTCATCCCCAACGCGGTGTTCTGGGTGCTGTCGTGGATCAGCGGCGGCGGCTTCAGCCTGGGCGTCGGCAGCACGCTGTCCACCCTGGAAACCACCGTCGGCCCGCTGCCCTCGGTGCCGATGCTGGCGGCCCTGCCGTCCGGGGAGCCGTCCAACCAGTGGCTGTTCCTGCTCATCCCGGTGGTAGCAGGCATCATTGCCGGCTGGTACTTCCTGCGGGTCGGCGAGAACCACCTCGAAGACTGGTTTGCCCGCCGGATCCCGTTCAATGCCTTGGCGCTGGGAGCCTCCACCGCCTGCCTGGCAATCTTCACCGGCATCGTCGCCGGGGCGCTGAGCCTGGCCGGCTCGTGGCTTGCCTCGGGATCGCTGGGCGTCGGCCGGCTGACAGAGATCGGGCCAAACCTCTGGGCCACCGCTGGCGCCCTGGCATTGGAGATCGGCATCGGCACGGCCATCGGCTATCTGATCGCTCCGTTGTTTGAAGCAGACCCGGTGCTTGAAGGCTAAGAAAAATGATTCCCACCACGAGGCGGGAATCATTTTTTATTGCAGGCGATGCCTATTGGGTCAGGTCCCACAGGTGGTGCACCAGATCATGCCAGGCATACTGGTTCAGGGTTTCCACCGTGAAGGCGGATCCATTCGAGCGCAGCCCGCGCCGCGAGTAGTCGACGAGATCGATGGAAGCCAGCTTGGCGCCGTAGGCCTCCGCCGCAGCGCGCAGCATGGCCTCCGCCTCTTCGGCGCTGAACTGGTTGTAGTCGCCCTCCTCGGCCGCCTGGTCCTGGTCCCAGTTGGGGAAAGTCGGCTCGGTGTTTTCCAGCATCAGCACCAGGCGCTGCTCCATCACCAACAGCATTTGAGCCACGTGCACGATGTATTCCTGATCGCTCCAGCGGGCCGGGTCGGTGCGGGTGCGCGCCTGCGGGGAGGAAAGCAGCGGAACGAAGCGCTCAACATAATCCTCAAGCTGTGACACCACGTCGTCCGGGGTGATGCTGCGGACGTCGTAATTGCATTCTTGGCAGACCGAGTCCAGTACAAAGGTCCAGTTCTTGTCATCGGGAATGATCTGGCTCATGGCAGCTCCTTGAAGAAAAATGGCCGGTGGGTTCAGTGTATGACCGGAAATTCCGGGCCCGCAGCTTTGGTGACGATGTGACGTGCAGATCAACCGTAGAATAAGAGCCATGCGTATTGTGGTTTTGGTATCCGGCACCGGCTCGAATCTCCAGGCAGTCATCGACGCCGTGGCCAGCGGCGAGCTGCCCCAGGTCGACATTGCCGCCGTGGGCGCAGACAAGCACGGCACCTACGGCGTGCAGCGTTCGGCAGAGGCTGGCATTGAAACCTTCGTGGTCAACTTCAAAGACTACGCAGATCGCGGCGAATGGAACCATGCGCTGACCCAGAAGTGCCTGTCCTACGAACCTGACTATGTGGTTTCCTCGGGATTCATGCGCATCGTGGGCGAAGAATTCATCAACGCCTTCGACGGCACCTACATCAACACCCATCCGGCGCTGCTGCCTTCCTTCCCCGGGGCCCACGGCGTTCGCGACGCCCTGGCCTACGGCGTGAAGGTCACCGGCTGCACCGTCCACATCGCCGACGCCGGCGTGGACACCGGCCCGATCCTGCGCCAGGAAGCAGTGGTCATCGAGGAGAACGACACCGAGGAGAGCCTGCACGAGCGCATCAAGATCGTTGAGCGCCGCCTGCTCATCGCCACCCTGGCGGATCTGGCCGCCAAAGCCTAGGGACAAACCTCGGTAAAATTGGTTCAGAGATGACTGAACACACTGAACTTTTTACCGACGATGAACTTGCCACCGCCCTGAAAGTCCTGGCGGTGGTGCATCAGTTGGACCCCGCCGACGAACGGCACATTGCCGTACGCCGCGCCACCAGCAACATGTTCAAGGCGGCCAAACGCCACCGCAAGTCGCAAAAGCGCGCGGAAATCAGCGCCGCCGACCGCGCAGTCATCGAACGCACCGCCACCGGCTCGCCCCAGCGCCTGGACGATGAAACCCTCGGCCTGGATTTGAGCACACCGACCGAGGGCCACAGCGCCGGGGAGTTCCGCCGCCCGCGCGGCTGCTATATCTGCAAGCAGCGTTACACCACGGTGGACGCATTCCACCACTACCTGTGCCCGGACTGCGCGGCGGCCGGACGGGAACGCCGAGACGCCCGAACGGATCTGAGCGGCAAACGCGCGCTGCTCACCGGCGGGCGCGCCAAGATCGGCATGCACATCGCCCTGCGCCTGCTGCGCGACGGCGCCGACACCACCATCACCACCCGCTTCCCCAAGGACGCAGCACGGCGCTTTGCCGCCATCGAGGATTCCGAGCAGTGGCTGCACCGGCTGCGCATCGTCGGCATCGACCTGCGCGACCCCGCCCAGGTCATTTCCCTGGCCGACCGCATCGCAGCGAAGGGCCCGCTGGATATCTTGATCAACAACGCAGCACAGACGGTGCGGCGCACCACCAATTCCTACCAGCACCTGATCGAGGCCGAATCGCAGCCGCTGCCGCCGGAGCTTTTGGCCGCCGGCGGTCCGGAACTGTGGGGCCAAACCAACCCGCCGGCCGAGCATCCCCGGGCCCTGGCCAGCGCCTTCCGGCTTGAAGACTCGGCGCTGCTTGCCCCCTGCGCGCTGGGGGAGTACGACGCGCAGAAGCTGGCGGACCTGGCAATGACCGCTGGCTCTGCCTCGCTTGAACGCATCACCGCGGGCACCGCCATCGACGCCGGCGGGCTGGTCCCGGATATCGTGACCGAAAATTCCTGGACTCAGATCCTCGGCGACGTCGACGCGCTGGAGATGCTGGAGGTGCAGCTGTGCAATGTGACAGCTCCGTTCCTGCTGGCATCCCGCCTGCGCCCCGCCCTGGCTGCGAGCAAGGCCCGCCGCAAGTACATCGTGAACGTCTCCGCCATGGAGGGTCAGTTCTCGCGGCGGTACAAGGGGGCCGGACACCCGCACACCAACATGGCCAAGGCCTCCCTGAACATGCTGACCCGCACCAGCGCCGAAGAAATGCTGAAGACCGACGGCATCCTGATGAGCGCGGTGGACACCGGCTGGATCACCGACGAACGCCCGCATGATTCAAAGGTGCGCATGGTCGCCGAGGGTTGGCATGCACCACTTGACCTGATCGACGGGGCCGCACGCGTCTACCAGCCCATCGTCGACGGCGAACGCGGCATCGACCTTTACGGATGCTTCCTCAAGGACTACGAACCTTCGCCCTGGTAAGCCCACCGGGTGCGGCCCAAGTCCGCCGAAACAGCAATTAAGCCATTGATGACGGCCCCGAGGGGCCGTCATCAATGAGCTTCGCGGGCAGCTGCTAGGCGAGTTTCACCCGCAGGGTGCGCACCTCGAAGGCGCCAAGCTGCAGGGACAGCGCGCCATCGTTGAGTTCAAGATCTTCGATCCGATCTTCGAGCAGGCTCGCGGTGGACGCCGCAGCCACCGGGGCATTGAATCTCAGCTCGCCGCGGGCGCGGCGGCCCAGCGATTCGTAGACCCTGAGGACCAGATCACCTGAACGGTCGGCTGCGAGCTTCACGCTGGAGACCACCAACCCCTCACCGCGCAGGCTCACGAGCGGGTTCACCGGAGCACCGCCGGTGATGATCTGCTCGTCGCTGTTCAACAGCGCACCGGCCTCGGTAGCCGCCGCAATATCGGCGCCGATGACCAGTCCATAGCGGTGCGTCTGCACGCCCTGATCGGTCGTTGGATCGGGGAAGCGCGGAGCGCGCAGGAGGGACAAACGCATCGTGGTGGTGACGTTCGCATCCACCGCGTCGCGGGTGACGTCGAAACCGTAGATCGAGTCGTTGATCAGGGCAGCACCAAAGCCTGGCTCCTGGGCCAACACGAAGCGGTGCATCGACGTTTCAAACTTCGCCGCTTCCCAGCTGGTGTTCACGTGCGTGACGCGCTGGTGGTAGCCGAACTGGGTCTCGGCCAGGGTGTGTTCTGCCCGGATGTCCAGTGGGAATGCCACCTTCAAGAACTTTTCGGCTTCATGCCAGTCGGTGCTCTGCCGGATCTGCACCGTGCGCTCGCCGGGAGCCAGAGAGACTTCCTGCACCACCGTTGACTTGGAGAAGGAACGGGAAATTGTCACCACGGCGCTGCCGTCGATGACCTGCGCCTCAAGGCTGTCGAGCTCGCGCAGGTCGGTGACCTGGTTGCGGTAGTACTTGTCGACGTCCCAGGCATCCCACATGTTCGGGAAATCCTGGTGCAGCTGCAACAGGTTTGCCGGCTGGCCAGCGGCGATGGTTTCCCTGCCGGTGGCCAGATCAATGGCGGAGGTCATTAGCCCCTGGGCATCGATGACGACGCGCACCAGCTCGTTTTCAAGGATGTAGCCGCCGTCGGCGGCGCTCAGATTGACCGCAACCCCGTTGACCGCGCTGACTTCGCGGGCGGCGCCAAATGGCACCTCGTGGCGGGTGAAGGCGGCCGCGTTAAAGGCAAGTTTGGTGTCTCCCTCGCCGGCGAGCCGCTGCTGGGCCTTGAGGATCAATGCCTGGGCCTGCTCCATGACCTGCGCGTACCGGGCGACGACTTCGCGGTGCACCCAGGCAATCGATGTGCCGGGAAGGATGTCGTGGAACTGGTGCAGCAGCACGGTTTCCCACAACTCGTTCAGCTCATCGTAGGGGTAGTCGGCACCCGTGTAGATCGCCGCGGTGGCGGCCCACAGCTCCGCTTCGATCAGCAGCTGCTCGCTGCGACGGTTGCCCTGCTTGGTCTGGTGCTGACTGGTCAGCGTCGCACGGTGGAGTTCAAGGTAGAGCTCGCCGACCCAGACCGGAGGGTTGGGAAGCTCGGACTTGGCCCGGTTGAAGAATTCATTGGGGTGTTCCCATGTGACCCTTGCGCTGCCTTCAAGATTGGCAAGACGCTTGGCCTTGCCTGTCATCTCCCGGGTTGTGCCGCCGCCGCCGTCGCCCCAGCCCACCGGGGCAATGGAATTGTTGGTCACGCGTGCCTCGCGGAACTGCCGGGAAGCCTTGGCAACTTCTTCGCCGGAGAGCTGCGAGTTGTAGGTGTCCATGGAGGGGAAGTGGCTGAAGATCCGCGATCCGTCGATGCCTTCCCAATTAAACGTATGATGCGGGAACTTGTTCTGCTGATTCCACGAGATTTTTTGGGTGAAGAACCACTTGAAGCCCGCCCGGCGCATCAGCTGCGGCAGGGCAGGGGAGTAACCGAAGGAATCCGGAAGCCAGACCCCTGCACTGGTGATGCCGAACTCGTCGCGGAAGAACTTCTGGCCGTAGAGGAATTGGCGGACCAAGGATTCTCCGGAGGGCATGACGGTGTCGGACTCGACCCACATGCCTCCCAAGGGCAGGAACCGTCCGTCGTCGACCGCTTTCTTGACCCGTTCCCACACTTCGGGCCGGTGGCTCTTGAGCCACTTGTACTGTTGGGCGCTAGACATTCCGTAGAGGAAATCTTCGTCGTAACCCAGCAGCTCCACCATGGAGGAACAGGTGCGCGAGACCTTGCGAATGGTTTCGCGCAGCGGCCACAGCCACGCAGAGTCAATGTGCGAGTGGCCGATGGCCGAAATCTGGTGGGCGCTGTGTTCTGCGGGGGCGGCTAAAACAGCATCGAGTTCAGCCCTGGCGGCCGCGGCAGTTTCAACAATGCGCTGCAGGTCCAAACGGTCCAACGCATTGTCCATGGCTTGCAGGATCTGTGCCTTGCGGGGGCCGACAGGAAGTTGTTCCTGCAGGTCAAAGAGGACTTCAAGATCCAGTGCAAGATCGTGGACCTCGGGTTCGAAGACTGCCAGATCCATGCGGCGTGTGGTGTAGAGCTTGCGCGGTGAGGACGTGAGGATGTCGCCCTGTTCGGTGGGCAGGAACGGGTGGTAGTCAAGCAGTACCGGGTTGGAGGCAGCCTCCAGGTACAGGTCAACGAACTCTCCGCCCTCGGCCTGTTCTGCCACCGGAACCCACTGGTTGCGTGGATTGAGCGCCTTGATGGTGATGCCGTCGGGCCGGTAGATCAGGCCCTCGCACTGGAACCCTGTCATGTTGATGTCGAAGCCCAGATCGATGACTGCTTCTACGCGACGTCCTGCCCACTGCGCAGGCACCTGTCCGGTCAAATGGAACCAGGTCGTACCCCAGGCGGCTCCCCACGCGGTGCCTACATCGATAGGGCTGAAATCCAATGCCAAACCTTCGGCTGCACTCACCGGTTCACCCTCCAGCTCATGCCACGACACTTCAAGAGGAACACTGTGGGAGTAGATGGCTGGGCGAATGCGTTCTTCGAGAACTCGCTTTACTCGTCCGGTTGTCAATGAGGCGTCGTCGTGCATGAAAACCTTTCAATGTGGCGGTCGTGCTCAGGTGCAGTTCCTTGGTCACCCTACCCAAAAATACTAGACCTGAGCTGGTTCGACCCTCGAAATTAGTTATAGGTTGCTCCATGTTGCTCGGCAATGCGGTGGCAGCGCAGGCGAACTATGGAAAATAGCCGAGGACGCAGGTAGGCTACACGGGCGGATCATGACCGTTGCAGCAGCGAGGGAAAAGGGCACTGGGCATCTTCAGCTGGCACTCAAGGAAGGTGTTTAGGATAAGAGCCTGAAGTTATGGAGTCTTCACTTCCGCTTCGTCAGATCATTCATTCTCGACTATCGTGGAACACTTGTCGGCGGCAATCACCTGCCCAAATATGTTTGTCCACATTTGAAAGGGGGACTGGTAGATGCGCTCAGATGCGCTCAGACGACGCGAGCTGATTCTTCGCACCGCGCGCCAGCTCTTTGCCGAACACGGCGCAAACATCGCGATGGAAAGCATTGCGGATGCAAGCAATGTCGGCATCGGCACGCTATACCGCAACTTTGCAGCACGTCCTGAGCTCGTTGAAGAAGTCACCCTGGACATGCTTCAAGATGTGAAAAGCGCTGCGGAGCAAACGGTCGATCGGCTTGGCCAACATGACCTAACCGCCTGGGATGAATTCCTGGAAACCCTGATCAAGCTGAACCTTGGGGCGCTCAGCGAGGCGCTGGGAGTGCAGCTTCCCGCCACCGTAGGCGGACGCATCATGGACCTGCAGCGGACTACCGTCAAGGTGGTCAACGAAGCACTTGAACTGGCAAAGCAGGAGAACCTGATCCGGCAGGACATCACCGGCAATGAACTGATCACGGGCATCGGTATCGTGACCCGTCCACTTCCACGTGCATTTGCCAAGGCAGCACCGGGGCTGAGCCAGCGCCTGACCCGCATCATGATGGACGGCATGAAGCCCAATCCGTCCCTGCACCCCGCAACCCCAGCCGGATCCTAGGCGCCGACTAAGTTCCTAGCCCAGCTCATGTCCTCGGGTTTCTGGAGCAAACTTCGCCATGAACACAATGGCAAGCACCACCAAAACCGTGGCACCAGCGAATAGCCAAGTCAGTCCCACGACCGGCCACAGGGCTGCGAAGAGTAGCGGTCCGAACCCCGCCGCAAAGCGCGACATGGTTGAGGCCCAGCCGAATCCGCTGGCACGAAGTTCCGTCGGATACAGCTCAGAAACATAGGCATAGAGCACCGGAATTGCCACCTGAACCACGGCGCCGAAAACTAGGATCCAAGCCACCGCCGCGGCCGGCGCCTGCAGGCTCTGCGCCACAATGATCAGCACCATGCCGGAGGCCGGAGCCGAAATCGCCAGCAGCCACTTGCGGCCTACCTTTTCCACCAGCAGCGCGGCGACAATTACGCCGACCAATCCCATCAACGCCATCACCGCGGTAGCGAAGAACGAAGCGGACTGGGCCATGCCGGCCTCGGTCAAGATCGTCGGCAGCCAGGTCAGCGCCAGGTAGTACACCAGCAAGATGGTGACGAACAGCAGCCAGCTGGTAGCGGTCAACTTCCACGAATAGCGCCACAGCGACACTACCTGTTCCCACCAGCGCGGGCTGTGAGGAAGCTGCGCGGTGTCAATGACATAGTCCCGCGGTGCCGCTCCGGTGCGTTCAACCAGGGAGTCAATGACCGCCCGGGCCTCTGCTTCCCTTCCCTTGGCGGCGAGATACAACGGGGATTCGGGCATGGAACGGCGCACGAAGTACACCATCAGTGCCGGCAGGATCATGACCACGAGGATCAAACGCCAGTTATCTGCGGTAGCCATGACCCAGCCCGAAACGAAGAATGACAGGGCCGCACCCACCGGCCACCATCCGTCCATCGCGGTCAGCACGCGGCCCCGGTATTTGGCCGGGGTGAACTCGCCGACCAGCGCATAGTCCACAGGGATGCATCCGCCCAGCCCCACACCGGCAAGGAAGCGGAACGCCAAGAAGAAGCCGAAGTTGGGGGAGAGTGCACCGAGCACGGTGAAGACCGCGAACATCAGCAGGGTCAGGCTGAAGGCGTTTTTTCGTCCATACCTGTCGGCGATCCCGCCCCAGAGGAAGGCGCCGATGGCCATGCCCACCAGGTTTGAGGTGCCCAGCAGGGCGGCGGTGGGGCGGTCCAGCCCCCATTCCTGGGCCACCAGCGGAATCAGCGCGCCGTTGAGAGTGACATCCCAGGCATCGAACATGAAACCAAGCCCGCCGATGATGAATATGGTGCCCTGCACCTTCCATTTGAAGGGCAGCTCCTGCACCACATGGGCGCCGGAGGGGAGGGTTGCAGTGGACACGGCGGTGTACCTTTCGGTGTGCGAGATGATTGCGGCTTGCGCTGGGTCGAAGCATAGCTGAATTTTTCGGGCGGCGCTTAGTTGCCCCTACTTCTGATTTCTCGGCACGTCAAGGCCTGTTGCCCGTGCTCGATAGGGAGTAATCTTCGGTCATGGGAGTAGATTGGACAGCTCTCGAAGAGGCTCTACGGGTGGCAGCCCTTCGACACGCGGCTGAAGTCATTGATGGACACCCGGAGCAAACTTTCTATGCCGTATCCCTGCATGGGGTCAGTACGGAAGAAAGCGACAGCATTGCCATGCCGTTGCTTGCCCTGAATTCACTTCAGGCACTTGCCCGCGACAGAAACACCGAACAGCGTGAACAGTTTGTTGAACGTGGAGAAGACCTCGACGATCCGGACGACTACGAAGACCGGGCCGATGCCGAACTTGTCGAGGGGTTGAGCTCAGATGTTGCCAGCCCCGATGACGAGGAGGCGGTGGAAGACGAGGACGACGACGAAGACCTGGACCAGGTGCTCGCCTCTATCGAAGCGGATCTGGATGAGAACGACTCGGAAAGCTTCTACTCGGATAAATGGGAACCCAGCGACTGGCACTGGTCGTCCATCGACCTGTGCGAAGACCCGGCCGCCGGAATCTGGTCCGATGCGATGACCGAGCTGGCCTCCCGCGAAGGCTGGGAGCCGACCATCAAGCGCTACTACCAGACCTTGGTTGCGGTGGCGCATTCGCTGCGCGACGAGCTCAACGCCCGCACCAGCGAAGATCTGGTCACCTATGTCGCCGATGAAGATCACGCCGAGCGGCTGCTGCAACTGTGCCTGAGCCCCGAGCAGCTGGCGAAGCATTTCCCGCAGCTGGGGGATCTGATTGACGAACACTGAAATGAACTGATCGTCCGGTAGGAGATTTAGCTAGAATGGGAGGCGGTGGCCTGCGGGCCGCCCGCCCCATTCATTCTCACCGCCGGGAGAAAATTTTCGTGAGTAAGACCGTCCTGGACAAAGTCGCAATTCGCCGCGCATTGATTTCCGTCTATGACAAGACCGGTCTGGAGGAACTGGCTGCCGGACTGCACGCTGCAGGCGTCCAGTTGATTTCCACCGGTTCCACCGCCAAGAAGATCGCCGCCGCTGGCATCCCAGTGACCGAGGTAGAGCAGGTGACTGGCTCACCCGAAATGCTCGACGGTCGTGTGAAGACCCTGCACCCGATCATCCACGGCGGCATCTTGGCAGACCGCCGCGTGCAGGAGCACATGGATACCCTGACCGAACGCAACATCGGCCAGATCGATCTGGTGGTGGTGAACCTGTACCCATTCGTGCAGACCGTTGCTTCCGGGGCCTCCCAGGACGACGTTGTCGAGCAGATCGACATCGGCGGCCCAGCGATGGTCCGCTCGGCAGCCAAGAACCACCAGGCAGTATCCATCGTGGTGGACCCAAGCTTCTACCCACAGGTTGTGGCCGCTGCTGCAGCCGGCGGCTTCGACCTGAAGACCCGCCAGCGCCTGGCTGCCAAGGCCTACGCCCACACCGCAGCCTATGACACCGCGGTGGCTTCCTGGACCGCCAGCCAGTTCCTTGATGAGGACGGCGACGGCGTCATCGATTGGCCTGCCTACGCCGGCGTTGCCCTGCAGCGTGCAGAGGTGCTGCGCTACGGTGAAAACCCGCACCAGCAGGCGGCCCTGTATGTTGACGAAGCAGCCCCTGCAGGCATCGCCCAGGCGGATCAGCTGCACGGCAAGCCGATGAGCTACAACAACTACGTTGACGCCGACGCGGCCCTGCGCGCAGCCTTCGATTTCGAGAAGCCAGCGGTGGCAGTCATCAAGCATGCAAACCCCTGCGGCGTTGCGGTGGCCTCCGATGATGCAGCAGACGCCATCGCCGATGCACACCGCAAGGCCCACGCCACCGATCCGGTGTCTGCCTTCGGCGGCGTGATCGCAGCCAACCGCACCGTCACCAAGTCCATGGCGGAAACCGTCAAGGGCATCTTCACCGAGGTAGTCATCGCACCGGACTTCGAGCCGGAAGCAGTTGAGATTCTCTCGGCCAAGAAGAACATCCGCCTGCTGTCGCTGCCGGACGGCTACGACCGCAACGCCAACGAATTCCGCCAGGTTTCCGGCGGCATGCTGGTCCAGGCCGGCGACAAGATCAACGCCGAGGGCGACGATGTTGCCAACTGGACCCTCGCCGCGGGCGAGGCGGCCGACGCGGCAACCCTGGCCGATCTTGCCTTCGCATGGCGTGCGGTGCGTGCAGCCAAGTCGAACGCCATCCTGCTGGCCAAGAACGGTGCGGCCGTGGGCATTGGCATGGGCCAGGTCAACCGCATCGACTCTTGCAAGCTTGCTGTCGAACGTGCCAACACCCTCGGTGTGAAGGTTGAATCCGGTGCCGACGCGGCCGGCGGTGCGGAAAACGCCACCGGCGCTTCCGAACAGCGCGCCACCGGCGCGGTAGCTGCATCGGATGCGTTCTTCCCCTTCGCCGACGGTCTGCAGATCCTGATCGACGCAGGTGTGAAGGCAGTTGTACAGCCGGGTGGCTCGGTGCGCGACGATGAAGTCATCGCGGCCGCCAACGAAGCAGGCATCACCATGTACTTCACCGGTGCACGCCACTTCTTCCACTAGGAAGCAACGGGCCTTGAGTCCATAAATACTTCAAGCCATGAGTCCGGCAAGGACTCATGGCTTGAAGTATTTAATCAGCTATTTGATGCCGGCGCTGAGCCACGAGAAATTCTCCCGCGCCAGCGCGGCCACGTCGAGGTTCGCGCCCAGCTCCCCTTCGGCCCAATCTTCCAAGGCCAGGCGGATGGCGCAGGTTGCCGCGGCGGCCCAGAGTTTGGCGGTCCGCTGGCTCAGGCCAGCTTCGAGCTCCTGGAGCAGCCGGGCGAGGACGTGCTCGGAGCGGGTATTGACCCGCTGCCAGACATCTTCAATGCCCTGATTCTTTTCCCGCAGCGCCAACAGTTCATGCAGCGCGAGTCCGTTGTCTCCCACTTCAAAAGCGGCGGGGTCAAGTGTTGTCGCCAGGGCCGCGTCAATGCGCTGCCCCAGGGTGCCGGTTTCTTCCTCGCGCAGGGTCTTCTGCCAGGTTTCGGCGCCCACCTGCATCAGGGGGGCCAAGGATTCTTCCTTGGTGGGAAAGTAACGATAGAAGGTACGCAGGGAAATTCCAGCCTGATCTGCAATGCTTTCCACCGTGGTGGATTCGATGCCCTGGCGCGCGAAAAGCGCCGCCGCGGCTCGGGCAATCTCAAGTTCCGTAGCGGCCTTGCGTCGCTGGGTCAGGCTCATCCGTTCTTTCACAGTTCTACGATAGCGCTATCTATAACGTCACATAATTTACCTATGGCACAATGTGTCAACTAGGCGTATGGTGAAGTTATCGAACTTGGAGAGGAGCTCATCATGGAGCGTTTTGAAAATCGTCGAGTCATCGTCACCGGCGGCGGATCGGGCATCGGTCAGGCAACCGTACTGCGCATGCTGCGCGAGGGCGGAAAAATTGTCGCGGCTGACGTGTCCGCGGCGGGTCTGGAAGACACCCGTCAGAAGGCGGGCGACATGGCCGACCGCCTGAAGACCGTCATCATCGACGTCTCCAAGGAGCAGTCGGTCAAGGACGGCGTGTCCGAAGCGGTTGCATGGCTGGACGGCCTTGACGCGCTGGTCAACGCCGCAGGCATCCTGCGCTCCTCGCACACCGAGCAGACCAGCACCGAATCCTTCGAGCAGATCCTGCGCATCAACCTGGTCGGCACCTTCCAGATGATCCGCGAATCCATCAAGTACCTGCGCGACGGCAAGCTGCCTTCTGTGGTCAACTTCAGTTCCACCTCGGCAATGTTCGCCCACCCATACATGTCTGCCTACGCAGCCAGCAAGGGCGGCATCCAGTCCATGACCCACGCCATGGCTTCGGAATTCGCCAAGGACGGCATCCGCTTCACCGCTGTGCAGCCGGGCTCGATCTCATCGGGCATGACCGATGGCTCCGGCGCCAGCCAGCAGAGCGTAGGCCCAGGCCTGCCTGAAGACGCCGACATGTCGCTGTTCATGAAGCTTGCCCCGGCCCTGGGTCAGGGCTTCGGTGGCGCCGATGCTGTGGCCAACGTGGTTGCCATGCTGGCCAGCGAGGAAGGTTACTTCATCACCGGTACCGAAATCCGCATCGACGGCGGCACCCACTTCTAGGGAACTTCGAGGGCTTACCCTCACCTCAAAAATTGCTAGGCCCGGAGTCCAAGATTTCTTGGACTCCGGGCCTAGTTTGCTTGTGGCAGTGGGGTCTTATGGAGTGAGAACACCATGAGGAGCAGAAAGAACACGAACAAGTGCAGTGGGAAGTTTAGCCTCTGTGCCGTTTCGGTAATGTTTTTGCGGTACTCATTCCTGTTGCACCAGCTCAGGACGCGATTTCAAACATGAACTTGTGGGCGCATATTAATTGTGGAGTTACTTCTCGTAAGGTTCACGCTAGCAAGATAGTGAATATGAAACTTATGGTTTTAGCGGGAAGTATCGTTTACGGCACCGGTTCAAAGGCAAATATGAAAGAAATGGTTAGACTCGAACGCGTGAACTTGGACTGGCGGAACAAGGGAACCTTCACCGCAAATTACAACTGCACAGGATTGAAGACTTTTGAGAACATGCCCAAGGTTTGGCCGTCGGTATATTTTTGCGGTCGATGACGGTGGAGCTGTCACCATCGTCGGAATAATCAGCTATCTGTAATTAAGGTCGTCTCTTACATGACAAATGCAATTCGGGCATTCGGCTGGCTCATTCCTTGGTTCCTCATTCTCGTAGTCATTGTTTTAGTTGCGATGCTCTTGATCAACCAGGTATCAAAGCGGGCGGACAAACGAGATCTCAGCGGAGTGATTAGATTATGGCTCCTAGTTTGCTGGTATATCGGTGTCATCATGATTGCCGTCATCCCTGAGAGTGGACTAGTCCGTGAACGTTTCGAAGGCGATGCGCCAAACTACTCATTTATCCCATTTGACGGTTGGTTTGACCAGTATGGTTTGAACCTGGCCGCTGTAAAGGAGTCTGCACTCAATACGCTGCTCTTCGTTCCAGGTATGATTCTGACCTTGTGGGCTACTCGGATGAGTGCAAGGGCCGCTTTTGCTACGGTAGTTGGCTTCGGTGTTCTCATCGAAATCACTCAGTGGATCACCAATTGGGGGAGAGCGCTAACCATGACTGACATTCTCGTTTATGCCATTGGTGCAGTTATTGGCTGGGGTATCTATAAAATTGCCTACCGCTCAGTGATGGTTAACGATGAAGAAGACAAACTGAGTGACGCGGTTAGTGGATGATCAGATTTCAGATTTTACGTGTTCCGTCAGGGTTGACCCTAACGATCGAATCCACCCCACCCTAATCTTGGGTGGGGCAGTTTCGTCAGTTATCGTTTGACGTTCGCGGTTACTCTTCGTATTCGGGCCTGAGTCGTTCCGTACCTCGTGGGTTTTTGACAATCAGCTCCCGGTATCGCGTGTAGATCAATAATGTCGCTTTAATCTCCGGCAGGCGCCGGTCGTCGTCGTACTTTTCGTGCATATGGTGAGAGCTCGAAGAGCATTGCAGCCCCCACGATCGACAAGAATTTCGTGGTTGACCTTCGTGATCATTCTTTTAGCCTTTGCCGAGAAGGGGTGTTGCCGCGCGAAGAAAATGGGGTGGAAAATTTATTGAAATTCTCGAGGTTGAAGCGGAAAGTGATGGCATAACTCTGCACAGGTCAACGAGTGGCTGGCGTTTGCATTAGCTGGTGGGCGAGATTCCTAAGTCGAATATTGTTCAACAACTACTTGCCTAGATTGTTCAACAACCTGTATTGTCTTGTGCATTACAAGTTCTTGTGACAGCCGTCACCGCTAGCGAATCGGATAAGACAATGACCGTCTCTGACTCCACGCCAAAGGCCAGCTCAAAGGCCAAGCGCACAGCATTACTTGGTGCAATGTTCCTCATGGCCACCAGTGCCATCGGCCCAGGTTTCATTACCCAGACCACTGAATTCACGGTTCAGATCGGCGCAGCTTTCGCCTTCGCGATCGTCGTGTCGATCCTCGTAGACATTGCAGTTCAGCTCAACGTCTGGCGCGTCATCGGCGTCAGCGGACTGCGCGCCCAGGAGCTGGGCAACAAGGTCATCCCGGGTGTGGGCTGGCTGCTGGCGGTGCTGGTGTTCATCGGCGGCATGGTCTTCAACATCGGCAATATCGCTGGCACCGGTCTAGGCATGAACGCGATGCTCGGTATCGATCCCAAGATCGGCGGAGTCATCTCCGCTGCCATCGCGATCTTGATCTTCCTGTCCAAGAGGGCTGGCATGGCGCTGGACCGCATCGTGGTGCTGCTCGGCGCGATCATGATCCTGCTGATGCTCTATGTGGCCATCGTGGCGGCACCTCCGGTCGGAGAAGCGTTGAAGAATGTAGTGTTCCCCGAGGAAGTTAACTTCCTGATCATCACCACCCTGATCGGCGGCACCGTCGGCGGATACATCACCTACGCGGGAGCGCACCGCATGCTCGACTCGGGCACCTCGGGTGTGGAGAACGTGAAGTCGATTTCCAACACCTCGATCCTTGCCATCATTGTCACCGGCGTGATGCGCGTACTGCTCTTCCTGGCCATCCTCGGTGTTGTTGCCGGGGGCGTGGCATTGACTAGCGACAACAAGGCGGCCGAAGCGTTCGGCGCCGCGGCGGGCCAGGTGGGTCTGCGCTCCTTCGGCATCATCCTGTGGGCCGCGGCCCTGACCAGTGTCATCGGCGCCGCGTACACCTCGGTCTCCTTCATCACCAAGACCACCACCCCCGAGCGAACCCGCAACATGATCACCGTGGGCTTCATTGCGGTCTGCGCAGTGATCTACATCTTCCTGGGCAAGGCTCCTGCCACCCTGCTGATCTTCGCCGGAGCTTTCAACGGCCTGATCCTTCCGGTAGGTCTGGCGGTGCTCCTCTGGGTGGCGTGGCGCCGCCGCGATTTGATGCACGGCTACAAATACCCGAAGTTCCTGCTGATCATCGGAACACTGGCCTGGCTGTTGACCGTGTACCTTGGCTACAGCTCGCTGTCCGGCCTTGCCGCACTGTGGAACTCCTAGGAGGAGCCGGAAATGGAAGAACTTCGCTCGCTGAGCCCCGCACGCAAGGCTAAGCTGACCCCGGCCGAGGCCCGTGAATACTTCAGGGCTGGACAGGTGCTTCCCACCGCCGGGATCAGCGCCGGTTACGCTCAGGCAAACCTGATGATCGTTCCCCAGGAGCTGGCATTCGACTTTCTGTTGTTTGCCCAGCGCAACCCCAAATCCTGCCCCATCCTCGGGGTGCTGGAAGCCGGCGAAGTGACCAGCGAACTGTTGGCGGGCGGAGATATCCACACCGATGTCCCGCTGTATTTCGTGTACGAAAATGGGATGAAGGTCGCCGAAACGACCAGCCTGCACGAGTATTGGCGCGATGACCTGGTCACGTTCATCGTCGGCTGTTCCTTTACCTTTGAATCGGCACTCATGGACGAGGGAATCCGCGTGGCGCACATCGACCAGGACGTGAACGTCCCGATGTACAAGACCAACCGGCGCAGCAGCTCGGCTGGATCCCTGTCCGGACCGATGGTGGTTTCCATGCGTCCCATCCCTGCCTCGCAAGTTGCGGATGCCGTGCGGATTACCTCCCGCTACCCGGCGGTGCACGGGGCTCCGGTTCACATCGGCAATCCCGAAGAGCTGGGCATTCAGGACCTGTCGCGTCCCGACTTCGGCGATGCTGTGCAGATCCCCGAAGGGAGCATTCCGGTGTTCTGGGCCTGCGGGGTCACGCCTCAGGCGGCGGTCATGGAGTCAAGGCCCGCCTTGGCCATCGGCCACGCGCCGGGCCACATGCTGATCACCGACGCGAGGGATTCGCGGTACCAGGTGCCGTAGGCGCGCGCCCTGCACAAGACATGAATACGACAAAGGCGATGCACGGTGCATCGCCTTTGTCGTGCAGAAGGAAAATTAGTGCGCGTCGGCCCACTGCTGAACTTCTGCGAGATACTTCTTCTTCGTTTCCTCATCCAGGAACGAGGATTCAAAAGAGTTGCGGGCCAGCTGCGCCAACTGGGCGGCATTCAGCCCCAGCGGCTTGATGGCGGCGGCGATGTTCGCATCCATATATCCGCCGAAATAGGCAGGGTCGTCGGAGTGCACCGAGACGTTCAGGCCCATCTCCAGCATTTGCAGCAGCGGGTGGGCATAGATCGAGTCCACGGCCCGCAGCCGCACATTGGACAGCGGGCAGACGGTCAGTGGGACCTGTTCCGCCACTAGGCGCCGCACCAGTGCACGGTCTTCGATGCAGCGGATGCCGTGGTCGATGCGTTCCACCTTTAACAGGTCCAGCGCCTGCCAGATGTAGTCGGCCGGGCCCTCTTCGCCTGCATGGGCCACCAGATGCAGTCCGTGCTCGCGGGCATAGTCGTAGACCTCGGCGAACAGCGATGGCGGAAAGCCGATCTCCGAGGAGTCCAGGCCGATGCCGTCGATGGGGTGCTGCTCTTCAACCAGCGTCTGCAGCAGTTCCAAGGCTTCGCTGGCGGGCGCGTGGCGCCAGAAGCAGGCGATGAGCCGGTGCGTGATGTCCCAGCGTTGTTGACCTTCTTCAAGGCCGGCGCGGATGCCGGTGATGACCTCGGCCAGGCTCAGTCCGCGCTCCACATGAGCCTGTGGGTCGAAGAACAACTCCACATGACGTACCCCGCTCTGCGCAGCCTTTTCAAGGTAGGCCAGGGTCACCTGTTGGAAGTCTTCCGAGGTGCGCAGCACGATCAGGTTGGTGTACAGCAGGTCCAGGAAGGACTGCAGGTTGGTGAAGCTGTAACGTGCCCTGAGATCTTCCACGGACTCATAGGGGAGCTCGATGCTGTTTTTCTGCGCCAGCTCCATGATTGTCTCGGGTTCTAGGGTGCCCTCAAGATGGATGTGCAGTTCGGCGACTGGCAGCTTCACGATATGACCCCTCAATAGCGGTGGGACGACAATTTCTATCTACCTTAGGCCAGCGCGGGCGGCAGCTGGACGAGATGAACCAGATGTCGCGGGAGTTTGCCTTCGGACCGCTGGGTGGTTCTTGCGGTCCTATGCTGATGATCAAGCGATGTTCAGCTCCGGAACATTGTAGAGCGTCCCGTCCCGGGGCGGTGCGAACGGCACCGAGAGAAATCGGCGGGTCAGAGTGATGAGTGCTTGGTATTGACGTTTTCCCTGCACCCGTTTCCGGTTCTAGCACTCTCGGCTGGCTGGAGCAAAGCGGGTGGATTTGAACGCCGAAAGATACAGTGCTCGTTTTTAATCTTTGCTACCTTCAATGGCTAACGCGTTCGGACTTGATGGAAACTCCCGAGTTTCTCGTGGTTGGTGCCAGTCCAGCGGAAGAGGGCGGTGCCGCGGCCCTCGCAAAGGTTTTGCCGAAGGTATTGACATGATGCAGTAGGGGCCATCTCGTTGCTGAATCGGTGAAATGCTCCTCAAAAAAGATTGGACTGTAAAAGCAAACAGCCTTAGGGCAGCAGTTCACAACTGAGGGTTGAGCGGTTTGTCCGATGTTATCTGGGATGCACATGTCTAGAGCCTCTCGAGCTTTGCAGTCATCGAACTCACTTGCCGGAAACTCTGGAAGGTAGTCCACTACTTTGCATGATGTATCGAGTTTCCCCGGGCGGCAAGGAGTTCTGGCGCGAAACCACATGGTGATTTGGAGACGCTCATTAGTAGATGTGGTGTTTCGGCCTCTAGTCCGGATCGATAGTACTCGCCAATCAGTCTTGTTCTTTCATGAGCACAAGTGCGTCGGCGTACGTGCATATCGCTAGAGCGTTCAGCGCGAAGTGCGTTTTCTCAAACTTGCCGTTGAAGTAAATGTAGACAAGTTGTATACAACTCGTCTACAGTTGATGCTGTGAAGCACATCACCTGACTTTAGTGGCGGTAATCCCGTCATCCTTCACCAAAACAGAGGAGAGATAGATGAGTGAAATCGCATCTGCTCCAAAAATTCGAAAGCACACTTCACTACCGACCGTTGCTGCTTCAAGCCTTGCCGGCACAGCGGTTGAATGGTATGACTTCTTTCTTTACGGCACCGCAGCCGCCCTAGTCTTCAATAAGTTGTTCTTCCCAAGCTCTGACCCATTCGTCAGCACCATGCTTGCGATGGGAACTTTCGCCGCAGGCTTTCTAGCACGACCACTGGGCGCCATCGTTCTCGGATATCTCGGCGACAAAAAGGGTAGGAAAGCGACACTTGTTGCAAGCCTCATGCTCATGGGCGTCTCCACAACGCTCATTGCGATTATTCCTACCTACGCCACAATCGGGATTTTTGCTCCGTTGCTGCTACTGCTGCTACGCCTGATTCAAGGATTCGCGCTCGGTGGCGAATGGGGCGGTGCTGTTCTCCTTGTCTCGGAATACAGCAACGATTCGAAGCGGCGCGCGTTCTGGGCCTCTTGGCCAAATGTTGGCCCTCCGCTAGGTAATCTGCTGGCAGCCGGTGTGCTTGCTGTTCTTTCGGCAACGTTGCCTCAAGAACAGTTTCTTGCATGGGGTTGGCGCATCGCCTTTGGGCTTTCTGCGTTACTTGTAGTCATTGGTCTAATCCTCCGCCTTTACGTGGAAGAAACTCCACTATTCAAGGCGCAGCAGGAGAAAAATAAAGAGAGTAATGCGCACAAGAAATCACCTTTGACTGTTCTGATTCGCGGACATTGGCGTCAGATTCTCATTGCCGCCGGTAGCCGTATGGGGGAGAACGCGGGCTTCTATATCTACTCCCTGTTCATCATCACTTACGTTACTGAAATCCTTCATCTTGACCGTGGCGTCGGCCTGACAGCAGTCATGATTGGCCAAGGCGTGGCCGTTGTCGCCATTCCGTTGATGGCGATCTTGGCGGACAAACTTGGCCGCCGGCCGATCCTTCTGACAGCATCAGGTGCAACAGTGGTCTGGGGATTCGTTTTCTTCATGCTGCTCGACACTATGCAAAGTGGACTGATCATTCTTGCGGCAGTGGGCGGACTGCTGATTTTCGCTGCGTACAGCTCAGTCATTGGTGCATTCTTTTCGGAGCTCTTTCCCACTGAGGTTCGTTATAGCGGAACATCTGTGTCCTATAACATCGCTTCGCTTGTCGCTGGTTCGCTGTCACCCCTTATTGCTCTAGCGCTGTATCAGGCGTTTGGGTCTGGTTTAGCAATTGGGCTGTACTTAGCAGTTATGGGATTGGTCTCGATCATTTCTGTTCTCTGCGCTAAAGAGACCAAAAACATCAAACTCACCGACCTCGACGCTTAAAGTTAGAGAAAGGAACTACAAGTTGACTCAGAACGACAACCTTAGGACATGGACTATGAGCGTGTATCAGAAAGCACCAATGACAGCACCAGAACGTGCCTATCAGTGGCTGCGGGCGCATATCGCACATCTGCCGTGGAACCAGGAATCGTTTCTGAGCGAAAACAATATTGCCGAGTCCACGGGCGTGTCACGCACTCCGGTTCGAGAAGCGCTTCTGCGTTTGGAAGCGGAAGGTCTTATTCGCAGAGTTCCGCACAAGGGAATTTACATTCCAGCGATGACCGAATCCGACATCGACGAAATGATGGAAGTACGTCAAGTCATTGGGGAGTGGGCAACTAGGAGGATCACCAGCGGTGGGTCACAGGTTGTTGAGGTACTTCAAGAACTGCTGGAGCAACAACGCGAGAGCACAGATGACCCCGTCAAGTTCATTGAACTAGATATTGCTTTCCATAAGGCCATTGTTCAGGCGGCAAACAATTCAACGCTTGAGCAGGTGTATGACTCTCAGCGAGTCAAGCAGGAACGCGTAGGAATCCAAGCGGTTTTGGCTACTGCTCAAAGATATGAGGCAGTTCTTCACGAACATGAAGATATGTTGTCAGCAATTAAGTCTGGCGACCCAGACCTTGCACAAAAGTCAGCGCGACGCCACATCCACTCAACCAGAGATGCCATAGGTTCCCGCAAAAACTACTAATTAATTAGGACCTAACGTCAGGATCCAAAGTACCTGACCTTAGGCCTGCGCACCCAAAAAACGACGAAGGCACCTTGCCTTAGTTCTGTGTACCCAAAAACGACGAAGTCACCTTGCCTTAGTTCTGTGCACCCAAAATCAGAAAGGTTCAGTGGAAAACATGGAATTCACCTTGATGCATGTCGATGAACTTGAACCAAAGTTCGACGGTGAATATGCGGATTTCGGACAACTCCTCCGTGCAAGTATCGATCCCAGTCTTACCGTCGGTCAGCAATCAAAACCGAAAAGGAGCACCTCGTGACCCTCACTGATCATGTAATTGAATTCGAGGTCATTGAAAGTAAAGAAGTCATCCGCCTGACAGATTTCACCGGCATGGTCGCCGGCTACACCGGCAGAGATGAGCATGCAGTTCAAGAACATATCGATGAACTAGCTGCCATCGGCATCGCACCGCCACCATCAGTACCTATGTTCTACCCGGTTGAAGTCGAATCATTCTCCTCAGTTGAGTCTCTCCCTGTTGCGGGAACTGCAACGAGCGGCGAAGTGGAACCTCTTTACATCCGCCATCAAGGGCGCTACTACTTAGGGCTCGCTTCAGACCACACCGACCGCGAAGTTGAAACCAGAGACATCGCAGAATCCAAGCGCGCCTGCCCCAAACCCGTATCTCGCCAAGTCGTCGAGATTACGGATCTCGAAAACTTCAGCCTCGACGAAGCAAGGGCCCGCACCTGGGTAGACGGGGTGCTGTACCAGGACGGAACACTCAATAACCTGCGAACCCCTGCCAATGTCGTCGGTTTGTTCCTAGAACGCCACGATATCGGTGATCAGGATTTCGTCTGCCTCGGAGGCACGCTGCCTGTGATCGGCGGACACTTCACCTACGGATCCCACTGGCGTATCGAACTCGAACTCAATCCAGAAACAACCATCATTCACTGCTACAACACCTACAAAGGAGCATAACTATAATGCGTACCGGACAGGAATACCTGAACTCTCTGAACGACAACCGCCGCATCTTGCTCGACGGACAGGTCGTCAGCGACGTAGTCAACCACCCTGCCTTCGCGAATGTAGCCCGCACCGTCGCGGAGCTCTATGACATTGCAGCCGACCCAGCCAACGGCATGCAGTATCACGCCGAAGAAATCGATGCACCGGCAAACCTGGTCTTCAGCGCGCCGCGCACCGCCGAGGAAATGCAGTTGCGCCGCAACGCTGTCGAACGCTGGGCTAAGCACACCCATGGCTGGGTGGGCCGCAGCCCTGACCACGTGGGCACCTTCTTCTCGGCATTCGGCACCCACCTGGAAGTCTTCGAACACCCAGAGCGCGATTTCGCAGGCAACGTACGTCGCTTCTACGAGCGCATCCTTCGCGAAAGCCTCTACGTTTCCTACGCGATCATCCCGCCGCAGTACTCGCGGGCAACCACTGCATCGGGTTGGGAAGGAGATTTCATTCAGGTGGGCGTGGTCCGTGAGACTGAGGAAGGTCTGATTGTCCGTGGCTCCCAGATGCTGGCTACCGGTGCTGCCATCGCCGACGAAATCTTCATCACCTGCATCAAACCTCTGGGCCCTGATGACGTCGACTTTGCAGTTTCCTTTGCACTGTCAGTAGATACCGAAGGCCTGAAACTCTTGTGCCGCCGACCCTTCGCTCCGCAGGCAAGTAGCGAGTATGACTACCCGCTAACCAGCAACTACGACGAGCCGGACTCTCTGGTCATCTTCGAAGACGTATTGGTTCCTTGGGAGCGGGTCTTTATCGACCGCGACGTCGACAAGCTTCGCCGCCAGTTCTTCGAAACAGGAGCGCATGCTCTGGGCAACTGGCAGGCACAGACTCGTCTGAACACTAAACTGCAATTCATCGGCGCTGTAGCTCGCAAGATCACTCAGGTTAACGGCACCGAACGCATCCCCGGCGTACAAGAGAAGCTTGGCGAATTGGCAGCAACCATCTCCTCGGTAGAGTCAGCACTGATCGCTGCACAGTACACTGCTGAACCTGACGCCCAGGGCTACCTGATTCCAGGCAAGCGTGCGTTGTATGGAGCAATGGGCTTGCAATCCGAGACCTATCCAAAGGTCATCGAAATTCTGCGCGATCTTGTAGGTGGCGGTGTGCTGCAGATGCCATCAGGCGTCAACGACATGCACAGTTCAATCACTGGACCGGATGTCGAGCGCTATATTGCCTCGCCGAATGTCAGTAGCGAAGAACGAATCAAGCTCTTCCGCCTGGCCTGGGACATCATCGGCACCGAGTTCGCCGGCCGTCACCAGCAATACGAAATGTTCTACGCTGGCGCACCATTCGTAGTGAAGGGTGCATATACCTTCCGCAACTACGGATACGAGCATCATGTCGCTGAACTTGATGAATTCCTCAATAGCTACAGCTCTACCACCGCTGTATTCGCCACAAACTAAATTTCAAGGAGACATAAAATGGCAAAGCCAGAATTCGAATTCGGCCCGACCGCGGCCGTTGAATTCACCAACTGCAACCCTCACGTTGAAGGTCTTTCTGAAGCGATCTTGGCGTGTGATGACTCCAGCGATGCGGTGACCCGAATCTTGAAGTTCGAGCCGGGCACGGACACCAGCCCTAACGGAGCACTCACCCATGACTTCTGGGAAGAGGTCTACATCTTCGAAGGCTCCTTCGTCGACCAGCGGCTGAACCGTACTTTCAAGGCAGGAGACTGGGCAACTCGCCCACCTGGCATGGAACACGGTCCATGGATCTCCGAGAACGGCGCGAAAATGTTCGAAGTGCGCTACTACCAGAAGGAGAACTGAGTCATGGCATTGCCACAGACTTTTGCGGTCCCAGATCCCCTGGGGATGCGCCAGGCAATGGGACGCTTCCTGACCGGCGTTGCTGTAGTCACCACCGAGCATAAAGGTGAGGGCTCAGGAATGACTATCAACTCGCTGACCTCTATCAGCTTGGAACCGCCGATCCTGATGGTATCGCTGAACTTTAACACCCGTACCGGCGATGCAATTCGGGACGGTGGACGTTTCGCAATCTCCATCCTTGGTTCCAAGCAGGAGGCTGTGGCACGACAATTCGCTACTCGTGGTGGTGCACGATTTGAAGCAGGCAGCTTTGACGTAACCCCTGGGGGTCTGCCTGTGATCAGCGAGGCGCTGAGCCAGCTCGAATGCAAGGTAGTTCACCAGTATGACATCGGAGATCATCAGGTGTTCTTCGGCCAAGTTACAGCCAGCCGAGACCGTGATGGCAGCGGACTGGCCTTCAACGCCGGCAAGTTCGGAAGTTTCGAAGACTTCCACCATGAACGGGCACCCTGGTTGTTCTAACAGGGCGTCATTAGGAGCACAATAATCTTCATTGAGTCGCAAGCATTGAGCTTGCGACCCAATGAAGTATCAGCCGGTTCAGGCAAAAAACTAGGAGTAGAAAAATGAAAATCGCACTTGCACAAATCCTTAGCACAGCCGATATTCAAACGAATCTCGAGCTGGTGAAATCCCATAGTGCCGACGCGGCTGCTCTAGGTGCACGACTGATTGTCTTTCCGGAGGCGACGATGCGTTCCTTCGGTAATGATCTGTTGTCGGTAGCGCAGGAGAACAGTGTGTCCTGGGCTGACGCTGTGCGTGCTATAGCAGCGGAATACAACATCACTATCGTGGTGGGTATGTTCACCCTAGGGGAAGGTGAACGCGTACGCAACACTCTGCTGATCACCGGACCTCAAGTAGACGGTTCTTACGACAAGATCCACCTATACGATGCGTACGGTTACCAGGAATCGGTTTCCGTCACTCCTGGTGACAAGACTCTTACCTTCATTGTGGACGGCATCACTTTCGGTGTTGCTACCTGCTATGACGTGCGCTTCCCTGAAATCTTTTTTGCGAACGCAGCTAATGGAGCTTCGGTGAACATCGTGTGTGCTTCCTGGGCAATGGGACCAGGAAAAGTGGAACAGTGGCAGCTGGCAACCCGGGCCCGCGCAATGGACAGCACCACTTACGTCGTGGCTGTGGACCAAGCTGACCCACACGCGGTGCCTGAGGCGCTGGTGACTGACGATCCTCTGGGAGTGGGCCACAGCTCCTTCATTGCACCGGATGGAACAGTGCTGGAGGATTTGGGCAAGTCCCCTGCTCTGCGCATCGTCGAGATCGATCCGCAGGAAGTGGAGCGCGTCCGGGCAGGTCTTCCAGTGCTTGCCAATGCCCGTCTGCGTTCGAAGAACTAAATCCGGTGCCGGTTTTGCCCGTGGACACGTAATTTACTTCTTCGCAGATAGAGCTGGGGTGGCGATACCGAAGTATCGCCACCCCAGCTCTTATTCGTGCAACCCTTGTGGTTTTCTGTTCTTTGCCTTCAGTGACCAGCCCCTTGGAAATCGTTGGTAGTACCCTGCCTTCGGCAAAGCGCTCCGTAGAAATTTCTATAGGGTCGATGTCCAAGACGGCTAATGATGCTGCGATACTCCATGCTTAATGCGACGGTGTTGTCGACTCGTCCGCCCTAGCGGCAGCGGGGCCGTGCGCCGCTGCGCGCAGCTTGGCCGCCACCTCAATTGCGTCATCGCTGGGGGCGTCGGACTTCCGGTCCGGATTCGCGATGAAGAGGTAGAGGGCTCCGGCGCCGGCGACCACCGCGAAGCCGATGAGCACGATCCAGTCGGCGACGAAGTCTCCCGTAGAGCCAGGCCATGCCAGTAGTACCATGGCAAAAATCCCGTAGGCGAGAGCGAGGATGTTGACGAGCATTCCGGCGGAGCCCAGGCTGAAGGGGCCCGCTGGTTTCCAGCCGCGCAGACGCTGACGCAGCGAGGCGAGCACGACACCCTGGAATGCAACGTAGATGCCGAGGATGGCGAAGCTGGTGACCTGTGTCAGCAGCGACTCCGGTCCAACATAGATGCAGATGCACAGTGCAAACGGTATGCAGCAGGCGACGAGCAGTGCGTTGGCTGGAACCTTGCCCTTGGTGGACACCGAGCTGAGCCAACGGTGTCCCGGAAGCATTCCGTCGCGGGCGAAGGAATAGATCAACCGCGAAGCCGCAGCCTGGAGTGAAAGGACGCAGGAGAGGAACGCCGTCAAGGCGATGACCAAGAAGATCTTTGACCCCACGGTGCCCAAGCTTGCCTCAAGAATTGCAGGGATCGGGTCGGGATCTTCGCCATTGACGATCTGCTGAAGATTCGGCGCCGCCATGACGTATCCGGAGAATGACAGCAATGCCGAGACGCAGCCGACCAGAATGGTCATCATCATTGCCTTGGGAATGCGGCGGGCTGGATTGCTGACTTCTTCCGCGACGTCGCCGCAGGCTTCGAAGCCGTAGAACAGGAAGAGGCCGGTGAGCGCCGCTCCCATGAAGGCGCTGGCGTAGCTTGAGTCGCCCTGGACCCCCATGGAGTCGAAGAAGACGCTGAATGACTGCTGACGCTGGAAAATGAGCAGGTAGAGTCCGACCGCGATGACGCCGATCAGCTCGGCCGCCAATCCAATGCGGGCAATGCGGGCCATGGTTTTGGTGCCGCTGAAGTTCAACAGCAGGGCGATGAACAGCAGTGCGGTGGCGAACCAGAAGGTGCTGGCGCGGGTCAGCTCGATATTAAAGGTGCTGGCGACGAAGCTCGAACCAAATTGCGCCACCGAGGTAATGGTGACGATCATTGCCCAAATGTAGATCCAGGCGGCCATCCAGGCGTAGCGCTTGCCCCACAGGCGCCGCGTCCACGGATAGATTCCTCCGTGGATGGGGTACTGGGAGACCACCTCGCCGAAGATCAACGACACCAGAAACTGTCCGCCGGCAACGATGAGTATCCAGAAGATGGAGGGCGGTCCACCCGTAGACATGGCGATGGCAAAGAGCGAGTACACGCCGACCAGCGGAGACAGGTAGGTGAACCCTAGGGCGAAGTTCGCCCAGAGCGACATCGACCTGTCGAAGGACTGCTCGTAGCCGAGCACGGCGAGGTGCTGGCCATCTTGTAATTGACGATCTGTAGGCATGGAAATCCCGAAGCGAGTGGACGCAATAGAGCGTGTGAACTGGAACACATCGAGACTAGCATTTAAAGATTCTATTTAGAAGGATTAAATATTTTCGTGACAACTCTCAGGCTGGTCCCCGGAACCTGAAGGCTTTGCGCGGTTGAGTCCACCGCAATAATTTCCCCGAGGCCGTGCAGGGGGTCGGTGGAGGTAATCACCCTGCCCTGATGTGAAACCAGCGCCGCCTCGCCGTCAAACTTCGCCAACAGGCGCTGTATTTCCGGTTCCATGTCTCGCACCTGAAGATCGAGCCCGAGCACTCCCGAGGTGCTTGCGGTGGCTGGAACCGTCAGGGTCAGCACGTAGTCGCAGATGCAGAGGTGGTCGACGAACGGCCCGGTGATATGGCGCTGGCCCGAATCCTGCGGACCCTTGAACCATTCGAGTTGATAGTAGTCACGGACGTAGTCCGCATACTCGCGCTGCTCCAGGTGCAGCCTTGTGATCTGCTCTGAAGCGGCAAACAGGGGATTGTCCTGCATGGGCGCCAGCCACCAGTCAAAGTCCATGCCGTGCTCATTGCGTCCTATGTATCCGGCACCTACCACGGCTGAACTCGGATCCATGAGCCATGGTTCGACCAGTGTACGGATGAGTGACCCGCCGCTCGGCTCGGGGGACTGTACCAGTTGTTGTTGCAATGCATCGAGGTTGCAAAAATGCTTGTCGAAAATTTCTGCAAGGGATAACAGCGGATCCATTAGGCAGTTTCCATTTCTTGTTTGCGGCGCAGCAGCCACGTGGCCAATTGCGTAAAGAGGCTGTGGCATAGCTCGCGGCACAGCGACGTGTTGCGTTCGAAGAGCGCCTGCAGGATCTTCTCATCGATATCCGCGACAGCCCGGGAGAGGGCAGCGTCGGAGAGCCCCATCCAGAGCAGTTGGCCATAGCGGGCCTGGAATTGGATTTGTTCGCGCACCAGCCGCGGCGACTGTGACAGCACGCAGAGTTCTAGGAGGAAGCCCCCGTGGTCCCTTGCGGCTGTCGCGGGGGTGGAAAAATCTGCCTCGGCTAACCACAGCGTGAGCGCCTGAATCTCAGAATCCGTGCAGACCAGGCAGGCGCGGTCGATAGTGCCGGCGGTGATCACTTCGCCGAACAGGGCTGCATCCAACAGCTCGGTGCGCGACACGGCGCGCAGCCGCGAGTCCAAGAGCTTCTGCGAACTGTGCGGTGCATCAGCGGTGACAAATGATCCGCCCTCCCGGCCGCGCCTGGTTTCCACCAAACCGGCGTCGCGCATCTCTGCCAGAGCCTCGCGGGCGGTCACCACCGCCACACCGAATTTCTTGGCCAGTTCACTTTCAATGGGCAGCCGCTCGCCGGGAACGATGACGCCGAGCAGGATGGCATCGGCAAGCCTGCGGGCCACCTGGGAGGAACGGCTGTCGGTGAGGAGCGGGGCAAAGGTCACGCTGCGAGAGCCGAGCGCAGGAGAGCGGCTAGGTTTCATGTCTGCAAGCATATCCAGTAGCACGCGGGCAATCCGGCAAGTGATGTGCACAGTGCATGGAAGTACAGTGCCGTGGCGGTGAACCTATTCCGGGTCGGAGACTGCCAAATGCCGCAGGAGCTCGGCCTCGGCCATATCCAAATATCCGCGCAGCGTCTGCGCGGCTTCCTGCCGTTGGCCTGCGGCGAGCAGCTCAACCAGCGTGGCATTCTGCTCCACGTAGTGAGAGTGGAAATCAGGGGCGTCGCTCATCGCATGGAAGACCAGTCGCATGCGGGCCAGCACCCGGCCCATCAGTTCCTGCAGCAGTAAGCTGCCGGAGGTGAGCACCAGCTGCTTGTGGAACTCCTGATTGGCGTCGGCCATCCTCGCCACGTCGTTGGCTGCATAGGCCTTGCGTGCGGTGGCGATGATGGCCGAGAGCGCCCCGAGATCGACATTCGGCCCCCAGGCAAGGCAGGCAGGCTCGATGGTGCGGCGCACCGCGTAGATCTCCCGCACGTCGTCGGCATCGGGAGAGGCGACGAACACCCCGCGGTTGGGGATGCGGGTGATGATCAGTTCGCTGTCCAGCAGCGTGAAGCTCTCGCGCAGGGTGTTGCGCGAGAGTCCCAGCGATTCGGCGAGCGCCTGCTCGGACAGCTTGGTGCCAGGCAGCAGCTCGCCGGAGGCGATCTGCGCACGCAGCAGGTCCGCGGCCCAGGTGCTTGAATGCGCGTGGGGTGCCTTGGCTGGCTGTTCGGTGAGCATGCTGCGTGCGTTCATAGGATCAAATTTACTGGATTTGTCCGACCTCTTGGCCGCGGGTCAACGCCGTGCCGACCTGCAGTGCCCCCTGAGAGAAGATCCCCGAGCGCTGCGCCGTCACCGGCGACTCCATTTTCATGGCCTCCACGATGGCAACGGTCTGCCCTTCGGAAACCTCGGCGCCGTCCTGGACGGTGAAGCGCACCAGGTTGCCGTCCATGGGGCTGGTCACCGCGTTCTGGTTGAGCTCTGCCGCGGGGGCTGCTTCGGGCCCTGAGGCCGCCGCACCGCCGGTGCGGTGCAGGGCCTGGACCATGGCCGAGGGCAGGCCCAGCTGCATGGCCCTGCCGTCCAGCTCAATGGTGATGGTTTCACGGGCAGTGTCCCGCTGCGGCAGGTCCAGCTGCTCGCTGGATTCAAGCTGCTCCATGAACTCGTCTTCGATCCAGGTGGTGTACACCTTCAGCTGCTCTTCCGAGGCGAAGTCCGGGTGCTGAAGCACCGCCTGGTGGAAGGGCAGCACCGTGGGCACGCCGTCCACCAGCATTTCCTTCACCGCAATGCGGGCGCGGCGCAGTGCCTGGGTGCGGTCCTTGCCGTGCACCACGAGCTTGGCGATCAGCGAGTCGTAGAACGGCGGGACGATCGATCCGCTGCGCACCCCGGAGTCCACGCGGATGCCTGAACCGGTGGGCGCCTCGAAGCGGGTGATGGTGCCGGGGGACGGCAGGAAGCCGCGGGCCGGGTCCTCCACGTTGATGCGGAATTCGAAGGCGTGGCCTACCGGCTGCGGGTCTTCGGTGATGGACAGTGGCAGGCCGTCGGCGATGCGGAACTGTTCGGCCACCAGGTCGATTCCCGCAGTTTCCTCGGTGATCGGGTGCTCCACCTGCAGGCGGGTGTTGACCTCGAGGAAGGAGATCAGCCCGTCGGGGGCCACCAGGTACTCCACGGTGCCGGCGCCCACATAGCCCGCCTCGCGGCAGATGGACTTGGCCGACTCGTGGATGCGGACACGCTGCTCGTCGCTCAAAAACGGTGCCGGGGCTTCCTCCACGAGCTTCTGGTGGCGGCGCTGCAGCGAGCAGTCGCGGGTGCCGACGACGATGACATTGCCGTGCGCATCGGCCAGCACCTGGGCCTCGACATGGCGCGGGCGCTGCAGGAAGCGCTCGACGAAGCATTCGCCGCGGCCGAACGCCACCGTCGCCTCGCGCACCGCCGACTCGAAGGCCTGCGGGATTTCATCCATGGTGTGCGCGATCTTCAGTCCGCGACCGCCGCCGCCGAAGGCCGCCTTGATGGCCACCGGGACGCCGTGCTCCTGTGCGAACTCGCGCACCGCCTGGGCGTTGTCCACCGGTCCGTCGGTGCCCGGAACTAGCGGGGCCCCTGCCTTCACCGCGATGGTGCGGGCGGTGACCTTGTTGCCCAGGGCCTCGATCGCTTCCGGCGAGGGGCCGATCCAGCTCAGGCCGGCATCAATCACCGCCCGGGCGAAGTCGGCGTTCTCGGAGAGGAAGCCGTAGCCGGGGTGCACAGCATCCGCGCCGCAGTCCTTGGCGATCTGAATGATCTTGCCGATGTTCAGGTAGGTGTCGGCGCCGGTGGAACCATGCAGCGGGTAGGCCTCGTCGGCGCGGCGCACATGCAGTGCGTCGGCGTCGGGGTCCGAGTAGATGGCTACCGAAGCAATGTTGGCGTCGGCGGCGGCGCGGGCCACGCGGACGGCGATCTCGCCGCGGTTGGCAATCAGTACCTTTTTCATTTGGTTCCTCGTGATTCGACAGTGCTAAAGCGGATGGTGCTGCCCGCGGGCAGCTGGGCGGCGAAACTCAGATCTTCCTCGATCACCGTGGCGATGACCGGGTAGCCGCCGGTGACCGGGTGGTCGGCCAGGAAGAGAACCGGCAGGCCCGAGGGCGGGACCTGCAGGGCGCCCAGGGGAACGCCCTCGCTGGGCAGTTCCTCGTGGATGCTGCGCTGCAGCGGTGAACCGTCGGTGGCAAGGCGGATGCCCACGCGGTTCGATTCGTTGGTCACCTGCCACAGCTGGGAGCTCAGTGCCTGGATGCCGCGCTCGCCGAACCAGTTCTCTCTTGGTCCGGGGATCACGCGCAGGGTGTAGACGCCGTCGCCGTCGGGCTCAGGCAGGGTGCTTGGCTGCGGGTTGCCAACGATGTGCCCATGGTGTGGCTGCGTGACGCCCAGGCGCTGCCCGGCGGCCAAGGCTGCGGGGCCTAGGCCGGAGAGCGTATCGGTGGAGCGGGACCCCAGGGTTTCCGGGACATCGAGTTCACCGCGCACGGCCAGGTAGCTGCGCAGCCCCCTGCCGGTGCCGGTCATGTCCAGGCGCTCGCCGTCAAGCAGTGCAAAGGGGGCGTTGGCGGCTGCCTGCCGCGGGGCTCGGACCTCGTCGTTCTCCGCCGGGGTGATCCACAGTTCCACCTCGGCGCCGGCCACCGCCACCACCTGGTCGCCGATGGCCTGAAGGCTGAGCAGGCCGGTGAGGACTTCAAGCGCGGCGGCGCCCGGTGGGTTGCCGACCAGTGCGTTGGCCTGGTGGTAGGAGGCCTGATCTGCCGTGCCCGCGACGCCCACGCCCAGGTTGCCGTATCCGGGGCGCCCCGCATCCTGGATCAGCGTCTGCAGTCCGGGATTGATGATCTGCAGCCCCGGGGCGGTGCTGGCCGCCCGAGGCGATTCATCTTCAGCTCGGGGGCTGGCCACGCTGATGGCCTGCGTGGCTACGGTGAACTGCACCGTGTCCTGCGGGCGGATCAGCGCCGGGGTGCTACGGCTCAGGTCCCACATGGGCACGTCGGTGTGCCCGATCAGCTGCCAGCCGCCGGGGGACTGGCGCGGGTACACCGCCGAGTATTCGCCGGCCAGCGCCACCGACAGGGCCGGGACCTTGGTGCGCGGGGTGGAGCGCCGCGGGACATTCAGCAGTTGGTTTTCTCCGCGCAGGTAGGCGAAGCCCGGAGCGAATCCGCCGAAGGCAGCGGTCCAACGCTGGGAGGTGTGGGCGTTGACGACCGCTTCGACGCTCATGCCGGTCAGCTCGGCCACCGCAGTCAGATCTTCCCCGTCGTAGTGCACCGGCACTTCGACGAGTTTGCCGGTGTTGCGCGCTGCGGCGCCCAGCTCCAAGGAGGGCAGCAGGGAGGCGGCCCGCACGGCGTGGGCGGCGGAGTCGAATTTGATCAGGACCGTCAGCGCCGCGGCAAGAATGTCTTTCTGCCCAGCCAGCGGCGCGGTGTCGAGCGCCGAGTTCAGCGCCAGCACATCGTCCAATGTTGCGAGATCTACCAGCAGGTCGTGGCTGCCAGCCCGGTGGATGGCGGTGATGCTCACGCGAAGCTCCGGATCTGCACGCCGGCCTGCTCAAGTCCCTGGCGTACGGCGGCGGCCATCGCCACGGCTCCCGCGGTATCTCCATGGAGGCAGATTGATTCCGCCGGCATGGTGATGGTGCTGCCGTCTACCGCGATCAGTGTTCCCTCGGTGGCCAGTCGGATCATGTTTTCGGTGACGGCGGCCGGGTCATGCAGCACCGCATTGGCTTCGCGGCGGGAAACCAGGGTGCCGTCCGGGGTGTAGTTGCGGTCTGCGAAGGCTTCTGCCACGCCGCGCAGTCCTGCCCGTTCGGCCTTGGCCAGGGCTACCGAGCCCGGCAGCAGGAGCACCGGGAGGTCTTCGCCGAAGGCCTTGATGGCATCGATGACCGCCTGGGCGTGTACCTCGTGGTGCACGATGGTGTTGTACAGGGCGCCATGGGGCTTGACGTACTTGATCTCGCCGCCGGCCGAGCGGGCTAGGGCCTGCAGGGCGCCTAACTGGTAGAGGACGTCGTCGGCCAGCTCCGTGGCCGAGCAATCCACGAAGCGGCGGCCGAATCCCGCCAGGTCCCGGTAGCCCACGTGCGCACCGATGGTCACCGATGCGGCGACCGCGTCTCGGCAGGTTTGGCGGATGGTGCTGGGATCTCCCGCGTGGAAGCCGCAGGCCACGTTGGCCGAGGACACCGAGGTGAAAATGGCGGCGTCGTCGCCCATTTTCCAGTTGCCGAATGATTCGCCTACATCTGAATTCAGGTCGATGAACGCCATTGTGATCCCCGTCTCGTGAAATTGCCTTGGTAACAGGATGCACTAATTTCGCAGATTGTTCAACAATCTTAAGGTTGTTTCTTGAATCTGAACGCAGCATGGGAATCAATGCGGTTGGTGGCCAGTTGTCATGAGCTCTCCTAGCGTGGCAAATACCTGATGTCGCACAACCCGCACTTCGGGGCGGCTTCGACCGAAAGACTTCACGACGGAAATCCGAGGATAGAGGAGCAGGCAATGAACAACCCATCAACGCAGCCAAATTCCAACGATCCGATGCCACGGACGCAGATCCCCAATCAGACCTCCAAAAACCTGACGACGAGCCAAGGGTCGCCCATCGCAGATACCGATCATTCGCTGAAGGCATCGCAGCGCGGTCCTACTCTGCTGCAAGACCACCACCTACGTGAAAAAATCATGCATTTCGACCACGAACGAATTCCTGAGCGGGTAGTTCATGCCCGTGGGGCAGGCGCCCACGGCATCTTTACCAGTTATGGTGCGGTGGGCGATCTGTGCATCGCTGACTTTCTGCAGCCGGGACGCCGAACCGAAGTATTTGTTCGGTTCTCCACCGTTGTCGGCTCCCGCGGATCGATGGATACGGCACGGGACACCCGCGGATTCGCCACAAAGTTCTATACCGATGAAGGCGTCTTTGACCTTGTCGGCAACAATATCCCAGTGTTCTTCATCCAAGACGGAATGAAGTTTCCGGATGTTGTTCATGCGGTCAAACCGCATCCGGATCGAGAAATTCCACAGGCACAATCCGCTCACGATACCTTCTGGGATTTCGTCTCGCTGCATACTCCTGCGCAGGCGCATACCTTATGGAACATGAGCGATCGTGGCATCCCTCGCTCCTACCGAATGATGGAAGGATTCGGAGTCCATACGTTCAGGATGATTGGTGTCTCGGGGCAGTCGTCATTGGTGAAGTTCCATTGGAAACCCAAACTGGGCGTGCACTCCCTGACCTGGGAGGAATCTCAACTCACCGCCGGGGCGGATCCAGACTTCCATCGACGAGACCTGGCCGAGGCGATCGACGCGGGGTTCTACCCTGAATGGGAATTGGGGGTGCAGATCTTCGAAGACGACGGAACCGCCGAATTTCACGGCATCGATCTTCTGGACCCAACCAAGTTCGTCCCGGAGGAACTTGTGCCGGTCCAGTTGCTGGGCAAGATGGTACTGGACCGCAATCCATCAAACTACTTTGCGGAGACCGAGCAGATAGCCTTCCATCCAGGACACCTCGTTCCGGGAATCGATGTCACGGATGACCCACTGCTGCAAGCCCGTCTTTTTTCCTATCTGGATACGCAGATTACCCGGTTGGGCGGTCCTAACTTTTCACAGATTCCAATCAATCAGCCGAAGAATCCGGTCAACGATATGCTCCGCGACGGATTCCACCAGCACAAGATCCATGAAGGGATCGCACCCTACAAGCCAAATTCTCTGGATGGCGGCTGCCCTTTCATGTCTCAACTCGCCGATGGACAAGTACCGCCCCTGGAGTATCCCCAGGCGGTGGCAGGTGAAAAAGTTCGCGGCGAGCCGGTCAGTTTCTCGGATCATTTCTCTCAGGCTCGAATGTTCTACCGGAGCCTGGCTCCCGTAGAGCAGGACCACGTCAAACAGGCCTACAGCTTCGAACTTGGAAAATGCACGGTGCCCGAAGTCCGAGAGCGTCAGGTCCAGTGCTTGGCGAAAATCGATGGTTCTTTGGCGCAAGCCGTGGCCAGTGCATTGGGGATGCCGGCGCCGGAACGCAGGACGGATACGGTGGACCTGGACCTGAGTCCCTCGGTATCGCAGGTGGGGACTTCGTGGCCGGTAGACGGGCGAACGGTGGGCATTGTTCTAGGATCCGATGGGCACCCTGTTGCGGCTGAATTGCTCAGCTTGCTTAACGAACGGCTGCTGAACCCACTGATCGTCGCCCCGCATGCTGGTCAAACATCTTCAGGAGAACAGGTCGATCGGACGTACGCCACTGCGCGCTCCGTCGAATTTGATGCGCTCATCCTCGCGGGGGCATTGCCTCCCGCAGATGACGCTCACGTCGGCCTCGATGCCAAAGCAGGCGCTGATCCAAATGGAGAATCCAATGTTGATCCACGGGTAGTACTACTGGTCCAAGAAGCCTATCGGCACTGCAAAGCGATCTACAGCGTTGACGATGCTGCTTTGCACGCCTTGAAGGCCGCTGGACTACGTGGCGACGAACCGGGAATCTACTCATTGAATCTGGAGAACGCGCCCGATCATTTGATCGATGTTTTGGCAAAGCACAGAGTTTGGGACCGCTTCACTTCATAGATAATTACAGGCTGCAAAGTCTAGGGGCCGACGCGGATGCGTCGGCCCCTAGACTTCAGGTGGTGCTATTTGCCCTGCTCATCTGACTGCTCTTCATCGTCATCGTGAGCAAAGGGGATCACTCCGCTCGGAGCATCTTCTGGAACGGTCTTGTTCTCGTGGTTCGGATCTGGCGTTTCTGCAGGGGCAACAGTTTCGTCGTGACGGTTCTTGTCCATGACTGATTCGTCCTTCCGTAGGTGCTTGATGTATGGCCGCCATGGGCCAGTAATTCACACACTAACGAGCCACGATGATGTCACCTCTGAACCTTGGTAAAGGCTGGAAGGTCAGTGCTTTACGGATGTCGGTTTCTTGATCAGCAGTGCGAGTACGACCGTCAGTGAAGCCATGACCGCTCCGACGATAAATGCCCAGTGGGCACCGGCAAAGTAGCTTTCGGCAAGATCCACACCGTCCGAGATTCGACTGTTGGAAACCGCCGAAAGAATGGTGACGAAAACTGTCGTACCTATGGCTCCCGCCAGCTGCTGGCTGGTGTTGAAGATGGCCGATCCATGGCCATAGAGGCGTGGTCCGAAAGATGCCATCGCTGCGGTCATTAGACCCGTCATGAGTATTGCCATGCCGGCCGAGAAGATCATATGGATCACCATGAAGGTGCTCAGCTCGGTCTGCGCATTCACCGAAGCGTACAGCCACTGGCCCAGTGTGATCAGCAGGGCGCCGGGAATCAGCACGGGACGTGGGCCGAACTTGTCGTAGATGCGGCCGAAGATCGGAGAGACAACCACCTGCACCAGTCCGCCGGGCAGCAGCATCAGGCCGATGGCCAGCGCGTCGATACCCCGGCCGATCTGCAGGATGATCGGCAGGATCATCAATGTGCCAAGCATCGTGCCGAAGGCGATCATGATCATCAAAATTGCATAGGTAAAGGTGCGTGAGGTGAAGGGAGTGAAGTTCAGTAGCTCGCCACCGGTGCGAGTCAGGACAATCTGGCGGCGGATAAATGCCGCAAGGGAAACTGCTCCGATAACAAAGCTTCCGATGGTCAACGCAGGCTGCTGTTCCAGCTTGTCAACGCTTGAAATGCCGTAGACCAATAGGCCGAAGGCCAGGGCCGAGAGGAGCACTGACAAGTAATCGACCTTTGAGACCCGAACCGCAGAGGGAACCTTGAAGAAGATACCACCAAGAATTAGCACGATCAGCGCAATGGGCAGCATGAGGGCGAAAACGTAGTGCCAGCCCATGGCGTGTACGACGGCGCCCGACACGGTGGGTCCGATTGCGGGGCCCACTCCAATGACGATCGAATTCAGACCCATCACGGTTCCGCGCTTGCCGACCGGGACCAAGGTCAAGGTCGTGGTCATCAGCAGCGGAAGAACGATTGCGGTGCCGACCGCCTGGATGATGCGGGCCAGCAGGATGAAGGTAAAGCTCGGCGCCACGGTGGCAATGAGTGTGCCGAGCATGAAGCTGAGAATTGCAAAGAAGAACAGCGAGCGATGCTTAAAGCGTTGCAGCAGGAATCCGGTGGTGGGGATGACTACCGAAAGGGTCAAAAGGAATCCAGTAGTCAGCCACTGTCCGGTAGCCGCCGAAATCCCCAGATCCTCCATGATGTCCGGTAGGGCCACGGTGAGCACCGTTTCGTTCAGGATCATCGTAAATGCCGCCAGCGCGAGGGCTGCGATCACACCGAACAACTGTTTGGCGCTGAGCTGCGGCATTGGTGGGTGTAATTCTTGCTTCATTAAATACTTCTGCTTCCGTCGAGCGCACCGTTTTGAAATCAGTCATAGTCTGCCACTATTTTGTTCAAAAAGTGTCAGATTGTGACAGAAAATAAGATATGGTTCGAGGTGTAGGAGAATGAAATCGTCCACACTACCGACGGAGGGCGCGATGGGAATACGGCAGGAGCACAAGGCGGCAACCCTCAAGGATATACAGCGCTCAGCCCTTGACCTGGTAGAGCGATATGGACTTGAAAACATCACCATCGGCCGTATCGCAGCCGAGGCGGGCGTCGCAGACAGGACGTTTTTTCGCTACTGCGAATCCAAGGAAGCCGCGATCCTTCCCAAGCATGACGACCTCTATGCGGCGATCACTCGCTGCTCACTGCCCAGCAATGCTGACGGAGCCCAAATCTTCAAACTGCTGTTGCCTGTCTGTCGTGAAGCGTTCGTCAGTTCGGTGCAGAATACCGACTTCCGCAGAATTTCTCAGCTCATCTTAAAAGAGCCAAAACTGGCTGCCTTTGCCAAGCAGGAAGAGCAGCGGCTCGTTGAGGTGGTGCAGGAACATCTGGAGGGTCATGGCCTGGATGCGATGCAATCGCTGCTGATCGGGGAACTGGTGGCCACTACGTGGCGCGCTGCATGGCAGCGATTTGCCGTCGAAGATCAGCTGGGGCACGATGCGGATCCCGTAGCACTCTACGATCAATCAATCTCCACGTTGGGCCAGCTGTGTCAGGGATTGTCCGAATAGCGATTTTTGTACATTGAGTTATCGATCATTAACTTAGATGTGACGAACTGCTCGCGGGCTATTCAGCCCGGCATTTCGGCGTTAAATCGAGGTTGCTTGTCGATTTTTCGCTACCTAAACAGTGTGTCTGAGCGCAAAATCGGGTAGATTTGGAACGTTGAGTTCAGGGCGGTTAACCCGCTTCCACACGACGTTCAGGGAGACGCCACACCTATGGCCAAGATTATTTACACCCACACCGACGAAGCGCCAATGCTGGCGACCCACTCGTTCCTGCCAATCGTTCAGGCTTTTGCCTCGACCGCCGGTGTGGAGCTGGAGACCCGCGATATCTCGCTGGCCGGCCGTATCATCGCCACCTTCCCGGATTACATCACCGAAGCACAGCGCATCGGCGACGCCCTGGCAGAACTGGGCGACCTGGCTAAGACTCCAGAAGCAAACATCATCAAGCTGCCGAACATCTCGGCATCGGTTCCACAGCTCAAGGCAGCAATCGCCGAGCTGCAGGCAGCCGGCTACGCACTGCCTGACTATCCGGACAACCCATCCTCGGATGAAGAGACCGACGTCCGTGCACGCTACGACAAGATCAAGGGTTCTGCAGTGAACCCAGTGCTGCGCGAAGGTAACTCGGACCGCCGCGCCCCATTGTCGGTGAAGAACTACGCCCGCAAGTACCCGCACTCCATGGGGGCTTGGTCGGCAGACTCGAAGACCAACGTTGCCACCATGGGCGTTGACGACTTCGCATCCAACGAAAAGTCGGTAGTCATCGACGCTGACAAGTCGATCTCCATCCGTTTTGTGGGTGAAGACGGCGAGGTCAAGGTCCTGAAGAAGCCTTTCAAGGTGCTCAAGGACGAGGTCATTGACGGCACCGTGCTACACGTTGCTGCGCTGCAGGACTTCCTGAAGGCCTCCGTAGCCCGTGCCAAGGAAGAGGGCATCCTCTTCTCCGCACACCTGAAGGCCACCATGATGAAGGTCTCGGACCCAATCATCTTCGGCCACGTGGTCAAGGCCTACTTCTCCGAGCTGTTCGACACCTACGGCGACGAACTGGCAGCAGCCGGCTTGAACCCGAACAACGGCCTGGCGGCAATCCTCGGCGGCTTGGACGAACTGTCCGATGAGGTCCGCGCCGGCGTTGAGAAGCTGATCGCCAAGGGCCTTGAAGAAGGCCCGGCAGTTGCAATGGTCGATTCCGACAAGGGCATCACCAACCTGCACGTTCCATCGGATGTCATCGTCGATGCTTCCATGCCTGCAATGATCCGTCTGGGCGGCAAGATGTGGGATGCCCAGGGCAACACCGCAGACACCCTGGCCGTCCTGCCGGACTCCTCCTACGCTGGTGTCTACCAGGCAGTGATCGAGGATTGCCGTGCCAACGGCGCCTACGACCCAACCACTATGGGCACCGTGCCAAACGTCGGCCTGATGGCTCAGAAGGCTGAAGAGTACGGCTCACACGACAAGACCTTCGAACTGGCAGGCAACGGCCACGTTCAGATCGTCGACGAAAACGACACCGTGCTGATCGAACACCAGGTCTTCGCAGGCGATATCTGGCGTGCATGCCAGACCAAGGACGTCGCCATCCGCGACTGGGTCAAGCTGGCAGTGAACCGCGCCCGCGCCTCCCAGACCCCGATCGTGTTCTGGCTGGACGAGAAGCGCGCCCATGACGCAGTGCTGATCGCCAAGGTCACCGAGTACCTCAAGGAACACGACACCGATGGCCTGACCATCGAGATCCTGAACCCTGTCGAGGCAACCAAGTACTCGATCGAACGCATCCGCGAGGGCGAAGACACCATCTCCGTCACCGGCAACGTGCTGCGTGACTACCTGACCGACCTGTTCCCAATCCTGGAACTGGGCACCTCGGCAAAGATGCTGTCCATCGTTCCACTGCTGGCAGGCGGCGGCCTGTTCGAGACCGGCGCCGGCGGCTCCGCTCCAAAGCACGTGCAGCAGCTGGTTTCCGAAAACCACCTGCGCTGGGATTCGCTGGGCGAGTTCATGGCACTGGGCGCTTCCTTCGAGCACCTGGCAGTGACCACCGACAACGCCCGTGCCCAGGTATTGGCAGACACCCTGGACGCCGCCACCGGAACCTTCCTGCTGGAAGACAAGTCGCCTAAGCGCAAGGTCGGCGAGCTGGACAACCGCGGCAGCCACTTCTACCTGGCCAAGTTCTGGGCTGAAGAGCTGTCCAAGCAGGACAAGGACGCCGAACTGGCATCCGCGTTCGCCGAGGTTGCCAAGGCACTGGACTCCAACGAAGAAGCAATCGTCGCCGAACTGGCTGAGGTTCAGGGCAAGGCAGTAGACATCGCTGGCTACTACCGCCCGGACGAGGCAAAGACCACCTCGGTCATGCGTCCATCGGTCACCTTGAACCAGGCTCTGGAACTGCTGACCAAGTAGTCCCTCGCTAAGTACGCATCAGGCGCCGTTCCCTTTTCTGGGAACGGCGCCTGATGTGCATTAAGGCCTAGGAGCGAGAAGGCAACGTAAGATCGATAAGCAAACTCAGTCCGATGCTTGCCAGGGAGTGACTCCATGTACATCCGGTTTCAATCGCCGAACAAGAACCAACGGGGCATTCACGTGGGGATCTTCGGGCTGATCAACTCTCTGGGACGCCGCGGTGTGCTCAGCGAAGAAGATCACCACCTCTGGCGGTCCATGAATGACTGGTTCAACCAGGCGTACCCCGATCCGACTGTTTCAAGCCCGGAAGTCTACGATGATGACGTTAACCCCGGTGCGGTGGCGTGGTTCAAATCAGCTGCGGTGCATCTGCTGGAGAGGATTCCGCCCTACCGGGAGTTGCTGGATCGATACGGCGTTGACTGCGAACGTGTCGCTTCAACAGATCCCGGCAGAGTGATCTACGAAGATGAGTTTCAAATAGTCGTCGTGTCTCGCGAAGGATAGGCGTCTACTGGTTTGGCTCGTGCTCCAGCCAAGGGAATCCAGCCGGATCCGCTCGTGATAATTCCCGAATTCTCGATGCGTCGTGCGACCGCGGAACAAGCGGTAGGTTGGTCCGAGAAACATCAACAGAATAAATGACAGGTACGGGGGATTGGCTAACCCACTGGCATTCGGTAATCCAACCCAGCTTCGAGTCTTTATAAGATGGCATTCTCGTAAACTCAGATCTTGGAACAACGTGAACCGTTCCGTCAGTGAACGATGACGTGCCTTTTGCATTAGCGGCATATGAGATGAAGATGCGTCGCATCGTGGATGCTTTGCTCTGCAGTTCCAAAGGAGAAACATGCATTGAGAAAGCCTGGACAATGTGGCGAGCGAATCGCATAGGCAATAGCCCACGTGGGGTCATTGGTGGCAAAAACAGCCGTCGTCTTTGAAAAGTCGTCGATGCTGAAATCAAGCGGAGCTCGGGGCTCCAAGAGCTCCAGAGAGCGTGACTGGGAACCGTGGAGCAGAAACTGACCGGTCTCGACATACTGCATGAGTCGCGACCAAACGTCATCTCCCTCTACAGGGGCAGGATGATGCCACGAGGACACTGCCATGGAAATTACCAACTCCCAGCTTGAAAGAAGAACGAGAAACGTTCAATCGAGCAGCTTACTTCGGACCAACCCCATAAGCATGTCACTGAAAGTATCAACTGTTGATACTTTCGGTGACTTAAAGCAGATTCATGCTGCTTTCCGGCCTCTGCCAGTCTCACTGTGTGAGTGTGGGATTTTGAACTTGGCTGAGATCTGGCGACATGTTGCAAGCGGAACACCTTCAGACTCGGCGAAAGTGGCTTGAAGAACTCGTGTGCGCCCAAGCTCACATTGGTTGCATCGTGCCGTATGAGCATTGGTATTTACGCGCCAGTAATAAGGATCCGGACAGCTGATTTACAGGCGTCTCTTTGGCTGTGTTCAAGGGCAAGAACTAAAATTAGTTCACTAGGCGATGTTTTTCGCTGTTGTCCAGTTCAGGAGAAGTATGTCTCTGCGTGAAAATCCGGTAGTCGTCAGGGCTCTGCGCTTTCTTGGTGTCGGTGGCTTTTGCTTCATCGTCACCTTGGCAGTGAACTACGGCCTGAAGTTCACCGTATTGGGCGCACACCCAACCACTGCTTTCCTGATCGCCAATACGGTGGCGACGGTGGTTTCCTATGTCCTTTCACGCCAATACACCTTTCAGGACCGCAACGACGCCTACCGAAAGCGCACCCAGTTCATCGGCTTCTGCGTAGTTTCCGCCATCGGTATCATCATCAATTCAGCCCCGCTGTATATTTCACGCTGGGTCTTCGGGCTGCATACGCCGGAAGTTTCCTTCCTCGTTCAGGAAACCGCTGACTTTATCTCTGGCCCGGTCATCGGCACGGCGCTTGCCATGGTGTTCCGTTGGTGGGCCCTGCACAAGTTTGTGTTCCCAGATGAGCAGAAGGCGGACAAGGAAGTCGAGCTGGCGGCCTAAAGCCCCCGGCCCGCTTCCCACAGGTTGTCTGCCGTACCGGTGAGCAAGGCATTCAGCGATACCGCCTGGGCGTCGGTGAACGAAGCGATGTAGTCGACAATCGCCCGCGCCTGTCCCAGCCGCTGCACTTCATGCGGGCTCGCCTGCCGGAAATGCTCTGGAGACCTCTCCTTGAGCTGGCGGTATTCCTCGGTAGTCGCCTCCACCGAGTCCAACAGCCGACGGGGCGCACGGCCCGCGTCCTGGGCGTCATTGAGCCAGTCGTGGAATCCCTCAGCCAACGACCTGACGATCCGCGTCTGACCTCGCTGGTACACCGCCAAATCCGGCCGTTCCAAAACAAAACGCGCATGAACGAATTTCAATACGATCACGTCGTGCCAGGCGGCATCTCCCAGCCGCACATGGCCGCTGCGGATTGTCGGAGTTTCCTCAACAATGACCGATTCCTGTAGCCGGTCGATCCACCGCCGGGTAAAAGTGGTCACGGCCCGGTCCGCGCCCAATCCACCGTTATAGGGCACAGCCAACAAACCATCGACTAGGTCATGTCCCACGCGTTTAACTGAGGCGCGGAAAGCTTCAGGATTTGCCACCCACGGGTCCTTGGCCAGCGCGCGACGCCAGGTCATTTCAAGCGCATGTCCCGGACGGCGGGCATCCAACTCCACCTGTTTTAGGGCGGATAATTCAGCAGTATTGTCCAGCCATGCTCGCAGCTCCGCCGAGACACTGGTGTATTGCAGTACCCCTGCGCGGTAGAAATCGTCGAGGTCGTGCACCGCATAGGCGATGTCATCGGCAATATCCATCACCGAGCTCTCGATGGTTTGCTGATGCTTCGAGATGGTGGGGAAGACCGAGAGTACATCCTGCATCTCGTGCGCTTCGATGTCATAAGCTGAGTACTTCAGGGCGCCTGCGGCAGGGTCGGTGCCGACGCCGCGAGGCAGCAGCTCGGGGGACAGCGGAGCTAGGGCACGCCACTCATTGCGGGTCCACGGGTATTTCAGTACCGCAGCACGTACGGCGCGGGTCAGGTTCATGCCTCTGGCGGTTGCATCGCAGCTGTCCAGCGCGGTGAGAATACGGAAGGTCTGCGCGTTGCCTTCAAACCCGTCGGGTAAGCGTAGGAATCCGCGGGCCACACGATCCAGCTCCTGCTCACCGAGGTGGCCGAAGGGCGGGTGTCCCAGATCGTGGGCGGCCGCTGCCGCCTGGACTACGACCGGATCACAGCCGCCCAGGTGCTCAACGAGCGCCCTGGTTTTTTCATCGGCATTGCGCAGCCTGATCGCAATGGATCGAGCAACCGCGGAAACCTTGAGCGAATGGGTCAGCCGGTTGTGCACCAGGGTTCCGGAACCTGCCTGCGGAATAACCTGGGTGACCGATGATAGGCGCGAAAAATACGGCGAGAAGCGGATGCGTTCGATATCGACGCGGAACTCATCTTCGCCCTCGCGTTGAGCTTCGGGGATGGCGCGCTCACGCCCGCCGCCCACGTGTGTTTTAACCCTTGAATCCATGGTAGAAACCAGCCTAGGGGATGGGCGGCTCAATGCCGCGTCAATTGTTGATTTGATTCACCGGTTCGTAGCCTTCGGCAATGTTCAAGACCTGGTCCACAGCCAACTGCGAGACCAGCGCGATGAACTGTCCGGTGTCTCCAGCCATATGCGGGGTGACGATGCAGTTCGGAGCGTCCCACAGTGCGTGGTTTTCCGGCAGCGGTTCCGGATCTGTGACATCCAAAGCCGCATGCAGCCGGCCGGACTGAAGCTCCGGCAACAATGCTTCGGTGTCAACGATAGGCCCTCGGCCCACGTTGACCAGCAGTGCTCCCTCCTGCATTGACGAAAGGAATTGGGCGTCGATGATCGACTCGGTTTCTTGGGTATGCGGCAAGGCAGCAATCACTACATCGGCAGTGGGGAGAAAAGCCCAGAGCCGATCTAGGGAATAAATGGTGAAGCCCTGCTCATGCACTCGTTCGGTTCGAGCAAAGACTGCCAGTTCTGCAGGTCTGAAAGGCAATAGCCGAGTGCGGATTTCACTGCCCACTCCACCGGCACCGAGAAGTACTACCTTTGACCCGTGCAGCGAACCGGTCCAGGTTCGAGTCCACCTCCTCTCGCGTTGTTGCTGACCGGCCTGTGGCAGCTGGCGCAGCGAGGCCAGAGTCAACGCAAGACAATGCTCAGCGGTCGCGTCTTCAACAGCACCACGCGAATTTGTCAGAGTGACACCCTTTGGCAGATGTTCCAGCACCCATTCGTAGCCGATGGACAGCAGGTGGACGTGCTTTATCCCTTTGATGCGGGAGACCCTCGAACGCATCAGCGGGTTGCTGGGTCGTTCGGTCACCAGCATGTCGGCGGGCGGCGCATCATTTGGATCATCGTTGATGTGCCACAAGATCGGCTCGATGCCCGGAACCTGCAGCCGGTCGACGAGGTCCTGCCAGGGGAGTAGTACACGTAATGCCATCTGTGCGGTCGGGTCCTTTCGCTCTGTTCCATTCTGAGTGCTGGCGGAGGAACAGCGGTAATCACTGCAGCCAGTTACATTTTTTGGTTAAGGCCCACAAGCGGGTTCATTTTTGCGAATAACTGACATCTTACTCGAAATTCATGGCATGAATTCATAGTAAGCTCGTGCATGTTTGAATTATTGATGCCAGGAGGTTCACATGGAATGGCCCGCACACACCAGTGAAGTTCGACCCTGGTCGCCTCAAGGCCGGGTGCCACGGGAAGATCGCATGGTCACCGAGGTGACAGTCTCTATTCCGCCCATGATCGCCAATCTGAACTACGAACCACCTCTTGCAGTCTTTCTCGCATCGGAAAAGGCCACGACGAAAATCTCAGCACTCAATAACGAGTCAGGCCATCAACTTGCCGCAATTAGTGGATTCTTGCTGCGCAGCGAGGCGGTATCTTCCTCGAAGATCGAACGGGTGAACGCGAGTCGGAACGATTATGCCAAAGCTACGGTCGGGCTGAAGGCGAGCAAGGATGCAGAACAAATTGTGGCGGCGACGATGGCCATCCAGAAGATGATTGACTCCGCAAAGGACGGGGCCATCACTTTGGAGGCTCTACTCGAAGCACATCACATCCTGCTCAAAGCCGACCCCATAGACGCACAGTACGCGGGACGGCTGCGCGAGGTACAAAACTGGATTGGAGGATCGGACTACTCGCCGCGCGGCGCTGTCCACGTGCCGCCGCCTCACGAACTGGTACCTGCGCTGATCGAGGATCTGCTAATTTTCGCCAACAGGGATGACATCCCTGTGATGGCTCAAGCGGCCATCGTCCACGCTCAATTTGAATCTATCCACCCGTTCACCGATGGTAACGGGAGAATCGGGCGAGCGTTGATCGGTGCAGTGCTTCGTCGCAGAAATCTGACCACAACCACGGTGGTGCCCATCGCTTCGGCGATGGTGTCCGATGTAGAAACCTACTTTTCCTTGGTGAATAATTACCGAAACGGAGCGGTTACTGATTTCGTTCACTACTTGTGTGTTTGTGCCGAGCGCGCGGCCGATGCCTCCCAAGATTCCATCAGGGCGCTTAACGAATTGCCAGAGCAGTGGAAACAGGTTGTGGGTGCGAACCAGAACAGCGCAGCGCTGAAAATCATAGATCAGTTGTTGAACCACCCGGTGATCGACTCTTCTCAGGCAGCTCACTTCGCAGGCGTCAAAGAAAGCTCCATCTACTATGCGCTGGATTTGTTGGTGGATAACGAGGTGCTCGAAGTTGTCTCTTCCAGTAAGCGTAACCGGGCTTGGGCAGCCGGAGACGTGCTCGATGAAATTGACCGCCTCAACGACCGATTACGACAAACGAACCTGAAGGGCTGACAAGTAGTTAGGTTCGACCCGCGAGGCGGACCGCGGATGCCGATATGTAAATAACCCTGTGTATTGTGTCCATTAATTCTCTGAGAGGATCTTCCAGTTCTTCAAGTGAGCGCTGCCTCGTTCCACCGCAGCACGGTGCCGCGAGAGTCCTTTGTAGAACTTCAGATCATGGTCAATCATCGCCCCGGTCCCGGGACGATTCCCTTTCTGGTAAAGGGATTATCCCTGACGTTCCTTTGACCAGGTACTAGCTCACCGATATAGACAGCTCGTCCAGATAGTGTGGTGATGACTTGGACGTTGACGCAGTGCCGCTTCTTTTTACCGGAGTAATGTGTTTGTATCGCTGGTCGCTGTTTGCGACTCCACACGTCATTGCCATCGACAACCAGCGATTCGCCCCTGGGTAGGGCTGCTCCGATACCAGGTGCTTTTAAAGCCAGTGCCAGACTGATCAGGGGCATGAGTTTGTCATAGGTGAGTCCTTATGATGATGGGCTTTGAAAGGAGAGCCGTACCATCATTAGTATCACTAGGAGGCGAAATGGCAATCACAGCCACCGAAGCACGCCGCGATCTCTTCGGTCTCATCGAACGTGTCAATCTGGACCACACCGAAGTCGAGATTATGTCAAAGCGCGGGTCTGCAGTGCTCATGTCAAAAGAAGAATACGATTCCCTCATTGAGACAAGCTACCTTTTGCGCTCACCTAAGAACGCAGTACGCCTGCTCGCTGCACTCGAATCGGTACGAGATGACCAGACTATATAGTACGGGCTTATCGAACCGTGAACGGCAGACCAATGACTTGGACTGCCAATGAGCGGGAAGACCCTAATATCGGGGTTGTTCGGTACCAACGGCTCACAGCAAATCCGCCGCATCACGTAGGTCGAGGACCATAAAACCGCCTACGGCGTAGTAGTCCCTGCGTCGAGCCTAGCCTAAACACTGCTCGGGCAAGATAGTCCTAAGAGTAATGCGGGACCCTGAGCCGGTGGACCGTCACGCCTACACAATCCCGCTGAAGCAGGCGGGAAGAAATCAACGTGGCCGGCAAACAGCATTAGCCCTGCGGCCACGAATCGATCGTGACCACAGGGCCAATGCTCTTACCGGACTACGCCATTTGTTCTCCGCGGGCGGCCATGGCCGAACCCAATAGGACCAACCGCATCGTTCGCTCCGCGGCGTCGATGAGCAGCTGTTCGCCGCGCTCCACCGCCTGAGACAGCGGCATCGGCAGCGTCATGATGGAGGCCAGCGCGTCGATGCCGATTTCATGGACGCTCGGCGCACCCTGGCCCAGTGAACCGGCAAGAGCCAGCACCGGAACACCTGCGCGTTGGGCCCGCGCCGCAACTTCCGCCGGTACCTTGCCGTGCGGGGTCTGGAAGTCGATGGCGCCTTCCGCGGTGATGACCAGATCCGCCTGACGCAGCGCTGCATCAAGATCGATGCCTGCCATGCCCGAATCAAGCAGCACATCGAAGCGGCCGCCGAGTTCTGCGCCGAGCACGGCTGCCATGCCCACGCCCAGCCCGCCCGAGGCGCCGGTGCCTGCCCCGTACATCAGGTCCCTGCCTTCTGCGAAGGGCGCTTCGCGTTCCAACAGCCGCGCCCAGTTCTCCAGACCGGCCTCAAGCTTGGCCACCTGCTTCGGGGTGGCACCCTTCTGCGGTCCGAAGACCCGCGCCACACCCCGTTCCCCGCACAGCACATTGTGGACATTGCAGGCAAGGGTGATCGGCACCTGAGAGACGCCCGGGTGCATGCCGCTGGTATCAAGTGAGGCAGCCCGGCGCAGGGCGCGGCCGCCGAACCCGATCTCTTCTCCCTGCTTGTCCAGGATCCGCACGCCGAGCGCCATCAACGCCCCGGCGCCACCGTCACTGGTGCCAGAGTCTCCGCAGCCGAGCACAATGCGTTCCGCGCCGGCATCCAGCGCCGCGGCGATGAGCTCACCCACCCCGTAGGTCGTGGTGTTTATCGGGTTGCGCAGCTCGCGGGGGACCAGCGACAAACCTGCGGCAGAAGCCATTTCAAGCACCGCGGTGCGCTGGCCGCCCTGCCTGATCATTACCCAGCCTGCGGTGACCTGCTGGCCCACCGGTCCGGTGACCCGCTCGGTGTGCACGGTTCCGCCGGTGCTGGCGGCAATGGCTGCCACGGTGCCCTCGCCGCCGTCGGGAATCGGCATCAAGGTCAAGTGGGCTCCGGGCAGGATGCGGCGCACCCCTGCTGCGATGGCCGAGGCCACGGTGCCGGCATCAAGGGATTCCTTGAAGCCGCTGGGGGCGATCAAAATACGTTGCGGAACGATCATAGCCATGGGTCTTGCTCCTTAGGTGGTGGGGGAGAGAATATTCAGCCCGAGGGCCGGCCAGATCAGCCAGCTGAACAACATCAGCAGGGCGAAAAAGATCGGGGCGAAGCGCAGTGCGAAGCTTCGCAGCTGAATCGGGGAGAAAGTAGGAGTATCGGGAAGTGAGCTGAACAGGGCCACGGGTTTGGCGCTGCTGGTCAGCGTGTGGCAGAAGCCTGCCGCCGCGGTGGACAGGAAGGCCGCCGCTACGGGGTTCAACCCCTGGCTCATAGCCAGCGGGATGATCAACGGAATCAGCACCGCGGAGCGGGCCGACCGGGACTGGATGACCAGGTGCGCGGTCAGCGAGATCACCGTCAACGCAACAACCGTTGCAGGTGCACTGCCGGCGCCGAGGAATCCCAACGGTGCAAAAATCACGGAGGCAAGCCAGCTTGCCGCCCCGGTGTTGTTCAACGCCGTGCCCAGCGCCAGCGTGAAGGCGAGGAACAACAGGATGTTCAACGGGGTTTTCTTGATGCTGGAGCTAAGCCCCGCCCCGGTGAATCCGGGGAAGTTCATCACCGCCGCGCCGATCAGCGCGATCAGTGCCGGGTCGATGCCGGTGGCCGGCGCACTGACCCAGCCGGCGACGACTACCAGCAACACCGCCAGCGCACGGATCATCGCTGCGCTCATGACGGTGCCTCGCTGCGCGGACAGCTGCTGCAACACCGCTGGTTCCAGCGGCCCGCGTTGTTCGGCGGGCACCTGCAGGCGCAGGATCAGCTCACAGGCAAGCAGACAGGAGACCAGTGCCAGCGGGGTGCCCAGCGCCAGCCAGTACAGGAAGCTGATTGGTTCATAGCCTGCGGCCTGTAGCAGCTGGTTGGTGATCAGGTGCGCTCCGGCCCCGATGAGCGTGGCCACCGCGGAGAGCAGCACTACCGCCGGAATCAACAGGCTCAGCCCCACCACCACGGCGCGCTGTGCGGCGAAGATGCCCGCCAGCACCGTGAAGATCGGCAGCGCCAGGGCCGCCCTCCCGCTGGTGGCGGGGATGGCGAAGGCGGTGGCACACAGGGCCAGGGTGAGAAGGTAAAACAGCTGGCGCACGCTGCGGGCCCGGGCGATCACCCTGAATCCGAGGTAGTCGGCCAACCCGCTGGCGCTGATCCCGCCGGCCAGCAGGAACGCACCGAGCAGCAGCCAGATGGTGTTATCGGCCAGGGCGGTAAAGAGCTCTTGCGTGCTCAGCGCCCCCACCGCCACCAGTGCGAGGCTGGCGCACAGCGCCACGTAGGTGTCAGGCAGCTTCGTAGCGGTCCACGCCCAGATCGCCACGGCGAACACACCCAGGGTCAGCGCCCCGGGGACACCGGGACCGGCGGGAGCCAGCGCCAGCAGCCCGCTGGCGCAGACCAAGGCCGCGGGAACCAGGAATCCCAGCCGCGGCTTATCGGGTTTCGGCGCCGGCGGCGCGCTCGCCGGGGTGGTGCGGTAATACACGTCGGTCATTTCAATCGGTATCCCGCCCCGCGGATGGTTTCAATGCGTTCGGCGCCGACCTTGTTCCGCAGGCTGCGCACGTAGACATCCACCACATTGGAAGCCGGGTCGAAGTCAAGGCCCCAAATATGGGCGATCAGCTGATCGCGGGAGAGCACCTGCCCCGCATGTTCGATGAACACCTCGAGCAGCGCGAACTCGCGGGTTGTCAGATCCACTTCCTTGGTGGCCGTGGTCACCCGACGCGAACGCACATCCACGTTCAGATCCTTGCGGGTCAGCAGCTGGCCCGCCGCCGGTTCGCTTTGCTGACCATCCCCAATGCGCAGCTTCACCCGGGCCAAAAGCTCGGCGAACTGGAAGGGTTTGGTCATGTAGTCATTGGCCCCGCCCTCCAGACCCGCCACGGTGTCGAACACCGAATCCCTGGCGGTCAGCACGATCACCGGGGTGCGCACACCCTCGCCGCGCAGGGTTTCCAGCACGGTGAAACCGTTCATCGCCGGCAGCCCGATGTCCAGGATGATCATGTCGATCTCGCCCTGCCGGGCGATCAGCAGGCAGGAGGCGCCATCGCCCACGATGCTCGTCTGGTAGCCGGCCGACTGCAGTCCGCGGCTGACAAAGGAGGCGATATGCGCGTCGTCTTCGCAAATCAGGATGTGCATACTCAGTTCCTTTCGGCTGCCAGCACCGGCAGTTCTGCGGTGATCGCGGCTGGTTCATGGTTGGTCTTGGGGGCTGGGATGTCGACGCCGAAGCGGGCGCCGTCGCCCTTGACGCTGGAGACCCAGGCCGATCCGCCGTGGGCGTGCGCGATGGTGCGCACAATGGCAAGCCCCAGCCCGGCCCCGGCCCGCTCGTGCGGGTTGGAGCCCGAACGGTGGCCCTCGCCGCGTTCAAAGCGTTCAAAGATCGTGGAGACATCCGAGGCGGCGATGCCGGGCCCCGAGTCGTGGATCCAGAAGCGCAGCACGTGTTCACCCTCCTCATTGACCTCGAAGTTCGACCCCATGCGGATGCGGTCCCCGGGGGCGGTGTACTGCACCGCGTTGGTGGCCAGCTGCAGGAAGGCCTGGGTGATGCGCTGGGCGTCCAGCTGGGTTGTGCCCTCGGCGATCTGCACCAGCTGCCAACGCCGGTCGCCGAGCACCTGCACCTTCGCCTCGATGTCCAGCATCAGCTCCACCAGTTCCACCTCGGCGGGGTTGACGAAGTTAGGCTGTTCGGAGCGGGCCAGCACCAGCAGGTCGGAGACGATCCTGCCCATGCGCGCCAGCTCCGAGTCGACCAGCCGCAGCGTCGCGGCCCGTTCGGTCGGGTCGTTGCTGAGCAGTTCCAGGTGCCCGCGCACAATGGTGATCGGGGTGCGCAGCTCATGCCCGGCATCGTCCACGAAACGCTGCTGCGTATCGTAGATCGCCTGCAGCCTGTCCAGCATGTGGTTGAAGGTGGTGGCCACCGCCGCAATGTCGTCATTGCCGTTGACCGGGACGCGCTCGGTGAGGTTCTTGGTGGAGATCTCCTGCGCCACCTGCTGCACCTGGCGGATCGGTTTGAGAATCTGTCCGGCGGCCAGCCAGGCAATGCCACAGGTCAGCAGCAGCCCGGCCAGCCCCACCCAGCCCATGGCCAGGGTCGAGCGCTGCAGCGATGCCACCGCCTGATCGGTGGACTGGGTAATGATCAGCACGCCGCGGTCTTCACCGAACTGCACTGGGATCCGGGCCCAGTGCAGCGCCCCGGAACTGGTATCGCTGACCCCCGAGGTTGCAGCGCTGGCGATGACATTGCGCAGCTCTTCAGGGAGCACCGAAACGTCGGTTCCCGAACGCACCCAAGCGGTGGAGGCACCTTCGGCGGCTGCCACCGACCCGTCGACCACCGCCAACAGGCTCTCGCCGGTGGTCAGCGACTGGCGATGGATATACAGCCGAAGCATCTGCTCAACAGATGAAAACGAGCCGCCGGTATTAGGGTTGCTGCCGGTTTCGGCGAAGCGAACGAACTCGGCGCTTTCCTGCGCCACCGCCTCATTGGCGCTCTGCGTGATTTCCAACTGCGAGATGCTGCGTGCCGTGGCGGAGACTGCCACCAGAGCGATGGTTGTGGTCAACAGGATCCAGCCGGTAATCCGAAGCCTGGCAGAAATCTTGGATTGGCGGATCTTTGCCTGATGCGTTTGATTAGTCGTCATCGGATTCCGCACCATCGTCGTCATCATCGTCGTCTTCGGTGGTGCGCGGGGCAGGAGCCTTCTGCACCTGCTGCTTGGGGGCTGGCGTAGATGCAGGTTTTGGCTTCTCGGACTGCTTGGCCGGTGCCTTGGCTTCGCCGTCCTTCTTCGACTCGTCCTTAGTCGACTGGTCTTCGGACGTTCCCCGGTCCGCTTCCGTAGTGGCTGCGGGAGCCGTGGAACTCGGCGTATTGCTGACGACAACCGGCTGCCGGGGGACATCCGGCACCTGGTCGCTGACCAAGAGCAACTGGCTGCCGATTATCAGACCCAGCGGGATCAGCAGCAGCCCAATGACTAGGGCGGTAGTTCGTTTCTTCCTCACATGTTTTATCTTGGTCTATGTTTGTGAAACCGGTGTGAAGACTACTTAAAGGCTTCTTCATAGAGCCTAGTCATATATGGTTTGGCTATTTTGAAATAACTTGAGAATTTTTATTTACGGGAGTTTGTCTGCCGTTTCGGACAGTTGTGCGATGAATTTCTCTAGCCGCGAGGCTCTGGTCTTTTCGGTTCTGGCGATCATGAGCTGGTGCAGGATGTGATAGCGCGGCTGGGATCTCAACGCGTCGAATGCAGCCTTGGCAGCTGGTGCTGCGTCCAGCGCAGCCTGAAGGTCTTAGGGAACCTGGGCCGTGGCCTGCCCCTGATAGGCGCGATCCCATCGACCGTCTTCTTTGGCTTTGTCGATCTCCAGTTGTCCTCGCGGTCGCATCCGCCCCTGAACGATCAGCTCCTGCACAAACTGCGTATTCTTTTCGGACCAGACCGAGGTTTTCCGCCTCGGTGTGTAGCGCTGCAAGAAGGTCGTCTCATCCTTGCTGCGCCTCTGGCCGTCGATCCAGCCGCTGCACAACGCCTCCTGTAGTGCGTCGGCTACCAGCAGCGAGGTTGGCTCCTTGGTGCCCTTTTTGGCTACGAGCAGCCACACTCCATCGCTAGTTTCTTCATTTTCATCCAGCCAAGCGCGCCACGCGTAGACGTCTCTGAGGATCAGCGGGTTGTCATAGTCCATGCAAACTATTGTGCTGCTTGGCGTCTTGGCTGGAAAGCAACTGCGGAATCGAAGGGAGCGAATCAACTAACAGCCGTAGGCCGAACCTAATAGGTGTAGGGCAAAGGAAATTTTGAATCACAAATATTTGCAATATTTGAAATTAAGGTATTAATAATAAGTTTTTCTTCGAAGCAACGTGCTTCGAGGAGCAGATAACCGTCGACACATTATCCTGAAGGTTTGCTGGGGTAACGTTGCAAGTAATCAAATGCTAGTCGGTGCCCTGAACCGGCGCGGGAGAAAGTAGAAGGTCAACACGGTGAAGGAACAGCAGCGAGCGGAACTGCACAAAACAATCTGGCAAGTGGCCAATGAACTTCGCGGTTCGGTGGACGGCTGGGACTTCAAGTCCTATGTCCTAGGCATTTTGTTCTATCGTTTCATTTCTGAAAACCTCACCAACTACATCAACGATGGCGAACGGGACGCTGGCTCGGCAGACTTTGATTTCGCCAAGATGAGCGATGCCGAAGCCGAGTTCGCGCGTGAGGACATTGTTAGTGAAAAGGGCTTCTTCATTCGCCCTTCTGAGCTATTCGAGAATGTTCGCAAGCGTGCACCACAAGACGAGAATCTCAATGAAACACTTGAAAGCATCTTCCGAGACATCGAAGGCTCAGCAAGTGGTACCGATAGCGAAGATGATCTTAAGGGCCTCTTTGACGATCTGAACGTCAATAGCACCAAGCTCGGTAACACCGTGGCCAAACGCAACGCCAAAATGGTCAAGTTGCTTGACGCGATCGGTGACCTTCCTCTGGGAGGCAAGTTCTCGGATAATTCTATTGACCTATTCGGTGACGCGTACGAGTACCTAATGCAGATGTACGCATCCAGCGCCGGCAAATCTGGTGGCGAATACTACACGCCGCAAGAAGTTTCCGAGCTTCTGGCAAAAATCACCACAGTTGGTAAGACACGCGTCAACAAGGTCTATGACCCTGCTGCTGGATCGGGTTCCCTGCTGCTCAAGTTTGCCAAGGTGCTTGGCAAGGAGAACGTGGGTGGGTTCTACGGCCAGGAAATCAACCTCACCACTTACAATCTGGCTCGCATTAACATGTTCCTGCACGACGTTAATTACGAGAACTTTGACCTTGCACTCGGTGACACCCTGTTGGAACCTCATCATTGGGATGATGAGCCGTTTGAAGCGATCGTTTCCAACCCTCCGTATTCGATCAAGTGGGAGGGCGATGCGAACCCAATCTTGATCAACGATCCACGCTACGCGCCAGCTGGCGTGCTGGCACCGAAGTCGAAGGCAGACCTTGCTTTCACGATGCATATGCTCCACTGGCTGGCGACCAACGGTACGGCAGCGATCGTTGAGTTCCCTGGCGTGCTGTACCGTGGCGGTGCCGAACGTAAGATTCGTAAGTACCTGATCGATAACAACTATGTCGATGCGGTGATTCAGCTGCCTGCCGATTTGTTCTTTGGCACCACAATTGCAACCTGCATCATCGTGCTGAAGAAGTCGAAAAAGACCAACGACGTGCTATTTATTGATGGCTCGGCGCAGTTCGTGCGCAGCGGCAATAAGAACAAGCTCAGTGAAACCAACCAGCAGACCTTGCTCGATGCGTTCATGAAACGTGAATCGTCGGAGCATTTCACAACCCTGGTTGAGAACAGTGCATTTGCCGCGAATGACTACAACATTGCCGTGTCGTCGTACGTCGAGGCTGAGAACACTCGTGAAGTCATCGACATTACCGAGTTGAATGCACGGATCGAGCAGATCGTTGCCCGTCAGTCCGAACTGCGCACCTCAATTGACGCGATCGTGGCTGATCTGGAGGGTGCGAAGTGAGCCAGATTGATGAACTGATCGCCGAACAATGCCCGGCAGGAGTCGACCATAAGACATTGGGAGACGTCGGCGAATTTATTCGTGGAAATGGACTGCAGAAGAAGGATCTTTATGACGAAGGATTCCCGGCAGTGCATTATGGACAGATCCATACTCTCTATGGGATTTCGACCAGAGAGACTTTCTCATTTACCACGACTGATACTGCATCAAAGCTCCGCCATGCGCGCCATGGTGATTTGTTGATCGCCACTACTAGTGAAGACGATGAAGCTGTAGCCAAAGCTACAGCTTGGCTTGGCGACACTGAAGTGGTATTGAGTGGTGACGCATATATCTACCGCCATGAATTGGAACCTCGTTACGTTTCATACTTCTTCCAGAGTCGACAGTTTCAAGATCAGAAGCAGCGTCACATCTCAGGAACAAAGGTGCGGCGAATTTCTGGTTCATCGTTGGCCAAGCTAATTATCCCTGTTCCACCACTTGAAATTCAGCGTCATATCGCAGATATTCTTGATACTTTTAGTAAAATGGAAGCGGAGCTGGAAGCGGAGCTGGAAGCGGAGCTGGAAGCTCGGAAGCAGCAGTATGAGCATTATAAGTCAGATGTATTTAGAACGACGCCCGACGCTCAGTGTGTGAGGCTTGGAGAAGTCGCAGACATACTTCAAGGGTATTCTTTCAAGAGTAGCAGTTATGTTGAATCCGGCATTCGAGTTGTCAGAATATCTGACGTTCAAAAAGGTGCGATGTCTGGAAAAGATCTAAAGTACTATTCAATTGCGAAAGAATCTGAAATAAAAAGGTACATGTTGTTGCCTGGGGATTTGGTGATGTCCTTATCTGGAAGTGTAGGACGGGTCGCTATGTTGACTGATATGGACGTACCTGCCGCCCTAAACCAACGGGTTGCCTGTATCAGGCCATCAAGCTCTAAAATTCTAACGAGATACCTGTTTCATTATCTAAATACAGACGAATTTGAGCAGCAAGCTATCTCATCCACGGGTAACGGAACCGTCAAAAACATCTCTTCCAAGTGGCTAAAAGACGAATTCGTTCCGTTGCCTTCGTTGGAGGCCCAGAATCGAATAATCGATATTTTGGATAAGTTCGATGCTCTCGTCAACGACCTGTCCGTTGGTCTCCCTGCGGAGTTGGCTGCGCGTCGCCAGCAATACGAGTACTACCGCGACAAGCTACTCACCTTTAAAGAGCTGGAGACTGCATCTTGAGTACGACTCCGGTGAATGTGCAGATTCCGTCGGATACTGAAGCTCCGATCATTGCTGACTTTGTTGAGCATGCACTGCGTGTGGCGTATTTTGACCGTCAGCACTGGGTGTCTCTGCCCGCGAGCGATTGGGACGCGCCTGGCGTGTATGTCCTGATGACGGCCGATGGAACGAATCGAGTGTATGTAGGGCAAGCACGCAAACTACGTGGCCGTTTACAGCAGCACAACAACAAGGAAAAGCTTCCTTGGCGTCGTGCTCTGGCTGTGAAGCGCGATACGACTGCCGGGTTCAATACTGCTGAAATCGGATACCTAGAAGGTCGCATCGCTGCTGAGCTTAACGCGTTGCATCAGATCACCGTTGTTGAAGGCCAGTCGAGTGGTGACGAGACTCTGCCGAAGCACATGATGATCTCCTTGGATGCTTTCGTAAAGAGTATCCTCGGTGCGCTGCGCTTAGCTGGTCTGGACGTAAGTAGGAATAATCCGCAAACCGAAGTCGAGGACGAACAGCCGACGCCAGATTCAAAACGGAGCACTAAACCCACGCGAGTTGTTACCGTCGCTGATTTGGTTTCCAGTGGCTTATTACAGGCCGGGCATACCTTGTACTTGAGCCAAGCAGGCAAAGAAGCTGAAGGCAGCGTAACCGCTGATGGCGAGATTATTGTCCGCGGTGTTTCGTATAAATCCCCGAGCACCGCAGCTGCAAAAGCTCTAGAGCTTCAATCTTCTAATGGGTGGGTGACCTGGAAGCTGGGCAACCCAGCCGGTCCACCGCTTGATACTTTGCGACAACAATGGCTGAAACAACAAACGGAGGAGGCAGAAAAATGATCGAAGCACAGGCACGAAAATACGACACTATCGCGGTAAGCAACGAGAGCACCGTTGTCTCGGTCTATGATGCCGATCCGTCAAAAGACACTTCGTATCAGTCTGAAGCACAGCTGGAACGAGAGTTCATTCGCCTGCTCGAAGGCCAAGCCTACGAATACGTGCAGCTGACGCGTGAAGAAGACCTCGTTACCAATCTCCGTACTCAGCTCGAAACGCTAAACCACTTCACATTTTCAGACGAAGAATGGCAACGGTTCTTCAAAGAACGGATCGCCAGTGCTGGCGATGGGATCGTCGAAAAGACGGAACGCATCCAAGAAGACCACGTACAGTTACTAACCCGTGATGATGGTACGACGAAGAACATTACACTGCTGGATAAGCAAAATATCCACAATAACCGTTTACAGGTGATCAACCAGTACGCAGTGGATCGTGGCGAGGGAGGCGCAAGCTTCGCTAACAGGTATGACGTGACCGTACTGGTCAATGGTTTGCCGATGGTGCATATCGAATTGAAACGCCGTGGCGTTCCGATTCGTGAGGCGTTCAATCAGATTGATCGGTACCAGCGGGATAGCTTCTGGGCTGGCTCGGGCTTGTTTGAGTATGTGCAATTGTTCGTCATCAGTAACGGCACACAGACGAAGTACTATTCGAACACTACACGCCGTCAGCACGTCGCCGATGCAACGGGCGCGAAAAAGAAGTCGAAGACTTCTAATAGTTTTGAGTTCACCTCATGGTGGGCTGATGCTCAGAACAAGCCAATTCTTGATCTGACGGCATTTGGCAAGACGTTCTTTGCCAAGCATTCTCTACTGAATATCCTCACCCGCTACTGTGTGCTCACTAGTGATCGCTTACTGTTGGTGATGCGTCCTTATCAGATTGTGGCGACCGAGAAGATCTTGCAGAAGATCGACATCTCTACCAACTACAAGACCCTTGGTTCGCAAGAAGCTGGCGGCTACGTCTGGCACACGACCGGCTCAGGCAAGACCTTGACCAGTTTCAAGGCAGCACAGCTCGCCTCACGCCTACAGAGCGTGGACAAAGTACTGTTCGTCGTTGACCGCAAAGACCTCGACTATCAGACAATGAAAGAGTACGACCGGTTTGAGAAGGGCTCGGCGAACTCCAACACGTCTACTGCGGTACTAAAGCGTCAGCTGGAGGATCCGTCGAAGAAGATCATCATCACGACGATCCAGAAGCTTTCTACCTTTATCGCGAAGAACAATGGTCACGAGATCTATTCAGGCCATATTGTGCTGATCTTTGACGAATGCCACCGGTCCCAGTTCGGTGACATGCACACGGCCATTACGAAAGCGTTCAAACGCTATAACCTGTTTGGGTTTACGGGTACCCCGATTTTTGCGGAGAACTCAGGCAGTGGCGGCAATCCGCACCTGAAGACGACAGCTCAGGCATTCGGTGAGAAGCTGCATACCTATACGATCAAGGATGCGATCACCGACAAGAATGTTCTGCCCTTCCGTATTGATTACGTGAATACGATGAAGGTCGGTTCGGTCCAGGATAAGCAGGTGTCATCGATCGACACCGAGAACGCACTTTTATCGCCTGTACGTGTGTCGCAGGTAGCCTCGTATATCCTGGAGCATTTTGATCAGAAGACGAAACGATCCGTGGGGTATTCCCTAGGGGAGAAGCGTGTTCGTGGGTTCAATTCCCTGTTTGCTACGGCATCGATTACAGCTGCTAGGACGTACTACAACGAGTTCAAACGTCAGCAAGCTGATCTCACACCTGATCGCCGTCTGAAGATCGCTACGATCTTCTCATACGCCGCGAACCCAGATTCTGAAGATGGCGTTCTGGAAGAAGAAGGCTTTGAAACCGAGAGCCTTTCCGGTGATGCTCGTTCTTTCCTGGAATCGGCGATTGCTGACTATAACCAGATGTTCGGTACGAGCTATGACACGAGTTCGGATAGCTTCCAGAACTACTACAAGGACTTGTCTCTGCGGTTGAAGAATCGTGACTTGGATATGGCCATTGTGGTGAATATGTTCTTGACTGGTTTTGATGCGACCACGATGAACACCCTTTGGGTGGATAAGAATCTGCGCTCCCATGGGCTGATTCAGGCGTATTCGCGAACGAACCGTATCTTGAACTCGGTGAAAACGTACGGCAACATTGTGAACTTCCGTGATCTGGAAGAAGCAACGAACGATGCAATTGCCCTCTTCGGCAATAAGGATGCTGCCGGAATTGTGTTACTCAAACCGTATCGAGAGTACTACGAGGAGTATGCGCAAAAGGTCTCTGATCTGTTGGAGAAGTTCGTTCCTGGTCAGATGATCGATAGCGAAGCTGGGCAGAATGAGTTCATCAAACTCTATGGCGAGATTCTTCGTTTGAAGAATATCTTGACCTCGTTTGATGAGTTTGCTGGAAACGAAGTCCTTTCAGTACGCCAAGCCCAGGATTATCAGTCGGTCTATTTGGATCTATGGAATGAGCGGAAAAAGCATGATTCCGGTGAGAAGGAACAAATCACGGCTGATCTTGTGTTCGAGATTGAGCTAATCAAACAGGTTGAGATCAACGTTGACTACATTCTGCTGCTCGTGCAGAAGTACCGAGAAGAACGTGGCGACGGCGATGACAAGGAGCTGCGAGCTGGTATTTCTCGTGCAATTGACTCCAGCCCTTCCCTTCGCAACAAAAAGGATCTGATCGAAAACTTCGTTGACTCTGTGTCTGCGGATGGCTCGGTTCAGGAGGAATGGCAGGCATATGTGCTGAAGCAGCGCGAGAGCGAGCTTGAAGAAATCATTGCTTCGGAAAACTTGAAGCGTGAGCAGACAATCGGATTCGTTGATCTGGCGTTTACCGATGGATTGCTGCGCACCACAGGCACCGAGGTAACCAAGATTCTGCCACCCGTGTCGCGGTTCTCGAAGGAGAAGAATCATGGTGAGAAGAAACGTCGTGTGATCGAGAGACTAACCGTGTTCTTTGAGCGATTTTTTGGGCTGAGTCAGAAATAGGAGACAGTCAAATGTATAAAAAATTTGAATGGATACGCGAATGCGGATTCTTTGAAGATTATCGTTGGGACGGCGGACTACCTCCATTTCAAAAAATTAACGTAATTTTCGGTTCAAACGGCACAGGAAAGACATCGTTGTCTGGCGCGTTTTACGGATTGCGTGGATCACAAGACAGTAATGGACCTAGTCGTGTGTCTGTAGTGCTTGACAGTGAGCCAGTCACGATCACAGACGGGGCTGACAACCCCATATTTGACCGTACCTTCATATTCAGCGAAGAGTTCGTGGCCCGTAGCCACAACTTCACTTCAGGTAGCGCTGATATGCCCGCCGTTCTCACTATTGGCGAACGGACAAATGAAGCAGAAGTAGAACTTGAAACTCTGCGGAAAGAACGAGACGACGCACTAGAACTAGAAAAATCTCATAGAGAATCTGCAAAAAACGCACGTTCCGAATTGGATGCAACCTTTGGAACGATTTCCCAGCAGGTAGTAGACGCAGCCAGCAGGGCCGAGGGGCGTTGGCGATCCCGCGGGAGCTATAGTTCGAGAGTCGTGCGGACCGCTTATGAAGGTTCGCACTCTGGCTGGACAAAGCTTGGCGATGAAGAGCTACAGGTCAAAATCGGAATTGTAAATTCGGATAAAGCTGAGCTGATTGATCTCAAGCAAATTGTGGTAGCCACGGCGCAGAGCCTCGAAGATCGAGCAGTCTCTGCACTTGGAGCGACACCAACTAATATTTTGCTGGATTCTCTGGCTGCACATCCCCAAGCAACAAATTGGGTCAACGAAGGCCGGGGATTGCACGAGAACATCGATGAATGTATTTTTTGCGGGTCCGATTTTACTGTGGAGCGCCGTAATCAAATCAATGGTCATTTCTCGGATGCTGTAAAGGCGCTAGAGAGAGATCTTGCAGGTCTGATACGAGAGCTGGAAGAGTTATTAAAATCGATTCAAAATTCTCTAACTCACATACCTGCGAAAGGTCTATTTTTCGAAGATTTACGTTCGCAGTATGATTCAGCGGAATTTTTATTGAAAAAGGAACTTGAAAACCTTCATACTTGGGCAGTAGATCTTAAAAATCGCCTTATAGAAAAGTCTGGAAACGTCCTGCAATCTATGGATTCATCGCTCACTGATGCACCTGTAGTGAAAGCGATGGATATGCTGAGGCTGCGCAGAGAACATAACGATCGGGTGGAGCAGCATAGTCAACAAGTGCAAGATGCTGCAAGGTCTATCGAATCCCACTACCTTAAGGCAGCTGAGGAATCAGTCGGAAAATACAGTGAAATAGCCAAATCTGAGGCAACCAAGGCAGATCAGCTTCAGGCTAAGATTAACAAATTGAAGGCTCGAATCACTACTCTCGAAAATGTCGAAGGTGATCCTCAGCCGAGTGCCAAAGTACTGACTGAGGAGGTTGCGAGGTTGCTTGGGCGGCGCGAGCTTGAATTCCAAACCGTCGAAGACCGTTATCATGTGACCCGTAATGGTAAGCCGGCAATTGGACTGAGCTTAGGCGAGCGTACGGCAATTACACTCGTTCATTTCTTCGAGATGATTGCACGTTTCGATCTCGCAAACGGTAAGCCGATCGTTGTAGTTGACGATCCAGTGTCGAGCCTTGACAGTGATATTTTCATGGGTGTTTCGACTTATATTTGGAACGAAACTATTGTTAAAGATCATATTTCCCAATTGTTCTTACTTACGCATAATTTTGAACTTTTCCGTCAGTGGGATATTCAGATAGAAGCGCTTCACCGTAGCGGAAAAATTGGAGGGATCAAGGCGAAGGAATTGTATTCCGCTTCCTTCTACGAAATTAAACCAAAGATTGAGACTAAGGGACGGGATACCCGACGTAGGCCCCACTTGGCAGCGTGGCCTCCATCGGATCGGGTTCGTAAGATGGTCCGCTCAACTTATCATCAGGCTTTCATGGCCGTAGCCGATGCACAGCTCGATCTGCAAGCAGACGATAGCATGGAGAAACGACTAAGTGCTCAGTTACTGTTTCCGAATGTCGTGCGTAGGATGCTTGAAACCTTTCTTGCCTTCAAGCACCCGGAATGGGTTGGAGACTTTGGTGCATCAATGCGAAAGTCTGCAATATTGCTAGAGGAAGCCAAATATCCTGGTGATGCGAATGCTCTACGCCTCAGGCTGACGAGATATGCGCACGCACATTCCCATAGCGAAACCCCTGCTACGGATATCGTTGTTAGTCCTGATGAAGTCTTTAGCGCTATCTCGGCAGCGTTTGAGTTTATGAATACCCTTGATCCAGCTCATTTTGCAGGGCTTTGTGAGGTGGCAAATATTGATCCAAAAGTTTTGTTATCGGTCGGAGATACGCTTGAATCAGCGGATTCTAATTAGGAACTGAGCGCGAGATACCGCTGAGTAGCGCCATAGCTTGAGCCGATCTGTTGCGCTACTTCGTTCAGAGTGAGTCCTGACTGGCGGAGAAGAATGGCTTGTTTCTTCTGACTGTCCGTCAGACCTGTTTCGTGCCAGGGCTTAGTTACCCTCCAGCAAGGTCTTGACTACTGGCTCAAGATCTGCTGAAACAAGAGCATCAAAGTCATTTCTTCCCCGTTAATCAACACACGCGAACTCCGCAACGCCTCTAAACTGGCTGATCTTGTAAATCGACATCATGGCCAATGCTGTCGGTCGTCGAAAGTACACTTATCGGATAATCCAATTTTCGCAGGAGGGTTCGCCATGAAATTGACATCGTTCCGGGTCCGTCGGTACAAGAATGTGTTGGACTCGACGGAGGTGTCGGTAGAGTCGGATGTCACGACGCTGGTCGGGATGAACGAATCTGGCAAGTCGACGATGTTGGACGCCCTCTATCGCCTTAACCCGGTCTACGACGATAAGTTCGTTGAGAGGGATGACTACCCGCGATGGCGCTGGAAGCGCGACGGACGGAAGGAGGACCTCTCTGTCGTGACTCCGATCGAGGCGACGTTCGAGCTCGACGAGGATGACCTTGAGGCCCTGCGCGACGCGCTGGGCAACGACGTCGTGACGGACACGAACGTCACCATCGGTCGCCGCTACAACGGCAAGCGCTGGCTCCGCGTGCCCGTCGACGAATTACGTTTCCTCCAGAACGCGCTCGATGGTCACCCGGAAGCGGACGAGCTCCTGGAGGGGCACACCACGGTCGCCTCGATCAAGGAGGCGCTCGCTGCGGAGCGGACGACTCCACGGGCTGCGGCCGACCCGGACGAAGAGGTGGACGAGAATCCTGAATGCGCGGCGGCTGCTGCTGCGGATACCGAGGCTCTGGCGAGGATCACTTCCCTGATCGGCGACAAGGAGGACTTGGGCGCGATCGCGAGGGGCATCGTCCTGAAAAGGATGCCGAAATTCTTTCGCTTCGCGTCCTACCAGAATCTCGATGGTCGGGTCGAGGTCTCGACGCTACGCACCCAAGAGGACGAGCAGCCTGGTGCCTCGTCGAAGCAAACTGCTCGCGCGCTCCTCCGATTGGCCGACACCGATATCGATTCGGTGACCGACGCGGAGTTCGAGTCGCGCACCGCGGAGCTCGAAGCGGTGTCCAGCGACCTCTCCCGGGAGATGTCCGAGTACTGGAGCACCAACCCCGAGTTGCGGATCAAGGTCGAGATCGAGCCGGAGACTGTCCAGGCCCCCAATGGCCAGAGCAGTGTCGTCCGCTACTTGAACTTCCGCGTCGAGGATCGCAAGCACGACTTCACCAACAACTTCTCGCTCCGGTCGTCCGGCTACCAGTGGTTCTTCTCCTTCCTTGCTGCCTTCAGCGAGTTCGAGGACCTCGACGACGTAGTGATCCTGCTCGACGAGCCGGCCCTGACACTCCATGCGAAAGCGCAGCGCGACTTCCTGCGCTTTATCAACAAGCGCCTCGCCCCGGTCGGTCAGGTTGTCTACACGACGCACTCGCCGTTCATGGTGGAGCAGATCGAGCGTGTTCGGGTTGTAGAAGACCGGGGTGATGACATCGGATCGGTCACATCCTCGGACGCCTTAGAAGTCGGTGAGGACAGCGCGTTCCCGCTCCAGGCCGCGCTCGGTTACGACCTATCGCAGAACTTGTTCATCGGGGAACGGAACCTGCTTGTCGAAGGCCCGTCGGATTTGGCCTACCTCGACGTGATCGGCCGCCACCTCCGCGACATAAGACGCGAAGGGCTGGACGAGCGCTGGCGGATCCTCCCCGCCGGAGGGGCATCAAACGTGCCTGCCTTCGTCGCTCTCCTAGGGCAGAAGGTGTCGGTCACAGTACTGCTCGATTCCGGGACCGAGGGCGGCGGGAAGGTGGAGGCCGCGATCAAGGCCAATAAGATCGCCGGCAAGCGGGTTGTGTTCGTCGGGGCTGTGCTCGAGCAGAAGCATAGTGACATCGAGGACCTATTCACCGTTGGTGACTATCTCGCGCTTTATAACGAGGCATTTGGAAAGAAGCACAAGGTCGGGGACCTTCCGGATCATCCAGATCGGCTCATCCTGCGTCTGGAAAAGCTGGACGGGAAATTTGACCACTGGCGACCTGCCGAGGTGCTGTTGCGCGACCCCTCGAAGGTTGAGAAACTCTCGCAGACGACGCTCAGCAACTTCGAGAGCCTTGCCAAAGTTATCAACGTGACGCACCCCTAATTGGCCGCTTTAAAGGTATTACCTGCGCGGCGCGAGCGCTGAACTCCGAGATTGCTCCGGGGCCAAATCTTATTCTTCAATCTAGAGATCAGGACACAAGCATCCTTACGCGATAACTAATCTATCCTTCCACAGACGAGAGGATTACTACCCCATGGAGACCGGGGATAAGCAACAGTTTCAACAAGCCGAAAACACTTTAGGGCGGTTTTTCCTTAGAGCACGACGCATTGCTGCACATTCATTGGCGGTAGATCACAGCGAACTCGAAGCGCTCGCAAATCCGAAGTTGTCCGGGACGCTCGGGAATGATGGATCAATCGAAATTCGACGACAGCTTCCAGACGAAGAGATTTTCGAGTCCTTAGCTTCAAGGCTCAGACCCTTGTTGCTGAAAACCGAATCGATCCATTACGCCAAAGTGCTAGAAGCAATCGAAACCGTCATAAAAAGGTGTGAACAAGCATCAACCTATTCGGATGCGCTTCTTGGAAAATATGCTTGCTTACGTAACGACTGGGGCCAATTTGACGAAGCAAAACCGATAGCTCTGCGATATTCAACCCAGATGGCAAAAAAAGACGGTAGCGATTCTACTCCTGAAGTCTCCGACAGTCAGTTAGCCTTAGCTTGGCTATACGGCGACCTTGTACACGTTGATGTCAGAGGGCAAAAGAAGTCTGGAACTCACTTACCCATCAAAGAACGTTTCTTAGGAGCAGTCTCCTACTTTTCGTCTGTTGCAATTTTGTGCGCTAGGACGATGGAGTTCGTCTCCGAACTGGCTGATCTCGGCGCCTTCGAGTTGTCCGAAGAAACTACCTCTACAGCCGTTGTTGTAGGAACTAATGAAATTGTTGAAACTGGAACAGCCTATTTCGCCCCAGTCGGAACCGAAATGCCGAAGATGAATGTGCTAGATCAGCAGTTCCCTGTCGGCTTCAAGCAGCTCACTGTCACTGAAATGCTGCGTACGGATGACCGGAATCAAGTTCAGCTCCAAATCGAATCCTCAGACGGATCACTAGTAGCAGAATATGAAGCGGCGGTTACTCACCGCGAATCGCAAGGTGAACGAATGGAATGGCATGTGCTTGTGGCGGGCTGCGTAGAGTACCGGTTCACTTGTCGAATCCAAGACAATGTCGCATCCGATCTGCAATTGGAAATTAAGGTTTTAACACTGACCACGAATAGGATGTTCTTGGATAAGTATCTGTTTGAGCGAGCTTGTAATCAAGGTAGCTTATTGCGATTCAGGGTTCTTGAAAGGGATTTTATCGCTCTTGAAATGGGCAATACGTCTGACCAAAATATCCAAGAACTGGATTTCAATATTGGGATCTTTCAAGATCTCATCACAATTGAAAATATTACGTCGGAACACCTGTCAGTACCTATTGATCCCGTCGCAATCCGAGAAGTAGTGGAACTCCGGCAGACTAGGCTGTTGTGGGAAGGGAACGTCGTCCCGCTCAGATGCGGTGCGCTAAAAATAACAATACGTGCGGGCGAAACCCCTCAGGCCGTCATTGCACCTGAAGGAACCCGAACAATTGGTGGCACTTCCTACCCCACTCCCCAATTTTTGGTAACGCACCCATTGATGAAGCCCACCACTGTGGAATCGATACCACACACCGACCCGCCTCAGAATTCTATTACAATGAGTATTCCCGTCGCAGAACCATTCATTGGCTGGGTACCTGAGAAGAAAAACATAGCCGGCGTTTCAGACCTTCAGAGGCCAGTTTCTTTGGATTTTCCACATCTCGATCTGACTTATCTGTTTGGAACGTGGAAAATCGAGGATGGAATATCGATCTCTTAGGACGGTTAATGCTACATGGCTATTCCATGATCAATGGCAGAGCGCTCGTCCAGATGGTGCCACATGCGGTTGTGATAGACCAGGGCGTCGCTTGGCTGGCCGGGCTGCACGTCGCGTTCGATGTGCGACTGCAGGGCACGGGCGATGAGCACCTTGGATTCTCCGGCCTGAATCCGCTCGACGATCTCGCAGCGCACCCACGCGCGTACGCCGTCATACACCGTTTCGCCGGTGCTCAGACGAGTCCATGTCTGGGCCTGGGCAAAGCGGTCGATGCCGCTTTTCGCGCCAAGCTTCGCCACGTCGATGTCCTGCACATCGAGAAAATGCACGACCACCGTCTCGGCGCGGGACAGGACCGGCGAGGCCGAGGACAGCGCCGAGACTGAAAAAATCAGCAGCGGGGGTTCGGCGCTCACCGAGGCGACCGAGGATGCGGTCAGGGCTACCGGGCCCTGACCTGCATCCGCCGTGATGACCGCGACGCCGCTGGGGTGACCGCGGAAAACCGCCTTGAAATCCTCCGAGGGCAGGGACTGCTCCACGTCGATCGCTGCCTTAGACGCTGGCACCGACGAGCTCCTCGCGCAGCACAGTGGCGCCGGCGCTCAGCGCGCTCAGCTTGGCCAGCGCAACGTCGCGGGGGAACGGGGCCATGCCGCAGTTGGTGCTCGGGATGAGCTTGTCCGCGTCCACGAATTCCAGCGCCTTGCGCAGGGTTTCTGCCACCTCTTCCGGGGTCTCCACGGTCTCATTGGCTACGTCGATGGCGCCGAGCATGACCCGCTTGCCGCGCACCATTTCAACTACCTCGATCGGCACGTTGGAGTGGTGGGATTCGAGCGAGATGGTGTCGATGCTCGAGCGCTGCAGCAGCGGGAAGGACTTCTCGTAGTGCCGCCACTGGGCGCCCAGGGTGGCCTTCCAATCGTTGTTGGCCTTGATGCCGTAGCCGAAGCAGATGTGTGCCACGGTTTCTGCCTTCAACCCTTCGCAGGCGCGTTCCAGTGCCGCCACGCCCCAGTCGGCCACCTCGTCGAAGAACACGTTGAACGCCGGCTCGTCGAACTGGATGACGTCCACGCCGGCCGCCTCCAACTCCTTGGCTTCCTGGTTCAGGATGGTGGCGAATTCCCAGGCCAGCTTTTCGCGGCTGCCGTAGTGCGCGTCGTGCAGGGTGTCCACCATGGTCATCGGGCCGGGCAGGGTCCACTTGATCTGGCGGTCGGTCAGCGTGCGCAGGAACTTCGCATCCTCAACGAATACCGGGGCCTTGCGCTGAACGGCGCCGACCACGCTGGGCACGCTGGCCTCGTAGCGGTCGCGGATCAGCACGGTCTGGCGGTTCTCAAAGTCGACGCCCGACAGGTGCTCGATGAAGGTGGTGACGAAGTGCTGGCGGGTCTGCTCGCCGTCGGAAATGATGTCGATGCCGCGGCGGGTCTGCTCCAGCACCGCGGCGCGCATGGCGTCCTGCTTGCCTTCGATCAGTTCGGCGCCTTCCAGCTTCCACGGGGACCAGAGTTTCTCTGGCTCGGAAAGCCATGATGGCTTGGGAAGGGAGCCGACGATGGAAGTCGGAAGAAGGTTGTTGCTCATGGGTGGATCCTTTAGGTGTTTTTGCGACTGAAGTCTTAGTCGACTGTGTCTTTAGGCGACGGGGGTTGGGTAGCCGGCGGCCCAGGCGTCAAGCAGCTCGCGGTTCGGGGTGATGAAGTGCTCTTCGGTGTAGCGGCCCTGGCTGGCGCCGAGGCGGGTGCGCTCTTCGCGGTCGTAGTCGATCAGCGTGCGGGAGAAGTCATGGGCGCTCAGGCTCGGCTGGTAGACGGCCGGAGCTGGGGAGTTCGCGTTGTAGACCTCTGGGCGGTAGATCTTCTGGAAGGTCTCCATGGTGGCGATGATGCTGGCCAGCTGCAGGTCGCTGTAGTCGTTCAGCAAATCGCCGCGGAAGTAGAAGGCCAGCGGGGCCACCGACCCGGCGGGCATGAAGTAGCGCACACGCAACCCCATCTTGCCGAAGTAGGCGTCGGTCAGCGAGTAGTCGTCCTGCTCGTATTCCAGGCCGAGGACCGGGTGGCTGTTGCCGGTGCGGTGGTAGGTCTTCGAGGTGGAGACGCTGATGCAGACCACCGGCAGCTGTTCGAAGCGCTGGCGGTAGGCCTCGGAGTCCAGGAAATGCTGGAACAGGCGCCCGTGCAGGTCTCCGAAATCCTCGGGTAGCGAGGGCTTGCCGGTGGCGTCTGCCGCGGCCGGAAGCACCACGCTGAAGTCGTAGTCGCGCACGTAGGAGGAGAAGTTGTTGCCCACGATGCCGTGGCTGCGGGTGCCGTTGTGGTGATCGAGAACGGTCGTGTCCAGCACCTCCAGCAGCGGGAATTCCGCCGGGCCCTCGGCGCTGTCGAAGTGCACATTGGCGGAGACGATCTCAAGCTCCAGCGAGTAGCGGTCGCCGCGCGGGTTGTCCCAGTGAGCCAGCGAGTTGAAGCGGCGGTTGATCATCGTCAGCGCATTGCGCAGGTTCTCCCGGCGGTTCTCGCCGCGCGCCAGATTGGCGAAGTTGGTCGTAATGCGCGAGCTCTTCGAGGGCGTGTAGTCCTCGTTGAATTCGGTTCCTGCAATGCTGAAGTCAAAGGTGTCTGCCATGGCGGCCTATCTGAACAGGGGCCTGGGCAGGCCGGGAAAAGTCGTTGCCACCATCATGCGGCCAATTCACGGATATCAGGTAACTCGGGCTAACTATGGATTGATATAGACTCAGCCTATGGTTCAGAAAGCGAATGGTTTGACGCTGCAGCAGCTGCGCTACTTCATCACCGTGGCTACCGAGGGCTCGATCTCCGCGGCCGCCGACCTGCTCTACGTGGCCCAGCCGAGCATGTCCGCGGCGATGAAGGAGCTCGAAGCCCGCGTCGGACTCACCCTGCTGGTGCGCTCGGCCAGGGGAGTGGCGCTGAGCACCGAGGGCGCCGAGTTCCTCGGCTATGCCAAGCAGGTGGTGGAGCAGATCGAACTGCTCGAACAGCGCTACCTCGACCGGCCGCCCTCGCGTCGCCTGCTGGGCATCTCCACCCAGCACTACTCCTTCTCGGTGGATGCCTTCGTGAGGATGGTGCAGGCCAGCGGCGCCGAAGAATACGAGTTCTCCCTGCGCGAGACCCGCACCGAGGAGATCATCGAGGACGTGCGCACCCTGCGCAGCGAAATCGGCATCCTCTACCGCAACGACTTCAACAAAAAGGTTATCGACAAGCTGCTGCGCGAATCCCGGCTGGTCTTCCATCCGCTGTTCCTGGCCGACCCGCACATCTTCATTTCGCGCAGCAACCCGCTGGCCTCCCGGGAGCGGGCCACGCTTGCGGATCTTGAAGACCTGCCGCGGCTGACCTTCGACCAGGGTACGCACAGCTCCTTCTACTTCGCCGAGGAAATCCTCTCCACCCTCTCCAGCAAACGCGAGATCCGGGTTTCGGACCGCGCCACCATCTTCAACCTGATGATCGGCCTGGGCGGCTACACCATCTCCACCGGCATCATCAGCGACGAGCTCGACCCCTCGATCGTCGCGATCCCGCTGGATGTGGACGAGCGCATCGAGATCGGCTGGATCGACCACACCGCCATCCCGCTGACCGAACAGGCGCGGCGTTATTTGGATGAGGTGCGCTCGGTGGTCACCGGTTTCGGGGTGCCGCTGCTGGGCTGACGCACGCTGGCGCGTCATATTCCTGCGTCATATCCCTTCAAATCCGCGGATTATCGCGCGCAGCGCGCGTCATAAAGCGCCCCGCGCCGGCGCCGAATATGACGAAAACGGGAAATATTACGGGCTGCGGCCCCGTGTGAAGCGCCGCCGGGCTCTGCGCTTGCACCGCCGGGCGGTCATGGCGAACCATGGAATTACCAAAAACCATCAAGAGCGACCGAGAGATCTGGCTCGTCGACGTCGCAGCAACCATCGGGAAACCGAAAGGTGCTAATGCCAGGAACGATGGAGCAGCTCCGAGCGCGTCTTTAGACTCTGCGCTGTGCCTCGTACCTTGAAGGCCGGCGAACGGTCTTCGGTGCGCGGCACCGTGTTCGGTGCACTCTCTCGTGCGAAAGACTACGAGAAGGAGCCAGCCATGGTGCAGCCCAACACCCAGCCGTCGACGACGGGAATCCACGCCGGATACACCCCCAGCGGTGACTACCGCCCGCTGACCGTCCCGCTGTATTCCTCCGCGGCCTTCGAATTCTCCTCCCACGCCGAGGCGGTAGAAAAGTTCGCGCTGCGCCAGTCCGGCTTCACCTACTCCCGCACCGGCAACCCCACGGTCTCCGTGCTCGAACAGCGCGCCGCAGCCCTGGAAGGCGGGGCAAACGCCGTAGCCACCGCCACCGGCCAGGCCGCCGTGGCGCTCTCCCTGCTGGCCCTGACCCAGGGCCCCAAGCACATCATCGCCTCCAACCAGCTCTACGGCGGCACCGTGGACCTGCTCACCGACTCCTTCAACGACTTCGGCATCCGCATCACCTTCGTGGACCCGGACCTGCCGGCCGCCTGGGAAGCAGCCATCGAGGAAGACACCCGCGCGTTCTTCCTGGAGTCGGTCACCAACCCGCTCTCCACCCTGCCGGACCTGCCGGCGCTGGCCGAGGTGGCGCACCGCCACAACATCCCGGTGGTCGTGGACAACACCCTGGCCACCCCGGCGAACTTCAAGCCGCTGACCTTCGGCGCCGACATCGTCGTGCACTCGGCCACCAAAGCGCTGGCCGGACACGGCCAGGTGCTCGGCGGCGTGGTGATCGACGCCGGCACCTTCGACTTCTCCGATGAGGCCCGCTGGCCGCAGATCGCCCGCGCCCGCGCCCGCTACGCCGGCACCTCGCTGCTGGCCCGCTACGGCTCCGGCGCCTACTCCATGCTGGTGCGCTCCAAGTTCTTGCACGATTTGGGCCCGACCCTCCCGGCGGCCAGCGCGCACAGCATCCTCACCGGCATCGAGACCCTCTCGGTGCGCACCGCCGCCGCCGCGTCCACCCTGCTGCTGCTGGCCAACTTCCTCGAAGCCCACCCGCTGGTCGCCGCGGTGCACCACCCTTCGCGCGCCGGCCACCAGCATCACGAGCGCGCAGCCAAGTTCTTCCCGCGCGGCACCGGCAGCGTTCTGGCGGTCGAACTGCACGACGCGGCGCTGGTTCCGGCCTTCATCGACAACCTGAAGATCATCGCCCTGGCGGCGAATATCGGCGACACCCGCACCATGATCGCCCACCCGGCGACGATGACCCACTGTCGCCTGACCCCCGAACAGCTGGCCGACGCCGGGCTGAACGCGGGAGTGCTGCGCATCTCCGTCGGACTGGAAGACCCGGCCGACCTGATCCGCGACCTCGACCGCGCCCTGGCAGTAGCAGCCTCCACCGAAAAGGAAGTGAGCTTCGCATGAGCGGCTTCAACACCCTGGCAGTCCACGCAGGACAGGAAAAAGACCCGCACACCGGCGCGGTGATCCCGCCGATCTACCAGACCAGCACGTTCATCCAGGACGGCATCAACGTGCTGCGCTCCGGGCACGAATACTCCCGCGGCTCCAACCCGACCCGCAACGGCTTTGAAGAACAGCTCGCCGCCCTGGAAGGCGGGGCCGCCGGCTACTCCTTCGCCTCCGGCATCGCCGCCGAGGACGCACTGCTGCGCGCCGTGCTGGCCCCGGGCGACCACATCATTTTGGGCGCCGACGGCTACGGCGGCACCAACCGGCTGATCTCCCAGCTGCACAGCAAGTGGGGGATCACCTCCTCCGCGGTGGACATCACCAACCTGGACGCGGTGCGCACCGCGCTGCGCCCGAACACCGCACTGCTCTGGCTCGAAACCCCGTCCAATCCGCTGCTGGGCATCGCCGATCTGGCAGGCTGGGCGGCCATCGCCCGTGAGGCAGGCGCCCTGCTGGTCGTGGACAACACCTTCGCCACCCCCTACCTGCAGCGCCCGCTGGACTTCGGCGCCCACGCGGTGGTGCACTCCACCACCAAGTACATCGGTGGGCACTCCGACGTGCTCGGCGGCGCGGTGATCGTGGCCGACCACGAACACCGCGGCCAGTCGCTGGCGCAGGCGGTGGCCTTCCAGCAGTTCGCCGGGGGAGCGGTCTCCGGCCCGCAGGACTCCTACCTGGCGGCCCGCGGACTGAAGACCCTGGGGCTGCGCATGGCCCGGCACTGCGCCAGCGCCAACACCATCGCCCACTGGCTCGACGAGCACCAGGACATCACCCGCGTCTACTATCCCGGACTGGCCTCGCACCCGGGCCACGAACTGGCAGCCAGCCAGCAGCGCGACTTCGGCGGCATCGTCTCCCTGCAGTTGGCCGACGAGGCGGCCGCCCGCGCCTTCGCCGAATCCATGCACTACTTCCAGCTCTCGGTGTCCCTGGGCGGCGTGGAATCGCTGGTCTGCTACCCGCGCGAAATGACCCATGCCTCGCTGATCGGCACCCCGCTGGAAATCCCCGGCAACCTGGTGCGCCTCTCGGTGGGCATCGAAGAGGTCGAGGACCTGCTGGGCGACCTGGAGCGCGGCCTGGCCGCCGCCCGCCGGGCATCCTCGGCACTCTCCGTCGTGTAATCGGTCGTGTAATCCACAGTCCGCAGCCGGCTGCCCCGCACCTTTTAGGGTGCGGGGCATGCTGGGTTTATGGACACACCAATCCACCAGCTGGCCCACGCGGCGCAGCTGGTCACCACCGCCGCCGCGGCCCTGGCCGAGGGTCCGCTTGCCGCGGGCCACGCCGCCTATGCCGCGTGGCTGGTGGAGGAACTGTCCATGGCGCTGACCCGCGCCCAGCTCTACGCGGCCGACGCCATCCGCCGCACCGGCGCGCACAAACTCGACCAGGCCTCGCTGCAGGCTATTGCCGAAGCCGGCCTCACACCCACCGATGCCGACCTCGCCGCGACCGCGGGCCACACCAGCACCGGGCGCACCCACTACAAAAAGTCCCTTGACCTGCTGGCCGACTGGATGAACATCCCGCTGTCCACCGCCCGCGGGCGGCTGGCCCAGGTGGACAACCTCATCGCCCAGGTGAACGAGGCAGGCGAACGCACCGCACCGCGCTTGACCGAGCTGGCCACGGAATTCACCACCGCCGACGACCCGCGCCTGGTGCTCACCGCGGCCCGCAAGATCCAGTCCGTGCGCAAGGACATCGACGACGCCACCTGCACCGCCCTGCAGCGCGAATGCATCGGCTTCATGGCAGAACCCGCCACCGCCCGCAAGCACATCAACGACGCGGTCGACCAGGCGGTCGCCACCGAGCGTCCCAGCGATGCGCTGCTGAGCGAAATCGGCATCTACAAGCGCGGGGTGCGCCGCGGCCTATGCGAATACCTGGTCAAAATGCTTCCCTCGCAGGCCCCGCTCATGGAATCCCTGCGCGAGGCCATGGACAACCCCAAAACCATGGCCGGCAACCGCGACCTACTATGTGAACAGGCAGCAGGCCTCTTCGCCGAGCAGCCCCCACAGTGGGACGACGAGAACACCATGCCCGACTGGGCCCGTGGATCCGCTCCGCCTCCCGCGGACCCGGGACCTCCCGGCATCCCACCGGAACCGCCGCCTGACGCGCAGCTTCCGCTGGAAGAACTGCGCCCGGAACTACGGCATCTACTCGGGCTGCTGGCGCTGCTCAGATCCTCCGGCCCGCCGGAATCATTGAGCAGATCCACCAATGATCAGATCGGCATCCTGATCGACTACGACAAAATGCTGGCTTCCGGCCGCGACTTCGCGGTCACCACCAAGGGGATTCCGCTCACCGCAGGAGAAGCCAGAGCAGCGGTCTGCAACGCGAGTCTCTACCCGCTGGTCCTTGGCGGGAAGAGCAAGATCCTGGACCTCGGGCGCGCTCAACGCCTGTTTTCCAAGGCACAGGTCCGTGCCCTGCGCGCGGTCTTCCGCGGCTGCGGCTACCCGGGATGCACCATGCCGGCCAGCCGCTGCGAGGCGGACCACCTGGATAAGTGGGAACGCGGCGGAAAAACGGATATCGACCGCGCCGGCCTGTGGTGCGAGGTGCACCATATCGCCAGGCACTGCGGGCTGTTCCACGCGGTCATCGTGCCGAATTCTCGGCCCCTGGTGCTGCTTCCGCGCGAGCTGAACCCCTCGCAGAAGCTGCAGGTCAACACGTACTTCATGACCCCGTCCGAGGCACGGGAAGCGCAGGAGCAGGCGGCGATGGCAACCAGAGCATGGCGCGACGGGACCGTGGAAGTCGAGATCATCGACCCTTAGACAACAGTTAAACAGCTACGAGGGTCGGCAAGAGCCGGCCCTCGTAGAAGCTGGTGTTTCGCGATTGCGATCTCGGTTAAGAATTGGCGACCAGATGCTTAGCTGCCAGCGACAGGTAGGTGTCGGCATTCTTCTTCAGGCCGGCGACCTCTTCTTCGGTCAGTTCGCGGCGCACCTTGGCCGGAACACCGGCGACCAGTGAACGCGGCGGCACCTGCGTACCCTCCAGCACCAACGCGCCAGCGGCGACCAGCGACTGTTCGCCGATCACCGCGCCGTTCATCACCGTGGCGCTCATCCCGATCAGACTGCCGTCGCCGATGGTCGCGCCGTGCACCACTGCGGTATGGCCCACCGAAACGCCAGCACCCAGGGTGCAGGGGAAGCCGGTATCTGCATGCAATACGACGTTGTCCTGCAGGTTGGTGCCCTCGCCCACGCGGATCGGCGCGGAGTCGCCGCGCACGGAGACTCCGTAGAAGGCGCTGGAGCGGTCCGCCAGCTCAACGTCGCCGCTCAGGGTAGCGGTGGGTGCAAGAAATACGTCCTGGCCGACCTTCGGGGTCGCGCCGTCAATCGTGATGATGTGGCTCATGCCACCTACTGTAGTAGGCGTCGGCGCCTACTACAGCAATCTGCGCAGGATGCTACGAGAAGACGACGGTGCGCTGCCCGTCGAGCATCACCCGGTGTTCTGCATGCCACTGCACCGCGCGGGTCAGCGTCCGCCCCTCCACACTGCGGCCCAGCTGAACCAGCTGGTCGGCGCTGCGTGTGTGGTTCACGCTGGTCACTTCCTGGTCGATGATCGGGCCCTCGTCCAGGTCGGCGGTGACATAGTGCGCGGTGGCGCCGATCAGCTTGACCCCGCGGGCATAGGCCTGGTGATAGGGCTTGGCGCCCTTGAAGGAGGGCAGGAAGGAGTGGTGGATGTTGATGACGCGGCCCTCCATGCGCTCGCACAGCGAGTCGGAGAGGATCTGCATGTAGCGGGCGAGCACCACCAGTTCGATGTCGTACTTCTGGGCCAACCCCAGCAGCTCCGCCTCGGCCTGGGACTTGTTCGCCGCGGTGACCGGCAGGTGCACAAAATCCACGCCGTAGAACTCGGCCATGGGCTTGAGCGTGAGGTGGTTGGAGACGATGACCGGCACCTCGATGGGCAGCGTACCGGAGCGCTGGGCGAAGAGCAGGTCGTTGAGCGCATGGCCGGCGGTGGAGCACATGATCATGGTGCGGGTGCGCGCGGCGGCGTCGGAGACCCGCAGGTCCATGTGGAAGTCGTCGCGGATCGGAGCCAGCGCGGCGCGCACCTGCTCCAGCGAGGCGGTGGTGGAGACCTCGATGCGCATGAAGAAGGTGCCGGATTCCGGGGAACGGAATTGCTGGGACTCGACGATGTTGCAACCGGCGCCCAGCAGCCCGCCGGAAATTGTATGCACGATGCCGGGGCGGTCAAGACAGGACAGGGCGACGATGTAATTCATGGACTTTAACCTAGCGCCCCGGCCGCTCCTGCGCCCAATTGCGTGAAGTACTACACGGGTACCGCGGTCAGGAACTTGGCGGCCGCCGCCGCGGCCCTGCGTCCGGCGCGGGTGGCTCCCAAGGTCGACGCGGACGCGCCGTAGCCGACGAAGAACATGCCCGGCAGTTCCAGCGCGCTCACGCCGTCGTCGGCCACCATAATCCCGCCGGCGGGGGTGTGCAGCTTCAGCGAACGCAGGTGGCGGTGGGCATGGCGGAAGCCGGTGGCCCAGAGGATCGCGTCGATCCGCTCGCGGCTGCCGTCGGTGAACACCACCGCGTCGGATTCCAGACGGGAAATCGCGCCGCGGGATACCAGCGCCCCGGAAGCGATTCCGGCCCGCATGGCGGGGGTGAGCAGTAGCCCGGTGGTGCCGACCACCGACTTGGGAGGAAGCCCCGCCCGGGTGCGCTCGTTGACCTGGCGTTCGACCTCCTGGCCCCACTCGGTGCCGGAGGGCACCTCGCGCCAGTCAGGTGCGTTGCGCGTGGACCACAGGGTGTCAACGCCCGCGGCACGCAGGGCGAGGATGAACTGGGTGGCGCTGGCGCCCGCCCCGACCACCAACACCCGCTGCCCGGCAAATTGCTCCACGGACCTGAAACCGTTGGTGTGCACCTGTGGCCCGTCGAAGCGCCCCGGGTAGGAGGGCCAGAAGGGGTTGGTCCAGGTGCCTGTCGCGTTGATCAGGGTGGCGGAGGTGAATTCCTCGCCGCCTGCATGCACCGTGAAGACGCCGTCCTCATGCGTGACGCGCTCGACGTTGATGCCGTGGCGCACGGGAAGCTGAAAGCGGCGCTCGTACTCGCCGTAATATTCGGCCACCACCGCAGAGGCAGGGCGGGTGGAGTCCTGCTCGGTCAGCGGGAAATCGGGCAACGGGTGGATATGGTGCGCGGCTCCCAGGGTGAGCGAGTCCCAGCGGTTCTGCCAGGCGCCGCCCGGGCCCGGGTTCGCGTCGAGCACGATGAAATCCACACCCCGGCGCTGTAGATGGTAGGCGGCGGACAGGCCTGCCTGGCCGGCCCCGATCACGATGCTTTCATACATGTCAGCTAGAACACCGCCGCGACCCAAGTCATTCCCGCCGCAAACCGGTAGAATTAACCGCGTGACTGGCGTTGGGTGGGTAACCACCGGGGAGCTAATTGTGCGTGCCGCGCGCCTGGGTCCGCACACCATCCGCCCATAACCGGGCGTCGACGGAAGGATACGCGTGAGCGCACGCATTCTCGACGGCAAGGCCACCGCGGCCGCCATCAAGCAGGAGCTAACCGAACGAGTCGCCGCATTGAAGGCCGCCGGGCACCGCACCGGCCTGGGCACCATTCTGGTGGGCGACGATCCCGGGTCGGCCTGGTATGTGGCGGGCAAGCACCGCGACTGCGCCCAGGTGGGCATCGAATCCATCCGCGTGGACCTGCCGGAGGAAACCACCCAAGAAGAACTGCTCGCCAAGGTGCGTGAGCTCAACGAGAACCCCGACTGCACCGGCTACATCATCCAACTGCCGCTGCCCAAGCACATCGACCAGGACGTGGTCCTGGAGGCCATGGATCCTGCCAAGGACGCCGACGGCCTGCACCCGATGAACCTGGGCCGCCTGGTGGCCAACGTGAACCGCCCGATGACCTCGCCGTTGCCCTGCACCCCGCTGGGCTGTGTTGAGCTGCTGGCCCGCCACGACATCGACCTGGCCGGCAAGCATGTACTGGTGGTCGGCCGCGGCGTGACCATCGGCCGCCCGGTCGGACTGCTGCTCACCCGCCGCGACGTGAATGCCACGGTCACCCTGGCTCACACCGGCACCACCAACCTTGACGAGCTGCTGGCGCAGGCCGACGTGGTCATCGCCGCCGCCGGCTCCGCCCACATGATCAAGACCGCCAAGCCCGGCGCAATCCTGCTGGACGTGGGCGTCTCCCGCGTGGACGGCAAGGTCACCGGAGACATCGACCCGGCGCTGTATGAAACCGCCAGCTGGGTCTCGCCGAACCCGGGCGGCGTGGGCCCGATGACCCGCGCGATGCTGCTGAACAACGTCGTGGAAACCGCCGAGCGCAAAGCTGGCCTGCGCTAGTAAAACGCTAAATAAACAAGTCAACGGCCAGCATTTCGCTGGCGGTTGACTGCGTTAAGCCGAAGTTAAAGCGCTTCCTGCTTCACCTGCCGGGAGGCGCTGCGATGATCGAAGACCAGCGCCCCGACCTCCTGTTCGGCCTGGTTGCCGATGGACAGGTCGATGCCGCTGCGGTCGCGGATCAGCGACACCGCCGCCAGGGATACAGCGGTCAGCACGGCCAGATACCAGGCCACCGCGGTGGTGCCGCCGGTGGCCTGAACCAGCGCGGTGGCGATCATCGGGGCGAAGGCGCCGCCCAGGATCGCGCCGAAGGCGTAGGAGATCGACACCCCGGAGAAGCGCACCGAGGCAGGGAACAACTCGGAGTACAGCGCTGCCTGCGGACCGTAGGAGAACCCCAGCCCCACGGAGAACAGCGCGAAGGCGAGGTAGAGCAGCGGCAGGCTCGCCGTGTTGACCAGCCAGAACAACGGGAAGACGCAGATCAGCTGGCTGATGAACCCGATCTGATAGGTGCGCTTGCGCCCGATGCGGTCGGAGACCACGCCGGAAAGCAGCGTGAAGATGAACCACATGACGGCGCCGAAAGACACCGCCAGCAGCACCTGGGTCCTGTCGAACCCTACAGGGCCCTGAGGATCGGTCATGTAGGCCTGCAGGAACCCGCCGGTGGTCATATATCCGGCCGCATTATTGCCGGCGAAGACCAGGGCGGCGATGAGCACCAGCAGCCAGTGCTTCTTGAATAGCACCAGGATCGGGACGCGGGTTTGGGCCTTCTTCTGCGCGATCTCCTCGAAGACCGGAGATTCGTCGACCGAACGTCGGATGAAATAGCCGACAACGATCAGCACGAAGCTCACCAGGAACGGCACACGCCAGCCCCAGGCGACGAATTCTTCGCCGGGGGAGATCACGCCGGTCATCAGCGCCATCATCGCCGAGGCAAGCAGCATTCCCAGCGGGACGCCGAGCTGCGGGTAGGCCCCGGCCCGCCCGCGGCGCTGCGTCGGCGCATGCTCCACGGCCATCAGCACCGCACCGCCCCATTCACCGCCGGCGGAGATGCCCTGGGTAATGCGCAGCAGCAGCAACATGATCGGTGCGATGATTCCAGCGGTGTCGTAGGTCGGCAGGACGCCGATCAGGGTGGTGGAGGCACCCATGAGCGTCAAGGTGAGCACCAGCATGGCGCGGCGGCCGATCTTGTCGCCGAAATGCCCGGCGAGGAAGGCGCCCAGCGGGCGGAACAAGAAGGAGATGCCGACGCTGGCGAAGGAGAGCAGCAGCCCGATCTGTGAACCTGCAGGCTCGAAGAACAAGTGGGCGAAGACCAGCCCCGCCGCGGTGGCGTAGATGAAGAAGTCGTACCATTCGATGGTGGTGCCGATGATGGTGGCGAAGGCGATGCGCCGCTGGCTGGCGGTGCGGCCTTCTGGAATTGCGGTACTCACGGTGTTACCTCGGGTTCTGTGGGAGTCATACGGGGATCGGGGCGTTGCGCAGGAGGTCTTTGAGTGAGGCCGAAGCCTGCACCATGGCGGCGGTGACGGGTGCGCCGGAGGCCAACAGCTTGCGGGCCGCGATGTGGTCGGCCGGCTTGTTGACCGATTCCACGGCCACCAGCAGGCCCTCGCGGAACAGCGCAACGGAGAATTTGCCGCTGTCCGGGGCACCGAGCAGCACCGGCTCGTCCTCCGGCGCCGACAGCCCCGCAATCTGCAAACGGTGTGCCCCCTGAATGCTCCAGAACCAGGGCAGCTCGGCGTAGGCCTGCGGCGTCCCGGTCAAGGTGTGCGCCAGGGTTCGGGCCTGGTCGTTGGCGTTCTGCACCGATTCGAGCCGAACCCGCTGCGGGCTCGTCGCCAGCGGGAAGTTGGCGCAGTCGCCGATGGCGAAGATCCGCGGGTCGCAGGTCTGCAGCCTTTCATCGACCAGGATCCCGTTCTCGCAGGCCAGACCGGCGTCCTCGGCGAGCTCGCTATTGGGCTGCACGCCGATCCCGTAGACCACCAGGTCCGCCCGGTAGCTTCTTGCATCCGAGTCGACCTCAAGGCCACCCTCGCTGCGGCGGATGCGCCGTACGCCCTCATTGCAGCGTAGATCGATGCCGTTGGCTCGGTGCGCCTGCAGGAACCAGGAGGACAGTGGTGCGGAGGCGGCCCGGCCCAGTGGACGCTCGGCGTATTCAAGCACCGTGACCTCCAGCCCGCGCTCTCGGGCCGCCGCGGCGAATTCAAGACCGATAAATCCGGCGCCGATGACTACCACCCTGCGTGCAGCATCGAGTTCCCGCCGCAGCGACAGCGCATCTTCAAGGGCCCGCAGCGGGTGCACCCCCGGGAGCTCGCCGCCCTCGCAGGGAAGCGGCCGGTTGCGGGCGCCGGTGGCGAAGACCAGCCGGTCATAGGCCAGGACCGTGCCGTCGCTGAGCCCGACGGTACGGGCGTCGCGGTCCACGGATACCGCTCGACCCCCCGATGCCAGGACGATGTCGCGTTCCGCATAAAAGTCCGAGGGGCGCAGCGCCAGCGGTTCTGTGCCGGCGCCTGCCAAGTCCTTGGACAGCGGCGGGCGCTGGTAGGGGAGCGCAGATTCCTGCGATACCAGGGTGAGCGGCCCGCGATGGCCCGCTTCGCGTAGCGACGCCGCCAGCTGCACGCCGGCGTGACCGGCCCCGAGAATGACAACCCGATCATCCATGGCTACACCTGATCGCTGGGGACGTTCACGCGCAGCCGCTGCAGGGCCCCGCCGAGCTTGACCTGGCAGCCCAGCCGGCTGAATTCGGTGCGTTCGGCGGCGGCGCAGTCGAGCATCTCGTCTTCGTCTTCGGCGACGCTTGGCAGGTCGGACGCCGCCTGCGGATCAACGTAGACGTGGCAGGTGGCGCACATGGCCTGGCCGCCGCATTCTCCGATGATGCCGGCAACGCCGTGGGAGACGGCGGCGCGCATGACGTTGCTGCCCTCGTCGACCTCGACCTCGGTCACCGCCCCATCGGGCTGTTCAAAAATGATGGTAGGCATAACAAGCTCCTTCAATAGTGGTTAGTTGTCCCAGACGACTGGCATTTTGGTCATGCCGCGGAACACCCAGCCTGCGTCGGTGCTGGGGGACTGCGGATCGAGTTTGAGGTGTGGAAGGCAGCGGAAGAGCTCGGGCAGGGCAATCTGGGCGACCTGGGCCCGGGCAATCCAGGTGCCTGCGCAGAAGTGCACGCCGCCGCCGAAGGCCAGGTGCGGCTTCTTTTCCCTGAAGATGTTGAACTCCTCCGGGTCGGAGAAGACTTGAGGGTCGCGGTTTGCCGCGCCGAGCACCACGCCGAGCCGCGCCCCCGCAGGCAAACGCACTCCTTCCAACACCAGTTCCTGTGTGGTCTCGCGCGGGTACATGCCGATGGGTGCCACCCAGCGCACCGATTCCTCAAAAGCCCTGGCGAACAGGCTGGGGTCTCGCAGGACCGCGTCGCGCTGCGCTGGGTTGGACAGCAACGCCCACACGGTCGTGGCCAGGACGTCGCGCGGTTCGTTCAGTCCGCCGCCGATGGTCATTTTCAGGTTCGCGCGGATGGCCTCCAGGGGGATCGGCATCGAGGCCAGGTTGGAGAGCAGCGAATAATCGGGGTGGGCAGCTAGATAGGGGATCATCTCGTCGATGGCGGCATCGACTTCCGCGGAGGAGGCCTCGGCTCGGGCCCAGACCTCCGGGTCGTCCGCGTAGTTGCCGGTGCCGTCAATCAGGGTCTGGCTCCAGCGCTGCAGGTCCTGTTGGGTTGAATTATGGAATCCACAAATCAAGCGCAGGTTCTCGGCGGTATAGGGGGCCGCGTAGTCCCAGACGAAATCCGCACCGGGTCCCCGCGCAATTAACTGGTCCAGATACTTCCGGTGATTGGCTGCGAAGATTTCGTTCCAGTGCTTCTTGATGGTTGCCGGCCGCAGGGTTGCTCCGTAGGAATCCCTATCCACCTGGTGCTCCGGGTTGTCTTTGCGCAGCATGGAATGGCCCATGGACCGTTTCATCAACGAATTGCGCTCATCGGCGGAGAATCTTGCCTCGTCCTGCTCGATCTCGTGGCAGGCGCTGTAGGAGGTCACCATGTAGCGATTGACGTCCGGCACCCAATGCACCGGGGATTCCTCGCGCATGCGCTGGTAGATGGGGAAGGGATTCTCGTAGAGGTCCTTGATTTTCACCCAGTCGGCGGTCGGCGCTTCACGAACCGGTAGCGTCGACGGTGAGCTTACGGCGGATGGCACCGCTAACGCCCCGGTGAACGGGCAGGTAGTGGGTGTTTGGCTCATGGTGGGGTGCCTCCTGGCTCGTTGTTCTGACCTGCTTCCCAGTGTGATGTGCGGCATATCCGCAGGTAAAATGGTTATATTCGATGAATATCAATGGTTTTAGCGAGGTTTGATGCCGCAGTTCACCCTCAGGCAGCTTGAATGCCTCGCCACCGTGGGACAGGAGGGCTCCATCGCGGCCGCCGCCGCGGCCCTGAACCTGTCGGCCTCCGCGATCACCGGTGCGTTGAACGAACTGGAACGCGTCCTGAATACCCAGCTGACCATTCGCCGCAAGGCGCATGGCGTGAGTTTGACCCCTTCGGGAAGATACGTGCTCCAGGAGGCTCAGGGAATCCTGCAGGCATCCCAAGATCTGCAGCAGATGGCACATGCCGCAGGAACCCTGCTGGCGGGACGGGTACGCGTGGGCTGCTACTCGTCGCTGGCGCCCACGGTGCTCCCAGAGCTCCTCGCGGCCTACAGTTCCCGATACAGCCAGGTGGAAGTGGACTTCTTTGCCGGAACTCAGCAGGAGATCTTCCAGCGGCTCGCCAATGGAACCCTCGACCTGGCCTTCGTCTATGACTTCGGGCTGCCCGAAGACGTCGAACGCACCACCCTCTATATGACCGAACCAAATGTCCTGCTTCCACCGGATCACCCGCTGGCGCGATCGGCCAAGGTCTCGCTGGCGCAGCTGGCCGAGGAGCCGATGATCCTGCTCGATGTGCCCCCGAGCCGGGAGCACACCGAGGCGCTCTTCGAGGCCGCCGGGGTGAGCCCCTGGATCCGTTACCGCACCGCGGACTTCGAGGTGACCCGCTCGATGGTTGCCCGGGGGCTGGGCTACGCGGTGCTGGTGCAGCGTCCCGCGGCAGATGTGTCCTACGAAGGACTTGAACTGGCGGTCAGGTCGATCCACCCGGTCACCCGACGGGTGCGCATCACCGTGGTCCGCGCGCAGTCGGTCCGTCCTTCCAAGGCGGCGGCCGCGATGTTCGACCTAGCCCTGGAACTGCACCCCCGGCGCTGAAGACCGCGCGCTCGCCGGGGCGCCAGCGTACTCCACCGGGAGTAGGGCCGATGCGCCGTGCGCCGGATGCCTGAGCCACGGGGCGGGAGTATCCTCGCACTATGAGCACCCGACGCGCCCCGCTGGTGATCCTGCCCGTGGCCATCGCCGTGATTCAGCTGGTGGGCACGCACTTCGCCGCCGCCCGCATGGGCGCAGCGCTGCCGCCAGCGGCGGTGCTGCTGCTTCTGGCCGGCCCGGCGGTGCTCCTGCTGCGCCGCTATCCGGGCGTCATGGCGGTGCTCGGCGCCGCGGTGGCGCTGGGCTACCTGGCCCTCGGCTTCCCCTTCGGACCCTTCCTGCTCAGCTTCGCCGCGGCCCTCGTGCTGGCGGTGGCCGCAGGGGCGCGCTGGTGGGCCTGGGGTGCGGCTGCTGGCTTTGGCGCCGTCGGCTGGCTGCTCTCAGCCCAGCACCCACGGAGCAGTCCGTTGCTGTTGGCCTGGCTGGTCGTCGTGCTGCTGGCGGGCGAGCTGGCCCGGGCAGGTCGGGAGCGCGGCGCCGAGCGGCGGCGGGCCGCAGAAGCACGCCGCCGGCATCAGGCCGACGAACAGCGGCTGGTGCTGGCCCGGGATATCCACGACGTCGTCGCCCACTCACTGTCGATGATCAACGTGCAGGCCTCGGTGGCCCTGCACCTTGCAGCCAAAGACCCCGACGTGGACAAGCTGACCGAGGCGCTGGGCAACATCAAGACCAGTTCCGCACAGTCCCTGGCGGAGGTGCGCGAGGTGCTGTCGGTGCTGCGCCAGGACGCCCCGCGGCTGCCGGGCCAGCGCCTTGCACAGCTGCCGGACCTGGTGGCCCGCGTCGCCTCCGCGCAGCTGGCGGTCCACTACACGCCGCCGGCCATCCCCGGGTGGGTCGACGAACCGGTGCAGACCGCGGTCTACCGCATCGTGCAGGAGGCGCTGACGAACATCGTGCGGCATGCCTCGGCCACGCGGGTGGAGATCAGCCTGCAGTTCGACGAGCGGCAGGCGCTGGTGCGGGTGTGCGACGACGGCGTCGGCCTCGGCGCCGCGGATGAGGGCAACGGCCTGCGCGGCATGCGCGAGCGGGTGCAGCAGCTGGGCGGCAGCGTGCAGATCGGCCCCGGCGCGCCGGGCGGTGGAACCGGGCCCGGCACCACCATCACCGCCAGCATTCCGAACAGGGGGAATAATGAAACCCATTGACGTGCTGATCGTCGACGACCAATCGCTGATCCGCGCAGGGTTCAGCGCGCTGCTGTCCGCGGAAGAGGACATGCGGGTCATCGGCACGGCGGCCAGCGGCACCGAAGCCGTGGCGTTGGCGCGCAGGGACAAGCCGCAGATCGTGCTGATGGACATCCGCATGCCCGACGGCGACGGCATCAGCGCGGCGGCGCAGATCACCGGGGAACTGGAGACCCGGGTGATCATGCTGACCACCTTCGAACTCGACGAATACATCCTCGACTCGATCAGGGCCGGGGCCAGCGGATTCTTGGTCAAGGACACCGAGCCTGCTGCGTTGATCGACGCGGTGCGCGTGGTGGCCGGCGGAGACTCGCTGCTCTCCCCGTCGGTGACCCGCAAGCTGCTGTCCCAAATCGCCGCCACCCCGAAGCGCGAACGACCCGATGATCGAATGCTCAAGGAGCTGACGGTGCGCGAACGGGAGGTGCTGGCGCAGATCGGCGCCGGGAAAACCAACGCGGAGATCGCCGCGGCCCTGTACATCACCCCGCTGACAGCCAAGACCCATGTCTCGCGCATCATCGGGAAGCTGGCGGTGCGCGACCGCACCTCGCTGGTGGTCCTCGCCTACGAATCCGGGCTGATCACCCCGGGAGCACAGGGGGAGGCCGGCAGGTAGCCGGAGGGAGTACACGGGGATGCGAAAGTGTCTTCCCGGGGCCGATGCGCACAGGGCCTGCGGCGCGGGAGGGTTAAAGCCCACACGAACCAAGGAGGAATGACATGTTCGCACTGAACCTGATGAACGCACTGCCGGACTACGGGTGGCACGGCCCCGGATGGTTCATCATCATCCCCATTTTCTGGATGCTGCTGATCATTTTCTGTATCGCAGGGTTCGCCCGCCGCCGCAGGTGGACGAACCAGAGCCTCGGCGCCGAAGGCGTGCTGCGTGAACGCTATGCCCGCGGCGAGATCGACGAGGGCGAGTACCGCCAGCGGCTTGAGGTACTGCGCACCAAGATGAAATAGGCGTTGGCTGTAAGCCCCTACCCAAGCACGATGCCCTGCCGCATAATGGGCCCAAGGAGGCATCATGATTGGCACATGGCAGGCAGTAGTGATCGACTGTGAGGACCCGGATGCGCTGGCGGGGTTCTACGAGCAGCTGCTGGGAATGATCCGCATCGACAATGAACCCGACTGGGTGAGCATCGGCGACGCCGCCGACCGGCCGGCGGTCGCCTTCCAAGCGGTCAGCCCCTATGTGGCCCCAGAATGGCCGGGGCACATCCACCCGCAGCAGATGCACCTGGATGTGAAGGTCAAGGACCTGGATCTGGGCGAGGAACAGGTGCTCGCCCTGGGCGCCACCGCCACCGGCGAGGGGACCGCCACCTTCCGCGTCTACCTTGACCCGCAGCAGCACCCGTTCTGCTTGGTCAGCTGGTAGGCGCCGGGTAGCAACGCCGAGCTTGGAGAGCACCGCCGAAACATGGGTTTTGACGGTGCTCTCTCCGATGCCCAGGCGCTCGGCCAGCTGAGGGTTGTTCAGCCCGTCGCCAATCGCGCGCCTGCATTAATGGGCTGGATCTGGGGGAGCTGCTGCCTGCGGTGTTCCAGCTGTGGGCGAAAGGACACCGCCGCGATTGGCTTGCCGTCGGGGATGATGCGAGAATTAACGCTATGGAACCTCTAGGCAGCAACGCGACGCAGGGCAGGAAAGTCACCCTCAACGCATCGACCCTGGCCATGGCGGTCATGGTCATCATCCTTCTGGTGGCAGTGATCTTCGCCGCCAACTCCAATGCGATCGTCGGCTGGTTCGTCGTCGTCATCTCCGCAGGCTGGTTGCTGCTGGCAGCGATCATGATCTTCGGCCTGAAGCGGGGCGCCGAAAAGATCAACAATTCGCTACGCGAGGCAAGTGCCGCAGCCACACCGCGGGCTCAATCCGGCTCCGTCGTCGTCGACGAGGCGACCAGCCAGCGCGATATGAAGCTTGACCACTCGTTCAAGATCGTTCAGGTGCAGGCCCGTGTGATCTCCGAGCAGCGCGAGGCCAAGGGGCCCGACTCCGAGGAGATGATCGACCGCGCGCTGGAGACCATCCAAATGACGGCCGCCAACGCCCGCGACATGATCAAGCCGGCCACGCCGATCGACGGCGAAATCATCGACTAGGTTTTTACATTTCAGGGCGGCTGCGGCCGCCCTGAAGTCTTTAAGCCCCGAAATCTATAGGGAGTCTCATGATCGCGGTAGCCTATGTGGTTTTCCAGCGCGGGGACCGAGTCCTACTGCAGCAGCGCGCGGGCACCGGTTTTCTCGACGGGTACTGGGCCACCGGGGCCGCGGGGCACGTCGAGGCGGGGGAGTCGGTGCACCAGGCCGCCTGCCGTGAAGCATTTGAAGAGCTCGGCGTCGAACTGCAGCCCGGGGACCTCGCCTCGCTTACGGTGCTGCACCGGGCGCCGGACCGCGTCGACTTCTTCTTCCGGTGCACCTCATGGTCCGGTCAGCCGAGGCTGATGGAGCCTGACAAGGCGGCGGCGTTGCGCTGGTTCCCGGTGGACGAACTGCCCACGCCCATGGTTCCGCATGAGCTGTATGTTTTTCAGCGGCTGGACGGGGACCTGCCCGGCGTGATTTCGCTGGGGGACTTCTGAGCCGCGCAGCTGTAGTAGGCGTTTTTGACGCCTACTACTAGCGCACGGTGTTTGACCGCGCAAGGGGCGGCGCGTGAATTGTGCCGATTCCACCGCCTGCGGCCCTCATCGGGCGGGAACGCCGTTGTCTTGTCGTAAAGTACCGTGTTTCTGCCCGGCGCGAGCATTTGAGCGCGTAATCAGCGCCCGAATTTTGTAAGGTGGAATGGTGATACCAACCAGCGTGGAAATTCTGAGCAAGAACGCCGGCGCCCTGCGCGTCGCCTCGGTCAACGTCAACGGCATTCGCGCCGCCTACCGCAAGGACATGGCGCAGTGGGTTGAGGCCCGCGACGTCGACATCCTGTGCCTGCAGGAGGTGCGCGCACCGGACAAGGTGCTGCGCGA
>NZ_JALDXV010000018.1:0-71801 GCF_032154645.1 Glutamicibacter sp. | reverse complement strand
GAAGCGTTACCGATGTGTTGATGCAGAACTGTTACCGATGTCCCGATACAAAACAGCTTTTGATTAATGAAGTACTAGTCCCGAGCGGTCAAGGTCACGAGAATTGCCTCGGGTGGGCAGGCGATGCGGAAGGGAGCGAAACGTGAATTTCCCAGGCCTGCAGAGACATTCAGGGGAACGCTGTTGCCCTCATGCTCCCAATAGGTCAGCCCTCGGGCACGCCAGGTAGGCAGGTCGCAATTGGAGACCAACGCACCATAGCCGGGGATGCAGACCTGACCGCCGTGCGTGTGCCCGGCAAAGATGACATCCGCCTTCGACGCGGTGAACTGGTCCAAGACCCGCTGGTAGGGGGCATGGGTCAGTGCGATGCGCACGTGCGGAGCCGAGTTGCTGGTGGAAGATCCCTTGGGCCAGCCGGCGAAGTGGTCGCGGGCGATATGCGGATCATCCACGCCGGTCAGATCAAGACGGATGCCGTTGAGCACTGTTGAATACGCGCGGTTGGACATGTTGACCCATCCGGCCGCACCAAAGGCACGGTGCATTTCTTCAAAGGGCAGGGCGTCGCGGTGCGACAGGTGCGGAACGGCGCGGTTGCGCTTGAAATAGCGCATCGGATTCTTGGCCCGCGGGGCAAAGTAGCAGTTGGACCCTGGAACGAAGGCCCCCGGAATATGCATCAGCGGTTCCAACGCCTGAAGCAGCGCCGGAATGCCGTCGCGGTGGCTGAGGTTGTCTCCGGTGTTGATGATGTAGTCGGGGTTCAGCTTCGCCAGGTTCCGGATCCACTGGGTCTTCAGCTGTTGGCCGGGAACCATATGGATGTCCGAAAGGTGCAGGACGCGGATGTCTGCAGCCCCGCGGGGCAGCACCTTCAACGTTTCGCGGCGCACCGCAAATTTCTGGGTTTCATACAGGCCGTAGCCGAGCGCGATGCCGCCCAGCGCCACCGCCCCGGTGGCCAGCAGGGCAGCCGTGCCCGCTGCGTGCCCCAGATGCGAGGCAAAGTTTTTCTGATCCGCCATGACTAGTTTGTCATCGTCCTTTCATTTAGGCCTTTCCGCACAAAAGCCTTCAATAAGTCAATCTAAACCGAAAGGCCGCGTTCAACCAAAGTTAAACGCGGCCTTCGTGAATTTCAGCTAGTCGTCGGACTCGCCGTCGCCCTTACCCTTGCCGTTGGAGCTTCCGCCGTTTCCGTTGCCCTTGTTATCGGAATCGGATTTGCCGCTCTTGCTTGAGGTTTCAGACTTCGAGGAGTCGCCGGAATCGGAGCCGGATTCCTTCGAAGACTTCGAGCTCGAAGACGAATCGGAATCCTTCGAATCCGACTTCTTGGAAGACTTTTCATCGGAGGAAGACTTCTCATCCGAGGATGAGCTTGACTTCTTATCGGAATCCGAGCTGTCCGAAGATTCCTTCTTCTTCACCGCCGGTGCCTTGCGGGCTCCGCCGAGGCTCTTATGCGGGTAGTCGTAGACTGCCTCTTCCATGAAGTCCAACCACAGCGGCGCCGCGTAGGTCGAGGAGTCAACCATCTTCGGGGCACGCTGGTCGTTGATCATCGCCCCGTGCATCGCGTTCTGCGGAGTTTCTGGCTGGCCCTTCAGGCGTCCAACCCAGGTAGCGGTGGAAATGCCGGTGGTGTAGCCCACGAACCAGGTTGAGGTCGCACCGTTGTTGGTGCCGGTCTTACCGCCGATTGGAACATCGATGGTGCCCTTGGCAACACGCGTCTTGGCGATCTTGGTCAAGGTACCGTTCAGGTCGGCTACGTATTGCGGCTCAACCGCCTGGCGGCAGTTGGAGCTTGGAACCTTGTAGGAGTTGCCGGCCTTGTCGGTGACCTCGTTCAGTGCGCGGGGCTCGCAGTACTCGCCCTTGTTGGCGAAGGCCGCGAAGGATGCTGCCTGCTGGAGCGGGGTGATGCTCTTTGAACCGATGATGAAGGACGGTGCTTCAGGGGTGAACGGACCTGGCTTGTGCACGCCGTTCGCATTCTGATCCTGCACACCCAGCGCGTTGATGTAATCGGTGATCGTGCAGAGGTCGACCTTCGACGCCTCGGCAACGGTAGCCGAGTTGATCGACCAGTACAGGCCGTAGTTGACCTTCATCGGACGGGCAAAGCCCTTGGACGCATTGCCGACCTTCCATGGCGAGAAGGTCTGGGCATAGCCCTTCTCGAGGCAGGAGGCCTTCCACTGGAAGTTGCCAGAGTAGTTCTGGCGGCTGGCGTTGATGGTGTCGTACATGCTGTGGCCTTCCTTCAGCCACGCAAGTGTCGTATAAGGCTTCATAGTCGAGCCGCCCTGGAAGCCGCCGGCGCCGCCCTTTGACTCATCGGTGGCGAAGTTGAGCATGGTCTCGCCCAGCTTGCCGGCAGGGTCATAAGTGGTGTTCTGCGCCATGGTCAGGATGTTGCCGGTGCCCGGCTCCACCGAAACAACAGAGGAATAAACGTCGGTGTTCGACTTTGCGGTTGGATCGATCGCCTTGCGAGCGTCCTTGGCTGCCTTCTTATTCAGGTCGGCATTCAGGGTCGTCTTGATCTGCAGGCCACCGCGGTACAGCAGATTCTCGCGGTCTGCCTTGGTCTTGCCATAGGCTTCGTCGCTGGTGATCAGCTTGGTCACGTAATCGCAGAAGTAGGCGTTGTCGCCAGCTGCAATACAGCCCGAAGGGGACTTGCTCTTCTTGAGCTCAAGGTCGGACTTGACCGCCTTGTCGTATTCATCCTTCGTGATCGCACCGGTGCGCATCATATTGCCAAGCACCTTGTTGCGGCGATCCAGCGAACGTTCTGGGTTGTTGAATGGGTTGTAGACGTTCGGCAGCTGGACCATGCCAGCCAGCATGGCCGACTGCTGAAGGTTCAGGTCCTTGGCATCTACAGAGTAGAAGTACTGCGCGGCAGCCTGCACTCCGTACTCGCGTCCCGAGAACAGCACCAGGTTGAGGTAGCCCTCAAGGATCTCGTCCTTGGACATGGTCTTCTCAATGGAGGTCGCGTACTTCAGTTCGCGGATCTTGGCAGCCAGATCCTTCTGTCCCGAAATGGTGCTCTCTTCGGATCCGGTCAACTCCTGGTTATTCACCAACAGGTTGTTCACGTACTGCTGGGTCAGCGTCGACGCGCCCGAACGGGAAGTACCAGCTACGTTGCCGACCACCGCGCGGGCAATGCCCTTGGGGTCGATGCCCTTGTGCTGGTAGAAGCGCTCGTCTTCAACGGAGACGATCGCCTTCTGCATGTAGGGAGAAATGTCGTCAAGTTTCACCGGCTCGCGATTCTGTTCATAGAACGTCGCGATGGTCTTGCCCTTGGCGTCCAAGATCTGCGAAGGCTCCGAAATTGGGAGCGCTTCAAACGAGCTTGGGAGCGCGCTGACAATGTTATTACCGGTGGTCATTCCGGTTTTTGCGAGAGCTGCCACGGGCACCATCATGCCGGCGGTCAGTAAACCACACAGAGCACTGATTCCGAAGAATGCGACGATTTTGCCCAGAGTGGTAGCTGTATCAAAAAAGGGTGACTTCTTAGCTGCCATACCTACTAGTTTACAAGGACGCGCTAACGTATCGAGTATGACTAAATGGGAATACGCCACATTACCGCTGTTGATTCACGCTACAAAGCAGATTTTGGACCAGTGGGGAGATGACGGTTGGGAGCTGGTAACTGTCGTTCCGGGCCCCAACGGAAGCTCTCCTGTTGCATACTTGAAGCGCGAAAAGCAGTAACTTTTCACCACCTAAAAAAGGAGTAAAACCCCATGCAAGAAGCCACTTCTTCGCGTGTCGAAGCTCGTCTTGCCGAGCTTGGACTCACCCTTCCATCGGTAGCAAAACCAGTAGCTGCCTACCTGCCTGCTATTGTGACCGGCAACTACGTTTACACGTCTGGTCAGCTTCCGCTGATTAATGGTGAACTCACAGTCGTTGGAAAGGTTGGCGCGGAGGTATCCGCCGAGGATGCCAAGGCCCAGGCACAGACCTGTGCACTGAACGCATTGGCCGCTATCAAGAGCGTTATTGGTGACCTGGATCGCATCAAGCGCATCGTCAAGGTCGTCGGTTTCGTTTCTTCTGATCCGGCCTTCACCGGCCAGCCAGCAGTCATCAACGGTGCCTCGGAATTCTTCGGTGAAGTACTCGGCGACGCGGGTCTGCACGCCCGTTCGGCCGTGGGCGTTGCCACGCTGCCGCTGGATGCAGCGGTTGAGGTTGAGGTTATCGCGGAATTTGAATAATCCACGACATGATGGCGTTGCGCGGTCCCGCAGGGAGTTTCCCTCGGGGCCGCGCACCGGCATGGTGCGCAGGGTGTTCCCGCTGCCGCCGCATGAAACTGCAGCGGCGGAGAATTGGTTCGCCTTCGGCACACGCACCCCGCGGGCATCGCGCCGGGCCTCCTCGGTGAGCCTCGTGCGCGATAGTTCCCATGGGGTGGACACCTATCTGACTTTTCGGCCCGGAGGATCTCCACTGGGCAATGTAGCCTTTCCCGGGGGCAGCCACGAGGAAAGCGACTGGGCCAACTACACCTGGTATGGACCGAGCCTGTCTGCGTGGTCCAAGCGCATGGACGTGCTCAACCAGCAGCTGGTGCAGGCACACATCGTCTGTGCCATCCGCGAACTTTTTGAAGAGACCGGTATTCTTCTGGCCGGAACCGACGCCCAGTCGGTAGTTGAGATGACCGATCCCGAGGAATGGATGCTCGCCCGCGAAGCAATTGCGGGCCAGGATCTTGGCTTCGATGAATTTCTCAATCGGCGCGGGCTCGGGCTGCGTACCGACCTGCTGCGTCCCATCGCCCATTGGCTCAGTCCGAACTTCGCATTCCGCCGCTTCGACACCTGGTACTTCGCCGCGACCGTCCCGATGCGCCAAGAGCCATCGCTGCTGCGAGGCAAGGGCAAATGGGGCCGCTGGAGCTGCGCCGCCCAGGTGCTGGGAACCCGCAACACCAGCGAGCTGGGGGACATAGTGGGCAGGCCCGAAACCAAGAATTTGGTGCTTTCCGAAATCACCTATCCGGCAGTCGAAATGATGCTTGAGCGCATGGCGGCAGCCAACGGTGTGGTTGCCTACCTCTCACGGGTGCGCTCCTTCGACCTGCAGCACCCCGACCTGCTGGTGCGCGACGGTGCCTACTACCTGGAGGTCACCAGCTCGGCCAATGCCGATACCTCACGATCGTGGCAGATCTCCGCACAGCGTTGAGCGCGAACGAGGTTAAACGAAAAGAGTCGAAATCCAATGAAGGATTTCGACTCTTTTAGCTGTTGTGCCCTAGCGCGAACGCTGGCGCAGACGCTGGATGTCCAGAATCACGACCGCGCGTGCTTCCAGACGCAGCCAACCGCGCTGTACGAACTCGGCAAGCGCCTTGTTCACGGTCTCGCGGGAAGCGCCGACAAGCTGTGCCAACTCTTCCTGAGTCAGCTCGTGCGCAACCAAGATGCCGTCGGTAGCTGGGCGGCCGAAACGGTCAGCCAGATCCAGCAGCGCCTTGGCAACACGGCCAGGAACATCGGAGAACACCAAATCGGCCAACGATTCGTTGGTGCGACGCAGACGGGCGGCAAGTGCCTGCAGCAGCTGGATCGAAACCTCAGGGGAGTTCACGATCGCCTTGCGCATGTTTTCGTGGCTCAAGCCGGCAAGTCGGGTCTCCGACACAGCGGTAGCAGTAGCATTTCGTGGGTGTGGGTCGAATAATGCCATTTCGCCGAACAGCTCACCCGGACCCAAAACGGCAATCAGGTTTTCGCGTCCGTCAGAAGAGGTGCGACCCAGCTTAATCTTGCCCGAGACGATGAAGTAGAGACGGTCACCCTGATCGCCTTCACGGAACACCGATGCACCACGGGACAGATCAACCTCGGTCAATTCTTCGGTTAGCGTGGCGAATACATCATCACCAAGCGACGCGAAAAGCGGTGCTCGGCGCAGTACCTCGATATCCATTAAATCTCCTGTCAACAGTAGTAAGCGCTCACTTCATTGTGCCGTATTCGGTAACAATGTGACAGTTTCCACACGTGGTTTAACCATGAAAATGTTGAAAATCACGCAATTTCGTTCAAAACTCACGAATATCTTCGCAGAAATCCATCAGCTACTAAGGGTACCTTGGATTAATACGGTTTATGCAAATGAAGTGGAGACTTAGTGCTGGGAACATTCAGCTGGCTGGACGTTGTTATCAGCGCTGTTTTGCTCACGTTTTTTATCTTGGGGATTCGCCGTGGTTTCCTGCTCACCGTTGGGGACATGGTCGGCCTGGTTGTCGGCGGCATCGCAGCATTCTTTGCTATTCCTTTGGTATCAACCTTTGCTTCAAACCCCTGGTGGCGTGTTGGCCTGATGGTCGCGGTGGCAGCGGTGTTGATCATCCTCGGTCAGGCGCTTGGGCGGTTCATCGCCACGAAGATCCGCCACTGGATGAACATCGACTTCCTGCGTTCGGCTGACAGGCTTGCCGGCGGCCTGCTCTCGTTGTTGATCACCGCCACCATCATCGGCGCCCTGGCATTCTCCGCATCCAGCATGGGTATCCCGCGCCTTTCGGCGGAGATCGCCAAGTCCAAGATGATCGAAAGTATCCGCGGTCTGACCCCGGACTTCGTCACCTCTGCGATCTCTTCGGCGCGCTCGGCGGTGATGGCCGAAACCATTCCTGCCTTTCTTGAGCCCTTTGCCCCGCCGGTGGCGCAACCCGAAAACCAGACCGCCTGGGAGCCGAACAACATGCAGCTCGCGGCGGCCAAGTCCGTCGCAAAGATCTCCGGCACTGCGGTGCAGTGCGGCGTGAACCTCACAGGCTCCGGATTCGTCGTCGATTACGAACTGGTCATGACCAACGCCCACGTGGTTGCGGGACTGAGCGCCGCCACCATTGAAATCGGGGACGACCAGCTGCGCCGCGGCAAGGTGGTGTACTTCGACCCTCAGGCAGATATCGCGCTGCTGCACGTGGAGGGTTTGGAAGCTGATCCGATTCCGCTGGCCCACCACGACCTGAGCCGCGGCGATGAGGCCGCATTCATCGGCTACCCCGCCGGCGGACCGCAACAGACCCACGGCGCAGTGGTCGCCTCCATGGCAACCGTGTCGATTGCCAACATCTACGGCGAGGACCCCAGCCGGCTCTCGGTCTACCAGCTGAATGCGGAAGTTGCCCAGGGCAATTCCGGCGGCCCGCTGGTGGACGAGAACGGCGACGCCGCGGGGCTCATCTTCGCCAAGTCCCGCAGCAGCGAGGACGTGGGCTTCGCGCTGAGCCTGGAAGAAATGCAGCAGGCGCTGGCCAAGGGCGGCAGCAAGACCACCTCCATCAAGACCGGCACCTGCATCAGCGACTAACTGGCGCCGCTATTTCTGCAGCAGGTGAACCAGCTGCTCAACGGCCAACTTGTATCCGTTGACCCCTGCGCCGATGATGATCGAGCTTGCCACCGGGGAGATGTATGAGTGGTGGCGGAAGGCCTCGCGCTGGTGCACATTGGAGATGTGGACCTCGATGGCCGGCAGGGATACCCCGCTGATGGCATCCGCCAGCGCAACGGAGGTGTGCGTGAAGGCACCGGGGTTGATGATGATGCCCGCCGCGGTGCCCCGCGCTTCATGGATCGCGTCAAGCAGTACGCCCTCATGGTTCGACTGCAGTGCGCGCAGCTGGAATCCAAGCTCGGCGGCGGCGGTGCGTGCCAGCTCCTGCACATCCTCCAGGGTGTCGTGTCCGTAGATTTCAGGTTCGCGGGTTCCGAGCAGGTTGAGGTTCGGTCCGTTGAGCAGCAGGATGGTGCGTGAGGCGTTATCAGTCATGCACTCAATCTATTACAGGCCTCGGCAATCGGCGCGAAGCATGACGAACTTCGCCCCTAGGCCGCTACGTCGCGGTCCGCGTAACCGGTGGCATCCTGGCCCTGCACGGTGATCGTCACCGATTGCACCGAGGGATCGAGCCGTTCAATCAGCGTCGCCGCCATCGAATCAAGGTCGCCAAACCTGTCCTCGTCAAAGGATTGGGCCACCGACACCTCCAGATGGCCCACATCGCTGGCACCCCAGGCGATGAACTGGCGATGGGCAAACCCCGACTGAAGATCCCGGCTCAGGTACTGCTGCGCAGTGCGCTCGTAGGCGGCCCGGACCCGATCGGCCCATTGCTGCCCGGCAATCTGCTTCTCATGCTGCAGCTCAAGCTTCTGCGCCTGCGAGGGCTCCACGGCCGGGGCTGTCTGCTCACTCGCGTCGAACTCCAGCGGGGCGCAGGCGCTCAGCGGCAGCGCCGCCAGCAGGGCGGCGATGATCAACCGCTGGCGCATGAGATTTCCTTTCGGCGGGGCTGTTCAGTAGTTTAGCGCCGCGCGGAGCCCAAAAAGTCAGCGGGCCGCCCACGGCCGGAAAATTTCCCGACGTGAACGGCCCGCTGCAGCACCTGCGCGGCGGCTACTTCTTCAGCGACTGCGCGATCTGGGACATCACCGTGGAATCCGAGAGCGTGGTGGCGTCTCCCACCTCGCGGCCCTCCGCCACGTCCTTGAGCAGGCGGCGCATGATCTTGCCCGAACGGGTCTTCGGCAGCTCCGGAACCACCAGCACGTGCTTCGGCTTGGCGATCGGGCCGATGTCCTTGCCCACGTGGTTGCGCAGGGTGGCCACCACGTCCTCGCCCTCAGCCGGTTCGGTCTGCAGGATCACGAAGGCGACCACCGCCTCGCCGGTGGTGTCGTCCTTCGCGCCGACCACCGCCGCCTCGGCGACATATGGGTGGGCCACCAGCGAGGACTCGATTTCGGTGGTGGACAGGCGGTGGCCGGAGACATTCATGACGTCGTCCACACGGCCCAGCAGCCAGATGTCTCCGTCGTCGTCCTTCTTTGCCCCGTCGCCGGCGAAGTACATGTCATCGAAGCGGGACCAGTAGGTGTCCTTGTAGCGGTCCATGTCGCCCCAGATGCCGCGCAGCATGGCGGGCCACGGCTCGCGGATCACCAGAAAGCCGCCCTCGCCGTTGGCCACTGACTTGCCTTCCTCATCCACCACGTCGATGCTGATGCCCGGCACCGCCACCTGGGCGGAGCCCGGCTTGGTGTGGGTGACTCCGGGCAGCGGCGCGATCATATGCGCACCGGTTTCGGTCTGCCACCAGGTGTCAACGATCGGGGTTGGATGCGCCTTCTTTTCGCCGTTCTTGCCGTTGTTGGAGCCGATGACCTCGCGGTACCACATCCATGCCTCGGGGTTGATCGGCTCGCCCACCGAGCCCAGCACGCGCAGCGAGGACAGGTCGTAGCCGTCCGGGATCTCGCGGCCCCACTTCATGAAGGTGCGGATGGCCGTCGGCGCCGTGTACAGGATGCTCACGCCGTACTTTTCCACGATCTCCCACCAGCGGCCCTGATGCGGGGTGTCCGGAGTGCCCTCGTACATGACCTGGGTGGCGCCGTTGATCAGCGGTGCGTAGGTGACGTAGGAGTGGCCGGTGACCCAGCCGATGTCAGCGGTGCACCAGAAGACATCGGACTCGGGGTGCAGGTCGAAGGTGTCGCGGTGGGTGACGGCGCCCTGGACCAGGTAGCCGCCGGTGGTGTGCACGATGCCCTTGGGCTTGCCGGTGGTGCCGGAGGTGTAGAGCACGAACAGCGGATGTTCGGAATCGTGGGGGACCGCGGTGTGTTCGGTGCCAGCCGCGTCCACGACCTCATGCCACCACTTGTCCAGTGAACCGAATTCAGTGGGTTCGCCGTTGCGCTTGACCACCAGCACGTTCTGCACGGTGTGGCCCGGGGCTGCCAGCGCTGCGTCCACCGCAGGCTTGAGCGGGCTCGGCTTGCCGCGGCGCCAGGTGCCGTCGGCGGTGACCACGAGCTTGGCGTCCGCGTCGTCGATGCGGCTGCGCAGCGCGTCGGCGGAGAAGCCGCCGAAGACCACCGAATGGATCGCGCCGATGCGGGCGCAGGCAAGCATGGTGATGACCGCCTCCGGGATCATCGGCAGGTAGACGGCCACGCGGTCGCCCTTGGCCACGCCCAGGGACTCAAAGGCGTTGGCTGCCTTCTTGACCTCTTCGGTCAGCTGCGCGTAGGTGTAGCTGCGCGTATCGCCCGGCTCGCCCTCGAAGTGGATGGCCACGCGGTCGCCCAGACCGTTTTCCACGTGGCGGTCCAGCGCGTTGTAGGCGGCGTTCAACTTGCCGCCGACGAACCACTTGGCCACCGGAGCTGCCGACCAGTCGAGGGTCTGCGTGAAGTCGGTGTCCCAGGTCAACACGCTGCGCGCCTGATCCGCCCAATAGCCCAGGCGGTCCGCCTTCGCGGTATCGTAGCTTGCCTGCGTGGCGACGGCATTCTTGCTGAATTCCTCGCTCGGTGCGAACGACCGGGTTTCGGTCGACAGGTTATCCAAGGTCTTGGATTCGCTCACGGTGATTTCGTCCTTCCAAGTTGACGCAAATTTTCGCTCTGTGATCAAAGTTACACGCTCTGGGTTGATGGTTTGTGGTTTGTGTCACCGGCCCGCGGGGGATTGAGCGAAATCTGCGCTAAACGGTCACCGGGCGTCGCCGAACTGCACCGGCTGCAGCGGGCCGCCCAAAAGCACAGGCCACGGGCGCTAAAGGTGAAAACTGCGCCGGTTAGTGGCAGGATCGATGCGTGGCACAGAAAGTAAAAGTTGAGACCGAACTCGGGCTGAAGCGCCGGGCCCGCAAGATGAACCGCCTGCTGGCAGACGCCTACCCCTATGCGGTGCCGGAACTGGATTTTGAGAATCCCTTCGAACTGCTGGTGGCTACGGTGCTCTCGGCGCAGACCACTGACGTGCGGGTCAACGCCATCACCCCTGCCCTGTTCGCCAGGTTCCCCGATGCAGCGGCCATGAGCCAGGGGGACCGCTCCGAGATCGAAGAGCTGATCCGACCCACCGGTTTCTTCCGCGCAAAAACCGACTCGCTGCTGGGACTGGCCGCGGCCCTCGTGGAACGCTTCGACGGCCAGGTTCCGGGGAAGCTGGAGGAGCTGGTCAAACTTCCGGGCGTCGGACGCAAAACCGCGAACGTCGTGCTGGGCAATGCCTTCGGCGTGCCCGGCATCACCGTGGATACCCACTTCGGACGCCTGGCCAACCGCTTTGGCTGGACCGATGAGACCGACCCGGTGAAGGTCGAATTCGCCGTCGGCGAGCTCTTCGAGAAGCGCGACTGGACGATGCTCAGCCACCGCTTGGTCTTCCACGGGCGCCGGGTCTGCCACGCCCGCAAGCCCGCCTGCGGGGCCTGCGTGCTGGCCAAGCTGTGCCCCTCCTACGGGATCGGCGAGGAAATACCAGCCAAGGCGGCGGCGTTGCTCAAGTATGAGCTCGCACCCGGGCGCGAGGAACTGCTGGCCAAAATGCTGGCCGGCGCCACGCGCAGGGAACTGCGGGCGGAAGGGTATGGGCTTGACGCATGAGCGCACGCGAAGAACTTGAGCGGGTCATCTCCCGGCACCGCGCCTACGCGGGGGCCCCGCGCAGGCTGCGCAATGACATCAACTTCGCCCCGGAGGATATCGCCGGGGCGCGCAAGGCGGCGGTGCTGATCCTCTTCGGAGCCACCGGGGAACGAGAACTCTCAGGCTCCATGGCTTCCGAAGACCTCGACCTGCTTTTCGTCGAGCGCGCCTCCACCCTGCGTCAACATGCGGGACAGGTAGCCTTCCCCGGGGGAGGGATCGACCCGGAGGACCGCAATCCCGCCGCGGCGGCGCTGCGCGAGGCCTGGGAGGAGACCGGCGTGCAAACCTCGGGGATCGAGGTGCTCGGCTCGCTGGCGGAAACTGAGCTGCCGGTGACGAACTTCTTGGTGACCCCGGTGCTCGGCTGGTGGCACACCGAATCGAAGGTCTACCCGGTGGATCCGGGGGAGAGCGCCGCGGTGTTCCGTGCACCGGTGGCGGCGATGCTCAACCCGCGCAACCGCGTCACCGGTGTGGTGCAGCGCGACGGCCGGAAGTTCAAATCCCCGGCCTTCGAGGTTGGCGGGCACATCATCTGGGGCTTTACGGCGATCGTCATCGACCAGTTGTTCACCGAACTGGGCTGGACCAAGCAATGGGACGCCTCCCGCGAAATCCGCATGAACTAGCTGCTATTTCGCCTCGGCATAGTTTGCAGTGACGGCGATGCTCACCGGGAAGTTCACCGTGTGCGCACCAAACAGCGTGCGTCCGGCGAGCGCCGCGGCCGCCCGGATCATGCCTGCAAGCTCCTCGGCCAGATGCACGGGGCATTCGAAGACGATCTCGTCGTGCACGAAAAATACCTGTCGGCACAACTGGCTGTAGCCCGCCTGGTGGATCAGGTGGCGGGCATGGCCCATCCAGATCAGCGCCCATTCGGCGGCGGTAGACTGGACCACGAAGTTGCGGGTGAAGCGGCCCCGGGAGCGGGCCGCGGCGTCGGCGGCCCGCTGGCTCGCCTCGTCGCGGGTGGAACGCTGGGCCTGCATCCAGCGCTCGTCGGCCGGCGGGCAGCCGCGGCCCAGGAAGCTGTGCACCCCTTCGCCGCGCTCGCCGGCGCGGGCGGCGGAATCAACGTAGTTCATCGCCGCGCCGAAGTTCTTCTTCAGCGCCGCGCCCACCGCCGCAGAGCCGCCGGCCGAGCCGCCGTAGATGACCGAGAGCATGCCCAGCTTGGCATCGCGCCGGTCCTTGACCAGTTGTGCGTCGATCAGCCACTGGTAGAGGTCGTCCTGGGCGCCGGCCTTTTGCAGGTTGGCATCCTGCGAGATGGCAGCGAGGATGCGCGGTTCCAGCTGCCGCCCGTCGGCGACGACGAAGGTGGATCCTGCCGGGGCGCGGACCACCTGGCGGATGGAATGCGGCAGCTGCAGCGCGCCGCCCCCGGAGGCGGCCCAGCGCCCTGAGGCGACGGTGCCCAGCACATAGTGCGGGTGGAAGCGCCCGTTGCTGACCCACTGGTCCAGCCAGGCGTCCCCGTGGGTGCTGGCCAGCCGGGAGAGCTTTTTGTATTCGAGCACCTTGGCCACGGACGGGTGGTTGATGGCCTCCAGCTCCCAGGCGCGCACCGACTGCACCGCGAAGCCCGCCCTGTGCAGGGCGCGCAGCAGTTCCTGCGGAGAGTCGGGATTCAGCCCCGGGGTGTTCAGCGCGGCGCCCACCGCGGCGGCCAGGGCGGCGAGCTTGGCCGGGCGCTGGTGTTCGGCGACCCGCGGGCCCAGCTGTTCGCGCAGCAGCGCCCGGTGCGCGGCCTCGTCCCAGGCCAGGCCCGTGTTTTCCATCTCGCTGGCGATCACCGCGCCGATGGATTCAGCGTTGAGCAGCAGCTGCAGCTTGGCCCGCAGCACCGGATCTGCGGGGAGGGCCGCGCGCTGCGCCGCGTACATTGCCACGAGCTCGTCCAGCGATTCGCCGCTGGCGGGGGTGGAAAACAGGGCGTCCTGGAATTCCGGTTGGCTGCTGGGGGCGGGCGCCCTTTCAAGGTCGTAGTCTTCCAGCGCACCGGCCGCCGGGCTGCGGTGCAGGATGCGCTGGGCCAGTGAGAGCACATGCGCTTTGGCTAGGTAGACATTCTGTGCGGTGAGCAGCTCGCACCAGGGGCTGGTGCGCAGCATGACCCAGCGCGGGGAGTGCGCCAGTTCCAGCTGCTGCACCGCGGCACAGAATTCCTGACGGGTCACGTTCACTGCCGCACCCAGTGCGGCCCCGGAATCTGCGGCGCGCAGTTCGATGGAGGCGAAGCCTTCGGGGTCTGCGGCGATGAAGGCGAGGGTTCCGGGGGTACTCGGTGGCATGCTTCCATTGTGCCGTCGATGTGAGGATATCCCCAGTTCGCCGCCGGGCGGGCCCCGAGACGCGGACCGGCAGCCATGCTCGGAGGATGAAATGGCTACCAACGAAGGTGCGTCCCCAGGACGTTCCGGCAGATTCGAGGTACGTGCCCCGCGGGCTGGACGATGCCCGGGCCCCAGCGGTGTCTGCGCCGGCCGCGGCATCGGAGGCGAATGCGGTGGCGGGCCCGGCCTGCGTCGTGGTCAGCGCCGATGAGCGGCTGGTGGCGCAGTGCGCGGAAATTGCGGTGGCGGCCGCGGTGCGCATCACTCGCTGCGACGCCCGGGAGCTGGGCGGCATCGACGCCCGCAGCCCGGTGTTGTGGGGTGCCGATGCGGCCGCACTGGCCGCCGCATCCGAGCTTCGCTGCGATGTACTGGTGGGCGGCGAGGAACAGGCGGAGCAGCTGTGGGCCATGGCCAGCCAGTTGCCGCTGGCACGGGTGGCGATTCTGCCCGGGGCACGGCGCTGGTTGGGGGAGTACCTGGGGCTGCGCGGGATGCGGGCCGGTCACGGGCATACCCTTGCCCTTCAGGCGACCGTGGGCGGCATTGGTGCGAGCACCCTCGCATTCCTCACGGCCCACGCCGGCACACTGAGCGGGCTGCGCAGCCTGCTGGTCGACCTGGACCCGCATTCATCGCGGCTGTGGCAGCGGATCTGCGCCCAGCGCCCCGGAGGCATCGGGTGGGAGCAGCTGCGCGGTTCGGGTGGTGCGCTGGCGGCCCACCAGCTGCTCGACACCCTGCCGCAGGTGGGAGGCACCTCGGTGCTCTCCTGGGAGCGCGGAGCGTTCGCCGACGGGATCGACCAGCAGCTGATGGCGCGGCTGCTGGCAGCCGCCCGGCAGGGCTTCGATTTCCTGGTGCTTGACACCGGTCGGGCAGGACATCCGCAGGCGCAAACCATCGGCCACTTCATCGATCGGTGGGTGACGCTGTGCGATGCCCCCGGCGCGGCGGCCGGAGAGCATGTGGTGTGCGGGCAATACGGCAGGCCGCGGGGGCAGGAGGAGGGCCGGTGTCTGGGCGGGTTCAGCCGCAGCCCGCGCATTGAAAAGGCTGTGTCGCGGGGACAGCTGATCGACGCCTTCAAGTCGCGGGCGCTGCGTCAGCAGCTGGCCGATCTGCGGCTGCTTCCAGACGCCGCCCACGAACTGCGGAGCGCGGCATGAGCCCGGGGCGCCACCTGCCGGAATCGGCTGTGCTTAGTGCCGGCCCGGGGCTTGATCCAAGGATCCTGAAGTCGGTGCGGGAACGGGCGCTGGCCACCGGAGGTGAGCTCGACGCCATCGCCCTGGCCGGAGCGGTCCATGATTCGGGGGCGGCGCTGGGCTCGACGGGCGCCGCGCAGTCACTGCAGGCGCTGCAGAATGAGGTGTCAGGACTCTCGGTCCTTGAACCTTTTGCCCGTCGTGAGGGCGTTACCGATGTGCTTGTCGACGGCAAGGGGCAGGTATGGACCGATTCGCCGCGAGGGCTGGAAGCCACCGGATTCTGCTTCTCCAGCGCCGAACAGGTCAGGTCGCTGGCGGTGCACCTGGCAACCCTTGCGGGGCGCCGCCTGGACACCGCCAGCCCGTATATGGATATGAGCCTGAACAACTACCGCATCCATGCGGTGATCCCGCCGATCGCCACCGAAGGTCCGCTGATCTCAATCCGCGTGAAAAGCGGCCGTCACATGGAGCTTGCGGCGGTGCTGGAGCACGCCCCGGGCTTTTGGAGGCCGCTGTTGGGCGCAATCCTTGCCAGGACGCAGAACTTTCTCATTACCGGCGGCACCGGCAGCGGAAAGACCACACTGCTGCAGGCGATGCTCTGCGAAGTCCGGCCCGACCACAGGCTGCTGATCATTGAAGACTCCCAGGAACTGCAGGTTCAGCATCCGCACGTCATCTCACTGCAGGCCAGGTCCGCGAATAGCGAATCAACCGGTGCGGTGCAGCTGCGGGATCTGGTCATTCAGGCGCTGCGTATGCGGCCCGACAGGCTGATCGTCGGCGAATGCCGCGGGGCGGAAATTAGGGATTTTCTGGCGGCCATGAATACCGGTCACCAGGGGGCCTGTGGGACCCTGCATGCGAACCACCCCCAGGCGGTGCCTGCCCGCTTGGCCTCCCTGGGTGCGATGGCCGGGTGGAACCTGCAGGCAACCTCCCTGCAGGCAGCCAGCGCGCTTGATCTGATTATTCACATGGACCGTCAGGGGCAGGGGCGGCGCTCGCCGGTGGCCCTGGGCATCCTGGAAACCGACGCTCAGGACCACCTGATGGTCAGCACCCTGATCGACACGTGCTCAGGCACCCCAGCAGGTCCCCGGGCGCTGGCGATCATCGAGGAGAAACTGGGTGCGTCGGTGGCACAGTCGGTCAGCCAGTGGCAGCGCGAGGCAAGGGAAAGCGGTGCGCCATGCTGATCTTGTTGCTCCTGTGCGCCGGACTCTGCCTGTGCTGGATTCCGCACGGCACCCCTGCGGCCAGGGAACGCATTAGCATCGCACGGTGGCCGGAGTACTTCCGCCGTTCCAAGGACGAAGCACAGCAGAATCTGGCAAGGGATGCGCAGTGCCTGCGTGAGTTGGCTGCCCTGCTGCGCAGCGGCATGCTTTTCGACCAGGCGGCACAGGCGCTGCTTGAGGTGCGCAGCGAAGCCAGCCCGATCCTCACGGCGCTGCGCGGCATTCAGGCCCACGCAAAATTGGAGCAGCACCACCACGGCGCACTCGGCGGTCAACAGACCAGCTCGGTGCGCAGGCTGCTGTGGTGCCTGAAACTCTCATCGCATAGCGGGGCCCCGCTGGCCCAGGTTCTGGACCAGCTGGCGCAGGATCTGGAGGCAGACCTGGAGGCCATGCAGTCATTTGATGCGGCCATGGCAGGTCCCCGGGCCACCACCAAGTTGTTGACCTGGCTGCCGATGATCGGACTGGGAGCAGGCTTCATTTTCGGCATCGACTTGCTTCACACCTTGACCACCTCGCCGGCGGCTCAGCTCAGTGTGGCCGGCGGAGTTGTCTTGTGGTCTGTCAACCGCCTGTGGTGCCGACGCCTGCTGTCCTCCGCAACCGCCCAGGCGCTGACATGATCTGGCTTGTCCTTGCCTTGCTGCTGGCGGCGCTGCAGTTGCTCGGCGGGCCTAGGCGTGTGGGCTCCGCTGCGACACCACGATTCAGCGCATCGAAGAACGCCCAGCGGGCCGAAGACCAGCCCATCGAACTCGTTCTCGACCTCAGCGCCAGCCTCATGGATTCCGGGCTCCCGACGACCGAGCTGCTGGATGTCATTGGTTCCAGTATCCCGTCCTGCTCTGTGCTGCGCACGGTGGCCCGCTGCTTGGAACTGAATATGGAATGGGACCGGGCCTTTGACCCGGTGCCTAATTGGCTGCTGCCGCTGAAACACGCGCTGAAGTTTGCTCATTCAACTGGCGCCCCAGCCGCCGATCTATTGCGCAACACAGCGGTGCTGCAGCGTCGGGAACGGGCAGCGAAGGTCGCAGCGCTCGGAGCGCAGTTTGCCACGAGGCTCGTGCTGCCGTTGGGAGCCTGTGCCCTGCCGGCATTCATCGCCCTTGGGGTGGTGCCGCTGATCATCGCGCTGTTCCCGAGCATGCCCTAGAAGTTATACCCACTCCGTAAGAATTCCCACCGGCTGTCGCCCCTGGCTTGCCAAGCTGAAATCACCAGTTTCACCCGCCAAGAAATCATGGGTGAAGAATCCTCCCTTCCGAAAGGCGCACTGATGAAGTCATCACGAGATCAACTGATGAAAATAATCGAAGACGACGAAGGCTCGACCACCGCCGAGTTCGCCATGGTCACCCTGGCCGCCGTGGCATTTGCTGGGCTGCTGATCAGCATCCTCTCCAGCGGCGACGTCCGCGGCATGTTGATGGGATTGATCAGCAAGGCCCTGTCCCTCTAAGCCGATGAACCTCAACGATGATCGTGGCAGCAGCACCGCAGAGTTTGCGGTGCTGCTGCCGTCCATTGCCTTGATGGTCTCGCTGCTGCTGTGCTTTGGGGTACTTGGCATGCAGCAGATCCGGGTGCAGCAGGCCGCGGGAGCCATGGCCCGAGAGCTTGCCCGGGGAGAGGACACTGGCACGGCACGAGCCAGCGGCGCAAGGCTGGCAGGGGAGGGGGCTTCCTTCTCCCTGTCCACGGGAGGGGAGTATTCAACCGTGACGGTGGCCAAGAGCATCAACATCCCCCTGGTCGGTCCGGTCAGGGTGCACGGCACGGCAAGCGTGGCGAATGAACAATGAAGATCAGTTCTCTTTCCGGCGCCCAAAGAGGAAGCAGCACCGTTGCGGTGGCGGGGATCGTGGCCACGGTGCTGCTGCTGGCTGCGGCGGTGCTCGGGTTCAGTGCTGCTGGACGCGCAACAATGCAGGCGGGAACGGCAGCAGACCTTGCAGCGCTCGCAGCGGCTGATACCGCCCGCGGGCTGCGCTCTGGGGACCCCTGTGGCACGGCGGCTCAGGTCGCCGGCGCAAATCATGCCGAACTGAGTTCCTGCCGCATCGAAGCCGACGGAACTACCGTCAGGGTTGCCGTGGACGTGCGGCTGAACTTCTCCGCCGCCGGAATCACCCTCTACCGTGCGCACGCTCAGGCGAGGGCGGGAGCTCCGCCGCTGAATGCGGACTAGAAATGGTGCCGCGGCTGCACATCCTCCAATACGGCGCTGAGCAGCAAAACCGCTCCAGCCTTGTCCAGCGGGTTGTTGCGGTTTCCGCACTTGGGGGACTGGACGCAGCTGGGGCAGCCATGGGTGCATTCACAGGCCTGGATGGCGTCGCGGGTAGCCCGCACCCAGGTGGTGAACTGCTCGAATCCGCGTTCTGCAAACCCTGCCCCGCCGGGCTGCGCATCGTAGACAAAAATTGTCGGATGACCGGTGTCCATATGCAAAGCAGTCGACACGCCGCCGATATCCCAACGGTCGCTGGTAGCCACCAGCGGAAGCAAGCCGATCATTGCGTGTTCTGCCGCATGCAACGCCCCCGGAAACTGGTCGACGCTCAACCCGGCCCGCAACAGACGCTGCTCGGTAAGGGTGAACCATACAGATTTGGTATGCAGATCCCGTGCCTCCAATTCCAAAGGTTCCTCTGAGAGCACCTCGTTTGACGCAATTGACTTGCGTTGGAATGACACCACCTGGGTGGTCACGATGACTTCGCCGAAGAAGATCTGCAGCTCATGGTGCTTGCTGACGCGTTCTTCATCCTCGATCGCTACTGTCGTCAGGTCCCTGGCGGTGGTGTAGTAGTCGGGATTCACCCTGCTGACGAGCACCACGTGGTTTTGCTCGTCGAGTTCCTCAACATGGTAGCTGGCTCCCTGGTGTACATAGATGGCGCCAGGATGCGCCTGATAGTGGGTTTGCGGCGAATCCATGGTGCCCAGCAGTGCACCCGTTTCGGCGTCGATGATGTCGACCGGTCCGCCGCCGTCCGCGCGGATGGAGAACATCGCCGCTGCATGCTGTGGGTGGGTCCAGAACCAACCTGCGGGCCTGCGGCGCAGATAGCCGCGCTGCACCAGAGAATCCAACAGCGCCTCGGTATGCGGCCCGAAGATCTCTAGTTCTTCCGGACGCAGCGGATTTTCCTGGGCCGCGGCGCACAGGTGCCCGCTGAGCACATATTTGTTCTGTGGGTCGAAAACGGTTGCTTCCACCCCAAGGTCGAAGATTGCCTCAGGATGGCTGACCAGATAGGTGTCCAACGGATCCTCGGCGGCGACAAAGATCGCCAGTGCATCCTGTCCTGAACGCCCCGCCCTGCCGATCTGCTGGAAAAATGATGCTCGGGTCCCGGGCCATCCCGCGACCACGACGGCGTCGAGGCCGGAAATATCGATGCCTAATTCCAGCGCAGAGGTGGAAGTGACGCCCAATAGTTCGCCGGAGCGCAGTTTTCGTTCAACCTCCCGGCGCTCGCCGGGAAGGTAGCCTGAACGGTATGCCGCCAGCCTGACCGAAAGGTCCGGTGCGAACTTTTCCAGATGCTTTCTGGTCAGGGACGCGATGGTTTCTGCACCGCGGCGGGATTTGATGAACACGATGGTTCGCACATGATCCGCCATCAGATCGGTGAGGATCGAGGCGCTCTCGGCAATGGCCGTGCGGCGCACCGGAGCCCCGTTTTCGCCGGTACGTTCGGATAGCGGAGGTTCCCAAAGGCCGATGACCAGCTCGCCGGAAGCTGAGAAGTCGTGGGAAACCGCGCTCGCTTCGGCGCCGATCAGCCGGCCGAACGATGCTTCGGGGTCGGAACTGGTAGCGGAGGCCCCAATGAAGATGGGATCGTTGCCATAATGGGCGCAGATTCTGCGCAGCCGGCGCATCAGGTTTGCCACATGCGCACCGAAAACTCCTCGGTAGGAATGGGCCTCGTCGATGATGACGTAGCGCAGGCGTTTGAAGAATCGAGCCCAGCCCGGATGGTTGGGGAGGATGCCGCGGTGCAGCATGTCAGGATTCGTGAAGATGAAGTTCGCATGCTGCCTGGCCCATGCTCGGGTTCCCTGGTCGGTGTCTCCGTCATAGGGGCTGGCTCGCACGCCGGGGACCTTCAAAGCTTCGACCGCGGAGAGCTGATCTGCGGCAAGGGCCTTGGTGGGGCAGATGTAGAGGACTGCCGATTGCGCGTCCGAGTCGTTTGCTGCGCTGTCCCGTGCCCGGTACAGCGCATCGAGCGCCGGCATCAAATACGCCAAAGATTTACCCGATGCGGTGCCAGTGGAGATGATGGTGTGCTTGCCCGAGTGGATCAGGTCCGCCGCCTGCACCTGATGCAGCCACGGTGCCGCGATGCCAAGACGTTTAAAGGTTTCAATCAACTGCGGATCTAGCCACTGCGGCCACGGTGCGGTGATTTCGTCCTTGGCGGGAACACTGCGCCGGTGCATCAGTGCGTCTGGATCATTGGTGCGGTTATACGGATCGAGCAAAGCGCGCACAGACTTCACGGAATTTAGCCTTTCACCACCAAACGTTGGTCCACCCACGAGCGAGAACCCTGAAGTTAAAAGATTATCGCCGCAAGAACCAAAGTTCTCACGGCGACTACTAAAGGTTTAACTGACCTAGGCTTTGAAAACTACTACCTGGCCCAGGGACGTCCATCCGAGGGAGGCATAAAGCTTCTGTCCATCCACCGAAGCAATGAGCAGACCCTCGTCTACATCGTGCTCCTGCGCGAGGGATGCCAGGGCGCGCATGATCAGGGTTCCCAGACCCTTGCGACGGAAGTCGGGGCCGGTGATGATTCGATCAAAGATGGCAAAGCCTTCAACCGCCGAAACATGGCCGGAAGCCGCAACAACGTCCTGATTTGCCTCCGGGTGCAGTGAAACGTAGGCGTGGGTTCCGTCGCGTTCAATCTGGAAAATGAAGCCGTCCGGAGGCAACGGTACTTCCACGTCGTGGACTGCCAGTTCGGTGACCATCAGCGCTTCGTCGTCGCCGACGACCTTCAATCCCGTGGCAGCTGCGTTGGCAAGCAGCTGATCGACGGAGGTGTCAAAGGCCGTAAGGCGGCGGTTGGGGTGTTTCTTCAGCGTTTCAGCTACTGCTGTCAGCTCTTCCTTCGAAGGGCCGTAGATGACATATTCCCAGTCTTCGGTGGTGTCATGACGCAGCGCCGCGTGGACGCGTCCTTCATTACGGGTCTCATATCCGCGGGCTCCTGCCCAGCCGGCAACCCATGTGCCAATCAGTTCATCGCTTGCGTTAGATGCCATGCCTTGACCCTACCCTGTATTGGCTAGGAATTAGCTGACATTGGGCTAATCGTTGCCTAGTTGAAATTATTGATTGCCGCTGCGTCCCGAAATCGCGGGCGAAGAATGTGATCTTGCTCGTCCGTCCGGCGTTTCATGAGGAAAACACACTAAACTTGTCTGGTGGCCATTCAACGCATTGTCTTGTATTACGCATTTACCCCGCTTGCAGATCCGGAAGCAGTCCGACTGTGGCAGCGCTCGCTGCTGGAGCGCTGGGGCCTGCGCGGACGCATCATCATTTCCAAAGACGGCATCAACGGAACCGTGGGCGGCGATCTTGCCGACGTCAAGAAGTACGTCAAGGCAACCCGCGAATATCCGCCGTTCAAGAAGATGGACATCAAGTGGTCCGAAGGTGCTGCGGAAGATTTCCCGCGCATCTCGGTCAAGGTGCGCGACGAGATCGTCACCTTTGGTGCGCCTGGCGAGTTGGAAGTCGACGAGAACGGCGTTGTCGGCGGCGGCACCCACCTGCGTCCCGAAGAGCTGCACGAGCTGGTCGACTCCAAGGAGAAGGCGGGAAGCAAGGTCCACTTCTTCGACGGCCGCAACGCCTTCGAAGCCCAGATCGGCAAATTCAAGGACGCCATCGTCCCCGAGGTGGACACCACCCGCGACTTCGTGGCAGAACTCGACTCCGGAAAGTACGACCACCTCAAGGACCAGCCGGTCGTCACCTACTGCACCGGCGGCATCCGCTGCGAGGTGCTCTCGGCGCTGATGGTCAAACGCGGTTTCCAAGAGGTCTATCAGATGCAGGGCGGCATTGTCCGCTACGGCGAGAAGTACGGCGACGCGGGCCTGTGGGAAGGCTCGCTGTATGTCTTCGACAAGCGCATGCACACCGAGTTCACCGAGGACGCTGTCACCATCGGCGAATGCGTGGGCTGCCAGGCGCCGACGAACAAGTTTGAAAACTGCTCGAACCAGTCCTGCCGTAACCTTCGTCTGTTCTGCGAAGACTGCGCCAAGGACGAGACGCTGAGGACCTGCCCAGACTGCCAGGCCGACGCTGCCTAAGAGCGCTTAAAGGCTGCAGGGGTGGGAAATGCGATACGCATTTCCCACCCCTGCAGCCTTTAATCCCGACGCGGATCAGGCAATTGGCCACAGCCCCGCGGATGCATCCTTGACCTCGGTCTGCTCGGTTTCATGCTTGTAGACCTTCAGGCCGCGGGCCTCATAATTCGGCAGGGCCGCAGGCCCATCTAATGAGCAGGTGTGCAGCCACACGCGTCCGACCGGCGGCAACTGGGGTGAGCGCTGGTTGACGTTCCACGCTTCGTTCAGCGCGTGGGTGAGCAACAACCCGCCAAGGCCTTGGCCGATGGCCTCTGGGAACAACCCGAAGTAGAAGACTTCCACCTCGCTGCGAGAATCAACCACCTCGGTCACCAGCTCCACATAGCCCTTGGGAGCGCCGTCGCGGTAGACGACCCAGGTTTCCGAACCTTCCCTGCGCAGCACCTCGTCCCACTGCTCGCGGGTCGAGTTCAACCGGTCGGCCCAGTTCAGTTCGCTGCCGACGCTGCGATAGAGGAACTTCGAGTACTCCGGAGTGATGTCCCTGACCAGTTCAATGCGCACGTCATCGGGCGCAGGACGAGACGACGGCGTAATTTCCTCGGGGGAGAGCAGCTGCAGGTAGGTGATGGTGACATTGGTCATGTGCACCATCATAGGCAGTACTCGAACGAAAGTTATCTTTAGAACCTGCAGATGTACTGGCTAGACTTGAATGCGTGAATGCCGCCGAATTTTCCTCGATTGAAGACGCCCCGCAGAGTTCAGATCTGCAATTGATCGAAAAGCTCTCAGCCGACCTGACAGACCTGAACTACACCTATGAAGCGGTGTCCGAACTGCTGGGCGAGGACGCAAGCTCCGCCTTTGCCCGCGATCAGATCTTCCCGGCCCTGCGCGTCATTGAACGCGACGCCGCGGACAGCGTCCTTGGCTGTGTCTTCAAGCTGTTCCAACTGGGGCAGACAGAAGAAGCCGGTGCGCTGAATCATGCCTTCGGTCGTGTAAAGGTCGATGGGCTGCTCAAGCTTGGCCTGATTGAACCGTGGGCGGCCGGCTACCGCGCCACCGTGGCACTGGCCCTGCACTCCTCGGATGCCGACGGCGAGCTGTGGGTGGCCCACGACCTGGGTGCGCATCAGCGGCCGGGCGTGCTGCGCACCGACCACGTACTGGGCATTGGGCAAGCTTCCCTGACGCTTGCTCAAATCACCATCCGTGCCAAGGTGCAGCACGCCTTGGATCTGGGAACCGGCTGCGGGATTCAGCTGTTCCACCTGTTGGGCCACTGCGAGCATGTGACAGCGACGGACCTTTCAACCAGGGCGTTGGCCTTCACCCGCTTCAACCTGCTGCTGAACCACAAGGTCCTGAACATCGACCCGCGCAATCTCGACGCGCGCGTCAGCCTGCTGCAGGGCAGCCTGTTTGAGCCGGTGGCGGGTCGCCAGTTCGACCTGATTGCCAGCAACCCGCCGTTCGTCATCACCCCGCGCAAGCGCGCCGAACGCCAGAAGGACCGCTTCACCTATCGGGACGGTGGCATGGCCGGAGACCGTCTGGTAAGCACCCTGATCTCGCAGGCTCCCGAATACCTGCGCCCGGGGGCCAGCATGCAGATGCTCTCAAACTGGGAGATTCATCGCCTAGAAGATGGAGCGAACGAATCGTGGGACCGCCGGGTATCCAGCTGGTTCCCGGAAGACCTTGATGTCTGGGTGATCGAGCGCGAGCAGACCACCCCCAGCCTCTACGCAGAAACCTGGCTGCGCGACGCCTCCCAGACTGAGGACGCCTCCGCCTACGCTGCCGCGTATAACGCCTATCTGGACGACTTCGAATCCCGCGGCGTCGGTGCGGTTGGCTTTGGCCTGGTGTATTTCCGCAAGCCTGCCAACGGCAAGGCTACCCTGCGCCGCTTCGAACAGATCACCCACCCCATCGAGCAGCCGGTCGCTGGGACGCTGCAGCGCGATATCGCGATGAATGACGACCTTGCCACCGCGGGCGAAGGGTTCAAAGACTGGCACCTAGTGGTCGCCGAAGATGTCACCGAAGAACGCCACCAGCGCCCGGGCGCCGAGCACCCCGGTGTGATCCTCCTGCGGCAGGGGGCAGGCCTTCGCCGCACCGAGCTGCTGGATACGGCGCAGGCGGGCTTCGCTTCAGCCAGCGATGGAGACCTGTCAATTTCACAATTGGTGATTGCCCTTGATTCCCTGATTTCAGAAGGGGACCAGCAGTTCGCAGACACGCTTTATGAAGCCATTGAGCGACTATTGCGACACGGTCTCTTTCGTAAAGTGTGAAACAAGCGCTAAAGTTTTTCGGTATGACACGGAACACAACTGAGGCACAGGGATCCGAGACCTTGGAAGCACAAGAAACGTACCCACAAGTCGTCTCGATTACTGATCCTCAGGCAATTCGGGCACTTGCGCACGACGCCCGACTGATCGTGCTTGACGAGCTGTTTGCTTCGCAGGCCACACGCACCGCGACCGAACTGGCATCGCTGTGCGATCTGACGCCCAGCGCCATGAGCTATCACCTGCGCGCCCTTGAAAAGTACGGATACGTCATCCGCGCGGCCAGCGAGGGCGATGCCCGGGAGCGGCGTTGGCGTGCTGCCGGCGCGCGACTGGAGCTGAACACCCAGATCGACTCGTCGAACGCCAAAACAGCGTATTTAAATGTGCAGTTAAACGCATTCCGCACCAGGCTGAATGCCGAGGTGCAGCGCCGCGAGGCCGAAGCCAAGGCCGGGATCGAACCGGATCCCGACCGCCCGCCCATGCTGACCAGCGGGTTGGTGTTCCTTCCGGAAGAAAAGCAGCTTGAATTCAACCGCCGACTTTTGGACCTTGTTTATGAATATGAGGCCATGGCCACTGCTGATCAGCGCAGCATTGACTCACGGCGTATGTTCTACTTAATTTCATTGCTTCCTGAATACCCGAACACCGGGGAATCGGGAACATAAATAATTTGCCTAGCGCAGGACCTAATAAATTCGCGGTGTAAGATCATCGAGAATTGGGTCTAATGAATAGGCGCAAGAAAACTACGCGCTGGCGGCAAGTCCCGGAAGGTTCGGCAACGGATCCCGGATGCCGCGATGTTTGAAGGAGAGCCGTGCCCGCGAAGGTCAAGGAAAAGACCGGTAAGAAACTCGTGATTGTGGAGTCTCCTGCCAAGGTGAAGTCAATTGCCAAGTATTTGGGCGAGGGCTTCGACGTGGACGCTTCGGTCGGCCACATCCGCGACCTTCCCCAGCCCTCGGAGCTGCCCACCGAACTGAAGAAGACCTCGGTCGGCAAGTTCGCCGTCGATCTGGACAACGACTTCGAACCTTATTACGTCGTCTACCCGGATAAGAAGAAGCGCGTTTCAGAGCTGAAGGCAAAGCTCAAGGAAGCCGACGAACTCTATCTCGCAACAGATGCGGACCGCGAGGGCGAAGCCATCGCGTGGCATCTGCTGCAGGTGCTCAAGCCAAAGGTTCCGGTGCGCCGCCTGGCCTTCACCGAAATCACCAAGGAAGGCATTGCCCGCGCGCTGGATAACATGCGTGAGCTCGATACCGACCTGGTCGACGCCCAGGAAACCCGCCGCGTCCTGGACCGCCTCTACGGCTACGAAATTTCGCCGGTGCTGTGGCGCAAGGTCGCCCGCGGCCTATCAGCCGGCCGTGTGCAGTCGGTGGCAACGCGCCTGGTGGTTGAACGCGAACGCGAACGCATGGCATTCATCTCCGCAGGCTACTGGGACATCAAGGGCAACTTTGCCACGTCCAACGGCGAGGCCTTCGCCGCCAAGCTCTCGGCAGTTGACGGGGCGCGCGTGGCCACCGGCCGCGATTTCGACGACCGCGGCCAACTCAAGAGCTCGCGTTCGGCGCTGACCCACCTGAACCAGGAAGCCGCCGAATCGCTGGTTGCCAACCTGGCGAATACCGACTTCGCGGTGACCTCGGTGGAGGACAAGCCATACACCCGCCGCCCGGCTGCACCGTTCACTACCTCCACCCTGCAGCAGGAAGCAAGCCGCAAGCTGCGCTGGAGCTCCAAGCTGACCATGCAGATCGCCCAGCGCCTGTATGAAAACGGCTACATCACCTATATGCGTACCGACTCGGTCTTCCTGTCCAACGAGGCAGTCTCCGCGGCGCGCAAGCAGGCCACCGAGCTCTACGGGCCGGACGCCGTTCCGGCCAAGCCGCGCGTCTACAAGGCAAAGTCCGACGCTGCACAGGAAGCCCACGAGGCCATCCGTCCGGCAGGCGACATGTTCCGCCGCCCCACCGCCGTGCGCTCTTCGCTGTCCAAGGACGAGTACACGCTCTATGAGCTGATCTGGAAGCGCACCGTCGCCTCGCAGATGGCAGACGCCAAGGGCTTCACCGCCACGATCAAGCTCGCCGGCACGGCAAGCGACAACCGCGTGGCAGAGTTCTCCGCCTCCGGCACCGTGATCACCTTCCGCGGCTTCCTTGCAGCCTACGAAGAGGGCAAGGACGAGCAGCGCGCAGAGAACGGCGAGGCGAACGACGCCAACGCCGAGGCGCGCCTGCCGCAGCTGGCCGTGGGCCAGTCCCTGGCCGGCGACGAGTTGACCGCGCTGGGACACGAGACCACCCCGCCGGCGCGCTACACCGAAGCATCCATCGTAGCCGAGCTGGAAAAGCGCGAAATCGGACGCCCGTCCACCTATGCGCCGACCATCTCCACGATCATGGACCGCGGCTACGTCACCAAGCGCGGCGGCGCCCTGGTCCCGAGCTGGATTGCGTTCTCCGTCATCCGCCTGCTCGAAGAGCACTTCGCGCAGTACGTCGACTACGACTTCACCGCACGCCTGGAAGACGACCTGGATGAGATCGCCAAGGGCCAGCGCGCCCGCACCGACTGGCTGAACCTTTTCTATTTCGGCAAGGACGGCGTTGAAGGCCTTAAGCACGTGGTGGACAACCTGGGCGACATCGACGCGCGCGCCATCAACTCCATCAAGGTCACCGACGACATCACCCTGCGCGTTGGCAAATTCGGCCCTTACTTGGAGCGCGCCCTGCCCGAGGGCGCCGAAGAAGGCACCGAACCGCAGCGCGCCAATGTGCCAGAAGACCTGGCGCCGGACGAACTAACGGCAGAAAAGGCCGAAGAGCTCTTCGCCAACTCCAAGGTGTCGGAGAAGGAACTGGGCGTGGACCCGGAAACCGGCCGCAAGATCGTCGCCAAGGACGGACGCTACGGCGCCTACGTCACCGAGATCATCCCGGAACTGACCGAGGAAGAAATCGCCGCGCTGCCGGTGGAGTACTACAAGAACGGCAAGCCCAAGCCGCCGAAGAAGCCTGCTAAGATCAAGCCGCGCACCGGCAGCCTGTTCAAGTCGATGAGCGTTGAAACTGTCACGCTGGACGACGCGCTGAAGCTGCTGAGCCTGCCGCGCGTGCTGGGTGCGGATGCCGAGGGCGAAGAAATCACGGTGCAGAACGGCCGCTTCGGACCGTACCTGAAAAAGGGCAGCGACTCGCGCTCCATCGAATCCGAGGAGCAGATCTTCACCATCACCCTCGAGGAGGCGTTGGAGATCTATTCGCAGCCCAAGCAGCGCGGACGCCGGGCCGCGGTGCCGCCGCTGGCCGAATTCGGCGTGGACCCCACCAGTGAGAAGAACATCGTTGTGAAGGACGGACGCTTCGGCCCGTACATCACCGACGGCGTCACCAACATCACCGTTCCGCGCGGCACCTCTCTGGAGGAGCTGACCCGCGAACAGGCGATCGAACTGCTGGCGGACAAGCGCGCCCGCGGCCCGGTCAAGCGCACGGCCAAGAAGGCTCCTGCCAAGAAGCCTGCGGCGAAGAAGACCACCACCGCCAAGAAGGCCCCGGCCAAGAAGCCAGCGGCGAAGAAGACCGAGAAGTAATTCCCGCCGAATCCCTGTTGAGGAGCGCACCATGAGACTTGGCGTACTGGACATCGGATCCAACACGGTTCACCTGCTGCTGGTTGATGCCTACCCGGGCGCGCGCCCGGTACCCTATGCCTCGCACAAGCGGCCGCTGTCCCTGGTGCGCTATCTCAACGAATACGGCGCCATCACCGAAGAGGGCCAGGGCGAACTGCTCTCCTTCATCAACGAGGCGGCAGAGTTCGCGGCCAACCACCAGGTGGAAGACTTCATGGCCTTCTGCACCTCCGCCATCCGCGAATCCTCCAACGGCGCCGCGGTACTTGAACGGGTCAAGGCGGAAACCGGCGTCACCCTGATGGAACTGACCGGCGAGGAAGAAGCCGGCATGACCTTCTACTCGGTGCGCCGCTGGTTCGGCTGGTCCTCCGAGTCGATCCTCAACCTGGACATGGGCGGCGGCTCGCTGGAGCTTGCCTGGGGCACCGATGAGTTCCCTCAGGTGGCCTTCTCGGTGCCGCTGGGTGCGGGACGGCTGACCCACGAGTGGCTGCCCGAGGACCTGCCCTCGATGAGCCAGGTCCGCGAGCTGCGCAACTACGTGCGCGATGTGCTCTCGGACCCGACCACCGAGCTGCGCCAATACGGCAAGCCCACCCTCGCCACCGCCACCTCCAAGACCTTCCGCTCGCTGGCCCGGATCACCGGGGCCGCCCCCAGCGCCGAGGGGCCCTATGTCAAGCGCGTGCTGCACCGCGATGCGCTGAAGCTGTGGACCAACCGACTCACCGCGATGAGCTGGGCCGAGCGCGCCGAACTGCCAGGAGTTTCAGAGGTGCGCGCACCCCAGCTGCTGGCCGGCGCCATCGTCGCCCATGAGGCAATGAGCGCGCTGAAGCTTAAATCGGTGCGGATCTGCCCCTGGGCCATCCGCGAGGGTTTGATGCTGCGCAGATTCGACCACGTGATGTTCGATTCTTCGACACCACTGAGTAGTAGCGTTGGTGTAGGAGAGGTAGCCTTGGGATCAAGCGCACAGCGCATGGTCGAGCCCAAGGCCTAACGCAGCAGCGCAGATTGATCACCGGCTCGCTCCGGTGCGGATGGGAGGGCATGAGAATGGAAATACACTCGCCTAAGGTACCGGTGGCGCTTTCCAGTGCCTCGGTCTATCCACTGACGGTGCACGACGCCTTCGCCATGGCCAAGGACGTGGGCTACGACGGCCTGGAGGTGCTGATCACGGGCAACGCGGCCAGCCAATCGGCCACCGCACTGCGCGCCCTGATGGACAAGTACCAGCTGCCGATCCTTGCCGTCCACGCGCCCACCCTGCTGCTGACCCAGCAGGTCTGGGGTTCGGCCTGGGCCAAGATCGAGCGTTCTGTCATCCTCGCCCAAGCCGTCGGGGCCGACGTCGTCGTCGCCCATCCGCCCTTCAGGTGGCAGGGCAGCTACGCCGAAGAGTTCGTGGACGGCGTGCGCCGGCTGACCGAAACCACCGGAATGAAGATCGCGGTGGAGAACATGTATCCCTGGCGCGCCCGCGGCCGCGAGGCGAAGATGTACCTGCCGCACTGGAACCCGGTGCCGCAGTCCTACCAGGACGTCACCTGGGACTTCTCCCACGCCGCCATCGCCAACATGGATTCGCACCAGGCGGTGCAGGATCTGGGACGACGCCTGCGCCACGTGCACCTGTGTGACGGGCTGGACAACGGCAAGGACGAGCACCTGGTGCCGGGCCTGGGCACCCAGCCGGTAGCCCAGTCCCTGCAGTACCTGCGCGACAGCGCCTGGGAGGGCGTGGTGGCGGTGGAGGTATCCACCCGCAAGGCCAAGAACGCCGGGCAGAAGGAGGAGTGGCTTGGGCGCACCCTGGAATTCGCGCGCGAACACCTGCAGGTTCACAACGACTCAGAACAGGCAATCCGCTAGCCAAAAGTGACAAGATGGTAGTTATGAGCGAAGCGACTAACAACCTGAAACTTGCATTCCTCGGCACCGGCTCGATGAACGGCGCGATCCTGCGCGGCATCATCGCCTCCGGCCATGACCCGAAGCTGATCACCGCAACCCTGCGCAGCGACACCCGCGCCGGCGAACTGCGCGAACTGGGCGTGAACGTGCTGGTGGGCTCCGAAGAGCCGCAAGCGAATTCCATCGCCGCGGCCGGCGCCGACGTGGTGTTCCTGGGCGTGAAGCCGGTGGGCATCACCGATCTGTGCGATGAGATCTGTGGTGCACTGAACCCTGAGACCGTGGTGGTGTCGGTGGCGGCCGCCATCACCCTGCAGAGCATGCAGGCGCATCTTCCCTCCGGCCAGCCGGTGATCCGCTCCATGCCGAATACCCCGCTGATGGTTGGCGCGGGCGTGGTCGGGCTTTCTCCGGCCGCGAGCGTCAGCCAACAGCAGATCGACTCGGTCAGCGGGCTGTTCGCCGGCTCCGGGGATGTGCACGTGATCGAGGAGGCGCAGCAGAACGCGCTCTCCGCAATCTCCGGTTCGGGCCCCGCCTACGCCTTCTACCTGGCCGAGGCCATGGCCAACGCCGGCGTGGCCCTGGGGCTTGATGAGAAGCTGTCCATCGCCCTGGCCCGCGCCACCGTGGCGGGAGCCGGCAAGATGCTCGCAGACCCGCAGGCAGACCCCGCAACCATGCGCAGGGCGGTGACCAGCCCGAACGGCACCACCGAACGCGCCATCGCCGCCTTCGACGAGCAGGGCATACCGCAGATCATCAAGGACGGCACCGCGGCCGCGGCGGCCCGTGCCGCGCAGCTGAGCGACGAGCTGGGCTAAGGTACTACGGCCTGGCGGCGAAGCGCTCCAGCAGATCCACGTGACCCGAAACGATGAGCATATCGCGTCGGGTCACGATGGTATCCGGCAGCGCATAGGTGAAGTCTTCGCCCGGGGACTTCACACCCACAATGGTCACGCCGTACTTCGAACGCACCTGGGATTCGGCCAGCGTGAAGCCCTGCGTCTCCTTGGGCGGGTACATCTTGACGATCGCAAAGCCGTCGTCGAACTCGATGAAGTCAAGCATGCGCCCGCCCACCAGGTGGGCAGCGCGCACGCCGGCGTCGGCCTCCGGATAGATCACGTGGTTCGCGCCGATGCGGGTCAGGATCTTGCCGTGCGACGGGGTGATCGCCTTGACCCACAGGTGCTCGATGCCCAGGTCCACCAGGTTCACCGTGATCAGCACGGAGGATTCGATGGAGGTGCCCACGCCCACCACGGCGGAGGAGAATTCCTGGGCGCCGAGCTGGCGCAGCGCGTCGATGTTCGTCGCATCCGCCGCCACCACGTGGGTCAGCGTGCTGGCCCACTGCTGGACCAGTTCCGGGCTGCGCTCAATGGCCAACACCTCGCGGCCCTGCTTGACCAGGGTCTCTGCCACCGAGGCACCGAAGCGGCCGAGCCCAATGACCAGAACCGGCGCATTGTGGTCGATGTGTTTCTCAGCCAATGATCGGCCTTTCTTCTGGAAGCTTGTACAGCGATTCGCGGTGGCGCATGGTCAGCGCGCTGGCAAGGGTGATGGAGCCGATGCGTCCGGCAAACATCAAACAGCTTAGGACATATTTGCCGGCCGGCGGCATTTCCTCCGAGACGCCGGTGCTCAGCCCCACCGTGGCGAAGGCTGAAATTGATTCAAACAGGGCCCGGGAGATGCCCACCGACTCGTCGATCAGCACCAGCAGCCCGGTGGAGACCGCCACCAGCGAGGCGCCCATGACCACCACCGAAATGGCAACGCGCATGGTCTCTTCGGGGATGCTGCGGCCAAAGGCGCGGGTCTCGGAATCGCCGCGGGCCTCGGCGAAGATGGCAAGGAACATCACCGCGATGGTGGTGACCTTGATGCCGCCGGCGGTCGATGCCGAACCGCCGCCGGCAAACATCAGCGCGTCGGTCAGCAGCATGGTGGTCTGGTGGATATCGTTCTGATCCACCAGGTTCATGCCTCCCGAACGGGTCATCACCGAGGCGAACAGCCCATGGATGAGCTTGTCCGAGACGCTCAGGGTGCCGATGGTTTTCGGGTTGTTCCACTCGATCAGCAGCCACATCAGCGCGCCGGCAAAGAGCAGGATGGTGGTGACCAGCAGGGTCAGCTTGGTGTGCAGGTTCCATTTCTTGGTGTTCCAACGGTGGGCCAGCAGCACCATGATCACAGGGAAGCCCAGCGAACCGAGAAATACGCCAGCCATGAGCGGACCGAGGATCCACAGGTCGGTTTCGTAGGGGACCAGCCCGTCGGAGTGCGGGGTGAACCCTGCGTTGTTGAAGGCCGAGATTGCGTAGAACACCCCGTGCCAAACAGCGGACAGCGGGCTCTCGCCCAAAATGTAGAAGCGCGGGATCAGCAGCAGCGAGATGATCGCCTGCAGGGTGATCGCGGTGAGGATCACAATGCGCAGCAGCGAACCGACGTCGCCCAGCGCCGAGGCGTCGTTGGTGTTCATCGAATTCTGCGCCATCAGCTTGGCGCGCACGCCGAGCTTGCGGGAGACCGCCAGGGACATGATCGAGGCCAGGGTGAGGATGCCCAGGCCGCCGACGAAGGTGCCGATGATCATGATCAGCTGGCCTAGGAAGGACCAGTGCGTCGCCGTAGAGACCACCGTCAAACCGGTGACGCACACCGAAGAGACCGCAGTGAACAGCGCGTCTTCCAGGGGCGTCGGCTCACCGTTCGCAGAGGAGAAGGGTGCAGCCAGCAGGGAGGTGAAAATCGTGATCACGATGAGGAAGGTGCCCAGCGCCAGGCGTGCGGGGGAGCGGATCGTGAAGTTCGCAATGGACGTGCGCAGCGCCAGCCACCGGCGGCGCAGCTCGCCGCGCGATCCGGCACGCTGCAGGTTGGCTCCTGGTCCGCTGCTGCTCATGTATTCGGCTCACCCTTTCCTCGTGGCTGAGCCACGGTGATTCCTTCATCATGTAATTTACGCGGTCGGGCGCGTCTTTGCCTCGATTGGCGCCATAAATGCGTCCGCCGCAGCGCTTTCCGGTAGCCTGAAAGCGTGTTAGAGCCTCAACATGCCCCCCGGCCCACCACGGTGATGTGGGATGAGCAGTACCTGAAGTATAAATTCAGCGACTGGCATCCCATGCATCCCTGCCGGTTGGAGCTCACCCATCGGCTCAGCAGCCAGCTCGAGGTCTTCAACGCACCCAACGTGCAGCTTCAGCTTCCCGAGGTGGCTGGGGACGACGTGCTCGCCACGGTCCACGACCGGTCGTATATAGAACAGGTCCGCAAGGTCAGCGCCGATCCCACGCTGGTGGCGCCCGAGTACGGACTAGGCACCGAGGATGACCCGGTCTTCGGCGGCATGCACGAGGCCGCGGCGAGAATCGTCGGAGGATCGGTGATCGCCGCCGACGCGATCATGGACGAAACCACCGTGCGTGCGGTGAATTTCGCCGGGGGCATGCACCATGCGGCCCGCAGCAAGGCCAGCGGGTTCTGCATCTACAACGACGCCGCTGCCGCCATTTTCCGAATTCTTGAACGCGGGGCCACGAAGATCGTCTACATTGACGTGGACGCCCACCACGGCGACGGCACCCAGTCGATCTTCTGGGACGACGAACGGGTATTGACCATCTCCATCCACGAGTCCGGGCTCTCGCTGTTTCCCGGCACGGGTTTTGCCAATGAAATCGGCGGCAAGAACGCCGAGGGCTCTGCGGTCAACATTGCGATCCCCGCGATGACGGGCGATGCCGGGTGGATGCGGGCGTTCCACGCAGTGGTCCCGCAACTGGTGCATGCATTCAAACCAGAAATCATCGTCTCCCAGCATGGATGCGATGCGCACCGCGACGACGACATGACGAACCTGAAACTGTCGGTGGATGCCCAGCGGCAGGTGGCCCTGGATATTTCCCACCTGGCCGACGAGTTGTGCGAGGGACGATGGCTGGCCACGGGTGGTGGCGGCTACAACGTCACCGGCGTCGTTCCACGCACCTGGACGCACCTGATCGCCATCGCCGCCGGCAAGCCGGTTCCGCTGCGCACCTATGTTCCCGAAACCTTCCGGCGCCACGTTCTCGAGACCTACGGCCGTGCCGTGCCCTATCTCATGGGCGACGACGCACAGCTGTGGTGGCGCAACTGGGAGATCGGCTATGACCCGGCCGACCCGGTGGACCGCACCATCATCGCCACCCGTAAAGAGGTCTTCCCGTTGTTCGGCCTGGACCCATGGTTCGACTAAGACAACGATCCAGCCTGATGACTGCGTAGCAGTAGCTGTCAACGTTGCGGTTTAGTCATATGCCGCTAGGGTTATGTCTGTGGCTATTGATGAAGTTTTTTCTGCGTTGGCTGAACCTACCCGGCGCCGAATTGTTGAAGCACTGCGTTTAGAACCAAAGGCAGTCGGCACCCTGGTAACCGAGCTGGAAATTTCCCAGCCCACCGTTTCAAAGCACCTGAAGGTGCTGCGCGAGGCAAAGTTGGTAAGCATGACTGCTGCCGGTCAGCGCCGAATCTATAGTGTCGACTCAGGAGCAGTTAACGACCTGATGCTGTGGTGCGCGCAAATTGTACCGGCAACCCAGTCTTCACAGCCAGAGCAGGAACTTGAACTTGTGAATGCCGACGAGTCTGGACAGTCCGCTCCAGCCGCGCAGCAGCTCAGCCGAAGCGTGGGTCGGGGACTGGAACAAGTCACCGAACGAGCCCAAGAATTCTTTGATCGACTGCCTCGCTTTGGCCGCCGCAAGTAGACATTTGACTAATGGATCGCTGACCTAGGTTACAAAATGTCCAAAAATTTACGTTACGCGCACCACACAGTTTTGTAACGTGAAATTTTTCTTCCGATTGCAACCCGTGGCATTCTCGTGTTTGGGGCAGTGACGCCGGGAACTTTTTGTGGCCCCGTCATGGCCCAGTGCCTGCCCCAAGTGATGAGGAGAGAAACTTGGATAAGCACTTAGCGACGATTCGCGACGAAGTCTTCCGCCGCAATCCCGGCGAAGCAGAGTTCCACCAGGCAGTCACCGAGGTTTTTGAAAGCCTTGAAGCCGTTTCCATCAAGCATCCTGAGTATGCTGAAGCGGCTATCCTGCAGCGTCTGTGCGAACCTGAACGCCAGATTATTTTCCGCGTGCCGTGGGTTGATGACAACGGCAAGGTTCAGATCAACCGCGGTTTCCGCGTTGAATTCAATTCGGCACTTGGCCCATACAAGGGCGGCCTGCGCTTCCACCCGTCGGTGTACCTGGGCATTGTGAAGTTCCTTGGCTTCGAACAGATCTTTAAGAACTCCCTGACCGGCATGCCTATCGGCGGCGGCAAGGGCGGTTCCGACTTCGACCCACGTGGTCGTTCCGACGGCGAAGTCATGCGCTTCTGCCAGTCCTTCATGACCGAGCTCTACCGCCACATCGGTGAATACACCGACGTGCCGGCAGGCGACATCGGCGTGGGTGGACGCGAGATCGGCTACCTGTTCGGACAGTACAAGCGCATTACCAACCGCTACGAGTCGGGCGTTTTGACCGGCAAGGGCCTGACCTGGGGCGGTTCCCTGGTTCGCCCGGAAGCTACCGGTTACGGTGCGGTGATCTTCACCGAAGAGATGCTCAAGACCCGCGGCCAGAGCTTCGACGGCCAGCGCGTGGTCGTCTCCGGCTCCGGCAACGTGGCAATCCACGCCATCGAGAAGGCCCAGGCCCTCGGTGCAAAGGTTGTTACCGCTTCGGACTCCGGCGGCTTCATTGTTGATGAGGCAGGCATCGACCTGGATCTGCTGCGCCAGATCAAGGAAGTTGAACGCGGACGCATCTCCGAATACGCAGAGCGTCGTGGAAGCAAGAAGGTCTCATATGTTGCCGGCGGCAATGTATGGGATGTTGAAGGCACCGTCGCACTGCCATGCGCCACCCAGAACGAACTCGGTGTCGAGTCGGCCAAGAAGATGGTGGCAGCCGGCGTGGTTGCAGTGGCAGAAGGCGCCAACATGCCAACCACCGCCGAAGCAACCTCGATCTTCCAGGATGCAGGCGTGCTATTCGGTCCGGGCAAGGCTGCCAACGCAGGCGGCGTTGCAACCTCCGCTCTGGAGATGCAGCAGAATGCAAGCCGCGACTCCTGGTCCTTCGACCACACCGAGAAGCGACTGAGCGAAATCATGGTGGGCATCCACAACCGCTGTGCAGCAACTGCCGATGAATACGGCATGCCTGGCAACTACGTTGCCGGCGCAAACATCGCTGGCTTCGTCAAGGTCGCTGACGCGATGCTTGCGCAGGGCTTGATCTAAGGGTCGCCGCAGAAGCTCTCAAAACGATTGCCCGGGATGCAATGAGTGGAAAATCACTCATAGCATTCCGGGCGGTTGCGTTAAGGCAACAAATTATCGATATTGCCGCGACGCACATGTGTTTCGTGATGCAAAAGTTACCAAAGTGCGATTAGACTAGGACAAAGCAAACGTGAATCTGATCGCCGTTGTTGATCCTCAGTCGTGTAAGTTCACGTGCGCTAGTCACGCGACGAATCAGAGATCAGCGTCAGGAGAATATCCCGCATGCAGGATAAACAGAATTTTGCAGGAGCCCGTTTCATGACGGTGGCCGAGGTGGCCGACATGATGCGTGTTTCCAAAATGACGGTTTATCGCCTGATCCACGCAGGTGATCTTCCTGCGGTTCAGTTCGGTCGCTCCTATCGCGTTCCAGAAAACGCTGTGGAGTCCTACCTGCAGTCTGCGGCCATTGATCCGCAGCGCGGCACCGGTTCTCTCGGTCGATAAGCCTCGCGATGGTCAGAGTATGGCCGAAAAGCGGGTAATCTATTAAGGAACGTTTAACGTCCGGTCAACCTTGCCGTGTGCTGCAATGCATGTGGAGTCTCTGGGTTGGCGCATTTATTTAGTTTGTGAGGAACCAGTATGGGCTCTGTTATCAAGAAGCGCCGCAAGCGTATGTCGAAGAAGAAGCACCGTAAATTGCTTCGTAAGACCCGCCACCAGCGCCGCAATAAGAAGTAAATATACTTCGAGCAGCTTGCCGCTAGGCATTCATCGCCACCGCATCAGGATTCGTCCTGGACGGTGGCGATTGCTTTAACCCTGCAACCGCCGGACTAAAGGCCGCTGCGGTCCTTGAAGGAACGCTTCAGCGCCCAGAGGAAGCCGATGACTCCCGCCAGCTTCAGGCTCAGCTTCGCTGCGCGCTGGCCCCTGCGGAAATCATAAACCTGCCAACCGCGGCGCTTCGCATAAGCACGCAGGCGAGCGTCGGGATTGATGCACACGGGATGGCCCACGGCTTCCAGGAGCGGAACATCGTTGTAGGAATCGGAGTAGGCCCACGAATTGATCAGCGAGATACCACGGTTCTTGGCCAGCTCTCGCACCGCCTGCGCCTTTTCGGCCGCATGCAAGATCGGAGTTGCCAGCGTTCCGGTGTACAGCCCGTCCTCCCTGTCAACTACCGTGCCGAGGGCGCCTGAAAGGTTGAGCCGAGAGGCGATTACATTGGCGACCTCCACCGGAGTAGCAGTCACCAGCCAAACTTCGCGACCTACGGCCCGGTGCTGGTTGGCGATCGCAACGGTACCCTGCCACAACTTGGGTGCAATGTACTCGTCGTAGATTTCCTCGCCGATTCTTTCGATATCGGCCACTGGAATGCCCTTGACCAACATCAGGGCCCGGTCGCGGATTGCCTGAATATCTCCCAAGTGCTCGCCGCGGGCGATAAACCTCAGCTGCTTGACGGCGAACCACATGATCTCACGCAGATGGAAGTATTTGCGCTCATGGAGTTTGCGTGCCAATAGATATGCCGATGCCCCTCGAACAAGGGTGTTGTCGACGTCGAAGAATGCGGCGACGCCGCCGGTGCCGTTGGCGGGATCGGTTGCTGAAATCGGATCGATGGAAGACATTTGCTCTAGCTTATCAATCACCGTGCACCGTCGATGTCTTTGAACACCTGCGTTGTATTACGGATTAGTGGTGTGCAATTCAGCGCACAGTTTAAGGCCGCTTATGAGCTCATGAGATTATGTGTAGGTGAGTAATTTGCATGAGATTCAGTTGCTGGTCCGCCAAGGATGCCACCTGTGCCAGGCCGCCCGGGAAACCGTCAACGACGTGACTCAGCGTCTGGGTATGCACTTTACCGAGTTGGACATCGACCAACACCCAGAACTGCTCGAGCGCCACCACGAAGAGGTACCGGTGCTACTTATCGACGGGCAGGTTCGAGACTTTTGGACCATTGATGCAGCACGTCTTGAACGCTTGCTGACTACATCATGAGATCTATATCGACAGCTCATCCGTTGGCGCCTCAAGCTCCCCAACGAGGCGAACATAGTGACTGAAAATGAAGCAAAGGTACTTCCCGAAGCAACCGTCGCGCGGCTTACGCATTATCTAAGGGCACTGAACGCGCTCGAAGCACAAGGACTTGAGCGCACCAGCTCAGGAGTCTTGGCTAAGGAAGCCGGCGTAAATCCAGCGATCCTGCGCAAGGATCTGTCCTGGCTGGGCTCCTATGGAACACGGGGAGTTGGCTACGTCGTGCACGAGCTGGCGGAGCACATCAACAACACGCTGGGCCTGAACAGGGATTGGCGCGTCCTCATTCTCGGTGCCGGCAACCTAGGCCGAGCGCTGAGCGGCTATGCCGGTTTCGCCACCCGCGGGTTCAAGGTCAAGGCGATACTCGATGTCGACCCAACACTGATCGGTGCGTCAGTGGGCGATCTGCGAGTAGAAGACGGAAAAGAGCTCACCGCTGTGGTGCAGCGGGAGGAAATCAATATTGCGGTTCTGGCCGTTCCAGGCGAAGCAGCTCAGGAACTGATCTATGAACTCTCGGATCTCGGTGTGAACTCCGTGCTCTCATTCGCGCCGAAGCCGTTGGTTATACCGCGCGGGATGAATGTACGCCGCGTCGATTTGTCCACCGAGCTGCAGATCCTCGCTTACCTGGCAGTCCAGCCTTAACCGCACGGACCGAGAAAAATAGACGGTGCCCGGTATCTGAAAAGATACCGGGCACCGCCTATTATGCTTTGAAGCCAACAGCTCCCTGGTTTAGCGGTAGCCCGCCATCCGGGCCGCGCGCCGTGCGGCAATGTACTCGGAGGACGGACGCAGCCACGAGAAGACCACGCCTGCAACTCCGCAGATGACGCCCAGCAGGGTCAGTACGATCAGCACGCCGGCTTGGTCGCCGCCGAAGGTTGCCAGGGTGACCAGCGAACCTGCGACGCCCATGACCGAGATGACAGCAAGGATGGTTGCGATGATGCGCATGGCATTCACACCGCGGCCGACGAAGAAGCCTACCAAGAAATATAGGCCGACGCTGATAATCAGCGAAACAACCAAGAAGCCCGAAAGCACCGAATGGATTTCATTGACGAATGCCTCGGGGCTGCTCATCATCTGTTGGATCATTGGATCTTCCATGGCGCCCGGGGTAGTGGCCATCTGACGCTCGAATTCGTCTTGGATAGCGCTCCACTGGGAGCTGAACATGTTGATGAACAGACTTGATTGAAAGACCAGCCAACTGCCGATGGCGCTGATGACGCCGGAGGCAAGTATCAACAGGAACGCCCACTGCAAGGTTTTCGGACGCTCGGTCGGTGGCTGCACGGCGGCATAGCCGCCCTGCTGCTGTGCGTAGGGATCGAAGGCAGGCGGTGCCGGCTGGCCCGGCTGCTGCTGTCCATACGGGTTCTGCCCGTAAGGCTGCGCCGGCTGCTGGCCGTAAGGGTTCTGACCATAGGGGTTCTGGCCATACGGGTTTGAAGCGTTGGACCCGGAGTTGGGGTCGTAGGGCTGGCCCGGTTGGTTCGGATCGTAGTTGCTCATAGCCGTCCTCGCTGTGTTGAAGCAGGTGCTGATTTTACGTGCTTACTCTTTCTCCCAAGCGTAGTCGGCTAGGTAAGTGATGTACCCCATCCAAAAGGATGGTTTTTCTATTTGCGAATCCCATGCAACCCCTGTGAATCGTTGACGGGGGCCACATTATTCATCTTTAAGGTTGATTCTTTGAGACACTGGAATCATGCCTTTATCGACTGTTCATTTGTTGCGCCATGGGGAAGTTCACAACCCAGAACGCGTTCTGTATGGACGAATCCCAGGATTCGGATTGTCCGACCTCGGATTCAAGATGGCCGAGGGGGCTGGCGAATTCTTTACCCGGCATCAGTCACAGGGCGGCAACATCGTGCGGGTCGTGGCATCGCCGCTGATCCGCGCCCAGCAAACGGCCGCGCCCACTGCCGCAGCATTGGAACTTCCGATCCTGACCGATGATCGGGTGATCGAAGCCGAAAACAAACTGCAGGGCCTGTCAAAGGTCGCCACGCATCTGAAAAAGCCTGAGTACTGGCCGCTGCTGGTCAATCCTTTTAAGCCGTCTTGGGGCGAACCCTACAAACAGCAGGTAGTCCGCATGCGTGAAGCGATGGAATCCCATCGACAAGAGATCGTGCAGGAGCACGGCGACGGCGCTGAGGTAGTAATCGTCAGCCACCAGCTGCCCATTTGGGTCACCCGCCGCGACGCCGAGGGAAAACCACTGTGGCATGATCCACGCAAGCGCGAGTGCACCCTCGGCTCTATTACCAGTTTTGATTTTGACGGAGACAAGCTCGTCTCCGTGCGTTATACCGAACCGTGCCCAGAGCTTTTGGCGGGCGCTGCAAACATTCCTGGAGCTTAAAGCAAATGATTGATCCTGTGCAGAATCCTCGATCGCTCTCGCGGCGCACCATGCTGCGTTCGCTGATGGTCGCTGCGGCAATGGTCCCGTTGGCAGCCTGCGCGAAGGAAGATTCGTTGACCAAGCAGGCCAACAGCGGCGATGGCAAGAACTACATCGCGGGCGATGGGGCCGTTCAGGAATATTCGCTGGATCAGCGTACGGACCCGGTGGACATCAAGACCGAGACTTACCACGGTACCAAGGTCGACACCATAGCTTGGCAGGGACAGCCGGTGGTTCTGAACTTCTGGTACGCAGCATGCGCACCATGCCGCATCGAAGCACCAGACTTGAAAAAACTCGCAGATGAATTCAAGGGCAAGGTCAACTTCCTTGGAGTCAACGTCCGCGATGAGGCCGAAGCGGCCAAGGCATTCGAGCGTACTTTCGCGCTGCCTTATGAGTCGGTACAGGACACCAGCGGGGATATCCAGCTGGCAATGACCAAATACGTACCACTGCAGGCAGTCCCATCAACTTTGGTTCTTGACCGCAAGGGACGAGTGAGGGCCCGTGTGATCGGGGCGGTCGAACCAAGCACCCTGAAGTCACTGATCAACACCGCTATCACCGAAGAGCTGTGAGCTGAGCGTTGACCTCTAATCCATTTGCCGACATTGTTCTGGACGGCTCGCTGCTGCTGGCTGCCCCGGTCGCTTTGCTGGCCGGACTAGTGTCCTTCCTCTCTCCCTGCGTGCTTCCTCTGGTGCCGGGGTACCTCGGTTATGTCACCGGATTGACCGGTGCGGACTTGAAGGACCACCGCCGAGGGCGCGTGGTGCTTGGCGTGCTACTGTTCGTCCTCGGATTCTCAGTGGTGTTTATTGCTGCGGGTGTGCTGTTCAGCCAAGCCACGGCATGGCTGCGCTTCAACGGCGGCTGGGTCACCCAAGCCTTGGGACTGGTGGTCATCTTCATGGGCATCGTGTTTATGGGAGGCTTCTCCTGGATGCAGCGTGATGCAAAGATCCACAAGCGGCCGCCGGCAGGTTTGTGGGGCGCACCCGTTCTTGGGCTGACGTTCGGCCTGGGCTGGGCGCCTTGCATTGGGCCAACTCTTTCTGCGGTGCTGATCATGTCCACCGGGGTGGACGCGAACGTCGGGCGTGGTGCACTGCTGACGGTGTTCTACTGTCTGGGACTAGGCCTGCCATTCCTACTGATCGCCTTCGGCATGCAGCGAGGCATGCAGGCGATGAACTTCTTCCGCCGCCACCAGTTGCTGATCATGCGCTTGGGCGGGGGAATGCTGATTCTTTTGGGTGTACTGATGGTGACCGGCCTCTGGGGGAACTGGGTTACCGAATTGCAAAACTGGTTTGCCAATGAAGTGAGGTTGCCAATCTAATGGCGAAGAACAAGCGAAAAGCCAAGAACGTGGGCGATGCCCCCGCGCTTGGCTTCGTCGGATCACTACGGTGGATCTGGACGCAGCTTACATCGATGCCGACGGCGTTGTTCCTGCTGCTGCTATTGGCGGTGGCGGCTGTGCCGGGTTCGATTTTCCCGCAGCGTTCGGCGAATCCCGAGGTAGTTGTTCAGTACCTGGACCAGCACCCGGTGGCGGGACCGTGGCTCGACAAGTTCCAGATGTTCGAGGTGTACTCCTCAGTCTGGTTCTCCGCGATCTACCTGCTGCTGTTCATCTCTTTGGTGGGTTGTATTGTGCCGCGCATCAAGAAGCATGCGAAGGCTCTGCGCACACCACCGCCGCGTACTCCGTCGAAGATGCAGCGCCTTCCTCAATACACCTCGCTGGAAATCATCGAGGGCGAACCTGATACCCCGGATGATGATCAGGTCATTGAGGACACCTACAAGATTCTGAAGAAGCGCGGCTACCGCGTTGAACGGCGTAAAGATGCGACCGGCCGTTCGGTGGCAGCTGAGCGCGGATACACCCGTGAAATTGGCAATATCCTGTTCCACGTTTCCCTCTTGGGTGTTCTGGCGGCCGCCGGACTCGGCCATGCGTTTGGCTATGGCGGACAGCGAGTGTTGGTCGAGGGCGAAACCTTCGTGAACTCACTGGTGGCCTACGATTCGTTCACACCGGGCTCCAGCTTCTCCGGGGATGATCTGCCGGGCTACTCGGTTAAGCTTGACAAGTTCGATATCGTGTTCGACCGCGAGTCTAAGGATTACTTCGGCCAGCCGATCGACTTCACCGCACACGTGCAGGTCCGCAAGGACGCGGATTCAGAGCCGGTGAAGGAAGACCTCAAGGTCAACAAGCCGCTGCGCATCAACGGCGCGGACGTCTACCTGGTCGGCAACGGTTACGCACCGGTGGTAACGGTACGCGATGGCAAGGGAAACATTTCCTACTCGGGACCTTTGGTATCTGTTCCGCAGGATTCGGTCTACACCTCGCTCATGGTTTTGAAGGTACCGGATGCTTCACCAGAGCAGTTGGGCTTCCAAGGATTCTTGCTGCCCACCGCCGTCATCGGTGAAGACAACATTTCCCGTTCCGCGGATCCCAACGCCATTAATCCCCTGCTTCAGCTCAATTCCTTCTATGGGGACTTGGGACTGGACTCCGGGGACCCGCAGAACGTCTACGTACTGGATACCGACAAGATGACGGAGCTGAACAACCGCAATCTTAAAGCCGGAGGTATCTCGCTGGCAGCCGGCGAAACTTACGAGCTGCCCAACAACCTTGGCAGCATCACCTTTGATGACCTCAAACGGTATATTGCTCTGGACGTAAATTATGATCCAGGAAAACTTCCGATCGCGATTTTCGCTGGTCTGGCGTTGCTTGGACTGATTGTTTCGATGTTCACTCCGCGCCGCCGCGTATGGGTGAAACTGGTCAACGACGACGGCAAGCGTAAGATCGAATATGCGCTCCTAGCCCGAGGCGAAGATCCCCGTCTAGAACGTGAAGCTGTCGAATTGCAGAAAATCTTTGACAAGGCCTGGCCTCTTGCAAGCCAGGATCAGGACCTAGGAGCCGTAAATGGGTAGTAACGCAGGCGCGTTGGAGCCGATCAACGAAACACTGGGTATGTACAGCCAGCTGTTCATGCTGCTTGCAGCCATGGTGTACGTTGTGGTGTTCGTATTCTTCGCATTGGACTTGGCGAAGTCGAATAAGGCAATTGCCGCAATGGATGCGGCTGCGCTCAAGGAAGACGAGAAGATGCTCGTTGGAGCGGGTGCAGGTGCCGTCTCCAAGGTAGGCCGCGGCCGCCGCGGTGACGAAGAACGACCAGACCACATCAGCCAGGACATCGTCTCCGACAAGATGATCTACACCAAGCTGTCGGTCAACAACCGTCCGATGGCCCGCATCGCTGTGGCCCTAATGTGGCTTGCAATGCTGCTTCATGGTTTCGCCGTAGTCTCGCGTGCGTTCGCCGCACACCGTGTGCCATGGGGCAACATGTACGAATTCATGACCACCGGTGCGCTGGTTGTTTCCGTGGTTTACCTCGTAGCACTGTTCTTCAAGGACCTGCGTTTCATGGGCAGCTTCATCTCGGGTCTGATTACCTTGATGCTGTGTAGTGCCACCATCGGATTCCCTACGCCTGTGGGTCACTTGGTGCCGGCACTTCAGTCGCCGTGGATTGTCATTCACGTTTCCATCGCAGTTATTGCTTCGTCGCTGTTCGCGATCTCCTTCGCTATGAGTGTTCTTCAGCTGATCCAGCATTCGCGAATGAAGCGTATTGCTGCGGGCCAAAAAGACAACCTGCCGTTCATGCGTTTGGTTCCAGGCGCCGGAGCGTTGGAAAACTTCGCTTACCGTATCAACACCATTAGCTTCATCCTGTGGACCTTCACAGTCATCGCCGGCGCAATCTGGGCGGAAGCCGCATGGGGACGCTACTGGGGCTGGGATCCAAAGGAAGTATGGTCGTTCGTCATTTGGGTGGTCTACGCGGGCTACCTGCATGCACGAGCTACCGGTGGCTGGACCGGTCCACGATCGGCTTGGCTGTCCATCATCGGCTTCCTCTGCGTGGTCTTCAACTTCACCATCGTAAATATCTTCTTCAACGGCCTTCACTCCTACGCAGGTGTGTAGCCTTGGCGAAAGCTAGATAGAAACGGGTTCAACCTACTTTTGGGTTGAACCCGTTTCTCGTTAAGCAGCGGACTTCTCCGCGGTGCAGGCGTGAGTTCAATGACGGAAACCCATTCTCGGGTGAGAATACAAATGAACAAGAAATTCGTTCACCGAAAGCGTCAAAGCATCGAGCAAGGATTTAGGCGTCGGCCCTTGATCAGCCTCAATCGTGACGAATGAACAGAAATAACGTTCAGCGTTAGTTTCCGGCCTCGAAACAGCAAGAGAAATTCCTTTCTCAGGAACGGTGTGAAGAAGCCGCAGTTCGAAGTGAAAAGAAAAATCGTTCACGAACACTCAGCATCCGAAGTTGCGGACATAAGGTGCATTTCGCACCATGAATAAGCGGTAGCAAAGGAAAAGTGAACAGAAAATCTGTTCACGTGAAGGTAAGAGGGCGCCTAGAGGATACAGGCCATTGAGAATTAAGGTTCATTACCGTGAAAAGGGCTCGTGAAATGAGTGTGTGTTGGTCTTGTAGTTGAAGAATTACTGCTGTGTGATCCGATTGTCACTGCAGGCTAATCGCCAACGAAATACACAGCTGGTCCGTCGACCCGATCGTCATCATCGATCCCTAAGATCTGCTGCAACCGACGGGTGATCTCCATCCGCGGCCGCTGCGGGGTGCTATCTGCCACACAATCGAAATTCTGTAGAGACATGGCCGAACCAGGGACTTCAACACAGCTCTGGCCCATTGGCGAATACCAAGTGACTGCACCGTCAGGGGTGAACCTATACTTCCATCCCAGCGCATGCTTGAACATCTGATGCTGCTTGCACAACAATTTTAGGTTGCCTTGATTGGTATGTCCGCCCTTGGCCCAATCGTCAACGTGGTCCATTTCCGAATTTTCGGGAGTCTTGTTGCACCCCGGGAACTGACATGTCTGGTCGCGGTAACGCAATAGATCTCGCAGGGCTTGAGGCGGCCGATACTTTGAACGTTCTACGTCGATCACCGCCCCAGTCCAAGGATCCGTGAGTACCCGCAGTATTGACGGTGCTTCAGAAGCGAGATTTAACGCAACGCCCATGGGGATTGGACCGTAGCCTTCCAGCTCTGCAATGCCCTTCTTGCGGTCGGCGAGCAGCTGCACCGCCGGGATGGTGATGGCCACCTTTGTGTGCAGGGTGGTGCCGCCCCCGGCTGGCCAGCCGTCGATCATTGCATCGCGTATGGTGTCGAACCGCAGCTGGTCCGCGGTCCTGCGCTGTTCATGGGGGAGATCCTTTTCGATCCGAGACAGGTCTTTGAGGTGATGATTGAGCGTATTCATGATGGAGATCAGGTCCGGGGCAGGGCCACGCAGCATGATTGCCGCCATGCCGTCCTTTTCAGCCCAATAGGAGACTCGGCGATCTTTGACCGCCCGGCGATGCCGTTCTTCTAAGGAAATTGGGTGCAGTTTTTCCCGGAGCCGCCGGGCTCGCTGGCTGATCGCAGCGTCGGTGATATGTGCTTTCGCAGCTGGCAGCAACTGCTGTTCCATACGAGCGGTGGCTTGTTCATCCAAGCCGCGCGTGTATTTCACGATGAGACCGGCTGCCTGATGGGTGATGGCTCCGGTGGCAAGTGCATCGAGGGTATTGGGTAGTAGATGCCTGAGCGCTTCTGACTCGGCGAGACGTTCAAAGAGATGAGTAGTTGTATCACGACAGGCCAAGGATGCTTCCGCAACGAAGTTTGAACGCGCAACGTTTGCATCGTCGGGAACGACCCGGTAGTGATGGGCTGCGACGTCGGTCAGCCAGTCAGCTTCACTGATGCCTTCGGCCATTGCCTGTTCCTTGGTCATTGTTCCGGGTTCGGAGATCAAGGTGTTTTCGGAACGAATGATTGATTCGGCGCGGCACAGGTTCTCGAAGGTGTCTGCCATGAGCACTGTTTCTGCAGCATTGAGCATTGAGCGGATCCGGCTGATGGTGGCGAGCTGTAACAAGCCGGTGGCCGGGTCGGTTGCAGGCAATGCAGCGGTGAGGGAGGCGACGGTGTCTTGGAGCCGGGTGAAGTAGAGCTGCTGAGTCAGCACCTCGCCCCAAGATCCTTCGTTGCCGGAGGTATGACGGCGCCCGGGGATGGGACCCGGCAAGTGGTTGGGATGGAAGGGCTCCTCATCATCCCGGTGGTATCTATTGTAGTTCTTCATGGGTTAATTATCCCGCGTTAACCCGATGTTGTGTATGGTTTTAGTGGTTTAGATCATGTATCAATCGTAAACATATTCGAATATATGATTGCACTTCGGGCACAAAAATAATTTGCTGAAATTGCCGAGCTAGAACCTATGGGACGGTGCAGGATCCTGCGAAACGCTATCCTTCGGTGGAGGCTGCGCCGTTGCCGTCGTTCTTGTTTTGATCTTTGCTTTCATTGGCAGGGCGCTCTGCAGATTCGTCACCCTGTTTCTTGGACTCGCGTTGTTTGAGTTCTTCCTCACGAGCTTTTTGCTCTGAGTCGCGCTGCTGCTGACGGCGCCAGACCTCCAGCTGACGCAGGAAGTCTTCATCATCATCGGGCGCGTGCGAGGTCTGAGGGTTGTAGTTCGCAACCTTTTGAGGACGGCCCAGGGCAAACCACAATCCGGCACCGATCAGCGGAAGAAAGACGATCACTGCAAACCAAGCAGGCTTGGGCAATGAGCGTACTTCTTGAGACCCTGAGCGGGCACATTCAATCAACGTGTAGATCATCAACGCGACTGAAATCAATGCGGTGAAAATAATGATGCGGACCATGCTTCCAGTCTAATGAAAATATTCCTCACAGGTTCATCGGTAAACTTTAAAGCATGCAGCTTCTGAAATATACCGTGCTTCGTCTGGGAATTTTCCTAGTCGTGTTTCTTGGACTTTTCTTGGGTCTGAAGTGGCCAGTTTTCATCGCCGGTCTGATCGGCCTGATCGTTGCGTTTGCGGTCTCTTACCTGTTCTTCAACAAGCTCCGCATCAGTGCGGGCCAGGACGTGAGCAAGGCGTTCTCCAAGACCAGCTCGAACAAGACCAAGAAGCAGCTGGACGACGAGGCGGTCGAGGATGCCTACGACGACGCGCAGCGCAAGCCGACGGATCCAACCGCCTAAGAATTCTGCCCACCAGCACCATGTGGGCGCAAAACTAAACGCCCTGTGCCTCAGCGAACGCTGAAGCAGCAGGGCGTATCTTTTGTCTGTAGCGACAGTGCGGCTAGTCCATCCACATCGGCAGGATGATGGCTGCGGTGAAGAGCAGCGCGTAGACCATGTTGACGATGCCGGTCTGCTTGAGCACAATCACAAGTTTGCGTAGTTCTGGCTCACGCAGCATGGTCATCGCCGGGGCGATGGCTGGCAGGAAGGTGACGAGGATCAGCCACATCCATGGGTAGGTGCCAGTGACCAACAGGGGGAGCAGGATGGCGACGGCGAGCATCAGCACGTAGCTCAGGCGGGCGTTATGTTCGCCCAGACGGACGGCCAGGGTAATCTTGCCGACTTCCTTGTCGGTGGGGATGTCGCGCACGTTGTTGGCCATCAGCAGCGCGCAGCCGATCAGGCCAGTACCCACGGCGCCGAGGATCGATGCCAGATTGACGTGGCCGATCTGGGTCAGCGTCGTTCCCATGGTGGCAACCAGGCCGAAGAAGATGAACACGTAGACATCGCCCCAGCCGCGGTAGCCGTAGGGGTTCTTGCCGCCGGTGTAGCCCCAGGCGGCGAAGATCGCGGCAACGCCGATCAATAGCAGCGGCCAGGTCTGCGAGAGCACCACCAGCGCTAGACCGAGCGCGGCGGCCAGGCCGAAGCAGCCGAAGGCCGCGTTGCGCACGTTCTTCGGTGCGGTGAGCTTGGAACCGGTTAGGCGCAGCGGGCCCACGCGCTCGTCGTCGGTGCCGCGGATGCCGTCGGAGTAGTCGTTCGAATAATTCACGCCGATCTGCAGCAGCAGGCCGACGCACAGTGCAAGCAGGAAGTTGACCCAGTGGAACACGCCGGTCTCGCCGACGGCGGCGGCGGTTCCGATGACTACCGGGGCAATGACGATGGGCAGGGTGCGCAGACGGGCACCTGCAACCCACTGGGAAAGTGTGGCCACTTTCAATCCTTTCGCGGCGAACTGAAAAATTCGTACCCTCTAGTTTCCCGCGAAACCCTTGGCAAGGCTAATCGGGGGCTACTTCGCCCCGCGCAGCGCCCCGATGATGCCCTGCCTGTTGAACTTGCCATTGGCCAGCTGCGGTAGTCCCTGCGGGTAATGCTGCAGGTATTTGGGGACCGCCTCCTTGCCCAGCGTTTGACGCAGCGCTTCGAAGGCTTCAGCCGTTGCGGTGGGTCCAGAATAGGCCAGCCCCACCGCCTGGCCCCATTGGGCATCGGACACGGCAACCACCATGACCTGAGTGAAGAACTCTTCGAGCAGGCCTTCGATCTTGGCCGCGGAGAGCTTGACGCCGCCGGAGTTGATGACGTCGTCGATCCTGCCCTCGATGTGCAGCCGGCTGCCGTTCACGGTGCCCAGGTCGTCGGTCAGGTACCAGCAGCTGCCCTCGCGGTCGACGAAGTGTTCCGCGGTGGCCTGCGGGTCCTCGGCGTAGCCGTCGGCGAGCATCGGCCCGGTGACCAGGATCCGGCCCGCTTCCTCGCGCAGCTTGACCCCCGGCAGGGCGGTGCCGTTGTAGACCAGTCCGCCGCAGGTTTCGGCCGATCCGTAGGTCTGGAAGATCTTCAGCCCATGGTGGCGGGCGGCGGCGAGCAGGTCCTTGCTGGCCCGGGCGCCGCCGAGCAGGATGGCGTCGAAGCGCTTGAGCACCTCGATGGTTTCTGCACTGGGATGGTCCAGCAGGCGGGCCAGCTGGGTGGGTACCAGGGCGGTCAGGCGCTTTGCTTCCAGCATCTGCTGCGCCGCGGCGGTGAAGTCGGCGGCGGAAAAGGAGCCGTTCTGTTCCATGATCACCGGCTGGGTGCCGGCGAACAGCGAGCGGGTGAGCACCGAGATGCCTGCGACGTAGTGCACCGGCAGCGCCAGCAGCCACTGGCCCTCGAAGCCCAGAAACTCAGCGGTGGCCTGGGCGCTGGAGGCCATCGCGGTGACGCTCAGGACCGTGCGCTTGGCCCGCCCGGTGGACCCGGAGGTGCGCACCACCACCATCGGCTCGTCGAACCCCGGCAGCGCCTGGGCATCGAGCAGGTTGAGGCTGAACCCGGCGGGCATGCTGGGATCTGCCACCACTTCCACCGCGGGCCCACCGTCGTTGGCGGCGTTGGCCAGGGCTTGAAGCAGGGTGAGGTGGGGTGCGTCCATCGCTGTTTCCTTCGCTGCCTAGAAGTAGTACGGGTGGTTGGACCAGTCCGGATCGCGTTTGCCCAGGAAGGCATCACGCCCCTCCACCGCCTCGTCGGTCATGTAGGCCATGCGGGTGGCCTCGCCGGCGAAGACCTGCTGGCCGGCCAGGCCGTCGTCGGCCAGGTTGAAGGCGAACTTGAGCATGCGCAGGGCCTGCGGGGATTGGCGGGCGATGTCCGCCGCGTACTCAAGGGCGACCTCTTCGAGGCGCTCATGGTCGACCGATTCGTTCACGGCCCCCATACGCACCATGTCGTCGGCGGAGTATTCGCGGGCCAGGAAGAAGATTTCGCGGGCGGTCTTCTGGCCCACCTGGCGGGCCAGCAGCGCCGAGCCGTAGCCGGCGTCGAAGGAGCCGACGGTGGCGTCGGTCTGCTTGAACTTGCCGTGCTGCTTGGAGGCTATGGTCAGGTCGGAGACCACGTGCAGGGAGTGTCCGCCGCCGGCGGCCCAGCCGTTGACCACGCAGAGCACGACCTTTGGCATGGTGCGCATCAGGCGCTGCACCTCAAGGATGTGCAGGCGGCCGGCGCGGGCCGGGTCGATGGATTCGCGGGTCTCGCCCTCGGCATAGCGGTAGCCGTCGCGGCCGCGGATGCGCTGGTCTCCGCCCGAGCAGAAGGCAAATCCGCCGTCCTTTTCCGACGGCCCGTTGCCCGTGAGGATTACGGTGGCGACGTCGGAAGTCATACGGGCGTGGTCCATGGCCCGGTAGAGCTCGTCCACGGTGTGCGGGCGGAAGGCGTTGCGCACCTCGGGGCGGTCGAAGGCGATGCGCACCGCGGGCAGGTCGCGGACGACGACGCCGTTCTCATCGCGCTGAACCTGACGGTGGTAGGTAATGTCGGTGAAGTCGAATCCCTCGACCACGCGCCAGCGCGTCGGGTCGAAGGTATCTGAAACTTTGGCGGGCACTGCTGAAATATTCTGGCTACTCACCCTATGAATGCTAGCCCGAATGCGTCCGATGTTCAGCACGCCCGCCGCGGTGTTTAGTCGGCCTGGGACTTCTGCGGGTGAGGGACCGCGGCCAGGATGCCGGTATCCAGGGCATCGGGGATCTGCGTGCCGCGCAGCGAGGCGCCGGCGGTTTCAGGCATGAACTTGATGGCCACCGCGCCGATCACGCAGGCGGCCATCATGTATACCGCGGGGAAAAGCATGAAGCCCGTGGTATTGATGACCGCCTCGTTGACCACGGCGGCGGTGCCGCCGAAGACGGCGGTCGCCACGTTGTAGGTCACCGCGAAGCCGGCAAAGCGCACATGCGAGGGGAACATCGCCGGGAAGGTGGCGGTGATGGTTGCCAGCTGCGGAATGTACAGCAGGCCTAGGATCGCGAAGGCAAGGATCGCCAAGCCGAACGACTGGCCCATGAGCCAGAACATCGGCAGCGCCAGCACGAAGAGGCCGATGACCGAGGTGTACCACATCGGCTTGCGCCCAACCTTGTCGGAGAGCGAACCTGCGAAGGGAATCACCGCCATCATCGCCACCTCGCCGATCAGGATGGTTGACAGCGAGGCGCTGGAGCTCAGCCCCAGCTGGGTTTCCAGATAGGTGGGCATGTAGCTCAGCAGCGTGTAGTTCACGACGTTCAGGGCGATGACCAGCCCTGTCATGGTCAGGATCGGACGCCAGTAGGTCAGCACCAGTTCTTTCAGGGTGCCGCTGTTCTGGGTTTCTCCCGCCTCTTCCAGCTCCTGGAACACCGGGGTGTCCTCCAGCTTGCTTCGCAGGTAGAGGCCGATCAGGCCCATGGGGAGGGCCAGGAAGAACGGGATGCGCCAGCCGTAGGCCATCATCGCTTCTTCACTCAGCGAGAGCTGCAGCGCCAGCATCACGGCGGTGCCCAGAGCGAAGCCGCCCAGGGTGCCGAATTCAAGGAAGGATCCGAAGAATCCGCGCTTGCGGTCCGGGGCGTACTCGGCCATGAATGTCGCCGCTCCGCCGTACTCGCCGCCGGTGGAGAATCCCTGCACCATGCGCAGCAGCACCAGCAGGATCGGGGCGATGACGCCGATGGACTGATAGGTGGGCAGCACGCCGATCAGGAAGGTGGCGCCGGACATCATGAGGATGGTCAGCGCGAGGATCTTTTTGCGCCCGAGCTTGTCGCCCAGCGGCCCCCAGACCAGGCCGCCGAGCGGTCGGACTAGGAAGGAGAGCGCGAAGGTTGCCAGCGCCATGATGGTGCCGCCCTCGGTGGGGAAGAAGTGGGCGGTGATATAGGTGACCGCCACCGCGTAGACACCGTAGTCGAACCATTCGGTCATATTTCCCATGGCCGATGCGGCGGTGGCCTTGCGCACCTCGGCGCGGCCGGCAGAAGTTGTCATATCCGGACCGATCTCGTGTTCGAGGTCCGGGGTAAAAGGTTGGCTGTTTTCCGGTTGCATGAATGCTCCGATGCTTCTCAGCTTTGCGTCGACCGGATGCCCGGGGCGGCGTTGAAAAATTTCCCGCCCCGGTGACGGTCCACGATCTGGGCGCTGCCCAGAGTCGGTCAGCCACCGAGGATACGCAGTACATTTTGTATATTCAATGGTTGACAAGGTTTTCATAAGGTTCGCATTCGGATAAATACCCCGATAGCTTTCGCGCTCTAGGCGCTGAAACACCGACTGGCCTAGGGTAGCTGGAAGAAAGTGTGACGTGCCCCGCCTTTATTATTGAACGAATGGTCGGTAAGTTAGGGTGTTGAGCATCACTATAATTTTGGCGCAAGGAGCAATCATGGCCGAGGCATTTCTCGTAGGTGGAGCACGTACCCCAGTTGGCCGCTACGGCGGCGTGCTGAGCTCGGTGCGTCCCGACGATCTGGCGGCGCTGACAATTCGCAAGGTCATCGACGAGGCGGGCATCGACCCGGCCCTGGTGGACGAGGTCATCTACGGCAACGCCAACGGCGCCGGCGAGGAAAACCGTAACGTCGCCCGCATGGCCTGGCTGCTGGCGGGCTTCCCCGACACGGTGCCCGGCATCACCGTCAACCGCCTGTGCGCCTCGGGCATGAGCGCCATCACCATGGCTAGCCACATGATCAAGGCGGGAGCGGCGGATATCGTCGTCGCCGGCGGCGTGGAGTCGATGTCCCGCGCCCCATGGGTCATGGAAAAGCCTTCCAAGGCCTTTGCCAAGCCGGGGGCAACCTTCGACACTTCCATCGGTTGGCGCTTCACCAACCCGAAGTTCCTCTCCGGTGAATACTCGCGCGGCGGCAAGGCCACCTACTCCATGCCGGAGACCGCGGAAGAAGTAGCCCGCGTCTACAACATCTCCCGCGAGGCGGCCGACCAGTTCGCCGTAGATTCCCACGCCAAGGCCATCGCCGCCATCGAGGCGGGGCACTTTGTGGAAGAGATCGTCCCGGTCACCGTCAAGGGCCGCAAGTCGGACACCATTGTGGACACCGACGAGGGCCCCCGCCCGGGCACCACCATGGAAGTCCTCGCCGGACTGCGCCCGGTGGTCTCCGGCGGCTCGGTGGTCACCGCCGGCAACGCCTCCACCCTGAACGACGGCGCCTCGGCGATTATCGTCGCCTCCGAACGCGCCGTTGCGAAATACGGCCTGAAGGCTCGCGCGCGCATCGTCGACGGCCAGGCCGCAGCCCTGGCCCCGGAAATCATGGGCATGGGCCCGGTCCCATCCACCCAGAAGGTGCTCTCCCGCGCAGGCCTGGACATCTCAGCCATCGGCGCCATGGAGATCAACGAGGCCTTCGCCTCCCAGTCGCTGGCCTCCATGAACGAGCTGCACGTGGACCCTTCAATTGTGAACCGCGACGGCGGCGCCATTGCGCTGGGCCACCCTCTGGGCTCCTCGGGCTCGCGCATCGTGATCACCCTGCTGGGCCGCATGGAGCGCGAACTAACAGGTGAGGGCCGCAAGCTCGGCGTCGCTACCATGTGCGTGGGCGTCGGCCAGGGCACCGCGCTGCTGGTGGAGGGCGTCTAAATGAGCCTCGTTGAACAAGCCTTTGCCACGCTGAAGATCAGCGAGGGACCGGACCGCGTCTGGGTGCGGCTGCACCGCCCCGAGGTCCGCAACGCCATCGACCAGGTCATGGTCGACGAACTGCATCAGGTGTGCAGCTACCTGGAGCGCGAACCGAAGATCCTGATCCTCGCTGGCACCCCCGGCACTGCGCCCACGGCGGAAAAACCCAAGGGCTCCAAGGGGATCTTCGCCTCCGGGGCTGACATCGCCCAGCTGCGCGAGCGCCGGCGCGACGACGCACTGGCGGGCATCAACTCCACCATCTTCGACCGCATCGCCAAGCTGCCCATGCCGGTCATCGCGGCCCTAGACGGCTTCGCACTGGGAGGCGGCGCCGAGCTCGCTTACGCCGCAGACTTCCGCATCGGCACCGCAGATCTGCGCATGGGCAACCCGGAGACCAACCTAGGAATCATGGCCGCCGCCGGCGCCACCTGGCGGCTCAAGGAGCTGGTCGGGGAGCCGCTGGCTAAGGAGATCCTGTTGGCGGGCAGGGTGCTCACCGGAGCCGAATGCCTCGAAGCCAAGCTGATCACCGAACTGCACCCGGCCGAGGAACTCGACGCGGCGGCAGAGGCGCTCGCCGACCGCATTGCCGCCCAGGACCCGCTGGCGGTACGCATCACCAAGTCGGTGTTCCATACTCCGCGCGAGGTCCACCCGGTGATCGATACCCTGGCCCAGGGCATGCTGTTCGAGTCGCAGGCAAAATTTGACCGTATGCAGGCATTCCTAGACCGAAAGAAGAAGTAAGCATGAGCGAACAGACGAATTTCCTTGCAGGCGCACTGCCTGCTGCGATGGGTGTGCTCGGCGGCGGGCGCATGGGCGCCGGCATCGCCCACGCTTTTTTGATCAGCGGCAGCAAGGTCACCGTCGTGGAACGCGACGAGGCTTCGGCCGCCGCGGCCTATGAGCGCGTCGCCGAATCGGTGGACAAGTCCATCGCCCGTGGTTCGGTGACCGAGACCCGTGAGGACCTGCTGGCACGCTTTGCGGTGAGCACCAGCTACGCGGACTTCTCCACCGCGCAACTGGTTGTCGAGGCGGTGCCTGAAATCTGGGACCTGAAGGTCTCCTCGCTCAAGGCAGTGGAAGCAGAATTATCCGATGGCGCGGTCCTCGCATCGAACACCTCTTCGCTGTCGGTCAGTGGACTGGCGCAGGAACTGGCCCGCCCGGCAAACTTCCTGGGACTGCACTTCTTCAACCCGGTCCCGGCCTCCACGCTGATCGAGGTGGTCATCGGCAAGCAGACGCAGAAGTCTTTGGTGGCCGCCTCGCGCGGCTGGGTTGAAGCGCTGGGCAAGACCCCGGTGGTAGTCAACGACGCGCCGGGCTTCGCCTCCTCGCGCCTTGGCGTTGCCATTGCCCTGGAAGCCATGCGCATGGTGGAAGAGGGCGTGGCCAGCGCCGAAGACATCGACAACGCCATGGTGCTCGGCTACAAGCACCCCACCGGCCCGCTGAAGACCACCGATATCGTCGGGCTGGACGTGCGCCTGGGCATTGCCGAATACCTGCACGAGACCCTGGGCGAGCGGTTCGCTCCGCCGCAGATCCTCAAGGACCTGGTGGCCGAGGGCAAGCTGGGCCGCAAGACCGGCCAGGGCTTCTACACCTGGTAGGAACCTACATTAAATGGCGGCGCTGCCCGTTGAGCTTGGATGGGCTCAACGGGCAGCGCTATTTAACCAGTACTACCTAGACGAACATGGTTGCCAGCAACGACGAGAATAGCTCCTCAGCATCGCGTTCCAAGCCCTTTGACGTGAAGAAATCGCAGACGTTGATGCAGTCGCGGTGCAGGAAGTCCAAGCCCTGCACGTTGCCCAGCAGGTCCACGCACTGCGGCACATCGATGATGACCAGCCGCTCGCCGGCGACCAGCATGTTGTAGGCCGAAAGGTCGCCATGGGCGATGCCCAGGCCCACCATGGATTCCATGGCCCCTGCCAGCTGTTCCCACAGGGAAGCAAGCCGGGGGTCGTGGCGCGGAATCTGCTGCAGCCGAGGCGCCGCGGCGCGCTCGTTGTCAGGATCTGCGATGAACTCCATGAGGATTTCGGTGCCGTCGATCTGAACCGGGTAGGGGACCGGGACCCCTGCCTCATGGCAGCGGCGCAGGTAGGTCCATTCGGCGCTGGCCCACTGCAGGGCCGAGACCTCTTTACCGTAGGACGAGTTGTTCTTGACCGCTCGATTATCACGCGAGCGCCGCGCCGAGCGGCCCTCGCTGTACGCCTGAGAACGGCTGAACTGCAGGTGCTCCCTGCCTCGGTAGCGTTTGGCCGCCAGCAGGCTGCTGCGTTCGGTGGTGGCTCGTTCTACGAGGAAGACGTCGCCTTCCTTGCCAGTTTTTAAGATGCCAAGCTCGGTATCCAGCGCCGAGGCGTCCTCAATCAGCCACGAGGGATAGGGCTTGGGGCCATGGCAGCCCTTTTCCACCGAGAGCCAGGTGGAATAGCGCTGGTTCTCGCCCAGCTCGTCGTAGTCGACCTCGTCCCAGACCGGCTTGCGGCGCAGATTTTTGGAGCTGGTTTCTTCGGTATTGAAAGAAGTGCGGATTAATTGATTGGTTGCGGCGGATTCGCCGTAGGTGTTAGACACAATGAGTCCTTTGAAAGAGGGGAAGAAAGCGAAACAAGGTAACGGACAGTCATCGGTACCCCTCCTCGAATAGAGTCATTGGCGTTTATCAATGACTTAGACTCTACAGCACGTTCCGCATGTGATGCAATGGATTCATGACGCACGCCCTCGAATACCGCAAACAAGACATCGATATGCACTGGGACGGCGCGGTGAATGCACGGCTCATCTGCGGACGGTTCTATCGGATGGGTCGTCGGGAGTGGCTGACCGACCGCGGGTGGGAGCAGCTGCGCGCCGCAGGCATTGCCACGGTGATCGACCTGCGCAACCCAGGGGAAATCAAGCGCCGCGAGTTCGATCCTGAAATTACAGGGGATGCCGCGGCGGGGATCGACATAGTCAATCTTCCGCTGGAGGAAGCGGGCAACGAGCGCTTCGAAGCGGTGGCGGTGCCCTATATGAACCACACAGGAATGTATCGCCTGGTCTGCGAGGAATTCGGCGAGAACCTGCGTGGAGTATTCGAGCACTTGGCCCAGGCATCCGGCGCGAGCGTCGTGCACTGTTCTGCTGGCCGCGACAGGTCGGGACTGGTGGCCACGCTATTGCTTGACCTTGCGGGGCGCCGTGAAGACATTGCCCTGCATGATGAATTGGCGGTGCGCGGGATCAACGAATGGCATAGGGTTTCACCGCGCAAACATCCCTATGAAGTCCACCGCAGCGAGGCCGAACTGCAGCGGGCGATCACCGAACGCGCCCAGGGCTTGGAGGAATTTATGGCGTGGGTCGGCAGTGCCGAAGAGTATCTGCGCTCGGTGGGCATGGATGCGGCGGTGGTGCGGAAGTTGAAAAGTCTGACAAGTTCGGAAACAATCTGACAATTCTGGACGTGCGTGGTTAGGCTCATGACATGGATGGACAGCTACAGCATCACGGATTGAACTACGTCGAACTCACCGTCACCGATATGCGGGCGGCCAAGGACTTCTATGCCGCCGCCTTCGGATGGACGTTCACCGATTACGGCACCGACTATGCGGGATTCACCACCCCCGGCGGACGGGGCGAATCGGGCGGGCTGCTGTTAGCGCCGCAGCCGAAACCGGTGGGTGGGCCCTTCGTCCTGCTCTATTCGGAAGATCTGGACGCCACCGCCGCAGCCATCGAGGCGGCCGAAGGGTGGATTAGCACGCCTGCCTACGAGTTCCCTGGCGGGCGGCGATTGCACTTCGTGGACCCTGCCGGCAACGAACTGGGCGTGTGGGGGCTGCGCTAGGCATGGAGTCTGTTGCGGCGCAACAAGAAGCAGCTGCGCAACACGTGGCCGAGCAGCTGGCGCTGCTTCGCGGTGCCGACAAGCCTGCACTGGTCGGCAAGGGCACCGAATTCCTGTTCTTTACTGCATGCAACGACGGACGGTCTGAGGGCTACCGAGTGCCGCGGGCACCGGTCTTCGATACTGCGAATAACCCTTCGACCGCCGCGAAGGGCCTGCAGGAGAAAGAGTTCGAGCTGTCGAAGTGGGCTGCCGGTCACGGCATTCCCAGTGCACGCGTTGAAGAAATCGTCGAGGTCCGGGGCTATCCGGTACTGGTGCTGGAGGTGATTGACGATGACGGTTCGGCGCTGGAATCATCTGCCGTCGGCTCCTTGCTTGCTCGGATGCACCGCGCAGCACCGCCGGATTTTATGGTGCACGGCAGCGAACAGAACTTTGGGCAGTTCCTTGCCCAGCGCCTGAGCCGACGGTACGCACTGACGCAGGAGTCGCTGCAGCTGCCACGGCTGCCCGACCAGGCAGCCCTGGAATCATGGCTCAACGCCGAGCTTGTTGCACGCTCGGTGGCGCACCTCGACGTACGACGGCAGAATTTCAGGGTCAGCTCAGGTATGCCGACGGCCCTGTTTGACTGGAGCAATGCGCTGTTGGCCCCGCCGGAAATCGAAGCGGCGAGGCTGGCCGAATACTCGCTGATCGAAGACAACGGCATCGACTACAACGAGTTCCTCGCCGGTTATCAGCAGTCCGGCGGCAGGCTGCGAGATCAAGGTGCGGCATGGAGGGTGCTGCAGTTGGACACTGCAATCATGCTGACCGGGGTATTCAGGTCGCTGGCTGAAAACAAGCGGCTTGCCCGCTTGTTCGCCGATCGAGCCAGCGAGCTCGCGGAGTCGCTCTAAGGTCCGGCGATCGGGGAGCTGTTGTGGGCGGCGCGCATCTTTGATCCCCTGTGGGTGTTCTCGATCACGCTTGGCTGATATGGTTAACAGCAATACTGACCGACCGTTCAGGAAGGAATTGCGTCGATGACGACAGCCCAGATTGGTGTAGTACCTAGTTTTATTGCAGGGCAGTGGGTGACTCCCGCAGCCGGCGGCACCGAGGTGCTCGATGCCAATACCGGTGAGCTCCTTGCTACCGTGACCAAGGATTCCCTCGACGTCGCAGGCGCGGTGGCCTACGGACGCACCACCGGCCAGCGTGAACTTGCCAAGCTTTCGCTGCATGAGCGTGCCTTGAAGCTCAAGGAACTCGCGCTCCACCTGAATGCGCACCGCAAGGAACTCTATGAGATCTCCTTCAAGACTGGTGCGACCAAGATCGACTCGATGGTGGACATCGACGGCGGCATCGGCGTGCTATTCACTTTCTCCTCCAAGGGCCGCCGCGAACTGCCGAATAGCAATGTTGTGCTGGATGGACCAACCGAGCCGTTGAGCAAGGACGGCTCGTTCATCGGCACACATATCTACACCGCCCTGACCGGCGTCGTCGCCCAGGTCAACGCATTCAACTTCCCGGTCTGGGGCATGTTGGAGAAGTTCGCCCCTGCCTTCATCGCCGGCGTGCCGACCATCGTGAAGCCTGCAACCCCCACAGGCTACCTCACCGAAGCTGTGGTGCGTCTGATGCTTGACTCCGGGCTTTTGCCCGATGGCTCGCTGCAGCTGCTCTCCGGTTCGGCTCGCGATTTGATGGACCACCTAGACTACCGCGATGTGTTTGCCTTCACCGGATCGGCGTCCACCGCCAGCAAGTTGAAATCCCACCCGAGCGTGATCGACGGGGGTGTGCGTTTCAGCGCAGAAACCGATTCGTTGAACGCCGCCATCTTGGGGCCGGATGCTGTGGAGGGAACGCCGGAGTTCGAGGCGTTTATCAAGGTTGTGGTCAATGAGATGACCGCCAAGGCTGGCCAGAAGTGCACCGCGATCCGCCGCAACATCGTGCCTGCAGGGCAGGTCGAGGCGGTGATCGCTGCCATCGGCAAGCGCATCGACGAACGTGTGGTCATCGGCGACCCCCGGGTCGAAGGCGTCACCATGGGCGCTTTGGCATCCCTGGATCAGCTACACGATGTGCGCACGGCGGTTGAAGACATGCTGGCCGCCGGCGGAGAGCTGGCCTATGGCCGACTCGACGCCCCTGCGGTCCGCGTCGCACCGGAAAAGGACGCAGTCGCCGAACGCGGAGCCTTCATGTCCCCGGTGGTGCTGCGCTGGGAGGATCCAAAGAACCCTATGGTGCACTCCCGCGAGGCCTTCGGACCGGTCAGCTCCGTGATCGGTTACGACAGCGTCGAGGAAGCGGTGCAGCTGGCCGCCATGGGCTCCGGTTCGCTGGTAGCCACCGTCTGCACCAACGACCCAGAGGCGGTGCGCGCGCTGAGCCTGGGCATAGCGGGCCACCACGGCCGCGTGCACATCCTTAACCGCGAAACCGCGCGCTCCACCACCGGCCACGGCTCACCGGTGCCGCACCTGGTCCACGGCGGACCGGGCCGCGCAGGCGGCGGCGAGGAGCTGGGCGGCATCCGCTCGGTCAAGCACCACATGCAGCGCACCGCCGTGCAGGGTTCGCCGAATATGATCACCGCGCTGACCGGCGTCTGGCACACCGGGGCGGACCAGCAGCTGGCAGGCGCCGAGGAATTCGGCGGCAAGGCCGAGAACGTGCACCCGTTCCGCAAGTCGCTGGCCGAGCTGAAGATTGGTGACGGCTTCGCTTCGCCGCTGCGCCAGGTCACCCTTCAGGACATCACCGACTTCGCCAATGAAACCGGTGACACCTTCTACGCCCACACCAATCAGAAAGCGGCGGAGGCCAATCCGTTCTTCCCTGGCATCGTGGCCCACGGTTACCTGCTGGTCTCCTGGGCGGCAGGCCTGTTCGTCCAGCCGGCACCGGGACCGGTACTGGCCAACTACGGCCTGGAGAACCTGCGCTTCATCACCCCGGTGGCCGCAGGAGATTCTATCCGCGTCACCCTGACCGCCAAGAAGATCACCCCGCGCGTCACCGATGAATACGGAGAGGTCGTCTGGGATGCGGTGCTGAACAACCAGAACGGCGAACTGGTCGCCACCTATGACGTGCTGACCCTGGTGGAGAAGACCGACTCCACCTACGCCAACTGGGAAGGCTAATTCATTAAAAAGCGCAGCCCTTGCTTTCGATCATGAAAGCAAGGGCTGCGCTTTTGCGTTTGACTAGTTGTTCTCGGTCTTCGCGTTGAGCTTGTCCAAGGTGGCCTTGGCGGCGGCGTCCAAGGCCTTTTCTTCATCGGTCAGTTCGATGACCTCGTCCTTTGCGGCCGGAAGGTTGCGCCACAGGAAGAATCCGTAGAGCGCTGCGATGGCGGTGAACACCTGCAGGCCAAGCATGCCCAGCACCGGGTTCATGACGAAGTACACGACGACGTTGGCAATGGCACCGACGGCCAACAGCAGCCAGCCTGCGCGCACGCCGCGAGCAATGAGCACAAAGGAGGCGAAAAGCACCGCTTCGGCGAAGTACATCACCCAGATTTCCTTGGTGGCGCTCAGGTAGGTGCCGCTGATCAGGAAGACGTTGAAACGCAGCGCCACCAGCAGGATGACGCCGGCGATGAAGCCGATGACCGCGGTGAGCGTCAGCGGGGAGAGGGTGACGTTGCGGACGAATTTGCCCTTGAGCTCAAAGCGGGAGAAGCGCCAGAGCCCGAAGATGGCAATGATCAGCAGCGGGATGCCGTAGAACAGGGCAAAGAGGTCGTACTTCATGGCGTTGATGATCGGGCCGGCGAAAACCGCCATGATCAGGGCCCACCAGCCAAGGTCGTTGCGGTGTGCCAGCAGGAATGCGGCGATCACTACGAATAGGGCGCTGACCGCATAGAGCACGATCTGGACGCCGGAGTCGGTGCTCAAGTTCAGCTGGAAAAGACTGTCTAAAATTTGTTCCACGATGCTTCTTTAGGTCAGTTGAGTATGGCTCGGTGGGCACGCAAGGCGCCGATACGATGCTAGCTGTGAATCCTGTGAGGAGCACAAGTTAATTTGCTTTGACGCGGTGCAGCGGGTGCGAGTTAGCTCACACAGCACAAAGCTCCGGCCGCAAAGATGCGGCCGGAGCTTTGTCGGCTAGCGCTTGGGGTGCAGTCCGTCGAACAGCAGGGTGATCGCATGGTTTTCCAGCGTCACCGCGTCGAGGGGGCCTTCGAGGCGGTACCAGTCCACCACGGAGTTGATCATTCCGAACAGCAGGCGGGCGGTGGCGCGGGACTCCAGGTCTTGGCGGATCTGCCCGTCGCGCTGGGCAAGCACGACAAGTTCGGAGAGCTGCCGGTCCATTTCACGTCGACGCTGCAGCGCCGTGCGCTCCAGCTCGGTATTGCCGCGCAGCCGCAGCAGCAGGGTGACATAGGCGCGCTTGGCGATCAGGATGCGCACCGTGGAGCGCAGGAAGAACTCTAGGCGCTCCTCGGAGGTGCCCTCGTGCTTCTTGACCTCGTCGATCATCGACTCCAAGGGAATGAGCGCCTCGTCCAGTGCCAGACGCAGCAGGTCTTCCTTGGAAGGGACGTGGTGGTAAATCGCGGACTTGCTAATCCCTAGGCGATCGGCGAGCTTGCCCATCGAAGTGGCATCGTAGCCGTGCTCATTGAATGCCTCGACGGCAATCTGTAGAACGGTTTCTTGATCATATCCAGGTCGGCCTCGTTTGGCTGGCTGGGTCACTGTAGGGGTAGATTCCATAACTCCTCGATTATTCCACGTCCCTATCCCTTTAGCTGTTACGCAGGTCGTAGATGCGCTTGAGCTTGCCCATCGAGCGTTCCAGGGACTCTGGCTCGACCACGTCGATGGCGCAGGACGAGCCGACATGGATCTTGATCAACTTGGCCAGCTGCTTGGCGGCATTGGCGCAGTCCTCGGCGGTGGCGTCCGCGCGGCGTTCCACCTTGACCGCCAGCTGGTCCATGCGGTCCGGGCGGGTGAGTACCAGCTGGAAGTGCGGCGACAGGGCCGGGACCTTGAGGATCAGCTCTTCGATTTGGCTCGGGAACAGGTTCACACCGCGCAGGATGATCATGTCGTCGCTGCGGCCGGTGATGCGCCCCATGCGGCGGTGGCCCGGGCGGGAGGTGCCTGGCATCAGTCGGGTCAGGTCGTGGGTGCGGTAGCGGATGATCGGCAGCGCCTGCTTGGTAAGTGAGGTGAAGACCAGCTCGCCGTGTTCGCCGTCGGGCAGCACCTTGGTTTCGTCAAAGGCGTCCAGGATCTCCGGGCGGAAGTGGTCCTCCCAGATGTGGCTTCCGTCCTTGCGCTCGTTGGATTCTCCGGCGACGCCGGGGCCCATGACCTCGGAGAGTCCGTAGATGTCGCAGGCGTCGATGTCGAACATTTCTTCAAGCTCGTGGCGCATTTCCTCGGTCCACGGTTCGGCGCCCAGCACCGCCACCTTCAGCGAGGTGGCGCGCGGGTCAAGGCCCATGCGCTGCATGGCATCGCCGATGGTCAGCAGGTAGGTGGGGGTGCACAGGATCGCATCCGGGGCGAAGTCCTTGATCAGGGTGATCTGCTTTTCGGTCTGACCGCCGGACATCGGGATCACGGTGGTGCCCAGGCGCTCCGCCGCGGCGTGGGCGCCCAGACCGCCGGTGAACAGCCCGTACCCGTAGGCATTGTGGACCTTCCAGCCGGGCTTGACGCCGGAGAGGCGCAGGCAGCGTGCGCCCAGCTTGGCCCAGTCGTCGAGGTCCTGCTGGGTGTAGCCGACGACGGTGGCGCGGCCGGTGGTGCCCGAGGAAGCGTGGATGCGCACCACCTCATGCTGCGGGACGGCGAACATGCCGAAGGGGTAGGTCTTGCGCAGGTCTTCCTTTTCGGTGAACGGGAAGATCTTCAGATCGTCCAGCACCTTCAGGTCGTTCGGGTGCACCCCGGCGTTGTCATACTTTTCCTTGTAGTACGGCACGTTGTCATAGGCGTGGTGCAGGGTTTCCTGCAGGCGGGTGAGCTGGATCGATTCGATTTCATCGCGGCTCATGGTCTCTTCGGGATCCAGCGGATTCGGTAGCGTTTCGCGATCGATGTTCTGGGACATGCTCGTTCTTTCGTGTGGTGAGGCGAGTGGGCGCGCGCAGGCTTAGCGGCCTTGCGGCTTCGGTACGGTGCGGGAGCGGCCGCGGAATTCGGCCACAGTTTCGGGCGAGCCGTCGGGGCGTTCCTGGGTGACGGTGATGTCGTAGATTCCGCTGCGGCCCTGCTGAGATACACGGAGGGCGGTGGCGGTGAGCAGTCGGCCGGGGATCCCCGGCTTGAGGAAGTTGATATCTGCGCCGGAAGCGACGGTGATGGTTTCATCCGAGCCCTCGGCTGGATTGCAGCTGAGGGCAAAGGCGGTGTCCGCAAAGGCAAAGATCATTCCGCCGTGGGCTATGCCGAAGCCGTTGAGCATTTCTTGTCTCAGCGTCATGGTGATGACTGCCTTGCCATCGCTGACTTCTACTACCTCAATGCCCATCCATTGAGTTGCGTAGTCGTCCTTGAGGATTGCATGGGGCAATGGTTTCTCGACCTGTGTTTCGCTCATTGAGTTCCTTCGCCGATTTATTTACCGAACGATCATTAGGTAATAACATAATGTGAGCTAAGTCAAGTTTTGCAGGTGTTTTGTCCACGCTTCAGGCGCGTTTGGCGCCGATGGTCTTAGCCGGCGAAGATTTTTGCGTGCAGTGCCAGAATGAATGGTTCCTTGATCCGGTTGTAGTCCATAATCAGGCCTTGATCACCATCTTTGGCAAGCAGTTCGCTGGCGGCTGCGTATTTGACCGCCGCGTAGGCACTGCGGTCCTCAGCATGGGTGCGCAGGTGGTCGCGAAAGAGCATCATGCGCAAATATTCGGGGCTTCCGGAGCTGAAGATATGGATGTTCGCCGGCGCCAGGTTCGTTGATCCGCCCGGCTTGAACATGCGGTGTGCGTACCATCCGGGTTCGCGGTGCCAGAACACCAGGCCCGCCGCGCGCAGCTGTGGAACATAGGAGTCTTCATCGTCCGCGTCCGGGACGATCAGGGCGATGTCGATGATCGGCTTGGCGGGCAGGCCGGGCACCGAGGTGGAGCCGGTGTGCTCAATGGCTAGCGCCGCCGGTCCCAGGGCGTCGGCGATGACCCGGCGCAGCGCTTGGAAGTCCAGCGGCCAGTGCGCCTGCGGTTCGACCAGGGTGACGACCCCGCGCGATAGTGCACCGTCGACCTCTTGATAGCCGGGGTCTTCGGTGGGCTGCGAGGCAAGCAGCGGAGCATGGGGCAGGGTGCCTAGGTAGCGCTGGGTGCCGGGCCAGCGGGGGTCGGGGGCGGAGCGCGAGAGAACGCAGCCCAGGGCCCGGTAGAAATCCACCGCGTCGTCATCCGTCGTGGCCCAGATCCCCTTGTGGTGCAGCCGCTGAAGCTCATGCATCAGGGAACTTGCCAGGCCGCGGTGCTGGTGGGCAGGCAGCACCGCGAGGTATTCAACGCACAGCGAGTACTCATCGCTGTGCCGGTAGGCGGCCAGGGCACACACCTGGCCCGCGGCGTCCAGCCGGGCCAGCACCTGCAGGTGCTCGCAGGCATCGAACAATGCCTGCAGGGCTGATTCGTCCACCGGGTCGGCGGCCAGCGTCAACAGGCCGCGCACTGCCGGATTCTGACGGTAGTCGTTGATCTGTATGTGGCGCATGGCCGCCTTCCAGGGTGGTGGTTGTACTTACTTCACTTCGGTGCAGCCCAGCGCGTCGAGGATGAAAGCGTAGTCCCAGGCGCGGGACTTCCACGACTCGTAGCGTCCTGAGGCGCCGCCGTGTCCGCCGTCCATCTCGGTCTTCAGCACGATCGGCTGCCTTCCGGTGCCGACCTCGCGCAGCTTGGCAACCCACTTTGCCGGTTCCACGTAGAGCACGCGGGTGTCGTTCAGCGAGGTGACCGCGGCGATCTTCGGGTAGTCCTGTGCGGTGATGTTCTCATAGGGGGAGTAGGACTTCATGTACTCGTACACCTCCCGGTCTTCGATCGGGTTGCCCCATTCCTCCCATTCCAGGGCGGACAGCGGCAGATCCGGGTCCAGGATCGATGTCAGTGCGTCGACGAAGGGCACCTGTGCCACAATCGCCGTGTACAGCTGCGGAGCCATGTTGGCGATCGCGCCCATCAGCAGGCCGCCGGCCGAACCGCCCAGGGCGACGATGCACCGCGGGTCGGCGATGCCCGCATCGATCAGGTGCATGGTGGCGTCGATGAAGTCGGTGAAGGTGTTCTTCTTGTGCAGCTTCTTGCCCTGCAGGTACCAGTTGCGGCCCAGCTCGCCGCCCCCACGCACATGGGCGATGACGAAGACGACGCCGCGGTCCAGCACGCTCAGGCGTGGAATGCCGAAGCCCGGATCCATGGACGCCTCGTAGGAGCCGTAGCCGTAGATCAGCACGGGCGCCGGCACGGTGTCGTCCAGGTCCGCCCGGCGCATGATGGTCAGCGGGATCTTGGTGCCGTCTGCGGCGACTGCCCAGTCTCGGGTGGAGACGTAGTCGGCTGCGTCGAAGTCGTTGACCGGGCTTTGCTTGCGCAGCTCAAGACCCAGGTCATCGAGCCACAGGTCGTACACGCGGGCCGGGGTGAAGTCCGCGGTGTAGCTCATGCGGATCAGCGGGGCTTCGAGGTCGGCGAAGATCGGGCTGGCGGTGAACAGCTCGTCCTCGAATTCCGGCTCGATGACCGGCTGCTGGGCGGTGCTGCCCAGTGAATCCAACGGGATCAGCTGCACGCGCTCGCAGGTATCGCGGCGCACCGAGAGCACCAGGTGGGATCCGGTGAGCACCGTGCCTTCCACCTTCACGGTGTCCTGATGCGCGACGACGGTGCGCCAGCTGGCAGGATCCGCGTCGGCGCCCAGCTGGTCCAGGTTGGCCAGGGACACCATGTTGTTCGGCGCATTGAAGTCGTGGGTGATCACGCCCTGATTCGCGGAGCCGGGCAGCAGGTCGATGCCGTGCAGGATGCGCAGGCTGCGCGGAACCAGCAGGGTGGGCTGTGCGGTGGGATCGGCGAGGTCCAGGACGCTGGTCTCCGAGTACTCCGAGTTGCCGCTGGAGATCATCAGCTTGCTGCGGTCCGGGGAGAGCTCGAAGCCCAGCCACATGCCCGGGTCGTTCTCTTCGAAGACGACGGTGTCGGCGGCGGCGTCCGTGCCGATCTTGTGGGCGCGGATCTGGTGCGGGCGCCAGGTCTCGTCGACCACCGTGTAGTAGATGGTGGAGGAGTCGGGGGAGAAGGCCAACCCGTAGAAGATGCCCTCGATGCTGTCCGCCAGCAGGGTGCCGGTATCGAGATCCTTGAGGTGCAGGGTGAAGCGCTCATCGCCGGCGTTGTCCACGCAGTAGGCCATGAGGTTGCCCTCCTCATTGATGGCCATGCCTCCTAGTGAGAAGAATGGCTGCCCCTCGGCCAGCTGGTTGCCGTCGATCAGCACCTGCTCGTCGGCCAGTTCCGTGGAAGGGTCGATCACCGGGGGAGTCCACTGGGTGCGCAGGTCCGCGGCGTCCTGGGCCTTGACGCGGCACTGCAGGGTATACGGCTTGCCCTCAACCGAGCGGGTGAAGTACCACCAGCCGCGGCGTCGAGTGGGTACGGACAGGTCGGTTTCAACAGTGCGGGCCTTGATCTCGTTGAAGATGGCATCGCGCAGCGGTTGCTGCCCGGCGGTGATCTCATCGGTGTAGGCGTTTTCTGCCTGCAGGTGCTCGATGACCTTAGGGTTTTCCTTCTCGCGCAGCCACTCGTAGTCATCGATGAAGACATCGTCGTGGAAGGTGCGAGTCACTGGGTGCTTTGGTGCTATGGGCGCAGCGGCGGTGCGCGGTTCGGAAGTCATACCCCTATTGAATCCCAGATCATTTGGCTTTGGCATGAGGCTATGCTCTGCGCGGACAACTTGAGGCCGCCCGGTGGGCAATGACGCGCGGGAAAGTGCGAAAGGGTTTTTTCGCGCACCTGTTCGCCCTAGGCTTACAGGGATAGGTATCAATCCGCACCGCGGGCCACTCGCCCCAGCTCATGAGAAAGCGATTGAGATTAAGTGAAAAACACAAAGACAGCACCCCGGCAACGGCTGCTGACCCGATGGATCGCCGCACTGGCCATCGGCATGCTGGCCCTGGTCGCCGGGGCTCCGGCCTCCCTGGCCGAGGGCAGCGACAGCGTTGAGGGCAAGACCTTCATCATCGGCACCGACACCACCTTCGCCCCCTTCGAGTTCCGCCAGGACGGCGAACTGACGGGTATCGACATGGATATCCTCAACACCATCGCCAAGGAGGAGGGCTTCAACGTAGAAATCCGCTCCCTGGGCTTCAGCGCCGCGCTGGCAGCCCTCTCGGCCAATCAGGTCGACGGTGTGATCGCGGGTATGTCGATCACCGATGAGCGCAAGGCGATCTACGACTTCTCCGAGCCGTACTTCGAGTCGGGCGTTCAGATGGCAGTTGCCAAGAACAACGACACGATCAAGAGCTACGAAGACCTCAAGGGTCAGACTGTCGTCGCTAAGACCGGTTCCGAAGGTGAAACCTATGCCCGGTCCATTGCCGACCAGTATGGTTTCAAGGTCAAGGCGCTTGACCAGTCGGCCAGCATGTATGAGGCGGTTAAGGCGGGCCAGGCGGTGGCGGTCTTCGACGACTACCCGGTACTTGCCTACGGCATCGCCCAGGGCAACGGCCTGAAGACCGTTACCGACAAGGTACCTGGCGGCTCCTATGGCTTCGCCGTGAACAAGGGCGAGAACAGCGCGCTGCTGGCCGCCTTCAACGACGGCCTGGCAGAAATGAAGGCCAACGGGGAATACCAGAAGATTCTGGACAAGTACCTCGCCGATCCTGCGGCCGCGGCGCCGAGCAACTTCTTCGACCTGGTGGCCAAGTCCTTCCCGGCCTTGATGACGGGTCTGTGGCACACCCTGCTGGTCACGGCGGTCTCCTTTGTCATCGCCATGATTTTGGGCCTGATCTTCGGCTTCTTCAAAATCTCGCACAACATCGTGCTGCGCGGCATTGCCACGACATTCATCAATATCTTCCGCGGCACCCCGCTGCTGTTGTGGGCCTTCATGTTCTACTTCGGCCTACCGCAGCTGCTGGGTGTGGGCATCAGTGTCTGGACCGCAGGCATCTTGACGCTGTCGCTGAACGCCGGCGCCTACGTTGCTGAAATCGTCCGCGGTGGCATTCAGTCCGTGGATCCGGGACAGCTGGAAGCGGCCCGTTCGCTGGGCCTGGGCTACGGCAAGTCGATGCAGAAGGTAGTGATTCCGCAGGCATTCAAGATGATGACCCCAGCGCTGATCAACCAGCTGATCATCTCCCTGAAGGACTCCTCGCTACTGTTGGCCATCGGCTTCACCGAACTGCTTTACCAGGGCCAGCAGATCTACGCGGCGAACTTCCGCGTTACCGAAACCCTGCTGATCGTGGGCTTCATCTACTTCATTGCCATCATGGCCCTGACCAAGCTGGCTAACTACGCTGACAAGAGGTTCAACAAGTGAGCAACGTTAAGATCCAGGTAGCGGACCTGCACAAGTCCTTCGGCTCCAACAACGTGCTCAAGGGCATCGACTTGGACATCGCCGAGGGCGAGGTCGTCTGCGTGATCGGCCCGTCGGGCTCCGGCAAGTCAACCCTGCTGCGCTGCCTGAACAAGCTGGAGGAGATCACCTCCGGCAAGGTCGTGGTGGACGGCTTCGACGTCACCGATCCAAAGGTGGACATCAACCAGGTGCGCCGCCACGTGGGTATGGTGTTCCAGCACTTCAACCTGTTCCCGCATATGTCGGTGGCGGAGAACATCATGCTCGCCCCGGTGGAGCTGAAGAAGATGAATCGCACCGAGGCCCGCGCCAAGGCCCTGGAGCTGCTGGAGCGCGTGGGGCTGAAGGAAAAGGCCGATGCCCGTCCCGCCTCGCTGTCCGGCGGACAGAAGCAGCGCGTGGCCATCGCCCGCGCGCTGGCCATGGCGCCGGGGATCATGCTCTTCGATGAGGCCACCAGTGCGCTGGACCCTGAAATGGTGGGCGAGGTGCTGCAGGTGATCAAGGAGCTGGCCGATTCGGGCATGACCATGGTGCTGGTGACCCACGAGATGGGCTTCGCCCGCGAGGTCGCCGACCGGGTGATCTTCATGGCCGACGGCGTCGTCTGCGAGCAGGGCAAGCCCGACGAGCTGTTCGGCAACCCGCAGCAGGAGCGTACCAAGGACTTCCTGTCCAAGGTGCTCTAAGTTCTGCACCTCAGGTCGCCCCGCGGATGAATTTCATCCGCGGGGCGACTTTTTTAGTGCAGGTGGGCATGTCACAGCCTAAGCACAGCAAACTATAATTGTAGCTTCAAGTTTTATTTGTAGGGTTGTTGGCGAGTTGTTACGAAGCCGCTCGTCCCCGAAAAGTAATTAATGGAGATTGAAATGACCAACCGAAACAACCCGCTTCTAGCCTCTGCGGGCCTCTTGGTGCTGCGCGTCGCGCTCGGCGTCATCCTGACGGCGCACGGCTGGCAGAAATTCTCGCAGTACACCATCGCCGGAACCACCAGCTCCTTCGAGCAGATGGGCATTCCAGCGGCCAGCGTGGTGGCGCCGATTGTTGCCAGTATTGAACTGGCCGGCGGCATCGCCGTGATCCTCGGAGTCTTCTCCCGCATCTTCGCGGCGCTCATTGCCCTGGACATGCTCGGCGCACTCTTTACCGTGCACCTGTCCGCCGGAATCTTCGTCGATCAGGGCGGTTATGAGCTGGTGGCAATTCTCGCGGCCGCGGCCATTGCCATTGCGCTCGCCGGACCAGGAAAGTTCGCCCTCGACCACCTGTTCTTCGGCCGCAAGCGTGCCGGGGTGAAGGCCGCCGTGTAGCGCCTGCTTGAGCTTGGGCCCCGGAGTGTTCCCCGGGGCTTTTGTGTGCCCAGGGGCGCCAGCGGGCGGGGTGAGGCTTTGAAACATGCGCCTCGGGGGAGTTGGATGTTGACGTGACAGATCCCACTCTGACATACTGAACGAACGGTCAGTATGTAAATAGTTTTCAGTGAGGTGAACCCATGGCCCCGACCACACCGCAGGAGCCGGGACTAAATGCCGTCCCAAGCTACGA
>NZ_JALDXV010000017.1:0-72604 GCF_032154645.1 Glutamicibacter sp. | reverse complement strand
AGACTCCTACCGAGGAGCCGACTGAGACTCCTACCGAGGAGCCGACTGAGACTCCTACCGAGGAGCCGACTGAGACTCCAACTGAGGAGCCAACAAAGTCTGAATCGGAGACGCCAACCTCTTCGGAAAACGAGGATCCAACCAAGTCCTCGGAAGACAAGTCGCCTACAAAGGAACAGCCTCAGCAGGAATCGCCAAAGAAGGACGATCCCTTGGCTGACACCGGTGCCAACAGCCTACCGCTGTTTGCAGCTGGTGGCGCGCTTGCCTTGACTGGTGCGGCGTTCCTACTTATCCGTCGTAGCACCCGTCGCCACGGTTAAGAGCAATATCAATACGGGCGGTGAATAACGGTAACCGCCATGTGCCCTGCTACCAAAAGGTAGCGGGGCACTTTGATTTCACACACAAAGTTATAAGCGTATTTCCCGGAAGTATTAGTAGCATCACGTTTACTGGTCTACTTCAACAAATCTGTGGGAGTAAATTTCAAGGAGCAGACGTGCAATCAACGAAAATTATCGCCAACAAAGCTTTGAGTATTGGGGCGGTGGCGGCATTACTAACTATCGGCGTCACGGGATGTGGGGAAGTTTCGAACCCGGCTCAATCGCCAGAGCAAACCTCAAATGCAGCGCCGTCGAGTAGTGGAGGAACTGTGGACCAAGAGGCCTTGCTAAAAACTAGGGATCAACTTGCGAATGAATTGGGGGACACCTTCGTCCAAGGATGGATCGAAAACGGCGAACTTCATGTGTCGACGACCAGCGAAGACGCGCTCAAGACGATTGAAGACGCTGGTGCTATCGGCCATGTCGTGCAATACTCGAACGCCGACCTTCGTGAAGGCATAGCTAAGATCATGCAGTGGCAGGGGACACAAGAGTCGGGTATACGAAGCGGAATCTACGCCTACTCATTAAATCCAAATACCGGCGGTATCACTTTGTCTGTTGATCCCGAGCAAAAAGAAGCCATACAAGACGGGCTGGCCAAAGACATGCCCGCAGGGCAGATTCCTCTGGATTTCAAAGACAGTACGGGATTGGCAACACCTGGAAGCGCAAGCGAAGGCAAGTAGCCGGGAATTTCAAAGTCTCACTATCGAACCATGGTTCGATGCGACCACTTCAACCTTGGCAAAAATCCTTCGATATTATTCGTTCGCGCGCCAGACCAAGGAATATGACCTTACTAAACCGTAAGATGGAAACATCGACCGCAAAAGAAAGGTACCAACCTAATCGTGAGTGCCGAATCAGCACCAAGTCCGCAATCACGTGGACCGCTTTATAAGACCTGGCGCTTCATCCGCGAGATTGTCATCATCGTGGCCATTGCGTTGGTACTGTCATTTGTCATCAAGACATTTTTCTTCCGCGCCTACTACATTCCCTCAGGCTCGATGGAACAGACACTGCAAATCAATGACCGGATTTTCGCCAACATCATGGTTCCGGGTCCGTTTGATTTGGAACGCGGTGACGTTGTAGTATTTCGGGATGATTTGAACTGGTTGCCTCCTCTGCAGGATGAACCTAGCCCCCTGGAATCAACGCTTTCCTTCGTAGGCATTCTCCCGGCGGCCGGTGAGCAATACTTAGTCAAGAGAATTATCGGAATGCCAGGGGACACCGTCGAATGTTGTACAGCCGATGGAAGGCTCACCGTCAACAACGAGCCGATCACCGAACCTTATATCTACCCAGGCAATAATCCGAGCGACATGGAATTTAAAGTCACGGTTCCAGAAGGCAAGATCTGGGTAATGGGCGATCATCGTGCGGAGAGTGCAGACTCGCGGTTCCACACTGATGTTCAAGGTGGCTTCGTAGACATTGACTCGGTGCAGGGCAAGGCTTCGATTATTTCGTGGCCGGCAAGCCGCTGGGGAGTAATTGATTCTCATCCAGAAGTCTTCGCAGATGTACCAGAGCGCACTCAGTAATGTCATCGATCCGCTCAAATGGCAATAACAAAGGCTCGACAGGAAGTACTTCATTAGATAATGAACGACTCCTTGCCAAACTGCACAAAATTCGATTCGTCGGAGCTGCCGATGAAGTCGGCCGAGGCGCATTGGCAGGCCCCATCACCGTAGGCTTCACCGTTATCGACATCGAGAATGTATCCGAGTTCCCGGAGCTCCGCGACTCAAAGCTGTTGACTCCAGCACGACGTGAAGAACTCGTGACTCAGGTTCGTCAGTGGGCCGTTGGCTACGGCGTTGGGCATGCAAGTGCTGAGGAAGTAGATCAGCTAGGCGTTACTTCTGCCCTGCGTCTGGCCGGAACGCGAGCAGTGAGCCAATGTCGAGTACCACCCCAAGCGGTGCTTCTCGACGGTAGCTACGATTGGCTGTCCGCTCCAGAACAAGATCTATTCGATCTCTTGGCGAATGATCGTGAACCCATCGGCTTAAATGTCCCGGTTAAAACGATCATCAAAGGAGACATGATCTGCCAGTCTATCGCCGGCGCATCAATTTTGGCGAAGGTGGAACGTGACGGGATCATGGTTGAACTTTCAGAGGCTTACCCAGAATTCGGCTGGAACGTGAATAAAGGATATGCGACGGCTTCGCATAGGGACGCCATTACAAAACAAGGTCCCTCCGATTTCCATCGCAAAACCTGGAACTTGACTTCCACCCCCGAAGAGGACAAAGGTAAAGCCACAGGAACAAAGGCGAAGTGATGTCAGGCGAAGAATTAGAAAACTACGAATCCGACATGGAATTGCAGTTATACCGTGAATATAAGACCGTCGTAGGACTGTTTAACTATGTTGTTGAAACAGAGCGACGATTCTATTTGGCAAATCAGGTAGACGTGAAAACTCTATCGAATGCCGGCGAAGTTTACTTCGAACTTACACTAACTGACGCGTGGGTATGGGATATTTACCGTCAGGGCCGATTCGTAAAGTCCGTTAGGGTGCTGACTTTCAAAGACGTCAATGTCGAAGAACTAAATCGCGATGAGTTGCAGATTCCAAAAGAAGGATTGGAATCCTAGCATTGCAAGGCTGTTCAGGCTGTTCAGGCTATTCGAGGGAGAGCACCCAAATTAATCGGTGTAGGACGGAAGCTGCCACATGGCAGTTTTCGTCCTTTGTTCTTTATACGGCGTTCTGAAAACTCAATAACGGGCTGATAGCCGGTGAGTCAGCGGCAGTATGGGGATTTGTCCTATTTTGATTACTCTGCACGGTGATGGGTGATATCCACATTATGTAATCACGGTCAGTACCGCGATGACTCATCACCGAAGAATGGAGGGTGAAGCACATGGCCGAATAAAGGATGGGCAAATGCCGAAAACTCAACAGCAGATTCTTGGCGATAGAGGTGAACAAGTAGCTGCAGATTTCCTCAAGGCAAGCGGATACGAAGTCTTAGATCGCAATTGGCGTTGTAGGGCGGGCGAATTAGACCTGGTAGCGAAGGATTCCACGGGCCGCGTTATTGGCGTTGAAGTGAAAACGCGATCTTCGCAACGCTTTGGGACGGGATTTGATGCAATCAACGCCGCCAAGTATCGAAGACTACAAAAATTGTTGCTTCTGTGGGCCCAGAGCCACAGCACCTATGTGCCGAGTATACGGATCGATGTTGTTGAAGTTTATTTGCTTCCCGGAGATGGAAAAGTCATCGAACATCTTCAGGATGTGCAGTCATGAGCATAGCACGGTCATTTTCAGTAGCATTCCAAGGCGTGCAGGCTTCGTTGGTAGAGGTTGAAGCCGATTTAGGAAATGGGATACCCGGATTCATTATCCTTGGACTTCCGGATGCCTCACTCAACGAATCCCGGGAACGGGTGAAAGCGGCCGCGAGAAACAGCGGGATTCCATTGGCTAATCGGAAGCTGACGGTCAATTTGTCACCAGCAACGTTGCCAAAGTTCGGTTCAGCTTTTGATCTAGCGATACTTATAGCCGCATTGGCTGCAGATAGGCAATTGATTCCGCCTTCTCGTACGGTGTACTTAGCGGAGCTCGGGTTGGATGGCATGCTGCGACCTGTACCAGGAGTATTACCCGCGGTGCAGCTAGCTGTTGCGCTCGGAATGCCGCAGGTTGTAGTCGCAAAGGATAATGAAGCCGAGGCACGGCTCGTACCAGGTGCACAAGTTTTTTCCGCGGATCATGTGGGTCAAGTGTTGATCCACTGTGGGGCCGCCCCGGACCAGTTGTGTATTAACCTGCGACACCGGCCGTTCACGAAAACGAGCACAGATACAGCAACCCGTCACCTTGTAATTGCTTCTGAAGTTCGAGACTTGGATATAGTCAACGGACAGGAGCAGGCTCGGCTGGCTTTGGAAATCGCCGCGGTTGGTGGACATCACCTGATGATGGTTGGCCCGCCCGGAGCAGGGAAAACACTGTTGGCAAGCTGCCTGCCGTCGATTCTTCCGCCACTCAACGACGAACAGGCACTTGAGGCAACTGCCGTGCGATCACTGACCAGCGGTGCAGATTCAACCATCACCACGCTTCAGCGCAAGCCAGTATTCGTCGCACCCCACCATACGGCGTCGCTGACATCACTGATTGGTGGTGGTACGCGAAGAATTCTTCCCGGAGCAATCACACGGGCACACCACGGTGTCCTATTCCTCGACGAAGTCGCACATTTCAACTCCGGTGTCCTCGATGCATTACGACAACCCATTGAAGATGGATTTATTCATCTTGATCGTACGTTGGGTCATGCGCGGCTTCCCGCCCGGTTTCAGTTGGTCATGGCGTCGAATCCTTGCCCCTGCGGAAGGAACTATGGATCTGGAATTAGTTGCAGTTGTACTCCAATGGCTCGTCGCAGATACTTCGCACGATTATCCGGACCAATTTTGGACCGTACCGACCTGCAATTGAGGATCAACCCCGTCTTGGGAACGCAGCTGACAGGTACTAGTTCCAATGAATCAAGTGAGCAAGTGCGTCAGAGGGTTTTGGCAGCAAGAGGTCGATCAACACAGAGATTGGCGCGCTTTGGCATCGCCTGCAACTCTCAAGTGCCAGGAATTATCCTGCGCCAAGAACTGCCATACCCAGCCCAGACCCGCACTGCAATTGCGTTTGCTGCAGATCGGCTTGGTCTCTCTGCTAGAGCTGTGGATCGGGTTCTGAGGGTCGCCTGGACGGTGGCCGATCAACAAGAACATGAAGTGCCCAATGCAGCCGACGTCGATGTGGCGGTGCAGCTTAGGCAGCGGTTGAGCGACTATTAGTAACCTTCATGTCGACATCCGCGCCGCGGTGCTTGGTAGTCAATTGAAAGGACCCTGAAAATGACGACTCCACAAAATGCGAATCAGAGTGGACGACCTGCACATCACTTAGTTATGGCGGGACTAAATCAACTGATCGAACCCAACGATGTTGCGGCCGGTGCCTTGCTTGAACTCATGTCTCCGGAAGAACTTCTGGCATTGATCGGCAGAAGAGATCATCTACCGCTGGGTTTAAATGAACGATTGACAGAAATCACTGGTCAACGTCCTGCGCAGGGTTCGGCCCAAGACCTATCTGTTGCGCTTTCGCGATGGCGCAAGCGACTAGAATTCTCTGACGCGCATGCCGCATTAGATGCTATGGAACGCTGCGGAGGGGGAATACTGACGGCACAAGATCCTCAGTGGCCCCAACAACTCGACGAACTAGGATTTGGGCGTCCGCTGTGTTTGTGGTGGAGGGCCGGAATTCCGGACAACCTAGGTACAGTGTCGGCGCAGAACTCGATATCAATTGTCGGCTCACGCGATGCCAGCGACTATGGAAATCAAGTTACTTTCGAACTTGCCAGGGCATTGGGAGAACGCGGATATTGCATTGTGTCGGGTGGCGCATACGGAATCGACGCCGTAGCGCACCGGGCAGCGCTTTCACACGAGCAGTGGAGCTTTCCGTATCCAGCAACTATTACCATTGTCGCTGGTGGAGCTGACCGACTTTACCCCGCAGGAAACCACGCGTTATTACAACAAATTATTGCCCACGGCGTTCTATTTTCAGAAGTTCCTGCCGGTACAAGCCCCACGCGTTTCAGGTTTCTGAATCGAAATAGATTGATCGCAGCTTTTAGCCAGTTAACTATCATCACCGAAGCCAGACACCGTTCAGGAGCACTGAACACGGCCAGCCACGCCGTAGACCTAGGGCGCGAAGTTGCGGCGATACCTGGAAGCGTTTTTTCGCCTAATTCTGCAGGCACACACAAATTGATCCGTTCTGGCTCGGCCGAGCTTATTTCCTCACCAGCTGACGTAGAACAACTACTTGGAGCTACGACTGTCGGCGAGATACCAATAGACGTAGAAAAGGATCCTAGGGAGCATAGGACCGATGGTCTACCTGCCGAGGTGGCAATGGTCTTCGATGTCCTGTCTTATGCGAAAGTACTAAGCGTTGACGAAATTTGTGCTCGAAGCGGCATTTCCGTCATGAATACGTTGAGAGCGCTTTCTTATCTTGCGCAACGAAATTTGGCGACGGACCAGGAAATGGGCTGGAAGCTACGTCATTCATGAACTCTGAGACAGAATGCCTATTTAGCTGACACGTTATAGTCACGAGTTCGCGTCTTCAAACATTGTGTCTCAAGGAGGTATTCTCGGTTTAATGAAGCAGGAATACCTTGGCAATCAAATGCCGCAATTGCCAACGTCGCTTTCCGAACCCGTTGAGGATTATCTAGAATATCTGCGTCTTCAAAGAGGACGAAGCGAGAATACACTGCGTGCTTACTCGATTGACCTGCGTTCATTGTCCGAATTCCTCGTAACGATCCACGGAATTTCCGCATGGAGTTTAGTGGGAATACATGAACTACGAGAGTGGCTTGCAAGTATGCATGACGCTCAGAATTCGCGAACCACTATTGCCCGACGGGTATCATCGGCCAAGAACTTCTTTGCATGGGCAATGAAGCACGGACTAGTCTCGGAAGATCCAGCACTTCGACTGGCTGCGCCGAAGAAGGAACGCCGGCTTCCGCATGTGCTGCAATCCGGACAGATTGACAGGCTTCTAGCAGACACAAAAGCTCCAGGTAGCCGTGTGCAGGACGCTGGTTCGGGGGACAGCGATTCAGCGCCTAACGCCCAAGAACAAAAGACGTCTGCTTTGCAAGCCAGAGACAAGGTCATTGCTGAACTGCTTTATGCTTCGGGATTGCGTATCAGTGAACTGGTTACACTCGATATTGCGGACGTTGACTTTGAGCGGCGTACGCTTCGAGTGCTGGGCAAAGGAAATAAGGTGCGCGTGGTGCCGTTCGGAAATCCGGCCCAGCGGGTACTAAGCTCCTGGATCGAAACTCATCGAAAAGTGCTTGCAGATAACGACAAAGCCGGAAATGCACTATTGGTTGGAGCACGAGGTGGCCGTTTGAACGTTCGTCAGGCACGAGAGGTTATTTCGCAGGCTTTGAAGTCCTTGGGAGACACCGCGGCCAGCGGGCCACACGCGCTGCGCCACACCGTCGCAACCCACCTGTTGGACGGGGGAGCAGATTTACGTGCCGTGCAAGAATTTTTGGGCCATGCATCCCTAGCAACAACCCAACTGTATACGCATGTTTCGGTTGAAAGGCTCAGGCAAAGTTATGCTCAAGCGCATCCTCGTGCCTGAACACGCCACGAATTCAATTAAGACGAGTACGCGATTATTGATTTCAGGTGGCGAAAGGGCCGCCCAATCGGGCAAGATAGATGTATCGGAAAGAAGTGCACCGCTTCGATGTTGACGTAGGGGAAGACGATCAACACCGCAACGGAGGATGGCATGTCTGCACCGATGACTAGAGGCGTAATTTATATACATTCCGCCACTGCTGCACTATGCCCGCATCTAGAATGGGCAATCGGGTCCGTGCTAGGAACACCGGTCTCCATGGAATGGACCGAACAGCACGCTGCACCCGGCTTTCGTCGTGCCGAAATAGAATGGGTAGGTCCTCAGGGCACCGGAGCATTGCTTACCAGTGAAATTCACGGATGGCAGCATTTGCGATTTGAAGTTACCGAAGACCCAAGCCCCGGAGCTGATGGAAGCCGCTGGTCGGTGACCCCGGACCTCGGTATTTTTCACGCCACGATTGACTGCGCTGGCAACGTCATGATCAGCGAGGAACGAATCCGCTGGGCTTACGAAAAAGGTGACGGAAATCCGTCAGTCTTCTACCAAGAAATGTCGATAGCCCTAGGCGAAGCCTGGGACGAAGAATTAGAACCGTTCCGCCATGCAACGGAAAACTCAACTGTACGATGGCTCAACCAGGTGGTTTGACGACTGGTTAACTAATCTCCGGGTATGTGTCGAGCAGGCCCGGAACCGACCCCGGTGGTGCGGGGTTGTTACCAAAGCAAAATGGGACCCACGGGGTCCCATTTTGTGATTTAAGTGCCTTTTCCTCGTAATAAGCTCGCCATTGGTGTTATGCTCGGTGGCGATGAAGACCAGACAGGCTCATGCGAGCCACTCCCGGAACGGCTATCTGGTCGTGCCCTGATCCGGGCGCCTCCCTGCTTTGGAAATATCGTCGCATGCATATTTTCGAATCCGAGAAAGGGAATCAATGACCGCACGTTTTAACCACACCATTATTGCTTCATCCGATCCGCAGAAGATGAAATCTTTCTACGGTGATTTGCTTGAAGCCGCAGAGGCCCCAAGTTGGGGTCCTTTTCAAAACCTCATCATTGGGGATGGCGTACTCCTGCAATTTGCTACGCCGCCAGGCGACTTTCAACCGCAACATTACGCCTACCTGCTTGATGACGATCATTTCGACCGCGCCTACGACTTGATCCAGGGCCGGGGCATAGAACATTGGGCTGATCCGCAGCGGATGCAGGAAGGGCGCATCAATCACGAGCATGATGGGCGAGGGGTCTACCTTCTTGATCCCTCAGGCCATTACCTGGAACTGATAACTCGCGCCTACCTTTGATCCGAGCGGTTGCGACAAAATGCCGTTAAGGTTCGCGGATAACGTCAAAGATGTTCTTTTGAATGCCGTTGGGGTACACCGCGGAATCTACGAGTTTCAGTTTCTGAGCGTGGATCGGGGCATCGCTGAACAGCCGCTTTCCATCACCTAGCAATACTGGGAATATCAGCAGGTGGTAGCGGTCGATGAGGTTGTGCTCCTGCAGTGATCGGACCATGGTGGAAGAACCGTGGATGCTGATTGGTCCGCCGTCGGAGGCACGGAGTCGCGCAACGTCTGAGATCGAACGCAAAATAGTAGTTTCACCCCAATTGTCCACGAGGTCCTTCTCGCTAAGCGTCGTTGAAAGGACATATTTGGGCATGGCGTTGTATGCCGGGAACTCCTCGGTCATTGAAGGCCAGACCGGGCTGAAAGCCTGGTAGCTCCTGCGGCCCAGGAGCATTGCTGCAGCTTCGCCCTGCTCAGTGCCCTTCAACTCATAGGCGGCCGGATCAAATTCGGTGGAGCTGATGGTCCAGCCGGAATTACGGTAGTCTGGTTCGCCGCCGGGGCCTTCCATGACGCCGTCTAATGAAATGAACGCCGTGGCAATAAGGGTGCGCATATTGGTTCCTTGCAGTTTTGATGTGGCGCTTTCTGCGGCACAAGGTGAGCGTAGCAAGCAGGACCTACGGCTACAAGGTTCAAGCGCAGACTCGAAACATTCGAGGCAATAGGCGACAAGGGTCCGGAAACACTACGTGTTTCCGGACCCTTGTTTACGGGGAGTATGTTTCCCAGATGCAGAACTAGATGCTGCGGATTGCAACCACTGCGTTGTGTCCGCCAAAACCGAAGGAGTTGTTTAGCGCCACGATCGTGCCCTCGGCCGGCAGTTCGGCAGGTTCACCGGTGACAACCTTCAGTGGGATCTCCGGATCCTGGTTGTCAAGGTTGATGGTGACCGGGGCCTTGCGGTTGTAAATGGCCAAGGTGGTGAGCACGGACTCCACTGCGCCCGAGGCGCCAAGCAGGTGGCCCATCTGCGATTTGGTGGCCGAAACCCAGACATTGTCCAACTGATCGCCCAGTGCTGCCTTCAACGCGGTGTACTCCGGCTTATCGCCTACCGGGGTGGAGGTTGCGTGGGCGTTGACGTGAACGACGTCCTCTGGCTGAATGCGGCCGTCGAACATTGCAGCCTTCAGCGCACGGGTTGCACCGAGGCCTTCTGGGTCTGGGGCGGTGATGTGGTAGGCATCGGAAGTCACGGACGAGCCTGCAAGCTCGGCGTAGATGCGTGCGCCGCGGGCCAGTGCGTGTTCCTCGGATTCGAGCACCAGGGCGCCTGCACCTTCACCCATCACAAAACCGTCGCGGTCAAGATCGTAGGGACGCGATGCGTGGGTAGGATCGTCGTTGCGCTTGGATAGTGCGTGCATGGAAGAGAATGCGGCCAGTGGCATTGGGTGGATCGCTGCCTCGGCGCCGCCGACGACAACCACGTCTGCCTTACCGGTGCGGATCAGGTCCAGACCGACGTGCATTGCCTCGGTGCCCGAAGCACAAGCGGACACCGGGGTGTGCGCGCCGCCTGCAGCGCCGAGATCCAGAGATACCGCGGCGGCTGGGCCGTTAGGCATCAGCATCGGTACGGTCATCGGCAATACGCGGCGAGGACCCTTTTCCTTCAGGGTGTCCCAGGCGTTGAGCAAGGTCCACACGCCGCCGATACCCGTGGCGAAGGCGACCGAAAGCTTGTTGCGGTCGATCTCTTCCTTGTTCAGGCCGGAGTCAGCCCATGCTTCACGGGCTGCGACGACGGCGAACTGGGTGGAGGGGTCCATGCGCTTGGTCTCCGGGCGGCTGAGCACCTCGGTGGGCTGTACGCTAGCGCGGGCGGCGAAGGTCACCGGCAGGTCGAACTCTTTGACCCAGTCGTCTTCTAGTGGTGCGGCGCCGGATACACCCTTGAGGGCGTTCTCCCACAAGGTTGGGACGTCCCCGCCGATGGGGGTGGTGGCTCCGAGACCGGTGATCACTACTTTGCGCGCCATCATCAAACTCTCTACTGGGTGATTAGATCACTTGCTAAAAATTTATGTGGGCCGGCTTAACGTACCGGCCGGGTGTACGGCTTTCCCGTACAACGGCTTGCCCGCGAAAATGCGGGCGATGCTGCTTAGGCCTGTGCGCCGGCGATGAAGTTTACTGCGTCGCCCACGGTCTTCAGGTTCTTGACTTCCTCATCCGGAATCTTCACGTCGAACTTCTCTTCAGCCTCAACGACGATGGTCATCATCGAGATCGAATCGATGTCCAGGTCCTCGGTGAAGGACTTGTCCAGCTGCACGTCTGCTTCGTCCAGGCCGGTCTCGGAGTTAACGATTTCGGCGAGGCCTGCCAGGATTTCTTCGTTGCTAGCCATGGATGGCTCCTTTTCTTGTGGTGCCGGAGGACTCCGGTCATTTTTCTGGATCTGCCCCGCATGTGCCGGTGCGCGATCCGCCTGATCGAAACCTTGCCCGCGGGCTCGATGGCCGCAGGCAAAGTTTCACCGCTTAAAGCTTAGGCTAGGTGGCCCACACCGTTGGAGTGATGACGCGTCAAGCGGGAGAAAAATTTAGTTGGCGCTGTGCTCCGCGATGAATTCGCGGGCTGCATCAAGGTCTTCAGGGGTCTTCAGCGCGAGGGTCTTGGTGCCCTTCAGGCCGCGGCGGGCAAGCCCTACCAGGGTGCCGGCCGGTGCCAGTTCCAGGATTCCGGTGACGCCTTGAGCTGCCAAAGTTTCCATGCACAGGTCCCAACGGACCGGACGGGATACCTGAGCTACCAGTGAAGCAAGGTTGGCCGAGCCGCCGTCGACGACCTGTCCGTCGTAGTTTGAAAGCAGGGTGTGCTGCGGATCGGTGGGAGCCAGGGTGTCGGCAAGCTGCTGCAGTTCTCCTACTGCCGGAGCCATGTGCTCGGTGTGGAATGCTCCGGCGACCTTCAGCGGGATGACGCGAGCCTTGGCTGGGGGGTTCTTGGCCAGGGCCGCTAGCTGTTCCAGGGTGCCCGCCGCAACGGTCTGGCCGCCACCGTTGGCGTTGGCGGGGGTTAGTCCGAGCTCTGCCAAGCGGTCGAAGACCTCCTGAGGGTCTCCGCCCAGAACTGCTGACATGCCGGTGGGGGTGGCCGCAGCGGCGTCGGCCATCGCGTTGGCTCGCACGCGCACGAAATTCATCGCATCGTTTTCGCTCAGCGCTCCGGCCAGGGCAGACGCGGTGATTTCACCCACCGAGTGGCCCGCGAAGACTGCGCCTGCTGGAAGCTCGGATCCGAACAAAGCCTTGGCGGTGATCAAACCGGCGGCAACGATCAGCGGCTGGGCAACGGCGGTATCCTTGATGGTTTCCTCATCGGAGGTGGTGCCGTGTTCGATCAGGTCGCGTCCTGTGATTTCGCTCAGGGCGGCCAAGTGCTCGCGCACACCGTCGACGTTGAGCCATTCAGCAAGAAAACCTGGGGTCTGGGAGCCCTGTCCGGGGCATACGATTGCTAACACTCTTCCAGCTTTCCAAATATTGCCGTTTCGTGGCGCGTTGTCAGGCACCAACCTCACGGCCACTGTTTGTAGGTTTCCTACAAAAGCCTAGCGCATGTGGGGCCTGAAAACCCATGTAACGGGTAGGAAAGGGCCGCAGGAAACTGTGCGGAACCACTAAAAACGGTTATGCATTGAATTCTGCCAATCGCCCGACGACCAACGCGCTTTGCAGCACGAAAGCATCCCTGGCGACCAGTGGATCCCAGCCGGTGACCTCGGAAACGCGTTTCAGGCGGTAGCGCACCGTATTGGCATGCACGAACAGCTCACGAGCGGTGCCTTCCAAGGAATGCCCCAGGGCGAGGTAGCTGGTCAGCGTTTCCAGCAGGCCGTTGGACGCCTGCTGCAGCGGCTCGTAAACCTGGGAGAGCAGGTCTTTGCGGGCAAGTGGATCCCCGTTGAAGACCCGCTCGGGCCACAGGTCGTCGGCACCCACCGGGTTCGGTGCCTGAGGCCAGGCCCGTGCGGCGGTGAAACCTGCAATGGCGGCTTGGGCGGCCTGATGCATGTCTTTCACCGTGGGGGCCAAGGGAGAGTAAACCAGCGGCCCGGGGCCGAAAAAGCGGGTCAAACGGCTGAGATCTGCCTCGTCGAACTTGGTGTCTGAAAGCATCAGCACCGAGCGTTCACCCAGCACGCTGACCAGTGAATCTCGGGAATAGCGCGTGGCGAGTCGGCGCAGTGCGGAGATAAAGGTCACTGAATTTGAGGGGGGAGTGGTGCCCACCAGAATCCTGATGTTGTTCTGCGACTTCCAGCCGATGGCAGCCAGTCGGGAGGACAGGGAGTCGTGGCCTTCACCGTGCAGTACCGCGTCGACGACGTGGGCTTCGAGACGCGAGTCCCAGGCGCCGCGGGTTTCGGCGGCGCGGGCGTAAACGTCGGCCGCGGCGAACGCCACCTCGCGTGAGTAGCGTAGTACCGCCTCGCGTAGCGCCGACTGCTCGGCTTCAGGGGCGATATCGGGAACCTGGGACTCGACGACCTCCACGATGGTCCGCAGTAATCCCAGGGCTTTCTGCAGTGAGATGGACCGCGTCAGTTCGGTAGGCGCAGCACCAAACATGTCAGTGACAACCCATGATGGGGTTGAGGAGGGATCTTCGTACCAGGTGACGAAGGTTGAGATGCCTTTTTGCGCGACCAGCCCTAGTGCTGCCCGCTCGTTGGGCTCCAGCGACCGATACCAGGGAAGCTGTTGGTCGAGATACTTCAACGCAGTGGTCGAGAGTACGCCCAAATGGCTTTTGAGGCGTTTGACAGTCTCGCTGCTCGGGGCCGGGCGGGTCCGAGATTTCTTGGCGGGTGTTGCGTCGGTTTGGGGCACCATGACTTCCAGCTTAGCTAAGATTGCGCGCCGTGCGGCGTACTACGGCGGGCGGATCTTGAACAGTTTGGACGGCTAAACGCAGCTGCCCTGCCTGAAGTGAATCAGGCAGGGCAGCTGCGTTAGTGCGAAATGAATCCCACCGATGCTTAGGCGTCGCCGCCAGCATTGCCGGACTTGCCGGCGTTCGGGTTGTTCAGATCGTACTTGGCGTGAGCCTTGATGGCTGAGTCCGCAGCGATTTCTCCGCGCTCGACCAGGGACTGCAGGGTCTGGACGACCAGCGAGTGTGCATCGATCTTGAAGAAGCGACGTGCTGCCGAGCGGGTGTCCGAGAAGCCGAAGCCGTCGGCGCCCAGGGTGTGGAATTCACCCGGGACGTATGGACGGATCTGCTCAGGCACCGCACGCATGTAGTCGGTGGTGGCAATGAACGGACCGGTGGCCGAACCCAGCTTCGCGGTGACGAATGGGGTGCGGCGGGCGGCCGATGGGTTCACCAGTACCTCGTCGTCGGCGGTCTGGCCGTCGCGGGCCAGTTCGTTCCACGAGGTCACGGACCAGACGTCGGCGGAGACGCCCCACTCTTCGGCGAGGATCTTCTGAGCGTCCAGGGCCCATGGCACTGCCACGCCGGAAGCCAGCAGCTGAGCGCGCGGGCCGTCGGTGGTGGCTTCGTTGAGTAGGTAGATGCCCTTTGCGATGCCTTCGATGTCCACGTTCTCAGGCTCAGCAGGCTGCGAGATCGGCTCGTTGTACACGGTGATGTAGTACATAACGTTTGGATCTTCGTGCTTGCCGCCGTACATGCGCTCCAGGCCGGAGCGGACGATGTGGCCGATCTCGTAACCGTAGGCAGGATCGTAGGTGATCACTGCCGGGTTGGTCGAGGTCAGGATCGGGGAGTGACCGTCAGCGTGCTGCAGGCCTTCACCGGTCAGGGTGGTGCGGCCGGCGGTAGCGCCGATGATGAAGCCACGAGCCATCTGGTCGCCGGCAGCCCAGAACTGGTCGCCGGTGCGCTGGAAGCCGAACATCGAGTAGAACACGTAGATCGGAATCAGCGGTTCGTTGTGGGTTGCGTAGGAGGTGCCTGCCGCGGTGAACGCGGAAACTGCGCCAGCTTCGTTGATGCCCGGGTGGATCAGCTGACCCTGTGGGGATTCCTTGTACGCCAGTACCAGATCGCGGTCCACGGACAGGTAGTTCTGTCCGCCAGGGTTGTAGATCTTGGCGGTCGGGAAGAACGCATCCATACCGAAGGTGCGGGACTCATCAGGAACGATCGGCACAATTCGGTGGCCGAAGTCCTTGTCGCGCATTAGGTCCTTGAGCAGGCGAACGAAGGCCATGGTGGTGGCTGCCTGCTGCTTGCCCGAGCCGCGCTTGGCGATGGCGTAGGACTTCTCACCCGGCAGGGTGATCTGCGCATCGGACTCGCGGCGGCGGGTCGGCACAGCGCCGCCCAAAGCGTCGCGGCGCTCCATCAGGTACTTGTACTCGGCCGAATCTTCGGCTGGGCGGTAGTACGGTGGCAGGTAAGGGTTGGCCTCAAGCTGCTCGTCGGTGATCGGGATGCGCAGGTGATCGCGGAAGCCCTTCAGGTCTTCCAGGGTCATCTTCTTCATCTGGTGGGTCGCGTTGCGAGCCTCGAAGTGTGCACCCAGACCGTAGCCCTTGACGGTCTTGGTCAGGATGACGGTCGGCTTGCCCTTGAACTCGGTAGCTGCCTTGTAGGCTGCGTAGACCTTGTGGTAGTCGTGGCCGCCGCGCTTCAGGTTCCAGATCTGGTCGTCGGTCAGGTCGGCAACCAATTCCTTGGTCTCCGGACGCTGGCCGAAGAAGTGCTCGCGAACGAACGCACCGGACTCGGCCTTGTAGGTCTGGTAGTCGCCATCCGGGGTCTGGTTCATGATGTCAACCAGGGCGTTGGTCTTATCCGCTTCAAGCAGGGAATCCCACTCGCGGCCCCAGACAACCTTGATGACGTTCCAGCCGGCACCGCGGAAGAAGGCTTCCAGTTCCTGCATGATCTTGCCGTTACCGCGAACCGGGCCGTCGAGGCGCTGCAGGTTGCAGTTGATGACGAAGGTCAGGTTGTCCAGCTTCTCGTTGGCAGCAAGCTGCAGGAAGCCGCGCGACTCCGGCTCATCCATTTCACCGTCGCCCAGGAAGGCCCAGACGTGCTGATCGGAGGTGTCCTTGATGCCGCGGTTGTGCAGGTAGCGGTTCAGCTGCGCCTGGTAGATGGCGTTAGCCGGGCCGATGCCCATCGACACGGTTGGGAATTCCCAGAAGTCAGGCATCGAACGTGGGTGCGGGTAGGAAGGCAGTGCGTGGCCTTCCTTCGACTTCTCCTGGCGGAAGCCGTTCATGTCCTCTTCGGACAGGCGGCCTTCGACGAAGGCGCGTGCGTACATACCTGGTGAGGCGTGGCCCTGGAAGAATACCTGGTCGCCGCCGCCTGGGTGGTTCTTGCCGCGGAAGAAGTGGTTGAAGCCCACTTCGTACAGGGTCGCGGCACCAGCGTAGGTGGAGATGTGGCCGCCGACGCCGATGGATGGCTCCTGGGCGCGGTGCACCATGATCGCAGCGTTCCAGCGCATGAAGGCGCGGTAACGACGCTCGATGATTTCGTCGCCGGGGAACTCTGGTTCCTGATCGACGGGGATGGTGTTGACGTAGTCGGTGGTGGTGACCATCGGAACACCAACAGACTTGGCACCCGCACGCTGAAGCAGCGAACGAATGATGAACTGGGCACGCTCGGTGCCCTGGGTCTCTACGAGGGAGTCAAACGAGTCCAACCATTCCTGGGTTTCCTCGGGATCCCGATCGGATAGCTGGTAAGTCAACCCACTACGGATCTGGGAGATGTGTTCCTCTACAGCCACTGAAGCTCCTTGATTGAATTTGCGGCTCCGTCACGGCGCAGGCAGTTACCTGCATTGCGACGGTATTGGGACATCGGGTGCGCAGACACTGGTGTGATGTGTTCTGCTCGGTTCACTGCCTACTCTAGTGAATAAATCCACCCCGAAATGACGAGATTTTTGGGCAAAATAGCATTAAACATGTTTTATTGAGTGACTTGTACAACATTGTGCAGGAGCTATTATCTAGTTACTCCTGTCGCTGGGTGTTGGCTCACTTGGCGGCGGGTAATTTTGTTCGGCGTGTTATTGCCTTAGCGCTTGAATGGAGCGACGAAACCGTGTTTCGTTGGTACTAACGCTTTGCACCATCAGGAGGAATGAAGTGAGCGACGCCGTATCGGCAAATCTGGAACCCGCTAAGAAACTGGGGTTCAAGAATGAAGACCTTATTCAGGAACTGGGTTACGACGATGACGTTGATTACGATCTTCGTGACTCGATCGAGGACCTGATCGGTTCAGAGATGCTCACCGAAGAGGACCACGACGTAGTAGACGCAGTCGTTTTCTGGTGGCGCGAGGGTGATGGTGATCTAGTCGACGCCCTCATGGATTCTCTGAACTGTCTTGAAGACGGGGGAATCGTTTGGCTGTTAACCCCCAAGCAGGGGCGAGATGGGCACGTATCCCCAGCACTGATTCAGCAGGAAGCCCCAAGTGCTGGATTGCATGTCACGACCACCGAGGGCGTCTCGGCTGATTGGTCAGCAATTCGTCTGGCGCCTCGCAAGAAGAACTAATGATTCAAGCAGGCTCACCCCTGTTCGAATTTTCGCTGGAAAATCAACACGGCGAAACGATTACCAGCGCCGGACTCTCAGTGGGTCGGGTGCTGGTTGTCTTTTATCCTTGGGCGTTTTCGCGAGTTTGCGGCTCTGAACTAGCCGAACTTCAACAGAATTATGCATATCTCAGCGATGCCCAGGTGCGAGTGATCGCGATCTCTGTAGATCATAAGTTTGCGCTGCGTAATTATGCGCAGCAGCTGGGCGCGGAATTTGATCTGTTGGCTGATTTCTGGCCACATGGCCAAATCGCGCGGTTGGCAGGAGCGTTCGACGAACAACGTGGAGTGGCGACACGGTTATCTTTGTATGTAATCGATGGCCTAGTGCAGGACGTCTTCATTAGTGCAATGACTGAACCTCGCGATTTTCAAGACTACGTTCGAGCAATTGAGCGTGATCGCGCCTGAATAACTGTCGTGTCTTCAGGGCCGTTTCCAATGACGTGCGCGGGATTTGCATCGGTCAAAGAATCTCTGTAATGTAGTTCCTCGTTGGCCCACAAAGCCAATGTGGTTAGGGCCTTTAGCTCAGCTGGTAGAGCGTCACGTTTACACCGTGAATGTCATCGGTTCGATCCCGGTAGGGCCCACCAATCACGAATTCGCCTCGATTCTCCTGCGAGAATCGAGGCGAATTTTTTGTGTATTCGAACTCTTGGCTGCATGTTCTTGGCCCTGCCTGAATCTTTTCGTGATGTTTGTTTAAGCTTTTCCTAAAACTTGTTTTTGATCCCGCGACCTACTCGTGAATCCCTTCGCTCGGTAGTGCGATGCCTTCTTAATCGTTTGATTTCAATCGTAGTCAATCAAGAAGGTGCCGAGAATCCGAATGCTCGTATCAGGGCCGTGACCTTGCGCTCTAAGTCCTAGTTGACTTGGTTTCTTAGAGAGATGTAAGTCACTAGCTTTCAATTTGTGCTCCCGGGAAAGGTCAAGTAAAGTTATTTCCTGTTGGCGAGGAGAAATTCAAAAAGCCAATGTGGTTAGGGCCTTTAGCTCAGCTGGTAGAGCGTCACGTTTACACCGTGAATGTCATCGGTTCGATCCCGGTAGGGCCCACCAAATTTGAGATCCGCATCCATAGGGTGCGGATCTTTTCTATTTTGCGATTCGATTATTCCCAGTTGGGCAAGGAAAGTCAGCTGCAGATCTACCGAGTCCCCTGGAAAAGAATAAGGGGGATAGGGGGGCGCATTAGGTACGAGACCGGCAATTAGTTTTGCAACGAAACGTAGCTTTGCGTAGTGCTAGATGCTTTCGGTTTGATAGGCAACATCAAAACAGCAGGGCGGCAACACAATTGACCCTCAAGAGTTTCTGACATGGAGAAATATTCGGGTAGTACGTTCCATAGATGTGAAACCATGGTCAACAAGTGGCTCAATTCGGATCTAAGGAGTAGACATGGCCCAGCCGTCAGAAACAACCATGAGTCGCATAAGTGACTTGGTAGCTCTGGATACCACCAGTCGGGATTCAAACTTGGTTTTGATCGATCATGTGGAAGGTTTGTTGGGGGAGCATGGCGTAGCGTCGATACGCATTCCCAGCCCAGACGGGAATAAAGCAAACTTATTGGCGACGATCCCAGCTGCGGATGGTAGGCGCCAAGGTGGAATCGTGCTCTCGGGGCACACCGACGTTGTGCCGGTTGATGGTCAGAAATGGGCCAGCGATCCATTTGCCGTTGAGGTCCGGGACGGGAGGGTCTATGGACGCGGTACGTGTGACATGAAAGGTTTCCTAGGCGTTATTCTGGCGAAGTTGCCGAAGATGGTAGATGCAAAACTTCGCGAGCCAATCCATCTGGCTTTTTCTTATGATGAAGAAGTCGGATGCGTGGGTGCAGTCTCACTGGTCGACCGAATGGTGAAGGACGAACTGTCTCCCGGGGGCTGCTTTGTGGGCGAACCGAGCAGTATGAGGGCAATCCGAGGCCACAAATCAATGAATGTGTTCAAGGTGGAGTTCCATGGGATTGCTTCGCATTCGTCGTTACCCAGTGAGGGACTAAACGCGATTTCTTATGCATTGCGCTTTGCTTCGTTCGTCGAGGAATTAGCCAAAGAACTTCGAGTCGAGGGCCCATCGGATGACGCGTTTATCGAGCCTACGACAACTATGAACGTTAATCGCATCGACGGCGGAATTGCGGTAAACACCATCCCTTCTGAATGTGTAGTGTACTTCGAGTACCGCTCCCTGGCAGTCGTTGATAGGGAGGCACTGACTCAGAGAATCCGACAGTGTGCAGCCGATCTTGAGCAAGAGATGAAACATCGCAATAACGCTGCGTACGTTACCTTTGAGCAGCAGGCGGGCGCGCCAGGGCTGGAAACCAGTAAGGATGAACCCTTCGTCGGATTCGCGGCTGATTGTGGAGCCATCGCAACGGACGAGAAAGTGACTTATGGGACCGAAGCCGGGCTATTTTCGGCAGCTGGTATTCCCACGGTTGTTTGCGGCCCTGGCGATATCGCGCAGGCTCACGCTCCGGATGAATTCATTGAGCTGGATCAGCTTGTTGCCTGCGAAGAGTTCGTTGAAAAACTAATCGTCAAACTGAGCGACTAGCGGTCCTGCGCCAAAAACCGGCCGGGGACGGGGTATGGCGTTCTGAACATGCAGTGCGGTGCAAAAAAGTTGGTGCTTTTATGCGCCGCACTGTGATGCGCGCAAAGAGCTAATTGATCGCGACCAGAAGTACCGCTGTCCAGTGGCACAGAAAAGCGATGATGGTACATGAGTGAAAAAGTTCATGGAATCCGAAAACTTTGGGCAGCGGATTCGGTGACTTGGTTGCGTAGAATATAGCCCCCACTGTGTAGGCAAGCCCTCCAAGCACAATGAGAATCATTACGGCGGGATTGGCGGCCCAGAAAGCCGGAAGATACATGACTGCGCCCCAGCCGAGTAACAAATATAGGGATACACCGATCCATCGAGGAGCCCACGGCCACAGCAATTTCACTGCAATGCCAGATAGGGCCCCTGTCCAAATGATTGAAAGTACGGTGATCGCCTGTTTGGGCGCTAAAGTCAGTGCCGCGACGGGTGTGTAGGTGCCAGCGATCAGCAGAAAGATGTTTGCGTGATCGGCGCGGCGAAATAGCCCCATAACTTTATCCGTCCAGCGGCCGCGGTGATATAGCGCGGAGGTCCCGAACAGCGCAATCGAACTTAGTGCGAATACTGCGGTGGTCCATTCGGCTAAGTGGCTCTCGGCTAGGACGATCAGCAATAATCCCATGACGATAATTGCCGGCGTCGACCAGGCATGGATTAGCCCGCGCCATCGGGTCCGTTCGGTGCCTTGGATGTCAATTTTCCGACGCGAAACGCGTGGAGGGTTCTCTGTGGGCACAGTCGAGGAGGTCATCGGGTTCCTTTGGTCCTGCCGGGATAGCCACCCCTGCAGTTTGAAGCTTACGCCACTATGCTGATGGCCTACTGTGTCCGGGCGGTACAAAACTTACCGTTTCTAGGGAACGGGCGGGCTGCATACTTGCACGCTGACGATTGATGATTTTGGGTGTAGGGCAGTGCCTAGGCCACCACTATTTGTCCTTGTATTGGTGCAGTCGGAAGCTGATTTCTTCGTGCTAAAACCTACTGCCCTGTTTGAATTCTTCAACGACGCGTGTCATTAACCATGTAGTGGGGGAACGCTCCGCCCAAGCTGACGGGCACACCAGCTTGTTGTCTGAATGGCGCCAAGCTGACTTTCCCCAATGTTCGATGGGTGCGTCGGGTCTTGGAGCTTGTTTGCTGGGCAGCCTGAGCTGGTGAGGAGCGATGGTGATGAAACATTGATGCACATCGCGGACAATTCGTTCGTTTTGAGGCGCGGTATGGGTAGAAGCGCTGACCTTGACAGTGCAGGCGACAACTCATAGCCTTTTAAATATGATTTTATGAACATCTGGTTATCTAAAATCAGATAACAGAGTTCATGCACAACGGAGTGAAACATGACCAATAAGATTCCTCCCATCGTGGTGATGGGCGTTTCGGGAAGTGGCAAATCGACGATTGGAGCGATGCTCGCCTCCGAGCTTCGCTTAGAATTCATCGACGGCGACGCACTGCACCCGCAGTCCAATCGAGACAAGATGGCATCGGGGCAAGCGCTAAATGATGCCGATCGTAAGCCCTGGTTGGAAATCATTGGTGAGACATTGGCCGAGGCTCATGGACACGACCACTCGCTGGTGGTGGCATGCTCGGCCCTCAAGCGCTCATACCGTGACTTGATCCGCTCTCTTGAACCAACAACATTGTTCGTTCACCTTTCCGGTGGAAAGTCCCTGCTCAGTGATCGCATGGCGGGACGAACCCACGAGTTCATGCCCGTTTCGCTTCTCACTAGTCAGCTGGCAACGCTCGAAGAGCCTGATAGCGACGAACGTGTCCTCACGGCAGATATTTCGATGACGCCTCAGCAAATCGTTCGCAAGCTAATTGCTGAACTGCCTGCGTAAGCAGGCTGACTCGAATCCCATTTCGCTCAAATTGATCAAGGACGACAATGACACCTGAGCTTGAATTAAATTGGACGCTTGGAACCCCGGCGCTCCTTGGTATCGCGGCCGCGGCAATTGCCCTGCTCCTGGTGCTGATCATCCGTTTCCGGGTGCACGCATTCCTGGCATTGGTGGCGACGAGCCTGCTGACCGCGATTGCCGCAGGCATCCCTGCAAGCTCAGTGATCTCCACAATGACGCTTGGCTTTGGCAGTACGCTGGCAAGCGTGGCATTACTGGTGGGCCTCGGCGCGATGCTCGGACGCATGCTGGAAACCAGTGGCGGCGCCGATGTATTGACCAATTGGCTTATCAATAAGTTTGGCGAAGATCGCGCCCCTTTGGCTCTGTCTGTGGCATCTCTATTATTTGGTTTCCCGATCTTCTTTGATGCTGGCCTTGTAGTGATGCTTCCAATTATTTTCACGGTCGCACGCCGGCTCGGCGGCTCGCTGCTCTTCTACGCTATTCCTGCTGCTACCGCATTCTCGGTCATGCACGTCTTCGTCCCGCCGCATCCGGGGCCGGTGGCTGCTTCCGGACTGCTCAACGCCAATGTCGGGCTAGTGCTGATTCTGGGTCTATTAGTAGCCATTCCTACCTGGTTCTTCGCGGGCCAGCTTTTTGGAAAATTCATCGGCAAGAAGTTCGACGTTCCGGTGCCGCATATTTTGGATGCTGCATTGGGTGGCGCTGAAGGCGGACCGAAGGATCCGTTTAAGTCATCTCCTTCGGTCGGCACGGTATTCAGCCTGCTCTTACTGCCGCTGCTGTTGATTTTTATGAACACGGGCTTGAATATGCTGGGGTCTGCCGGTGTGGTGGATCCCGACGCAGGCTGGGTGCAGTGGTTGAGGCTGCTGGGTGAAACCCCCGTGGCTCTATTGCTCACGGTCTTCCTCGCCATGATTTTGCTGGGGTTCCGCAAGGGCAAGTCCAAGACCCTGATCGAGACAGTGGTTGATTCCGCTCTGGGTCCAGTGTGTTCAATCATTTTGATCACCGGAGCAGGTGGCATGTTCGGCGGCGTACTGCGTGCCAGCGGCATTGGACAGGCCATTGCCACGTCTTTGGATGCATTGGGCCTTCCGCTGATCATCGCCGGATTCCTCATCGCTGCGATTGTTCGCTTGGCCCAGGGGTCCGCGACGGTTGCATTGACCACAGCCGCTGCAATTATTCAGCCTGCGGTGCTGGCTGACTCGACGTTGACAGCTTTTCAGGTTGCCGCGATGGTTCTGGCTCTGGCGGCCGGATCGGTCTTCGCGGGGCACGTCAACGATTCCGGATTCTGGCTGGTGTCGCGCTTCTTCCAAATGGACGTTTCAACCACGCTGCGTGTTTGGACCGTTGGTCAGGCACTGGTTTCCGTCGTCGGCTTTGCCTTCGTGATGGTGCTTTACGGCGTGGCCACGGCGCTTGCCTAGCGTGAAGTTACCTGCATAAAAAGGAATCCCGTCGGATGCTTTAAATAGCATCCGACGGGATTCGATGATTAATTCAGCGTTGATACAACTCGTTGCGCGAAGGTTGAAGATCGAGGCTATTTTTGCTTCGCCGCGTCGACGAATAATCGTGGCTCGGCGTCCCATAGACCGGAAATTTCATTGTGCGTACGACGCATGATGCTCTCCATATTGCGCCGGGCCGCCGCCGGATCCGAGTTCGAAATCGCGTCGGCCACAGATTGATGCCACAGCAGTGCTTCCTCGTGGGGGCGCTCCGGCATTAGGCCAAGGTCTGTACGACCGCGGAGGATTGCTCCGATGGGAGTTGCCAGATTGGCGAACATTTCATTGCCTGACGCGGCCAGTACCGCCGAATGGAATCGGATGTCCAATTCTAGGAATCGGCGCAAATCGCCCATGCGTCCGTAGTGGTTCATTTGGGCCGACAACAGCATGAGTTCCTTGCGCAGCGACTCCGGGGCAACCTCCGCAGCCAGTTCGGCGGCCATCGGCTCGACGGCGATCCGCAGCTCGGTCAGGGATCGCAACTGGGCGCCCCTGTGATCGCTGGCCAGCCGCCAGCGGATGACATGGTCGTCGTAAGGGTTCCAATGCTCGGCGCTGAGGACCCGGATGCCAACGCGTTTGGTGCTGTTGACCAATCCGCATTGCGCCAAAACGCGTACGGCTTCGCGGATCACCGACCGAGATACCTGAAGTTTTTGCTCTAAATCGGCGGCCAAAATGATCGAGCCGTCGGGGATTTGTCCACTGACAATGCGAGAGCCGAGATGCTCAACCACATGAGCGTGCAGACTAGTTGCCATACGGCTAGTTTAGCCACAGCGTGGGCGTACTTCAGAAACTTGATACTTAAACAACAAACTAAAATCAGATTTATTTCGGCCCGAGGTCTGGGAATCGCGGCGTGAACACGAGTAGGATGGAATGGTCACGTGGTCGTGATCAGGGGCCGTGACTTTCCGGTCTCTATTGCGCCTCAACTCCCCGTAATTGATGGAGACTTATTTTTATGCCTGCACAGATTGGTGTCACAGGTCTGGCCGTGATGGGCGCGAACCTCGCACGGAACTTCGCCCGCAATGGATACACCGTAGCTCTGCACAACCGTTCGGTTGCCAAAACCGACGCATTGCTTGCAGCCCATGGCGATGAAGGCGATTTCATCCGTACCGAGACCCTGGAGGAGCTCGTAGCGAACCTTGAGTCCCCGCGTCGCGTGATGATCATGGTGAAGGCTGGCGGCCCGGTCGACTCGGTCATCGACCAGCTGGTCCCGCTGCTGGATGAGGGTGACATCATCATCGACGGCGGCAACTCGCACTACACCGATACCCGCCGCCGCGAAGCTGCCCTGGCTGCCAAGGGTCTGCACTTCGTCGGCGTCGGCGTCTCCGGCGGCGAAGAAGGTGCCCTGCTGGGTCCATCGATCATGCCGGGCGGCTCGGCCGAGTCCTACAAGGCCCTGGGGCCGCTGCTGGAGAAGATCTCCGCCAAGGCCGACGACGGCACCCCCTGCTGCGCCTGGATCTCCACCGACGGCGCCGGCCACTTTGTCAAGATGGTCCACAACGGCATCGAATACGCCGACATGCAGGTCATCGGCGAGGCCTACGACCTGCTGCGCAGCGCGGCAGGCCTGGAGCCGGCGGCACAGGCAGAAATCTTCTCGCAGTGGAACGAGGGCGAGCTCTCCAGCTTCCTCATTGAAATCACCGCCGAGGTTCTTGGCCACGTGGATACCGCCACCGGCAAACCGCTGGTCGACGTCATCCAGGACTCTGCGGGCCAGAAGGGCACCGGACGTTGGACCGTGCAGTCGGGCCTCGACATGGGATCGCCGGTATCCGCCATTGCCGAGTCCGTGTTCGCCCGTTCGCTGTCCTCCCAGCGTGATATCCGCGCCGTGGGCCAGCAGGTGCTGGCGGGCGAAACCACCGACGTCGCCCTGCCGGAGAACTTTGTTGAGGACGTCCGCCAGGCGCTATTCGCCTCCAAGCTGGTGTCCTACGCACAGGGCCTGGACATGCTCACCTCTGCCGCCGGTGAATACGGCTGGGAGCTGAAGCTCGATGAGATCGCAGGTTTGTGGCGTGAAGGCTGCATCATCCGTGCAGCGCTGCTCAAGGACATCATGGCCGCCTACAAGGGAGAGGCGCAGCCGGCGAACCTGCTGTTCACCCCCGCCTTCACCGAGGCGATCGCCAAGGCGCTGCCTGCATGGCGCCGAGTGGTCGCGGTGGCGGTACAGCTGGGCATCCCCGCTCCGGTCTTCTCGTCGTCCTTGGCCTACTACGACGGTCTGCGTCGCGACCGCCTGCCTGCGGCACTGACCCAGGGTCTGCGCGACTTCTTCGGCGCGCATACCTACCGCCGCACCGACAAGGAAGGCACCTTCCACACGTTGTGGAGCGGCGACCGTTCCGAGATCGCAGCGGAAGACACCCACTAGGATCATTCCGCGCATTTAGCCGGCCGCCTCGTTAGACAACGGGTGCGGCCGGCTTTTTCTCTGCCTAGATAACGCTGTGAATCTCAGCTCGGTCATAGTGCCGCCTAGGGCCGGGCATGGAACGGCAAAAAACGCACAGCAACGATTTATCCCCGGGAATGCGCGCCGATGCCCGGAATTCAAAAGCTCTTCAAACCTCTACACCCGCTGGGCCACAGGTGACGGTCATAGAAAATTTGCATGACCAAATTACCCGATGCCCCACTCGTCAAAAAGAAGCCGTCGCGGCGCACCTTCATCGCCGGTTCGCTCGCACTGTTGGCCGGAGCCGGTGGCACAGCCGGCTGGGCGCTGGACCGATTCGTCATCGAACACGTCGAACAGACCGACGTGTCAAGCGGCGAATCCTCCCCACCTACGACGACAGACAGCGGCAGCCACGGTGCTGATGCGGCGGTCCTCGACGAGAACAGTTACACCTCGGACCTTGCAACCATCACCATTACCGAAAAAACTATCGGAAGCGGTCAAGCAGCTGTCGTCTATTTTGTCGCCGACCTGAAACTCAGTGAGGCGAACGTTCTTCGATTGGCATTCGCCAAGGACAGTTTTGGTGAAAATATCATCGAAACCACCAGCCAAATTGCCCAAGAGCACGACGCGGTCTTCGCGGTGAATGGAGACTACTACGGTTTCCGAGACACAGGAATCGTGATCCGCAACGGCAAGGCCTACCGGGACAAGGGGGCGCGCGAGGCGCTGGCCTTCTATGCCGACGGATCGGTCAAGATCTACGACGAACGGCAGACTAACGCGTCAGCACTTGTGAACCAAGGGGTCATCAATACCCTCTCCTTCGGCCCCGCGATCGTCGCCGACGGCAAAGTGATCGACGGGATCGACTCGGTAGAGATCGACACGAACTTCGGAAACCACTCGATCCAAGGCAAACAGCCGCGCACCGCGGTAGGCGTGCTTGGGGACAACCATGTGGTTTTCGTCGTGGTGGATGGTCGTGCCGCGGGATACAGCGCGGGGGTGAGCATGCCTGAGCTCGCCTCGATCATGACAGATCTGGGAGCGAAGACCGCCTACAACATGGACGGCGGAGGATCGTCAACCATATACTTCAATGGGCGTCTGGTTAACAACCCTCTGGGCCGGGACAAAGAGCGTGGAACCTCAGATGTGTTCTATGTTGCGAAGCAGGGGCAGCAATGATCATTCTGATTCCTGCCTATCAACCCGACGCGAAAATGCTTGACCTGGTTGCCTCCCTGAGAGAGCACCTGCGCGACGCTCAGGTGCTTGTCATCGACGATGGAAGCGGAGAAAAATACGACGAAGTCTTCGCCGCCGTACAAAAGCTCGGTGCCGTGGTGCGGCGCTATCCGATCAACCAAGGCAAGGGAGCCGCGCTGAAACGCGGGTTCTTGTTCATCGAAGAGGAATTTCCCGGTCAAATTGTGGTCACGGCGGACTGCGACGGCCAGCACTGCGCCGCCGACATCGCCAGCGTTGCCTGCAGGGTCCTCGAATCCGGGAACCTCACGCTGGGGCAGCGCCGCTTTGGCGGAAAAATTCCATGGCGCAGTGCCCTGGGCAACAGGGCCACCACATTGTTCTTCGCCCTGTCCACCGGCAGCTGGCTGGCCGACACCCAAACGGGATTGCGGGCGTTTCCGCCAACGGCACTTCAGTGGCTGATACAGGTCCCCGGCGAGCGCTATGAGTATGAACTGAACATGTTGCTCGAAGCGCGGCGCAGGTCCCTGTTCATCGACAGTGTTGCGATCGAAGCGATCTACCTTGAGGGCAATAGGTCGTCTCATTTCAGGCCGATCACGGATTCGGCCCGAATTTATGCGCCCCTGCTGAAATTTACCGCCGCGTCTTTGGCAGGATTCGTCGTTGACACCGCATTACTCTTTGCATTCAGCTTAATCTCCGTCAACCTGCTCGCTTCGGTGGTGTTGGCACGGATTGGCAGCGCGGCGGTGAACTTCTGGATCAATCGTCAGTTGGTGTTCAGCGGTGCCCGCAACACCGAGCTGAAGTCCACCGCGTGGCGTTATGCGCTCTTAGCGGTGTGTCTGTTGGCGGCGAACTACGAGCTTCTGAGGTTGATGGTGCACACGGGGGTGCCACTGATCGCGGCGAAAATTCTGACGGAGATGGCCCTGTTCCTCATGAGCTACGCGGTTCAGAAACGATTCCTATTTAGTCGGGGTGCAGCTCTCAACAACCTCGCGAGTGGCCTGCCGCCGGGCGCAGGCCAGATAGCGCGCTCGGCGCGGTTGCGAGGCAAGGGGTAGGGCCCTTCGTGCCGGCCGCTGTTCAGTTCTAGCCGCTAGTGATCTGCTTCTGGTATTTCTGGTCCTTCATTGAGGTGGGAAAGCGTTTGGGCCGAACGGATCAGCTCTGTAGCTTCAGTAGGGCTGATGCGGACAAGTGTCAAGGCGGCAATGACCAATCCTGTGATCGATTCGGCGAGCAGCCGGTGTCGTGTTGCCGAAAGCGTTGGGTTCGCTGCCTGCAGTCCACGGGAGAATGCGGCATGTAATTCGGCCCTGTAGGCGGTGATTGCGCGGGTCACCTGCTCGTCGCGTGCTATTGGCGCCGAGGCGCTGTTAATGAGCAGGCAGCCGTGGGCTGCCGGGAGCGATTGGGGCTGATTGAAGGAGCGGATGATGGATTCCAAATATTCATCCAGGGCATCCGGTGCCACCTGGGGTTCCGTAAGTGGACGCAGGCGCGGTCGGATCAGCTCATCGAGGTAGCTGTTGACCGCGGCATCGAAAAGTCCACGTTTTGAGCCGAAGGAGTTGTAGATGCTTGATCGGCTTAAGCCGGTGGCGGATTCAAGTTCGGGAACAGATGCTGATTCGTAGCCGCGTTTCCAGAATACGGCGCGTGCTTGGCGGATTACCTCGTCGCGGTCGAAGGCCAATGTTCTAGCCATCACAGTCCTCCCTCTTTTTGTAATGACTATTTCAGTATATATTGGAAAGGTCGTTACAGAAACGGTATGCGACAGTTCCGGAGAGCTAAGGCGGACATCATGCTTATTGCAGCACAGTTGCTGGCACTGATTGCGGCGCTGATTCACTGCTACATCTTCCTCATGGAATCCCTGTGGTGGGAGAAGCCCAGTACCCGTCGGGTGTTCGGGATGAGTGTGGGTGAAGCGCGGACCACCAGGGCGCTGGCGTTCAATCAGGGTTTCTATAACCTCTTCCTCGCGCTGGCGGTCCTTGCTGGACTGGCATTTTTCCTCGCCGATCAACCACTGATCGGGTCCACGCTGCTTTACACGGGCCTGGGGTCGATGGCATTGGCGGCCCTGGTCTTGATCATTTCCAGCCCGGACAAGTCATCGGCGGCGATCAAACAGGGCACAGCCCCATTGCTCGGCCTGCTGGTCCTTGCCCTGGGGCAAGCTCTTTAAGCCGCGCCACGGAACGACCCCCAATTGATACAGCCATAGAAAGGCAAGGCATCCTCATGACCAACAACAGCACTCAAATTCTGCTGTCCTCCCGACCAGTAGGATGGCCCACCAGCGAAAACTTCGAGGTGCGTACGGTAGAGCTGCCCGAGCTTGAGCCCGGTCAGGTCCGAGTGCGCAACGAGTTCGTGTCAGTTGATCCGTATATGCGTGGCCGCATGAACGACACCCGCTCCTACGTGGCTCCCTACCAAATCGGTGAGCAGATCAGCGGGGGCGCGGTGGGACGCGTCGTTGAATCGAGGTCTTCGACCCTGCCTGTAGGAGCGCTGGTGACGCACCAGCATGGGTGGTCGGACACGGTGCAGGCCGATGCCGCGAGCTTCAACTCGGTCCCCGAAATCAAGGGCCTTCCCAATTCGCTGCGGCTGCACATGATGGGAATGACCGGCTTGACCGCATGGGTGGGCCTCACGGTCATCGCCCAGCTCAAGCAGGGTGACACCGTGTTCATTTCGGGTGCAGCCGGTGCGGTGGGCACCGCCGCCGGACAGATCGCCAAGCTCCTTGGCGCCAAGCGTGTCATTGGCTCGGCCGGCAGCGATGCAAAGGTTGCCCTGTTGCAGGACAAATATGGCTACGACGCAGCATTCAACTACAAGAACGGCGACGTGGCGGGCCAGCTGAAGGCGCTGGCTCCAGAAGGAATCGACGTATTCTTCGACAATGTCGGCGGCGAACACCTTCAGGCAGCATTGGATGCCTTCAACGACGGAGGCCGGGCTGCGCTGTGCGGGGCAATTTCCAGCTACAACACCACCGCATCGGTTCCAGGCCCCAATAATATGGCAAACCTGATTACCCGGGGCCTGAAACTTCAAGGTTTCACGCTCGCCAATTATCTGGGACACGCCTCCGAATTTTCGGCGCAGATGGGCCAGTGGTTCGCCCAGGGGGCCATCTCCTATGACGAGACCATCGTCGACGGCATTGAGCACACCGTTGATGCGTTCATCCAAATGATGCAGGGGAAGAACGTCGGCAAAATGCTTGTGCGCATCTAGCCGAACGCCAACAGAGCAAGGACCGTGCGTGAGACACTGGGGGTCATGAACGGACCAGAAGAAAACAAGTGGCTGGCGGCGGTGCGCGCAGACCCGCAGCATTCGAAGAACTTCGCCCAACGCTGGCGCACCCTTGAAGCGGAAGGCCACGATATCTACGGCGAGGCCAGGATGGTCGACGCCATGGCCGAACGGGGCAGCCGCATCCTTGATGCAGGATGCGGCACCGGACGGATCGGCGGCTGGCTCGCAGGCATCGGTCACAGCGTTGTCGGCGTCGACCTGGACCCTCACCTGATTGAGGTAGCCCAGCAGGAGCACCCCAGTGCGCGGTGGGTCGTCGGCAACCTCGCCGATTTCACGCTTCCCCAGACCGGCGGCGCACCACAGGAATTCGACCTGATCGTCAGCGCCGGCAATGTCGTGACCTTCCTGTCCGCCGCGGAGCGGATCCCGTCATTGAAGCGACTTCACGACGTACTTGCCACGCAGGGGCGGCTAATGGTCGGCTTCGGTGCCGGCCGCGGCTACGAATTTGAGCAGTTCCGGCAGGATGCGGCGGAAGCGGGGCTACGTATTCAGGGGGAGTATTCCACCTGGCAGTTGCATGAGCCCAACGACGAATTTCTGGTAGCGGTCCTCAGCCGCGCCTAGGAACCTGTGCCAGCAGACATTCATACACAGAACTGGCAGGGGAAACAGGGTAAGCACAGCAGGGGGCTCGAAGATTAAAGGGTCCATCAAAGCCCCCTGAACGTTACAAGGAACTACCCGTGAGTTCGTCCTCCCGCCTGCGGGCCGCAATTTCTGCGGCGGCCCTCATCCTCGCAGTTTCCCTCACGGGATGCGCCGCGGGGCCCGTCCAAACGGTCGCGGACGTGACAGGCAGCACTACCGTGCAAAGCGAGGCGCTGACGAGCCCCACCCCGGACCGCAGTTCCGTACCCCTGGCCCGGGTGGCTGAACACACCGGATTTATCGACGCCGATCTGGCATCGGATGCTGGAAAGCAGACACGTGTCACGCTAGATGATTCGCGCAGTTCCGCTTCGGGAAATGATGCATCATCGGTGGTCAGTAATGGACGTACCACGAGCATTACCGGGGCCGGGACCTATAAAATTTCGGGCAAGCTCAGCGACGGCCAACTGCGGGTGGATGCGTCGGGCAAGGACGCGGTGCGGCTGATCCTAGATGGCGTGCAGATTTCCTCGTCTCAGGGCCCAGCGCTGAGCATCCAAGGTGGACAAAAAGTTGTCGTCGAACTTGCCGCCGGCAGTCATAATTCATTAACGCAGGGCACCGAAGCGGCGCCCGGCGGTCCACCAAACCACGGCGCCGCCCTGTACTCCCAAACAGACCTGGCTATTACCGGGCGCGGGTCGCTGGCAGTGGGCGCAGATTACGGCGATGGGATTCGCAGCACCCAGGGTCTGCTGATCGCCGGCGGGCAGGTCATGGTCCGCGCGGCAGGAGACGGGCTGACGGGTGACAAGTTCGTGGCGATGACCGGGGGAAACTACACAGTCACCGCCGCCGCCCGCGGTGTGCACTCGTCCTCCAACGCGGAGCACGATTCGGGATGGGTGCACCAATATGCAGGTCAGCTAAGCATTTCAGCAGGAGTGAGCGGAATTTCTGGAGCGACGAACCTGACCCTGAGCTCGGGCAGCGTCATGGTCAGCGAGTCGGTGCAGGGGCTGCAGGGCCCCCGCGTCCAGATTACCGGGGGCCGGCAGACGATCTTCGCCAGCAAGCACGGCATTGAAGCGGAACAGCAGCTGTCACAGGCCGCCGGCGCGGTGCTGGAGAAGACCGACGGTCAACCCGAATTTCCGGGGGCAGAGGTCAGGGTCTCCGGTGGGCAGGTAGCGATCCTCGGCGCCGAACAGGCGATCGACAGCGATGGCGACATCTACCTGGACTCCGGCGATGTGTTGATCGCAGCACCCGAGGCGCGAATGGGTCAGCCACTGAGCTCCGATGGAACCATTCGCGTTGACCGGGCGGTGCTGGCACTGGACGGCGCGCAGAACCCAGCAATGAACTTGGGACAGAACTTCGGGCAGAACACGATCGAGGCGAGTTTCGACGTCCCTCCGCCGGCAGGGAACTCGCTGCAGATCATCGACGAGGCCTCTACCGTCATCGCGTCGTTCCCCATTAACAATGCGGTGCACAACCTGCAGGTGACCAGTGGACTGCTGGAGCAGGGCGAGAGTTATCAGCTCTACGCCGGAGCACCAAAAAAGCCCGGAAGCCAGCTGAGTGCCGAAGACTCGGGCTCGCAAACCTATCTGGCCACCTCAACGGCGCACCGGTGACTCGGATAGCGGACGCGGCTAGGAGCGGACCATGCGAGCATCGATGATCTGCGGGACGCGGGGGTCGTTGACCTGGGTGCCGTCGAACTCGAAGCCGTTGCGATGATAGAACGCGATGGCCCGCGGGTTATCCCGGGCAACCCAAAGCACCGCAGGTCCCGTCCCCACGGCGCAGTCAAGCAATTGCTGACCCAACCCGGTGCCGTGGTGTTCCGCTAGGACGTAGAGGCTGTACAGCTGGAGTCCGGCTCTGTGCACCTCGCCGCGGTGGGCATTGGGCGGCCCGGCAAAGACGAATCCGCTCAAGCTACCCTCGCCATCTTCGGCTACCTGCAGGCGCAGCGCGGGATTGCCATCGGCGATCGCGCGGGTCCAAAACGTCATGCGGGACGCGTAGTTCTCCGCACTGAAGTAGTCCGCTGGCAGCAACCGGGCATAGGTTTGCCGCCAGCAAAGCCAGTGCAGATCGGCCAGGGTCCGGGCATCTCCCGGCAGCGGGGTGCGCAGCCGATGGTTCATTGGGCTCCGGCATAATCGGCCAGGTGGGTGCCGGTCAGCGTGCCGGAGGCGGCCAGCTGCCTCGGCGTTCCTTCAAAGACAATGCTGCCCCCGTCATGACCCGCCCCCGGTCCCAGATCGATCACCCAGTCCGCGTGGGCGATGACCGCCAGGTGATGTTCGATGACAAGCACCGTATTTCCCTCGTCGACCATTTCATCCAGCAATGCCAGCAGGCGCTGCACGTCGGCCAGGTGCAGGCCGGTCGTGGGCTCGTCCAGGACATAGGTGCCCGCTCCCTTGCCCAGATTGATGGCAAGCTTCAGCCGCTGGCGCTCGCCGCCGGAGAGCGTGTTCAGCGGCTGGCCGAGCTTCAGGTAACCCAGGCCCACCTGATTCAGGCGTTCGAGCAGGGCCTCGGCCTTTTTGATGTTCAACTGCTCCATCGCCTGCTCGATGCTCAGGTCAAGAACCTGCGCGATATTCAGCCCGTCCAGGGTGTAGGCGAGCACCTGGGACTTGTAGCGTTTGCCTTCACAGATTTCGCAGGGCAGCGCCACACCTGCCATGGACACCAGGTCGGTGTAGGTGAAGCCGACGCCGCCGCAATGTTCGCAGGCGCCGTCGGAGTTGGCGCTGAACAGGCCGGGTTTCACGCCGTTGGCCTTGGCGAAGGCGGCGCGGATGGGGTCCAGCAGGCCGGTGTAGGTGGCGGGGTTTGAACGGCGCGAGCCGCGGATGGGGGATTGGTCCACCACCGCTACGTCTTCACGCTTGGCGATCGTCGAATGGATCAGCGAGGACTTGCCCGAGCCGGCGACGCCGGTGATCGCGCAGAGCACACCGGTGGGCACATCCACGTCGACGTTCTTCAGGTTGTGCAGCTTGGCCCCACGGATTTCCAGCGGCTTGCCGGGTTCGCGGACCGACTGCTTCAGCGGCACACGCGTGGAGAAATGCCTGCCGGTGGCCGTGTCGGACTCCAGCAGCCCCGCGACGTCGCCCGAATAAGTCAGGGTGCCTCCGTGGACGCCCGCGCCGGGGCCGAGGTCGATCACGTGGTCGGCGATCTTGATGACCTCCGGCTTGTGTTCGACCACCAGCACCGTGTTGCCCTTGTCGCGCAGCTCCTGAAGCAGCCGGTTCATGCGCTGGATGTCGTGCGGGTGCAGCCCTATCGTCGGCTCGTCGAACACATAGGTGACATCTGACAGGGCGCTGCCCAGGTGGCGGATCATCTTGACGCGTTGGGCCTCGCCGCCGGAGAGCGTGCCTGCCGGACGGTCAAGCGAAATGTAGCCCAGCCCGATCTGCACCATCGCGTCGAGCACCGCGCAGAGGTTCGTAAGCAGCGGGGCCGCCGGGGGAATCTGAAGCTGCTTCAGCACCTCCATCAGGTCGGAGACCTGCAGCGCTGTCATGTCCGCGATGCCCAGATGGTTGATTTTTGAGGCCCGCGCCTTTTCACTCAATCGCGCCCCGCCGCAGACGGAGCAGGGGGCGGTGGTGGAGATGCGGGCGATCCAGTCGCGGATATGGGCCTGCTTGATCTCGCGGCCCGAGTGGATGTAGGTGGTCTTGATGCGGGTGATGAGCCCCGAGTAGCTCATGTTCGCGCCGTTGAGCTTGACCTTGCCGGTTTCGGCATAGAGCAGTCGGTCAAGCATCTGCTGTGGCATGTCCTTGAGCTTGATGTCCAGATCCGCCCCGGTGCCGGCGGTCAGCGTCTGCCAGAGCCAGGCGCCGGGAGTGAAGTTCGGTGCCTTGATGGCTCCCTCGTTCAGGCTCAGCTCCCAGTCAAGCAGTTCGTCCAGATCGATGCTCGCCTCCGTGCCAAAGCCTTCACAGGTTTGGCAGGCTCCTTCACCGAGGTTGAAGGAATAGGCGCCGGCCCCTCCAGCGCTCGGTGTGGAATAACGCGAATAAAGCACGCGCAGCAGCGAATAGGCATCGGTGGCGGTGCCGACGGTGGAGCGCGAGTTCGCTCCCATGCGCTCCTGGTCCACGACGATGGCCGCCGACAAGTTTTCAAGCACCTCCACATCGGGGCGCGGCATCGAGGGCATGAACGTCTGGACGAAGGAGGTATAGGTTTCGTTGATCAGGCGCTGGGATTCGGCGGCGATCGTGCCGAATACCAGCGAGGATTTGCCCGAGCCGGAAACACCGGTGAAGGCGGTAATGCGCCGTTTGGGAATGTCGACGTCTACGCCCTTGAGATTGTTTTCCCTAGCTTGGCGGACGTGGATGATGTCGTGGCTGTCTGCACGGTGCTGGCTCATGGACTCAAGCCTACGCAATATGCGTCGCTGACTGCAGCAAACGTAGTGATGAAACTTTGCAGTCTGGTGCTACAGCGAATCACGGCGGCTTGTTGGTGCACCGACGTCCTGAATCGGCCGCGCCGCATCTTTGGCGTCGGTCAGCGTGTGCGGCGTGGTGGGTGCCGAATGAAAAATTTAACAGCGGTCAACCATACTGTAGCTATAGATTATTCGGACTTTTTGCGCATACATGAACGGTGGTTCTGACCAGCGTGTTCGTTTTCGCAGAATTCCTCGAACCAGAATGTTAAGTATCCGCTTCATTTTTATCTGAATCATTGTGCCCACACAGGATTTCGGTGTAACGCAGGTTACGCATATCATGGACAAGTCGTGCGCTGCGACACAAAACGCAGCCACGCGCTGACGCCCTCAGAATTCAAAATCCTAAAGGACCTCCATGAAGCTGCTGAAAAAGTTCCCACTGCTTGGCTGGATTGTCATAGCCATCGTGCTGGGCGTACTGCTCGGACCCGTGATGCCAGTTTGGTTGGGAAGCGCATTCCTGACCTACAACTCCCTGTTCTCCGGCTTCCTCGGCTTTGTGGTCCCGCTGATTATCTTCGGCCTCGTCGCGCCCGCCATCGCCGAATTGGGTAAGGGAGCAGGCAAATGGCTCGGCATCACCGCGCTGATCGCCTATGGCTCGACCATTGCGGCCGGCCTGCTTGCGTACTTTGTATCCCGTTTGATGTTCACCCAGTCGCTGTCCGGCGGCGGTGTAGAGTCGATTACCGAGGGCGACGGCTCTGGTTTCGAACCTTATGTCACCCTGGTTTCCTCTGCCACCGGTTCTGCCACTGAAATCGTGCTGCCTCCCGCACTGGACGTCATGACCGCGCTGGTGCTTGCCTTCATCATCGGCATTGGCATCACCTCCTTCCACTCCAAGGTGTTGTTCCGCGGAGTCGTCGAATTCCGAACCATCATTGAAGCAGTGATCCGCCGCGTCGTGGTTCCTGCGCTGCCGCTGTTCATCTTCGGCATCTTCCTCGACCTGTCGGCCAGCGGCTCCGCCGTCGTCGTCATCACCAAGTTCCTGCTGGTTGCGGTGGTTTCCTTCGCGCTGACCCTGGTTGTGCTGCTGGTGCAGTACACGATCGCCGGTGCCATGAACAAGCAGAACCCGCTCAAGGCCCTGTGGAATATGCGCGACGCCTACTTCACCGCTCTTGGCACCTCGTCCTCCGCCGCCACCATCCCGGTGACCCTCGCCTCAACCAAGAAGAACAAGGTCGCCGACGCGGTGGCAGGATTCGTCGTTCCGCTGTGCGCCACGATCCACCTGTCCGGCTCGATGGTGAAGATCACCTGCTTCTCGATCGCAGTGCTGCTGCTGACCGGAGGCGACGTTTCTTTCGGCGCCTACTTCCCATTCATCCTGATGCTCGGCGTCATGATGGTGGCGGCTCCCGGCGTTCCGGGCGGCGCCATCGCAGCAGCGGCTGGCCTGCTGGCGCAGATGCTGCACTTCGGTGAGGTCGAGGTGGGCCTGATGTTCGCCGCCTACATCGCGCTGGACAGCTTCGGTACCGCGACCAATGTGACCGGCGACGGCGCATTGGCAATGATCATGAACAAGCTGACCCGCGGCAACCTGGGCACCCAGGCGCAGAATCCAGAAGACGAGATCGTCGAATTGGCCGATGGAACCGAAACCGGATCCAACGCACTGGCCTAACAGTCCTTGGGCCTGACAGGTCAAGCAACACAAGATAGACGTGCAGTTAACCACTGCACGTCTTTCTTCTTGGCGTCGAACTCAACGTCTCATGAATCTTGGTGCGCCCAGATCCTTGTTCATGCACATGACCTGCGAGAATCGCGAAACAGCCTCAAACCCATTCGACGTTGACAACTGATGTTAAAAAGACGGCAGGCGGGAACACTCCCGCCTGCCGTCCTTCGGGTCTGCTAGATCCACATCGCAGGATCAATGTATTCGGCAGGATCCACCGCCGGCTGACGTTCTTCAGGCTTGCGCGGACGGTTCTGCGCCGGAATGCCTGTCACGATCGAGCCTTCCGGTGCGTCCTTGACTACCACCGCGTTGGCACCGATCGCCGAATCCGCACCGATGTAGATCGGCCCCAGCACCTTGGCTCCGGCGCCGATGACTACCCGGTCGCCGATGGTGGGATGGCGCTTGACCTTTGCCAGCGAACGGCCGCCCAGGGTGACTCCGTGGTACAGCATGACGTCGTCGCCGATCTCAGCGGTTTCGCCGATGACGATGCCCATGCCGTGGTCGATGAAGAACCGACGTCCGATGGTAGCTCCGGGATGGATTTCGATACCGGTGATTGCACGGTTTGCCTGAGACAACAGACGGGCCGGCCACCTCAACGAAGGGTTCTGCCACATCTTGTGAGCCAAGCGGTGAAGCCAGATGGCGTGCAGGCCGGAATACACGAAGAAGTTTTCAACGTCGCTGCGTGCCGCGGGGTCGTGAGTACGCGCATTTGCGAGGTCTTCACGTAGCCGGGAGAAAAAACTCATGAGTACTACCTTAATGGTTGGTTGTTTCATGTGCGGAATATTGCGTAGTCACACAACAAATCGGCGCGAGCTGCACCATGGGTTCCATTAAGACCCAACGGTGGCTCGCGCCGATTTATTCGGTGCGGGGCGAATAATTTTTCAAATTCTCCACCCCGCACTTTTTGCTAGCCGCGAATATCGTCGAAAAGCAGGGTAGAGATGTAACGCTCACCAAAGTCGGGAACGATGGCTACGATCTGCTTGCCAGCGTTTTCCTCGCGGGCGGCTACCTGCAGTGCGCCCCAGACTGCAGCACCCGCCGAGATGCCGCCAAGGATGCCTTCCTTGACGCCCAAGGCGCGAGCGGTGGCCACCGACTCTTCGAGGCCCGCGTCGAGCACTTCGTCGTACAGCTCGGTGTCTAGAACCTCGGGGATGAAGTTTGCACCCAGACCCTGGATCTTGTGAGGGCCCGGCTTGCCGCCGTTGAGGATCGGCGAATCCTTTGGCTCCACGGCAACGATCTGCAAGTTGGAGTTCTGTTCCTTCAGGTAGCGTCCCGCGCCGGTGATGGTGCCGCCGGTACCGATGCCTGCAACCAGAATATCGATCTTGCCCTCGGTGTCTTCCCAGATCTCTGGGCCGGTGGTGTCAGCGTGCACCTGTGGGTTTGCCGAGTTAGCGAACTGCTGAGCCCAGATGGCGTTTTCGGTGGTGGCCACGATCTCCTTGGCCTTCTCCACCGCACCGCGCATGCCGTCAGCACCCGGGGTCAAGATGATTTCCGCACCGAAGGCGCGCAGCATGACACGGCGTTCGGTGGACATGGTCTCAGGCATGGTCAGGATGACCTTGTAACCGCGTGCTGCGCCGACCATTGCCAGCGCGATGCCGGTGTTTCCGGAGGTGCCTTCAACGATGGTGCCGCCCGGCTTCAGCGCGCCAGATGCTTCGGCGGCGTTGACGATTGCTACGCCAATACGGTCCTTGACCGAGTTAGCTGGGTTGTAGAACTCCAACTTGACAGCGACGTTGCCTGGCAGGCCCTCGGCGAGGCGGTTCAATTTGACCAGTGGGGTGCCGCCGACGACTTCGGTGACGTTGTTGTAGATCTTGCCCATCTTGAATGCAATCCTTACGTGGCTTAGCGCCCTCGCCATGACAAAGCGAGGTGATTCTTGTGGATGACGGCAGGCGGTAACCCCCGTCATCCAATTGGTTCGTATCTAACCCTAGTAGCCGGAAATCAAGCTCAGACCTCGTTTAGCCATTCAGCGTAATATTTCCTGATCTTTGCGAGCTTTGGGTCGATGATGACCCGACAATATCCGACATCTGGGTTCTCAGAGTAATAATCCTGATGTATTTGCTCTGCCGGGTAGAAATCTTTCGACTCTTCAATTGTCGTCACCAGCGGATTCGGGTATATGGTGCCGAACTTACCCAAGGCTTCGTCAAACAGGTCCCTCTGGCGCTGATCAAGCGGGAACATCGCCGATCGATACTGCGTTCCGGTGTCATAGCCCTGCCGATTCAGCGTCGTAGGATCGTGCACGGTGAAGAACATGTCCAAGATGACCTCGGCTGGGACGATGCTTTCGTCAAAAATGACTGCGGTGGCTTCTGCATGCCCGGTGGTGCCGGTGCAGACTTCCCGATAATGAGGATCCTTGGTGTGGCCGCCGATATATCCGGAGATGACCGCGGCGACGCCCTTGGTGCGCTGGTATACAGCGTCGAGGCACCAGAAACACCCGCCAGCCAAGACGAAGGTGGTGAACTGTCGACCGTCAATATCAAGGTTCGCAGTGAATTGATGCGGGGATTGAATGCTGAGAGTAGTCACAGTGTTCACAACGTTGCGGCGTTGCATTCTGTTCCATCCCCGCGGGCAGGACGTAGTCTTGAGGTATGCAGAGCAAGGCAAATAACTCGCAAGATCCACAGAAGAAAGAATCTTCTGTGGAGCCAGCTGCGCTCAAGCCCGTGGGCGATACCGTCGCCGAACCACTTCTTGAAGACCCCAAAGAGGTGGCTGCCACCCTAGGCAACGTTCTTGAAGCAGCTGAAGAACTCTGGCCAAAGTCCCTAGCGGAAGACTGGGATGCCGTCGGACTAGTGACAGGTCGGACCGGGCAGGAAATCAAAAAGATCATTCTGGCCGTCGATCCGACGCTCGAAGTGATCGAGGACGCGATTTCCCGTGAAGCCGACCTGCTGATCACCCACCACCCGCTGCTGCTGCGTGGAGTCACCCAGTTGGCGACGACGAACTTCAAGGGCGAGGCAATCCACCGCCTGATCGAAACCGGTACGGCGCTGCTGACCGCCCACACCAATGCCGACAGCGCCATCGGCGGTGTCAACGATGCGCTCGCCGACGCCTTTGGCCTCAAGGACTGCGTCCCGCTGATCGAGTCGAAGGACGGCCTGCCGGAAGAAGGCCTCGGCCGCGTCGGCTTCCTTGAAAAGCCAATGAAGCTAGAAGATTTTGCGCAACGGGTATTTACCGTTCTGCCTGCCGTTGCCGGCGGCGTCCGAGTTGCAGGGGACAGGCATGGGCTGGTGCGCAAGGTCGCCTTATGCGGGGGAGCTGGCGATTCGCTGTTTGACGCGGTGCGCAGCCACCAGGCTGATGTCTACGTCACCGCGGATCTGCGGCACCACCCTGCCAGCGAGGCGAAGGAAGCTGCCAACGGCGGTTTCCCTTTCTTGGTCGACGTGTCGCATTTCGCCTCTGAATGGGTGTGGCTTTCGGCGGGGGCCCGGGCCTTGGAGAACGTGCTGAAAGATTTGGGCCATGACGTTCAAATAGAGGTGTCCCAAATTAACACGGACCCCTGGGACTTCTTGTTGACGCCCTAAGGGAGCAACAGGTGCTTCATCATCTTGAACTATGGGTTGCTGACCTCGGCGCCAGCCGGTCGAGCCTCGGCTGGCTGCTGCTGCAACTGGGATTTGAGATCGAATCCACCTGGCCCAGCGGGATCAGCTACAGGCACGGCGAATTCTATATCGTCTTGGAATCGGGGTCCGACGTGCTGAAAGGACAGCATGAACGATGCAGGCCCGGGCTGAACCATCTGGCATTCCAGGCAGGCAGTGAACAAGACGTCGACCGTTTGACCAAACGAGCCCTGGCCCACGGCTTTGAACTAATGTTCACCCAGGAGCATCCGCATGCGGGTGGTCCACAGCACTATGCGGCCTACCTGGAAGACGCATCCGGGTTTGAAGTAGAACTCGTCGCTCGGTAAAACGCGGCCACAGATAAAGCCGCGGTGCAGCAACCGGTTGATTTGCTACACCGCGGCTTTGCCTCAATTTTTAGACTGCGCTCATTTCCGGCGCCTTTTTCAGCGTGGTGAACTGGTGGTCTTCGGGGAGCAGGATGTTCAGGGCAACGCCTTTTTTATCTTCTACCAGGCTGGCGTCCCATCTGCCCTGCACGAGATCCAATAGTTCCTGCGCGGTAGCGGGTTCTACCGTCTGCTGCAGGAGGAATCGAGCTACCTCGCCTCGAGTGTGTTTGGCGAAGTGCGACACCACTTTCGGGGTGCCATTGCGAAGTTGGAAGACGTTGACGGCTACGACATTGCCGTTGGCAGGCTTGTAGGCCGCCGAATAGGTGCTGGATCGAGCATCAACGATGAGCTGATTTCCGGCCGCCTGGTCGAGGACCGCGCTCATCCGCTTTTTCCACCACGATGCCAGTTTGCCCAGCTCATCGAGCTTCACCGACATCGAAAGCCGGTAGGGAGGGATTCGGTCCTTGAATTTCACCGCGCCCCACAACCCGGAAATGACGATGACGCTCTCGTCGGCGAGTTGCTGCTGCTGCGCGGTGAGGGTCGAGTAGCCCAGGGCCTCGTACAGTACGCCCGAATAAATATCGTGCGCCTTGGCAGCTGGTTCTTGCTGCAGGTTCAGGTTGCGCTCAACCTCTCCCGCCAATGAGGCGCCGACAGCCAACGTGTCCATGGCATCCGACCGCGCCGACACCTTCTGCAGGGCGGCGAGGACTTCACTGCGAAACTCGCCGAGTTCCGGGAAGGAGAGCTCGTTGAAGCTAAACGGGGTGCCGCTGGTGTGAGCGGTCTTGCCTTCAGAGGGTGGGAGGAGAATAAGCACGTCTTTCAGCGTAACTGAAATGCACCGCGACCCGCAGATCAATGAGCTGAACATGACACCGGGCAAAACGTAATGAATAAAGTTTTGTTCAAGATTGACTAGAATAGTAGTGAATGGGATGGCCAGACGGTCGCGTGGCAAGCAATTGCCCCGAGGAACGTCCGGGCTCCACAGAACAGGGTGGTGGGTAACGCCCACTCGGGGTAACCCGCAGGCTAGTGCCACAGAAAGTAAACCGCCAGGATTTCCTGGTAAGGGTGAAACGGTGGTGTAAGAGACCACCAGCGTCTTGGGTGACCAAGATGGCTCGGTAAACCCCACTCGGAGCAAGGTCAGACAGACTACGGTATGAGGGCTGTTCGCCCCAGTAGTCGGGTGGACCGCTAGAGGCTGTCGGCAACGGCAGTCGTAGATAGATGACCGTCACCGTCTTGTGCGGGACAAAACCCGGCGTATCGGCCATCCCATTCACCACATTGTCACGGTGAGATGATTCACAAGAAGAACTCGCCGCAAAATCACAGCACCGATTAGAATAGAAGACGTACTTACGGGGATGATCCTGCTACCCCGTGCCACCGCAAAAGCAATGGTGCTTCTCTCGGTGCCAACCGGCTTTATGGATCTGCAAGCCGGCTGAATTGGAAGGATTCTCTGTGACCCAGCAGTCTGTCGTTGCCCAGGAAGAATGGAGCGGGCGCGAAGAGCTCGCCGAGGCCATGATTCCGCTGATCGGACGTCTTAACCGCAAGAACAACGTGGTGACCTCCGTCTACGGCCGCAAGCTGATCAATCAGTCCGCCGTCGACATCATCAAGGCCCACCGCGTTGTGCGCCGCATCGAAGGTGCCGAGCTGGATCTGAACGCCACCAAGGCAATTCTTGATGTTATTGAAGAACTGAACGTTGGTTCAGTTGCCGTAGACCTCGGCCGACTGAACAAGAAGTTCATCGAATCCGGTGCGGCAGATCTGAAGGAATTCATCGCCGCTGAACTGGGCGAAAAAGTCGGACAGGCCGGAGCCACCGATGCAGATCCAAAGGACGTCGTCCTCTACGGCTTCGGCCGCATCGGCCGCCTGCTGGCACGCATCCTCATTGAGCGCGGCGGCTACGGCCTGCGCCTGCGCGCCATCGTGGTCCGCAAGGGTGCCGCAAATGACTTGGTCAAGCGCGCCTCCCTGCTGCGCCGCGACTCGGTGCACGGCAAGTTCGATGGTGCGATCACCGTTGACGAGGAAAACAACACCATCCTCGCCAATGGCACCCTGATCCAGGTCATCTACTCGAATGACCCATCCACCGTTGACTACACCGAGTTCGGCATCGACAACGCGATCGTCGTCGACAACACCGGCATCTGGCGCGATGAGGCGGGTCTTTCCAAGCACCTTGAAGCCAAGGGCGTGTCCCGCGTACTGCTGACCGCACCGGGCAAGGGCGAGTTGAAGAACATCGTCCACGGCATCAACGATTCATGGATCACCGCAGACGACAAGATCCTCTCGGCAGCATCCTGTACCACCAACGCCATTACCCCGGTACTGAAGGCACTGAACGACAAGTTCGGCGTTTCCCACGGCCACGTTGAGACCGTTCACTCGTTCACCAACGACCAGAACCTGATCGACAACTTCCACAAGGGCGAGCGCCGCGGCCGCTCGGCGGCGCTGAACATGGTGATTACCGAAACCGGTGCAGCCAAGGCTGTTGCCAAGGCGCTTCCGGAATTTGCCGGCAAGCTGACCGGCAACGCCATCCGCGTACCAACCCCGGATGTCTCCATGGCAATCCTGAACCTGAACTTGGAGAACGAGACCACCAAGGAAGAGCTGAACGACTTCCTGCGTGAAACCTCGCTGACCTCCAGCCTGCACAAGCAGATCGACTACATCGATTCGCCTGAGGTTGTTTCCACCGACTTCGTCGGCTCGCGCCGTGCCGGCATCGTCGATGGCCTTGCTACCATCGTTTCCGGTAAGAATGCCGTCGTCTACGTCTGGTACGACAACGAGTTCGGTTACTCCTGCCAGGTTGTCCGCGTGATTGAAACCATTGCAGGCACCCACCCGGTAGCTGTTCCAGCTCTGAAGGCTGAAGAAGTCAACGCCTAATAACGCGTTAGCGCTTAAACGTCTGGACCCCAACCTTGCGGTTGGGGTCCAGACGTTTAAGCGCCCCTTGTCGGTGGTGCGTTGATGGTGGAATACTCGGCCACAACCAGCGAAACAAATCGGCCAGTGGAGGCGGCAGAGCCAATGAGATCCTCGAAAGGTGCAGTTCATCAATCCTCATGGCCCGAAAAAATGGTGTTGCAACTGGATCTCATGCCGCGTCCCATCCTTGAATTGCTGTACCTGCGCCGTGCATGGCGCATCGCCGTTGATATTGATCTTCCAGGTTTAGACCCGCTGCCGGAGATCGGAGCGTCAACACTTCCAGATGCGGCCGACAGGTTCCTGTGGGAGGTTCGTTGGAAAAAGAAGTGGAAGCAGGCATGGAGTGCACAAACCGCCGGCCAGTACCGTGTCCCTGGCACCGATATCCTGGCCTGCGGCACAGGACATGTCCAAGAACAGGAGGATTGGACTTCAGAATTCGGCAGGGCGGGTTTTGACGGGGCGGCATTGACTCGGTGGGAACAAAAGATCCTCGGTACCTACGAGCGGGAATCGCTGCGCGCCGCACATCAGGAGCAGGTCGAACCGGTGATCATCGCCGCCTGGGAACGCGGGCTCGAACAGGTCACGGCGCTGCCCTGGGTAGGTTTCGTCTCCCAACGACTGGGCGGCTCGCAACTGGTGACTTCCCTGAGCACACTCAACGATGCGCAGCGGTTCCGCACTGCCTTGGCCCAGTGGATTAAGGACAGCCCACAATGAAATATCACAGCACCCTTCAGATCAATGACGTCGACTATCCAATTTTTCTTTTACTCTATGCACGCGAGATCAAGGGGATAGCCACTCAGATTCAGCTGCCGCCACTCAGCCCCGCACCGGGGCCAGAGCATTTCCTTCCTGCAGCTGACGAACACCTACATGCGCTGAGCGCCACATGGATGGATCTGTGGTTTCACGCGTGGGCGGCGAGCAGTAGTGAATCCCTCGCCGTGCCGGGAACAAACCAAAGGATCGAACCAGCTGACGAAGAGTTTGAGGAAGGCACACCGATTCAGTGGTTGTGGACCGCGCGGTCCCCAGAAGAAGCAATCAACATGGCTTCATTTGAAAAATGGTATGACCAGGTCCTATCGCGGCGCCAAGTGGTCGATTGGCGTGCCCAGGGCGACAGGATGAACGAAGCCCTTGACGCGGGGTTGGATACAATTTATGCACTGCCGTTGGAGGGCTACTTCCAGTACAAGGTGAACCAGCGGTGCCTCGTGATTTCAGCCCAGGTGCTTCGCCGGCCTGATTGGCTGTCGAAGGCGCTGCAACAATGGTTGGCTGCCAAGTAGCCGGAATGAACATGTCGAGAAACACCGAAGCATCCCAGCTGCTGCGTTGGAGGATGAGCAGCCATCTTCTTCTTGAACCATCGGGGGCCATCGGCACCACGATCAACCAGATGCTGGCAGTTCAGTCCCAAGACCTGGCAGCAGGCAGATATGCGCTAGCGCAGCGCGCCGGACCGAACTATTCGCGCGAAGACATCAACTCACACTTCAACAATGGTGTACTAGTTCGCGCCTGGACGATGCGCGGCACCCTGCATATCTGCGCTGCAGAGGACTTCCACTGGCTGATGAAGGCCACTCGAGACCGCACACTGGCGGCTCTTGCCACCCAGCGAAGGAACCTGGGCATCACGAACCAGGACATCGAGCTTGCAGAAAGGTACATAGTCGAGCACCTGAAGTTACATGCATCCGCAAACCGGACTGAACTGGGAAGGCGGCTCCACGAACACGGCGTCAACGTCGACGGTCAGCGGGCATATCACCTGCTGATGGCGGTAGTACTCAACGGACTGATCTGCCTGGGTCCCATTCCTCCCGCCTCGGGAATCACCGCCCAGGATTTCGTCCTGGCTGAGAACTGGATCCATCATCCTCGCACGGTGCAGTACCCGATCCCGGAATTAGTGCTGCGCTATCTGCTCGGTCATGCGCCTGCCAGCGCCCGGGATGCTTCCTGGTACACCGGGCAAACTCTGACCAGCATTCGCCGCGCCATCGCGGAACTGGGGGATCGGCTGCTTGTCGTGGCACGAGATGAACGCGGAGAGGAACTTTTCGCCACCACCAGCCAGGTCGAGCAATGGGATGCGCAGGAACACCACGATGTGGCGCTCCCATTGCGTCTCCTTGGCCCCTTTGACGAGTATTACCTCTCATATTCAGATCGAAGCAGGGTTGCCGACGACGAATTGCGTGCCCAGATCGGGCCGGGCAGCAACGGGATGGTGAAGGCGTTCTGGCTGCGTGCAGGCCGGGCAGAGAACCTCTGGAACGCAAATGCAGCGCCCACCGATTCGATCGGTGCGGCGCTGCATCAGCGGTATCTGAGTTTTAGGAGCTAGTGTCCGAACGGGTCCTCATCGGTCCCGGGCAGCCAGGTATTACCTGGAACGCCCCAACCCAGTGACTTCTTTGCCTTGTTCCACCGCTTGTCCCAGCGAGGCTGCAGCTTGTCCACGTAGAGGAACCCGTCCAAGTGGTCGTATTCATGCTGCATGATGCGGGCAAACCAGCCGTGGGCCTCGAAAGAGATCGGGGTTCCGAACTCGTCGAAACCTTCCACCTTGGCGTACTCCGCGCGCTTCAGTGGGTAGTTCAATCCGGGTACCGACAAGCAGCCCTCTGACTCCTCATCAACGTCCGGGGCCGCCTGCGACACCTTGGACAGGGTCAGCTTCGGATTGATCACTACACCGCGTTCCGGAGCATCGTTCTGATCTGCGTAGACGTAGGTGAACAAACGCAGCCCAATGCCGATCTGCGGTGCAGCAAGTCCCACGCCGTGTGCGGCGTCCATGGTCAGGTGCATGTCCGCGACCAGCTGGCGCAACTCGGCGTCAAATTCAGTCACCTCCACCGCGCGACGATGCAGTACTGGTTCTCCGTATACGGTGATCTGCCGAATAGGCACGTGATCGGGTCCTTTCGAAAGTGCTTAGAGTCCTCGACCAATAGTTTCACGCATGATCTCACTTGTGCCACCGAAAATGGTGAGCAGCCGAGATGCCGTGAACGACTGGGCGATCGGGTACTCCATGATGTAGCCATAGCCACCATGTAACTGTAGCGCCCGATCGGTCAGCCTTTTCGCACTTTCACTAGCCCAAAGCTTAACTTCTGCCGCTTCCTGCTCAGCCAGTTCACCCTCATTGAATGCCAGCACCGCGCGGTCGACAAATGACTGGGTGACATGCGACTCAGTTTTCAGGTCAGCCAGCTCAAAACGGGTGTTCTGATACTCGGTGAGCACCTGGCCAAAGGTAGAACGGTTGGTGGCATGCTCGAGAGCCTGCTCAAAAGCAGCGGTGCCGATGGCCGCCGCGGCCACGGCAATGGCAAGGCGTGCCTGCGGTAGCTGCGCCTTGATGTAGGCAAGACCCTGGCCAACCTCACCGATGCGGTCTGCATCCGATACACGAACCTCGTCAAAGAACAATTCCGCTGTATCCGAAGCACGAAGCCCCATTTTGTCGAAAGGCTGACCGTTTGAATAGCCTTCGGACCGCTCAACGATAAACAGGCTAAATGATTCGGCCCCGCCGCGAGAAGTCTCCCCGTCGGTGCGGGCTAAGACCAGCGCTGCGTCACCGTAGGCTCCATTGCCAATAAAAGTCTTCTGGCCACTGATCAGCCAGTCATCACCATCGCGTACGGCCTTCGTGCGCACCCCACGTAAATCAGAACCGGCACCCGGTTCGGTAAAGGCACATGAAGTGACCGTTGATCCGTCGACGAATCGCGGAAGCCACCGGGACTTCAGGTCCTCCGAGCCGTAGGTCAGAAGGTAAGGCAGAACCAGATCATCGTGCAGGTGCAACGCCAGCGCAACAGCGAGGTGGCCCGAACGGACGAACTCCTCATCAAGGACTACGCGGAAGCGGTAGTCATCGATGCCCATCCCGCCGAACTCTTCAGGAACAGCCAATCCAAGCAGGCCGTTTTCGCCTGCAGCCTGCCAAACCTCTCGGGGGATCTGGTGGTCCTTCTCCCACTGAGCGTACTTGCCAGCAATCTGCCGTGAGTTGAACTCGGACGCCAGTTCGCGGAACTGTTCGTGATCTTCTTCAAAAAGCGCGCGCTTCACAGGGTCGTACCTTTCGGGGTTTGGTTAGTGGACGTTGCCACTTCGAAAAATAGAACTTCTACAGTCGCTGACGGGGTCATTAGCCTGCTGACCGACTACATCCCATTATGGTCTCAATTGGCAACCCACGCCTATTTACCGTGCGCTGAGCCGCTCACACGTCATTTTTGAAGTATTGAGTCTCAAAAAACACGGGGTTAGACCCAAATCAACACACCATTCGAAAATACGTTCGAATGCTGGTTGCCATATATCGCAATATAACTTAACGACAAGATGCCAGCGATAACGCTGGCATCTTGACGGTATCGGCCAAGAAAATCTATGCATCGTTGCGAGTGAAACAAAGATTCATTCCCGACTAGGCCCGACGGCTACTGGGATTCCCCCAAGAACCCCTTCGCAGAGCTTGATCGAACAACCTAATTCTAAGCACTGGGTCCGACAGGTACAGAGAAAACGACCTGCTTAGGTAGCGCACTACCTAGAAATAGGTACTGCGCTGTTCAGGCACTAGCGCTGCCCGACCTTCAAGTCTGGAATCAACTGTCGACGGTCGGTAATACCCAGCTTGGTGTAAGAGCGCTGAAGGTGGCCCTCAACCGTGCGGGTAGAAAGAAAGAGCTTCTCGGAGATTGCCTGGTTGCTTGCGCCGGCAGCAGCGAGGGCGCACGTTGCGTATTCACGCTCAGTCAATACGGACTGGTCAATTCGCCCCCTGCCAAGTGCAGCCGTATTCACTCCGATCAACGGTTGAGCCAAATCCAGAGATAAATTCAATAGGTGTGCAGACACCGAACGCCTGCCCAATGCCCTGGCTCGCTCAGCACCCTTATTTGCCAGCTGAGCAGCAAATAAAACGTGCTCTGCCTCAATATGCCCCTTTACCAATGAACCAATACTCTGCTCGGAAGGATCGCACAGCGCGGACTCGTACCCAGCAAGCAGCTTTGCAAGAGGACCCTGCACTTCAGCCGCTGCCGCAGAAATCATGGAGAGATCCTCAGATAAACCGCACTGCCAAGCCTCAAAATGCAACCTCATCATCAAATACTTACGTCCGAAGAGCCTGGCTTGGGCCATCTGACGCTCGAACTCACGTAGTGCGCTGTCCCTGCCTTCCAAAAATGCCAAAACCGAAACAAGTCCCACCTGGACCGCCGGTCGAACAATCTGCCCGGAAAACGCAGGTTGTGCACGCGAGAGTTCAAGGTAGCGTTTAGCCCGATCCTCATCGCCAAGCATTGTTGAAGCCCTAGCAGCTAGTAGGGCGACAAATCCCTGCAACAGATACGTATCGTTGACAGACGTGAAGCTCAGCGCCTGTTCAAACACGTCCAAAGCCTGGGCACCATAACCGCATTCCAAAAGACTCAAGCCAGAACTGATCATGACATTCCCATGATTCGGCGCAGTCTGATCAGCCCCCAGCTCGCCAGCCACCGAAATCATACTCGAAGGGGCAACGCCCAAGGCAAAAGTCAACGACGGCAAAGAAAAGATCAATTCCGAACGAACAGATGCCGGCAGAGCAGACCACTGAGCGCCATTGGCGCAACCTAAGAACTCGGTCATGGAATCCTCGGCGTTTCCACCATAGGCTCGCTCAATCAGTAAATGTGCCAAGAACGCCATGCGCCCCTCGGCGCTCAACTCGCTCAACTGTGAATACCTTTCCAGCGCAGAAAGGTCAACCACCTGGTTGCTACGGGAACGAATCAGCAGCAAATATGCTTCAACGGACACCGGGTCGCCAGATCGAGGTGCAAGAATTTGCTCGGCTGCTTCGGTCTTACCCAAACTCGCATACGCGATCTTCGCGGCTACAAACCTAAGCTCCGGCCCTCCAGAATCTAAATGCTCCTTCAACAACGCCAAAGCTGCCTCAGGCTGCCGCAGCTCGTACAGAGCATCCGCTCGCGCGATCAGTAACTGCTCCAATAAATCCTTGGACTCAAACTTCTGGCGTCCCAACAAGTCTGTCAGTGCAAGAACCCTGCTGAACTGCCGCGACTGAGCTGCCTGTATGGTATCGGCAAGCAACTCCTTGGGGGGAACCTCCAGCCCCATTTCCAAACGATGCCGAGAGTACCTGCTCCTAAACGACGCATCAAGGCACGCCCAAGGCAAGCGCTTCTCAATGGTGATTAAATGACGGCGCAAAGTTGGTGAATCGAGTGTACTCAGAACGAGTTGAGGCGATAGACCCGGTCCCAGCTGTACCAACGATGAGCGCTCGCCGGTAGCCGGATTCTCTGAGATGAAATTTTGCACAGCCAACCCTGAGTCGAAGGCATCGAAGACTACATCTCCAACCAGTTCTAGCGCCATGTCCATCTGGAGGGGGCCGGTGACCGCCAGCTGTTCAATGAACTCGCGGACGTTCCCGGTCTGGCTGTTGAGACGTGAGTCGACAAGATCCGAGGTGCGGGAGCCATATGGCAACCACTGCAGGTCCAACGTCCAGTAATTGCCTTGAAACGACAAGGCTCCGGCGTTTCTGGCATCTAGTGCGAGCTCTCGAAGGAGCAATACATGGCCTGTAGACATTTCCAATAATGCGGCAGTGGTGCTGGGGGTAACCGGACCGCCGAGCAGCTCGGTCAACAGCAGATCGGCATCATTTGATGTCAGTGGCTTAAGGTCGATTCGAAGACAATCTGGAAACGTGAGCATGGAGCGCAACTCTTCAGGTAGTGACTTCACTGAGGTCGTTCCAAGGATCAATTGGATGTTGCGCGAAGCGGAAAGCTGCTTAATCACGGCAGCGCTCTGTTCATCGACGAATTCAGCGTGGTCGACAAGTATCCGAAATTGAGAATTTTGTGTGACTTGTCCCAATCCTGTGACAAGTTCAATGGGTGAGGCTCCGGTGGGTCCATTCGGAATCTGGGAAGCAATGAGGCTAAGAGTCGAAAAAGCTACGTCCTTCAATGCTCGGGCGGCAAGAATCCAATGAAAATTTTCCTGAAGCCTATCGATTAACTGCAAAGTAAAGGTAGTGCGCCCCAGACCGAGATCACCAACGATAAATATCGTGCCGCCATGCTCAGAAGCCTCGATGGCTTGATTTAGTGCATCTTGCCGCGAAGGAAAGATGGGTTTATGGGCGGGCGTGAAACCGGTCATATTTCTAATGATCGACTTTTCAGGTGAATCTGGTCAAGTATCGAACTTCCACAATCTAGGTACCCCGAGAGGTTTACACGAATCTCGAAACCGTAAATAATGCGCTTCTTTTGAAGGTATGTGCCGTGAACGCTTCGACTACGGTATAGGAATTAGCTGGGTACAGCGACCCATGGCGTTCTCAGGGTGCTGTGACCTTCCGCATGCCAAAATCATGGACGAGGAGTTCGCGGCTGGCGGCAATACGGGGTACTAACCGAGCAAGGTGGGCATCTCATGCAATGGATTTCCCGTCAGAAATAGGCCCACCGCCCGAGTGCTCCGGAACGGCGAACACGCAATACATCGATGTGTATGCCACGCAATATCCAAGGCAGGGTGCCGCTGATGGCTATGAACTGGTCGCTCTGGCGTGCCTCATATGTTGGCCGATAGTCACATGTGATGCGTGGCCCAAGCGGCTCCTTATGATGCGCAGCCGTCTTCTATGACGCAGTTGATCTTTCGTTGCTCGAGGCAATAGCTCTCGTGGCAAGAAGTCGCGAGGCTCAACGGCAATTCAATAACGCATAGTCTCCGTGTTCTTCGAGAACGCTTTGGAGGCCAATACCTAGGATTTGCCGTTGAGATTCAAGCTCTGAACAGCAAAGTCTCGTGCGTTCTTTTCAAGCGTGGGGGAGCCGGAATCCAGGTACGTCGACGGCCAGGTGAAACCCCAGATGGTGTTCACCTGGCTGGATGGACGAACGGTGTGAGCGACTGTAGGCCATGCCCTGAATTCCGGTGCCTCTCACTTCACGGAATCGATTTTCGTGAGGCGGCAGGAGTCGTGGCGGGCTAGAGCATTTCCAGCGGTGTCTTGCGTGAAGGTGCTGAAAATGCTTCGTCAATCATTTCAAGATGTTCCGGCGTCAAATTGAGCATTGCAGCCTGGGCATTCTGCTCAACGTGGGCAATCGACGAAGATTTGGGAATAGCAATCGTGTTGGAGTCGCGGATTGCCCATGCGACTAGTACCTGCGATACAGCGACACCGAGATTCTGGGCGACAGTAGCAAGAGCTGGGTGATCTAAAAGCCTGCCTTGTTCAATAGGGGAGTAAGCCATCGTCGTGATCGCGGGCTCAGAAGCCGCGTGGGCAGGCAAGAGGTCGAACTCGACACCACGTCGGCTGGGGTTGTACAACACCTGATTGACCAGCGGTGGGTAAGGAAGCTCGGGAAGTTCGTCGGAATCGAAATTGCTTACGCCCCAGGCCCCGATGAGTCCGCGTTCAATGAGATTTTCGAATCCACGAACCGTCTCTTCTAACGGGTGGGACCCAGGCCAGTGCAATAGCAGCAGGTCAATGTAGTCGGTGCCCAGGCGATCCAATGAGCCTTCGCAGGATGCGATAGTTCCACGGTACGAAGCTTCGTAGGGCAATACCTTGTCGACAAGGTATACATCGTCCCGAAAAGGGGTGATTGCCTCTCCTACGAGTTCTTCTGCAAGCCCATCGCCGTACATCGTCGCGGTATCAACCAAAGTTAGTCCAAGTTCGATTCCTCGACGTAGTGTGGCGATTTCTTCCTGGCGCCTGGATGGATTCTCGCCCATGTACCAAGTTCCTTGGCCTATCGCTGGCACGCTGTGACCATTGGCTAGTTCAATCTGTGGAATGTTAGGCATGTCCGAAGCCTAAAACATGAATGACTTGGAGGAAAACTTCGTGAAGCGGGCATCAGGCCCCATGGCCTCTAGTCGGGGAAAATGAGGAAGAGACCCACATCTTTCGACGTAGGTCTCTTCATTGGGGTGAGTAACGGGGTTTGAACCCGCGACCTTCTGGACCACAACCAGACGCTCTACCGACTGAGCTATACCCACCATGTTTGTTTTGATCCAAGTCAAAGCCGAATTACGACTTGGCCCTGATTTCAGCAACGAGAAAAACTATACACTACGTTTGGCGGCGAAATCCAATCGGGCAATTTGACTCGAATCTGGCGGCCATCGTGGGATAAAAAAATCCGGTTGCAAGATGAAATCTCGCAACCGGACCTTTATTCCGGGTGAGTAACGGGGTTTGAACCCGCGACCTTCTGGACCACAACCAGACGCTCTACCGACTGAGCTATACCCACCATGTGATGCTTGGATCCTAGTCAGAAGCATTTCCGCTTCAGATTTCGTATCTGGCAACGAGAAATACTATACACATACTTTATTCAGGAATGCCAACCGAGCGCCCCTTAGGGCGCTGTGTGGTGCATCACTTGGTTTTTGAAGGGTAGATATCACTCGGATTTCGGCGAAGAGATAGCCGCTGCAATCTTGCGTGACGCGTCAGTAGAAGGTCCCGGGGCGGGAACCATGATGGAAGCGCGGTAATACCGCAACTCATCGATCGAATCTTGGATGTCACCCAAGGCACGGTGATTTCCGGTCTTTGCTGGAGCCGCATAGTGAGCCTTCGGGAACCACCGGCGGCTTAGCTCCTTGAGGGTTGAAACGTCGATGATGCGATAGTGGAGGTGCTCAATCACTTCTGGCATGTCGCGCATCAAGAAGTTTTTGTCGGTGCCTACCGAATTGCCGCCAAGCAATGCCTTCTTGGCTTCCGGCACGTGCCGCTTGATGTAGTCGAGAACGATTCGCTGAGCCTCGTCCATGCTGATGCCGCCGTCGAGCTCGTCGAGTAGGCCGCTGACTTGGTGCATGTTGCGTACAAAGTCGTCCATCTGTGCCACCGCTTCTGGAGCAGGTTTGATGACCACCTGGATTCCTTCGTCGACGACCTTCAGCTCGGAGTCGGTGATGAGCACTGCAACTTCGATCAGTGCGTCGTTGACGAGATCAAGCCCGGTCATTTCGCAGTCGATCCAAACAATTTTTTCTGAATTACTAGCCACGACCCTAATCTACCGCCATCGGAGGTGTGGTGCAGTCCACTGTGAATTCAACACGGTGCAGACCGGTGTCTACCGCATTGAGCGCAGGTGTCAATGCTAAAATCGAGGGAGATTTTGGGGCTCTCATCTAGAAAGTTTTCTTCCAACTAAACGCTGCGTTTTGAGCTCTGACTATGATTATTGTTCCCGATTCCGTGAGGTGTGATGGTGTCAGCTAGAGGTCTCGGGGCGCAGGAAACTGTACATATCCCCGGTGTTTCCGTGACTTTGCTCAACGGCATTATCGGCTCATCGCTCATTCTCTTTGGGTCTTTCGGCATCGGCTGGCTCGCCAGCGTTTCTCCGTTGAACCGCGATGCGTTCTTCATCGTCATGCGCACCGAACCTTCGGCTGTCATTCTCTCGGTGATCGTTTTGACGCTCGGATTTTGGGTGCTTTTCCGCGCGTGGTGGGTTCTAGGGCAGCAGCTAAAAAAATGGGAAGCCGGAACACTTCGGATTGTGCGCAAGGCTGTGTGGCTGTGGAGCATTCCCTTGTTGGTGGCACTACCCATTGTCAGCCGTGACGTCTTTGCCTATATAGGCCAGGGCAGGCTGGTTGAAGCCGGACAGGATCCCTATATTGACGGCATCTCGTCGCTGAACAACTGGTTCCAGCTTGGTACCGACACCATGTGGGCGCAAGACGGCACCCCCTATGGGCCGCTGTTCCTCACCATTGAGTACCTGGTGGTCAAGCTCGTCGGCGGTTCCACCGATGCGGCGATTCTCTGCTTCCGCGCCATTGCGTTCGTCGGTGTTTTGCTGACCTTGCGCTACCTTCCCAAATTGGCGGAACTGCATTCGACCAGTGGTGCAAAGGCGGCCTGGGTCGTTGTTGCCAACCCATTGTTCTTGATCAACTTCGTTGCCAGCGCCCACAACGATTCCCTGATGGTGGGCCTTTCGGTATGGGCTGTCTACCTCGCCTGCAAGAGACAGGGCGTGCTGGCTGTCATCGTGCTGACGGCGTCCATCGGCATCAAACCGATCACCCTGGTTCTGCTACCGTTCATCGGCCTGCTGTGGGCAGGGAAAGATGCAACCTGGCCGCGCAAGATTCTCTACTGGTTCTACTCAGGGATGATCCTGTTGACGCTGATGGCCCTGGTCGGGTGGCTGAACGGTTACTGGTTCGGCTGGCTGAAGGTCATGCTGTTTACCGGAACTGGATTCTCAGTGTTTGCGCCGGTGGGCATGATCGTAATTCTTGCCAGCACCTTGGTTTCCTCCTTCGGGCTGAGCACCGACTGGATCCTACCGGTGGCTAAACTACTGGGTCGGTTGATCGGTGTTGCCTTGGCCTTCGTCGTGATCTTCCGCGGAAGGTATGAGCGTCTGGTGCTGCGCCTTGCGGTTGGTTTCTCCGCCATCGTGGTGCTGTCCCCAGTGATCCAGCCCTGGTACCTGCTGTGGTTGCTGCCTTTCTACGCTGCAGTGGGAATCAAGGAAAACTGGCAGATGCTTTGGGTTTACCTGACAACAATGTTCTTCGTCGCCTACCAAGCGGCAGACCAATTGTTCATTTGGCAGTTCCTGCAGGAAGACTTGGTCCCAGCGGTTCAACTGACCTCATGGGCAGTATCTGCCGTCTGCCTTGTTGTTCTATTGTTCATCGATCCAAAAACCCGAAATATCGTGCCGGAGCTGCTGCTATCCATCAAGTGGGTGCGTGAAAAGTGGGACCGCAAGTCCGAGCGCAAGAAGCGCGCCTAATGAAACGCCGGGACAAAGCAGCGCTGTCGGGCCGATTGGGGTTGCACCCGCTGGCCTGGCATGGCTTCTTCGCCTCGACATTAATCACCTTCGGGTCTTGGGGCGTTGGCTGGTTCCCGCGAAACCAACTGTCTGCCTTGGCACGATCCGGCTTCTTTGTGCAGTTCCGCACCGACCTGTTCGGGGTATTGATCTGCATCGCTGCCATGGCCGTAGGAATTGTATGGCTGATGCGGACCTGGCTGATGGCCCGTCCATGGGTGGGAGGATCAGCCGACCTTGATGCAAAGCAGCAGGGAAAGCTCATTGCCATGTGGGCTGCTCCGCTGATGCTCAGCTTCCCGATCCTCAGCCGAGACGTGTACTCATATCTGGCGCAGGGAAGAATGCTGGAGGCAGGACTGTCTCCGTATACGACCGGCATTTCGGTACTTCCGGGATGGTTCGACGGGGGAGCAGACGGTCTTTGGGCGCAGTCTCCGTCACCCTATGGACCATTCTTCCTTGTACTGTCCCGGTGGATCTACGTAGTCTCCGGCGGAGTTCCGGAAATCGGCATCGGCCTGCTGCGCATCGTCGCTGTCATCGGCGTCATCGGCTGTTATTTCTTTACGGTTAAACTTGCTGCAAAGCTGAAACACAACACCCACTGGGCGGTCTGGGCAGTGGTGGGCAACCCTCTGTTCCTGCTGACCATGGTCGGCGGCGTTCACAACGACGCACTGATGATCGCCGGGGTCTTTTGGGCCTTCTTGCTCGCCTTTGAGAAGAAAACCATCATGGCAACACTCGCCTTGAGCCTCGCCGTTTCAATCAAGCCAATCGTGCTGGTGCTGCTTCCATTTATCGGATTGGTGCTCATCGGCGTGGATGGCACGATGCGCCAGCGCATTCTGATCTGGGTGAAAACATCCTGCTTCAGCGCGCTGTGGCTGCTGATCATCGGCGCGGTCACCAACCTGTGGTTTGGTTGGCTCCCCGCCATGTTCACTGCGGGCGACGCGGCATTCCCCTATGCGCCAGTGGGCCTTTTGGGCTGGAGTCTGGGCAACTTGGCGCAACTGCTTGGTGGATCTTTTGCCCTAACCCAGCAGATTGTCGTCCTGGCGTTTCAACTTCTCGCCATGGTTCTGGTAGCCAAATTTGCCTTGGCCAAAGATATATCGAATCCGATACGACTCTCGGCTTGGGCGCTGAGTGCGGTGGTGCTGCTGTCGCCATTAATCCAGCCCTGGTACGTGCTGTGGCTGATTGCGCTCTTCGCCATTTCCAAGCAGCTTTCGGCGGGCTCTGAGCGCTTGATGATTTGGGCGACGTCGGTCATTCTGGTGGCAGTCTTCGTCGATCAGCTTTCCATTGAGCAGTGGTACACGGTATGGCTGTTGAAGCTGGCGGCCGGGGCTCTGATGGTCGGATTGATGCTGGTGATGTACCGCTTCGACGAGCGGGTGCGACGGGTGCTGCATCTTGGCAGCGAGTCATCACAGTCTTCTCCCTGATCAATTTCACATTTCATCACATGGCCAGTCGCACAGGGAATGTACTTAAATAGGGATTATGAACAGCGTTACTTGGCCTGGGGCGATCGCCATCCTCGGCTGCATACTCTTCCTCGGGGTGGCGGGGGTCTTCCTGCTTGCAGTCCAGTACCGTCGCCATGGCAGATTGTCATGGCGCCGCACGATCACCACAACTGCTGCGACGCTCTACGGATTTGGGCTGTTCAGCTACACGATGCTCCCACTACCGGATTCGCAGAACTTTGTCTGTCAGCCAACACAGTTAAATCCAGGACATTTTGTCGGGGACTTTGCCCGTGCTTACGAGTACGGGACCAGGAGCTTCCTGACCGGGTTTACGCTCTGGCAGGTCTTGTTCAACATCATCTTGTTCATGCCATTGGGCATCCTCGCGGTGCGCTGGCTGCGCGGCAACGTGTTCACCGGCGTACTGCTGGGATTCGCAGCGAGCCTCGCCATCGAGCTGACCCAGTACACGGGCATGTGGGGGCTCTACCACTGTGCCTATCGGGTAGCGGATGTTGATGATCTGATCATGAATACGCTCGGAGCCCTGATTGGCGGCATCATCGCCTACCTTCCCATTTTCGCGTTCCTCTCCGGACCGCGTGAACCTCGCGCGATCAACGCTCCGGCTCGCCCGGTGACAAGGCGCCGTCGAGCCTTGGCGGATTTTTTCGATTCTTCATTTGCCGGTGCTGCAGTATTCGCCGTCAGTGCCGGGCTCCAGCTGATTGCTACCATGGGTGGTCCGCAAATTGAGGACCGGCTGCTGAACTTCGCGCTGCCGGCAGTTGTGGCGCTGGCGGTGTTTTTCATTCCAGCAATTGCCCCGGGGCGGGCAACTTTGGGGCAGCGCTGCGCCTGGATTCGAATCAGCTCGACACAGCGCAAGTATGTTCCAAGCTGGCGTGCGGGATTGCGTACGATTCTCGGTTTTGGAGGCATAACGTTCCTCTTCCAGATTTCGACGAGCCTCAACGACGAGCTGGACATGCCATGGGTCGGAACTTTCACCATGCTCTACGCCCTGATCAGTGCGCTCTGCCTGGTTGTGATTCCGAAAACTCGCGGCTTGGCGGGCATATTGACGGTCACGAGCTTCACCGACAGACGGAGTTCATGACCCCTTTGGCACTTGTTGGTGTTCGCTGAGGCTAAAATAGATCTGGTGCCTGGTGTTCGGATAACGCTGGACAGCCCAACTCGCGTCAACCGTTCGTCCCCAAATTTACGAGAGTAAAGGTCTGCAACGCAGTATGGAAGATAATAAGCCAGTCGTCCCGAATGAACCTCATAAGGCAGTACTCGGCACCGCAGTAGGCGCAACTGTAATCATCGCCATCGGTGCATTCATTCTCTCGTTTGCAGCGCTGACCGATCTTGCTGAACGTTCCGGCATCGATCCGAGCCTTGCCTGGATCTGGCCGATTATTATCGACGGCATGATCGTGGCTGCAACGGTGGCAATCGTTGCACTGAACGGCTTCAACCGTCGTGCAATGGTCTACCCGTGGTCGCTGTTGTTCTTCGGCGCCATCGTTTCGACCGCTGCGAACTCCACCCACGCAATCTTGACCGTCGACTCGATTGAAAACGGTGTCCCACCGTTGGTCTCTGCACTGGTGGCAGCCATGCCGCCGATCGTGCTGCTGGCAATCACCCACCTGACTGTCCACATGTATCAAAAGAAGTCCGAAGCCGCGAAACTGCGCGCCGAGCTGGACTACGACGAAGAACGAGAAAACGCCGAAAAGTACGGCGTGGCCTACGATGACGGCTACAACGCAGCGCTCAACGATGCGAAAACCGCTGAAGACGAACGCTTCGCCCAGTTGGAACAGGTGCACCAAGACGACTTGGCCCGTGCTCGCGCCGAAGCCATCGCGGCAGCACGCAATGACGCGAAGGTCACTCCAATCAAGGCAAACCCTGCACCGGCTCAGGAAGCCAAGAAGCCAGCGGCCAGCAACAACGACGACAAGACTCCGTTGTACGAGGATATGGCCAAGCAGCGCCTGACCCGCCCATAACTCAGGGTTTTTCCTCTCTAGGACAAACCTCACGTAAAGTCATTCCCGAAGGGGCACGGCCCACGGGCCGTGCCCCTTTTAGGCTTCTTTGCGGTTAAGCACCGCACCCAGCTGCCGAAGGAGGCATCTACAGATGGATCCACAAAAGAGCGCGAAGGACGACGAGTTCTCCGAACAGATTGCCGCCGCCGTGAGCCACTACGGCAAGGTTACCGGCGAGCTCAACACCGTGCTTTCGGCGATGAAAGCGAAGATTCGGCGCCTCTTCGCGCAGTCTGATGTCCAGCCGCTCTTCGTCACCGGACGAGTGAAATCAAAGGACTCCTTCCAAGCCAAGGCTTCCCGCCGGTTGCAGGAGAATCCAGACAGCGACCCGGTGCTTGAATTCCCGAATCCACTGCGCGAGGTCCACGATATGGTGGGGCTTCGCATCATCGTGATGCTGCCCCACGAAATCCAGCAGGTTGCCAGCCTGATCAAATCGCATCGAGAAGCTTTCGACTGCCGCAGCGACCGGGAGAAGGACATCGGTTCGGTGGAATCAGGGACCTACGGATACTCATCGCGTCATCTCCTACTTAAAACCCGCAACGAACCAACGGTGCGCAAGTTTCAAGAAGCCCTGGGCAAAAGTGTGGTGCCCAGCGGGAACTTCGTGTTTGAGGTGCAGATTCGCACCATCCTGCAGCATGCGTGGAGCGAAATGGAACACGACATCCGCTTCAAGCATCCCGGCGAAGCCGCCTGGAACCCTCAGATCGACCGGCATTTCACCGCAACAGCTGCGATGTTGGAGACGGTGGAAGACTACTTCACGGACATCGACGAGCTGTACCACCGGCTCAACGGCTACCATGACGAACACGGTGCGGGCGCCGAAAAACTCACCGGCGAGAAGATCGGGGAGATCTGGCAGACACTGCTGCCGCACGTCGACCGCAAGCGCGACGATGATTGGTCGTGGGCAGCAGAATTGCTTGAAGCCCACGAAATCGATCAAACCTGGCAGCTTGCAGGACTGTTGGACGCGGAGGTCGTTCGTGATGTCCGCGCGGCTCTAGATCACCGTTACTCCCCAGGCCCAGACCGGCTGCTCGACGATGTGCTGCTCTGGAGATTTGGCAAGGAACACATCGAGAAGACCAGCGGCTCAGACCTGCGCCGGCAAGGCTCGCTGCGCCGACGCCTGATCCAGATGAACGATTACCGCTCGTCGCATGATCTTTAAGCGGCGTGCTGGCCGTGGCCGCATGCGAGCACCGCTGTCGAATCAAACACAGTGTTGTTCATAACGCACATTTCACCGATAAGATAGATGAGTTGCCCATTTTCTGGGCTCAATTGATCTACCTGCACCCGTGTGAAAGGGCCACCACATGATTTCCGTAGCCAACCTTGAGCTACGCGTCGGCGCCCGCCTGCTGATGGACGAAGTGAACTTCCGCATCGACAAGGGCGACAAAATCGGATTGGTGGGCCGCAACGGTGCTGGCAAAACCACCATGACCAAAGTGCTGGCCGGTGAATCTCAGCCCACCGTCGGCGAGGTGACCCACAAAGGCTCCATCGGTTACCTGCCGCAGGATCCGCGGACCCCTGACATGGAGCAGCTGGCACGAGACCGCATCCTCGCGGCTCGCGGGCTGGATGTGGTCCTGAATAAGCTGGCCAAGGCCCGAGAAGACATGGCCAGCGAAGATGCCGCAGTAGCTGCCAAGGCCATGCGCCGCTATGACCGTTTGGAAGCCGAGTTCATCGCGGCCGGCGGCTACGCTGCGGAATCTGAAGCCGCCGCCATCTGTTCAAACCTCGATTTGCCTGAGCGCATCTTGAACCAGCCGCTGCGCACACTCTCGGGCGGCCAGCGCCGTCGCGTGGAGCTAGCCCGCATCCTGTATTCGGATGCCGAAACCCTGCTGCTTGACGAGCCGACCAACCACCTGGATGCCGACTCGATCATGTGGCTGCGCGACTTCATCAAGAACTACCCGGGCGGCGTACTGATGATCAGCCACGACACCGAGCTGCTGGACCAGACCGTCAACAAGGTGTTGTACCTGGACGCAAACCGTGCGGTGGTGGACGTCTACAACATGAGCTGGAAGCGCTACAAGGTGCAGCGCGAGACCGACGAGCGCGCCCGCAAGCGCGAGCGTGCAAACATCGAAAAGAAGGCTTCGGTCTTGCTTGCCCAGGCTAACAAGATGAAAGCCCGCGCCTCGGGCGCTTCGGCAGCGCAGTCGATGCTCAAGCGTGTTGACCGCATGCTCTCGGGCCTGCAAGAGGAACGTGCCAGCGACCGCGTCGCGGCGCTGCGCTTCCCGGACCCGGCTCCCTGCGGCAAGACTCCGCTCATGGCTGAGGGCCTGTCCAAGGCCTACGGTTCGCTGGAGATCTTCACCGATGTGTCGCTGGCCATCGACCGTGGCTCGAAGGTGGTGATCCTCGGTTTGAACGGTGCCGGCAAGACCACCCTGCTGCGTATGCTTGCAGGCGTTGCCGAGCCTGATACCGGAAACATCATTCCAGGCCATGGTCTGAAGATCGGCTACTTCGCGCAGGAACACGACACCCTCGATCCAGAGGCGACGGTGCTGGCGAATATGCGCCGCAACGCACCAGACCATCTGGGCGATGCCGATGTGCGCTCCATCCTCGGCTCGTTCCTCTTCGTCGGCGACGATGTGGACAAGCCCGCCGGTGTTCTTTCCGGTGGTGAAAAGACTCGTTTGGCGTTGGCGACAATCGTCGCGTCCAGTGCCAACGTGCTGCTGCTCGACGAGCCAACCAACAACCTGGACCCTGCCTCTCGAGCCGAGGTGCTCGGCGCATTGTCGACATTCCCAGGCGCTGTGGTTATGGTGTCGCACGATGAGGGCGCCGTCATGGCGTTGAAGCCCGAGCGCGTTGTGATTCTGCCCGACGGCGATGAAGACCTTTTCAGCGAAGACTACCTGGAATTGGTCAGCCTGACTTAAAACCGCGCAATTTGCGAATCATCGGCCAGCAAAGAAACTTTGCTGGCCGATGTGCTTTAAGATTCTTAAGTTTCGCGCCGCACCAAATGCCTCGAGTTCTGCGGCGGCGCCAAGGTGTTCTCAGGCGACGATGCCGCGGCGTGGAACCTGGGTCCTCCATTTCTGGGGTCGGACTGCTAGCCGTCAATCGGCACAATCAGCGTCGTACGCGTCAACCGTCGGCGGCTGAAGGTTCGCCCCTCGAATGGGCATCCGAATTCCCTAGGTAACCGGATCATTGGCAGCGACGTGGGCAGAGGGCGCTAAATGCAATTGAAGCCGATGAAGAATCGTTCATCGGCTTCAACAGTGTGGATAAGGTTTAGCTGCCTGGGTGGGAGGAAGACTTCTCATCCTCGTCCCACATGGCGTCCTCAACGGCTTCATCGGTCAGCGACCCGTCGCGGCGGAATTTTTTGGCTTCCTTGACGCGAACCTTGCGCACCTTGTGCACAGGTTCGTCGTATCCCATGGCCTGAGCCTCGGCGAGTTCCGCCGCGTCTTCTGCATTGATTTTCTTCTGTGTACGCGCTGCGTACCAGAAACCGACAAATGCCAGGACGCCAAAGATGTACCACTGGATCTCGTAGGACAGATGCGGGCCCTCGTCCATGTCCGGTGGATCAAGCTGCTGCGGAGCCGATGCCGACGCCGGGGTTTCCTCGTACATGATTCCGTAGGAGCCCTGCGCCACTGGATATCCCACTGCGTTCTGGAAATCCTCTAGGTTGATGGTTGCAAGCTGTCCCTGAGGTGCACCGCGGTCCAAGCGGATCTCGCCGGGCTTCAATCGCGCCTTGACGGTGACTTCGCCGGTCGGGGCCGCAGGCACCGTGTCCGGATGTCCTTGCTCGTTATTGCCGATGGGTAGGTACCCGCGGTCGATGACAACTGTTTCACCGTCGGTGGTGGTAAACGGAACAAGGACTTCGTAACCTGGTTGACCGCTCTTGATTCGGTTGCGCACCACCAACGTGTCATCGCCCACGTACTTACCGGTCAATTCGACGGTGCTCCACGTTTTGTCTTCGGGGAGGCTTTCAAAGTAATCGATGGCATCCTTGCCGGTCAGGGGATCGGCAAAGTAATTTTGATTGACGCGGCTGATGCCTTCGAGCACCTCGGCGCGGCGGCTGGCCTGCCAATTGCCCAATGATACGCAGGCCACGGCAAAGAGAATGACGAGCGCGAGCCACCCAAGCCAGCGTGAGCTCGCTAGAAAACGGTACATCTAGTGGCCGGCTCCTTTGGAAGCGTCGAAGGGGAGCGTTTCTTTATACAACAACCGCTCCTTGAGATAGCTTTCAAGCCATTCTCGGTGTTCTGCACATGCTAGCCAGATCTTGCGGCGATCCGGAGTATGAATTTTCGGATTGTTCCACAAGATTTGGTATGCGGCGACAGCCTTGCATCCCTTGCGGGAACATTGCACCGGAGCCGGCGTTAATTGAGTTTCGCCGCTGAGCGAACCAAGCAGATCCATTAATCCTCTTTAGTTTCGGTGGACTCGTCGCTGTTTCCCGTCGCTGGGTTTGCGGGCTGTTCATTCGTTTCCGAATCTTCTGCCAGCGTGCCGTCGATAACTTCCGAATTTGCCGGCGGCTCTGGAACTGCTGAATCCGATGCGTTCAGCTGGCCTGGCTCGTCGGGACGGTAAAACTCCGCAGGGGGTTCACGTTTGGTGATATCCGAACCGCCGTTGGCTATAACAACTGCAACATAGGGAAGGAAAACTGCACCGATAAGCAACGCCCAGCGAAGCCAACCAGAAGCAAGGAAAGCAAGGATGAAGCAGATAACGCGGATCGTCATCGTGATTGTGTATTTGCGTATACGAACATCACGCTCCGCGGTGTGCGACTCGCGCGCGTCGGTAATGCGGTGCACCTGGGGGTCGTTAGATTCAGGGTGCGCATGGTGCTGAGACATCAGGTAAATCTTTGCTTCATGGACATTGGTTCACACCTGATTATCTCACTCAAGCCTTGAAGAATCGAATTTCTACACACTGTCGAAGCGGTAAAACCCGGTGGTAACAAATAGGATTGATGACGGAGTAGCTACTTACCTAAGTAAAGTGCACAAAAACTGCCTGCTGAGCCCAGCTTGGATCCGGCAAAATTCCGTGCACGAATGGAGATTTACATTGACTACTGAATCATCGACTGGCCGCAGCGTACTAGTCACTGGCGGCAATCGAGGAATCGGCTTGGCCATCGCGCGGGCCTTTGAAGCAAACGGCGACAAGGTGGCCATCACCTACCGCAGCGGTGAAGTCCCCGAAGGCCTGCTGGGCGTGAAGGCCGACGTCACCGACGCGCAGTCTATTGACGAAGCCTTTAAGGAGGTTGAAGCGGCGCATGGGCCGGTTGAAGTCATCGTCGCCAACGCAGGGGTGACAAAAGACACCTTGCTGCTTCGGATGAGCGAAGACGATTTCACTTCGGTGATTGATACCAACTTGACCGGTGCCTTCCGCGTGGTCAAGCGGGCTGCCAAAGGCATGCTTCGTTTGAAGCGCGGCCGTGTAGTTCTGATCTCTTCAGTTGTCGGTCTTTATGGATCACCCGGCCAAATCAACTATTCGGCCTCCAAGTCGGGTTTGGTGGGCATCGCTCGTTCGCTGACCCGTGAGCTAGGCTCTCGCGGCATCACCGCCAACGTGGTTGCGCCAGGCTTCATCAATACCGAAATGACTGCGGTGCTGCCCGAAGAGACGCAGAAGAATTATCTTTCAACGATTCCTGCCAATCGATTCGCAGAGCCGGAAGAAGTTGCCAATGTCGTCCGTTGGATCGCCAGCGATGAAGCGGCTTACATCTCCGGCGCAGTTATTCCGGTCGACGGGGGATTGGGCATGGGGCACTAGTAGCCCGCGCCGTCCACAAGTTTTCTTCAGGCGAGCCAACGCTCTGGCCTGGTGTTTTCAATAAAAGGAGTAAGTGAAGTTGAGCGAATACAAGGGTGCGATCGTCACCGGTTCATCGCGGGGCATTGGGTCGGTAACCGCACAGTTGTTGGCCGAACAGGGCATCGGTGTTGTCATCAACTACCGTGCCAAGGCACCACGCGCCAATAAGATCGTTTCAGCCATTGAGGAAAAAGGCGGCAAGGCAGTTGCCATCGGTGCGGATCTGACCACGGCAGAGGGGCCACAGGCTCTCGTCGACGCTGCAGTCGAGAATTTCGGCTCGCTCGACGTACTGGTTCTCAATGCCTCGGGCGGTATGGAGACCACCCTGGGAGAAAACTACGCACTGCGCCTGAACCGTGACGCGCAGGTGGCGATGCTTGAGGCAGCTCTTCCGAAGCTGAGCGAGGGCGGCCGCATTGTTTTCGTCACCAGCCACCAGGCTCATTTCATCCATGAAGTTTCAACCATGGATGCCTATGTTGCTGTTGCCAAGTCGAAGCGTGCCGGTGAAGACGCATTGCGTGAATTCATCCCGCAGCTGGCAGAGAAGAACATCAAGTTCATCGTGGTTTCGGGCGACATGATCGAGGGCACCATCACCGCTACGCTGCTGAACCGGGTTGAGCCGGGAGCTATCGAGGCACGTCGTGAGGCGGCTGGCAAGCTGTACTCGGTAGAAGAGTTCGGAGCCGAAGTGGCAAAGATGGTCTTTGCAGATGTCGAATCCGGCCACACCGAACTCGTTGGCGGCGCCGAAGACTTCCTGAAGCAGGCTGGCAACTAAGAGGCCAGCGGTCCGAAGGGGCCGGCTGCCGTCATCTTCAACAGCAGCCGGCCCCTTGGTCCGTCGGCACGACAAAGGCCAGTTCATTCATTGAATAAACTGGCCTTTGCTGTTGCAAATTACTTGTTGTCGCAGACGATCTTATTCCATGGGCTGTACGTCCAGGTTTTCGTTTCGGCGGGCAGTTTCTTCGAGCCGTCGACGGTTTCGCGGTAGCGAGTCACATCGATCGTGAAGCCCTTTTTGCCGCCCGATTCGGAGATGCACTGCTTTGCCTTGTTGTGTACCGTGGTCGGATCGGTCTGGTTGTACTTGCCCGAGGTGTCCTGTGAGACCTTCCAGTACTTGGTTGACCACAAGCGGGTATGTACGGCATCGTCCGAGACCCACGCCTGGATCATGACGCCGTAGGGGGTGTTGTTCTCCCAAATCATATCGACCTGGCCTTCCCACAAGGTGGCCTCGCGGCCCGCCGGGTAGCGGTCGAACCAGCGTGAATGAGGCTTGTGGGTGATGTCGTCGTAACCGGCGAGGAAGCCGACGTTGTACATCTGGGTGGAGATCTGCGAGAGCCCGCCGCCCACTGCCTCGGCGCTGAACCCGTTTTCAACTACGCCCGATGAGTAATATCCATTGGCGGTGGTAATTGGGCCCAGGGCCTGCAGCAGGGAGAAGCGTTCGCCTGGCTTGACGATGATCCCATTGACTCGTTCGGCGCCTGCGCGAAGGTTCTTGGTACGCACGGTGTCCGATGCTGGGTAGGGCGTGGAGAAGTCCACGATCTCTTCTTTGATCCCAAGCTTCTTCGCATCTTCGGTGCTGAAATCGGCCTCGGATTCAGCCATCGTCACCTCGGCCTTGCGGTCATCGCTTTGGCTAGCGGTCAAGACCTTGGCGCCAAGGTCCTTGGTTTCCAGCGATACGCCCTTTACAGAGTCTTCAATGACGGGCTTGCCATTCTTCAGGACGATCTTGGCGTCCTTGGCAGTGCTGGATAGATCCGAATTCTTGGTAGCTGCCTTGTAGAGCTTTTCATCGTCGAGGCTGACGCTTGGTGCGCCATCCTTCACCGCATAGGTGGCTGCGGCCGCGATTGACGAAGGCGAAATCGAGGCGGTCTTGTCGCCGGAAACGAGTGTGACGCCCTTCTTCAATAGTGCGGCGACCTCGCCGTCGTAGAAGGCTTGCAGTGTCTCTTCGGAGACTTCTGGCTTGCTCACCTGTGCGGGCAGCTCGACGGCTGGACCAGCGATCTGCCATTCGTTGGCGATGGTCTTTGCCGCACCGTCGACATCCAGAGAGACGCCGTCAACAGGCTCGGTAAGTGTTGCCCTGCCGTCCTTGAAGGTGATACTACCTTCCTTGACCTTGTTGTCGGCCTTCTTGGCCAAGTCGGCCAGCGCGGCGTTGAGCTTGTCCTGATCGACGTCTATGGCCGCCGTAGCCGAGGCGTCGCCGGTGACCTTCTCGTACAGTTTCACCGGGTTGATTTCATAACCAGTCAGATCGGCCACGGTCTGATCGACGCTAAGCGTCAGACCAGCTACGGTCGGATCGAGCTCATAAGATTTCCCGTTGACTACGACCTCGATCGGTTTCTGAGACAGCGGAACTACTTGGTCTTGCAGTGCCTGACGCGCAGCATCCTGATTCATTGATCCGATGTTGACCCCGGCAATCGACGCATTCGACGGTACCTGCGAACTAACATAGGCGGCTCCACCGAAGTAGACGGCCGCGACAGCAACTACGCAGGATCCGGTGATGATCCACGGCTTAGCACTGCGCTTTGGCTTTTGCTTTTCCGGCGTAGGGTTCGGAGCATAGGGATTGGACGCAGACGAAGAACTATCTGGTTTTGGGTTCTGCACAGGACTATTGACTCTTTCAACAAGCGGTCAGTTGATGGCGCTGTGACCAGACTCCCGTCAGGGTCAACGATTGCGTCAGTTGAAATACTATCGGCTGGAACAACCAGCAAATCACCGTAAAGCCATAAATCAGCGAATCGTTATCGAGTTGTTGGATTTCTCCTAGTTGAGATCGTTGAGTACGAGATCTGCAATGACGTCCAGTCGAGAGAAATTTATTTGGACGTCCGCCTGTTCTCGAAGCGCCGGCTTGGCATTGAAAGCAACACCCAACGCTGCAGCGGTAACCATATCTAGGTCATTGGCTCCGTCGCCGGCGGCGATGGTCGAATGCATATCAATGCCATGTTCAGCAGCCCACGCGCGCAACATCTTCTCTTTGGTGCTTCGATCTACGATGTCACCGTGGACAGTCCCGTCTAATACTCCATCTGCAATTCCCAAGGTGTTGGCCAGCGCGTGGTTGAGACGAAGGTCTTCTGCCAACGGATCGAGGATTTGCTGGAAACCACCAGACACAACGCCCACCTTGTGACCCGCCGCATGGAATCGTTGTACCAAGTCACGTGCTCCGTCGGAGAAAATGATGCGCTGCCCAACCTCATCGAGAACGCTGACGGGAAGGCCTTTGAGTGTCGCCACGCGTTGAATCAAGGACTGAGCAAAGTCCAACTCGCCGCGCATGGCGGCCTCGGTTACGGCAGCAACTTCGGCCTCGCGTCCGGCATGTGCCGCCAGCAACTCGATAACTTCCTGCTTGATCAGAGTCGAATCGACATCCATGACCAGCAGCATCTGCGGAGACTGGGTTAGGTCAGAATCGATTGCTGCCACACAGACATCCGATTCCCTGATATCACCCGCCTTGATCGCTGCAGCCACGAATTCATGCGCGGCCTGGCTCAAGGTCTCATGTTCGATGTCCAACACGGGTGACTTGGCCACGAGGCGGTCAGAGCTATTGCGGATCGAGACGCGGGCGTCTGCTGGGATCAGCCCCTGAGCTTTTGCACGGTCCAAAAGCTCGGTCAGCTGGTGATGCGCAAATGCCGGGCGGGAAACAAACACAAGAGTTGAGGCCATAAACTTATTTTCTCGTTTAGAGTGCTGTGCGACCAAACATGACGGAGCCCCTGCTGCGCGTATGGCAGTAACAACTGTCTGAAACGACGCATTATGTATATTCGCGCCCAACAAAACATGCACATAAAGTCGCGTCAATTAGTGAATCAGGGGTCATAAGTCTAGGCTTAAAAACCATGAGCGAAGTGCTATCTTTCAACGATGTCAGCGTGGTACGCGGACGTAAAGACCTGCTAAAGGACGTTTCCTGGGAGGTTAACGAAGGCGAGCGGTGGATCGTGCTTGGACCAAATGGGGCCGGCAAATCAACCCTGATGAACATTGCGGCGGCTCGTCTGCATCCGACCCGTGGAACCGCACAAATTCTCGGGGAGACCCTGGGCCGCGTGGACGTTTTTGAATTGCGTCCGCTGATTGGTTTGAGTTCCGCCCTTGTAGCCAATTCGATTCCTGGTAACGAAACTGCGCTGAATGTCGTCCTGACTGCAGCTTATGGCGTGACCGGACGCTGGCGTGAAAAGTACGAAAAGCTTGATGAGCGACGTGCTTTCAATCTGCTGCACGAGTGGGGAATGTCCACATTCATGAACCAGGCGTTCAACAAGCTCTCAGAAGGCGAGCGTAAGCGAGTCCTGATCGCCCGCTCGTTAATGACGGATCCAGAATTCCTGATTTTGGACGAGCCCGCCGCAGGCCTCGACCTTGCTGGCCGAGAAAACCTTGTCGCGAAGCTCAGCGAACTCGCAGTTGACGAGTACGCACCAGCCTTGGTGCTGGTGACGCACCACCTTGAAGAGGTGCCATTAGGTTTCACTCATATCTTAATGATGCGCGACGGTCAGGTAATAGCTGCAGGCGAAATAGAGCAGACCTTGACCGAAGAAAACCTTGAAGCGACCTACGGCATGCCTCTGGCACTGCGACGTGAGGGCGGACGCTACTCCGCATTTGCGCGTCACTAAGCATCAGGCGAAGAACTCTTTAGGAAAGAATTAAATAGTGATCGAATTTTGGCGTGAAGCCCTCGTCTTCCTTGGCGGATTATGGGCAGGAACTATTAATACAGTTGTTGGCTCCGGCACTCTGGTTACCTTCCCAATCTTGGTTGCGCTGGGTGTTGCTCCGGTTAATGCTGTGGTTTCCAACGCCATGGGTTTGGTCGCTGGTGGATTTTCCGGTGCCTGGGGTTACCGGCGCGAGGCTGCAAGCGTCAAGCGAACGCTGCTGAAACTCGTGCCGGTCTCCCTTGTGGGTGGACTGATCGGTTCGCTGCTCCTTCTGAACCTGCCGGAAGCGGTGTTCGGAGTAGTGGCACCCATCCTTCTAGTCTGTGCGTTGGTGCTGGTGATCTTCCAGCCGCGACTTTCTAAGTGGGCTAAAACCCGGCAAGCAGAGCGCGGAAGCACCGACCCTGATGACGCTGACAAAGCTAAGATTCCGCTAATTTTGTACATCTTGGTTTTTGTTATCGGAATTTACGGTGGCTATTTCACTGCTGCGCAGGGCGTGTTGCTCATGGCAGTCTTCGGAGTCTTCCTCCAGGCCTCATTGCAGCAGTCAAACGCAATTAAGGTGATTCTGTCCTTGATCGTGAATTTGATTGCCGCCGCCATGTATTTGATCATCGCCCCCGAGCGAATCAACTGGCTGATTGTTCTCTTGATTGCGGTAGGTTCATTGATCGGCGGCTTCATCGGAGCCAAGATCGGCAGAAAGCTTTCACCAGGGTGGCTTCGACTGGTCATCGTGGTACTTGGCCTGGTGGCACTGGCCAACATGCTTTACAAGTTGATGCCGAGTGCTTGATCCCGTGGGGCAGATCCTGAACCCCGAACGTATCCTTCCAATCCAAGATCTTGCGGATACTCGGTTGGACGAGTACTTACGACTTTCGGAAGCGCATCTACGCATGCGCACGTACGTTGAGAACGGCCTCTATATTGCCGAAAGCACCAAGGTGGTGCAGCGCGCAATCAATGCCGGACATCAACCGCGTAGTTTCCTTCTGGCAGAAAAACACCTCGGGCAGCTTGTTGATGAATTCAATAGGTTCCCAGAAGTCCCGATCTTTATCGGAGACGATCGCCAGCTTCAGGATTTGGTTGGATTCCACCTGCACCGCGGTGCCATGGCTGCGATGAATCGTCCAGAGCCACTGGACCTAGATGCGGTACTTGCGCAATGTTCTCGTATTGCAATACTGGAAGACATTGCCGACCACACCAATCTTGGCGCAATTATTCGTTCGGCTTCCGGCTTGGGCGTCGACGCCGTTCTGATTACGCCGAAATGCGTTGATCCTTGGTACCGCAGAAGCGCTCGGGTCTCGATGGGTACTGTCTTCGATTTACCTTGGGTACGGCTCGGCTCCTGGCCAGATGAGCTTTCGAAAATAAGAAACCACGGTTATCGGTTACTTGCAATGGAGCTGACCGAAGACGCAGTTCCACTGTCGGACATTGAAATTTCCGCGGGCGAAAAGGTCGCCATGATTCTCGGCAACGAGGGGCGCGGTGTGACGGCCGAAGCGCTGGACGCTGTAGATCAAACCGTCATCATTCCTATGCACCGAAACGTCGATTCGCTGAATGTCGGAGCGGCCAGTGCCATTGCGTTCTGGCATTTGTGCTCTTCGCCACGATAATTCGTTTTATCGACTGGTCAAGAATTTGATAGGATGGAATGTCTGTGTGCTGTGATTCATCTGATGGGTCGCTGCAGACGAATTTTCCGAGAAAGTAGCTGCTGGCAAAATCCAGTGGCCATAAACAAAAAGGTGTAAAGCTATGAAGGCTGATATCCATCCACAGTACGGCCCAGTTGTCTTCAACGACCTGGCATCCGGCGAAAAGATCCTGACCCGTTCGACCGCCACTTCGGACAAGACCATCGAGTGGGAAGACGGCAACACCTACCCAATGATCGACGTCGAAATCTCGGCTGCATCGCACCCGTTCTACACCGGCAAGCAGCGCATCATGGACACCGCCGGTCGTGTCGAGCGCTTCAACGCCCGCTTCAAGGGCTTCGGCGGCAAGAAGTAAT
>NZ_JALDXV010000016.1:0-74059 GCF_032154645.1 Glutamicibacter sp. | reverse complement strand
GGGGTGAAGGATGTCCCGTGACATGGGTGAAGGATGTCTTGAGACCAGACACCCTATCCTCCGCAAATTGAAATGCCCCCGAGAAATCGGGGGCATTTTCGTATTTTCATGCATATTTTATTAGTCAGAAAATATCGGTATTCGCCGACATATTGGTCGGAGCCCATCTATCCCTGGCGCAGCGGTAGACTTCCCGCGTAAGTTGAATTGGCCTGTTCCGAAAAATTTGCGGAGAAATTGCTATGCCCGTTGGAATCAGCGAAATCGCGATCGACTGCACAGACCCCCTAGTGGTCGCCCGCTTCTGGTGCGCAGCGCTGGATTATCAGGTGATCGAAGCAGAGGCTGGCCTGATCAGCATTGCACGATCAGAGCCGCGCGCCGGAGAGCCTGTCCTGTGTTTCGCTAAAGTACCCGAGTCTAAAACCACAAAAAATCGGCTCCACATCGACGTGCGTCCCATCGCAAGCACACAGCAAGAAGAAGTCGAGAGGCTCGTGGGGCTGGGCGCTAATTATGCCGACGTGGGTCAATCTGAAAACGATGACTGGGTCGTTTTACGGGATCCAGAGGGTAACGAATTCTGCGTCCTCTCCGGTACCATGTAGTCATCGCGCTTGGCTGTCATCGCAGGCTTTCGCGATCGCTTTTATGGGGAATGGGGAAAAGCGTGGACGGGGAAGCTGTAATAGCCGTCGTCATCGAAAATGATGATGCGGAGCGCAATCGCATATGTGTAGTATTGCGCCAAATTGGATTCACGGTTCATGAAGAGAACAGTGGAGTAAGAGGCGTTGGATTGGCGACGCAAACGGTGCCGGAACTAGTCATCGTCGGTTTTGGCCTGCCAGATATTGACGGTATTGAGACAATTCGCAGACTGTCGACCGTATCAGATGCCTATATTTTGGCTGTATTAGAACCCGACGATGAAATCAAAGTAGTTTTGGCACTTGATGCAGGGGCAGACGGTTATAGTTCAAAGCCTTTGCGTGAGGGAGAGTTCCGAGCCCAGGTAGATGCGCTGATACGTCGGCAGGCGCTGACTTCGCGCAGCGTTCAAGAAGCCAAGGGGCAGGTGCAGCAAATTTTGCGCCATGGGTCCTTGACGCTGGACCCTGCTGCCTGGGAGGTAAAGCTTGACGGGGAGCAGATTATTTTGACCGCGACAGAGTTCGCTTTGTTGCAAATTTTAATGCGATCACCCGGGCGGGTGCACAGCAAGAGAGAGCTGGCCCGGAGGGTGAATTTAAACGGCGACAACCACGGGAACGAGTACGTAACAGATTCCGATGTGCGCAGTATTGAAGTTCATGTGGCAAATTTGCGTCGCAAGCTCGGTGACTCTGCCAGAGCTTCTCAATGGGTTGAAACAGTGAGGGGAGTTGGGTATCGACTGGTAAATGGTCGTACTTAACCCAAGTCGCAACCGTATGCTAAAAATAACTCCCGCAATCTTGAGCGAATCTTGAGCCCATCGGAATCAGGGCTTGAGTGTCTTGAAGCAAAATAAGACCATGGCCTCGTGCCATGCGATTGCGGTTGAGCTTGCGAATAGCAGAAAATTGGGGGATTCGTCAGGCCTCGGGGTAAGTCCTGAGTTTTGCGGCGCATTCGCTTTAAATGGGTGAAGGCTTCGACGTGGTAGCGCAATACCTCGTCGAAGCCTTCACAGTATTAGGCCGTCGCCCTGTTTTTGATCATCTGCGGATAGTGCAGCGCCGCCGTCTGCGGGTGGGCGCGAAGCCAGCCCTTGAGAACATTAGCTCCGTAAGATGCAAGCATCGGGTTCTGCGGATCGTCTGAAACACCGCGGGCCTCGGCGGCCAGATCGGCAGGGAGCGTGACCTTGTCGATCACCGCATCAAGACGCGGCGAGTAGAAGAATGGCACCGAATAGCGGTCGACGTTGGCGGGCGGGGCAATTACGCGGTGGATCGTTGCCATGAGGTAACCGTCGGTTGCGACCTCCAGCATTTCACCGAGGTTTACCACCAGGGCTCCGGGTGTCGGCGGGACTTCGATCCATTCCTCCTGGCCGTAAGGCTGCACCTGAAGGCCGCCTATCTGGTCTTGCAATAGCAAGGTGACGAAGCCATAGTCCGCGTGCAGTCCGACCCCCTGGTTGCCGGCTTCCGGTACCAGCCCGCCGCCGACGTAGTGGACAAGCTTGCCCATCCAGGCGGGAGTCCCGGAGAATGGCTCGTCAAAGTAGTCCTCACTTAGTCCAAGCCCGACCGAAATAGCCGAGAGCAGCTCATGGCCAGTCTCGTGCATCAGCTGCGCCCAGTCCATGGCCTGCTCGCGCAGCTGCGGGAAGTCTTCCGGGAACTGGTTGGGTCCTTGAAGGTTGAGGTAGGGTTTGTCGGCGGGGATGACGCCAAGCGCTTCGCGCTCTGGCCCATAGTCGATCTGCTCGCGGGAGTCTGCCCGCCCACGGGTAATCTCGGTGCCCAGGCGGGTATAGCCGCGGAACTGGGCGCTGTTGCGGTTGTCGAGCTTGACCTTCTCTTCTACCGGCTTTGCGAAGAACTGCGCGACCGTGTCCAGCAGGTCTTGAGCCTGATTCTCTTTCGATGCGTAGCCGACGATCTGGAAGAAGCCGACGCGGTGCGCCGCGTCGAGCAGATCGGAGACGAACTTCGAGTTGAAGCTTCCGTCGGCGTCGCGGGAAGTAGAAATATCGAGTACTGGGATCTCGGTGACTACGTTGTTCATACACCCCAGAGTGCACCCGAAAATGCCATTGTTACTAGCTAAAGTTACGCACGGTTCCCTCAAGTTTCGCCCAACGTAACAATCCTTGCCTGCAGCGTAATAATTACCCATACTTTGCGCAAACCGTGCTTTTTAAGCGAAATGTCGTTATGAAACGATTATTTGGAGTTCGTGATTCTGCGCGTTGCGCCGGTTCATGAATAATGCCCATACCTCGAACCATCGAAACCCTGCGGCAGCCCCGAGATAGGGCAGGCTTAGCGGAAAGATGGGCTGGATTTCCCTATGCTTGAATCGTGATCTTTCGAGCAGTTGGCGACTCGCGCCCATACCCAGAACATGGGGTGAATTCCACTCGCGACTGGAGCGCCGTCGCGCCTTCGCAGGTCAAGCTCGATGAGTTGGTCACGACCAAGGCCACGCTGGATTTGGAAACATTGCTCAGCGAAGACTCGACATTTTTCGGCGACCTTTTCCCGCACGTTGTGCGCTATCAGGGCGTGCTATATCTGGAGGATGGGCTGCACCGAGCGCTTCGTTCGGCGCTTCATCATCGCTCGATCATTCATGCAAGGGTGTTGGATCTCGACGCTGATTAGGTAAGCTGTCGCCAACCGAGGAATCTTTGTCGAGGCAGGTGTACGCATGCGCGAGCAAGAAGATCGTGGCACATGGCGTGGAGCGCACATCGTCGATGAGCAGGAGCTCAGCTTCGAATCCGACGCTCAAGCCAAGAAACGTGCACGACGCAGGCAGAATATTGTCTTCAGCAGCATGGCGGTAGTCGTGCTGCTGGTATTTTTGGCGGCGACGCTGGTATACACCGGGGTCGTGAAGATCGGCGACACTGCCGGCGTGGGGCAGGCAAGCGACAACGGGCCAGCCGAGATCAAGAACCAAGAATGTCCAGATCTGGACTTCGTCTACCAAGATCCCGGTAGTTTCAAACTAGTGGTCATGAACACCACCGACACCGCAGGATTGGCTGGAAAAACCGCGGAGTCTTTGGAAAAGCGTGGCTTCAAAATTGCGGACACGACCTCGGGATTCGAAGAATATTCAGATCAGGTGGCGACCGTATTCGCTGGTCCCCAAGGCTACGCGCAGGCTTTGACGGTCCAACGCCAGGTACCCGGTTCAGTGTTCGTCTTTGATCCGAAGTCCTATGGGACACAGGTAAGTCTGGCGCTGGGGTCGAAGTTCGACTATCTGGTCAAGGAGCGCAAGCTGGATACCACTGCGGGCAAACTAACCTGCGCCCCGGCCAAATAGTCGCAGCCGCCCAGTTACTGTGCGGCGTTGACCTCGGCGTGAACCTGGGTCAGCGCATTGGCGAAGACTTCGGCGCTCTGTGCACCCGAGATCCCGTATTTTCCATCGAGGATGAAGAATGGCACTCCTGTTACGCCGATCTGCCGAGCCTGAGCGATATCCGCGTTGACCTCGTCGGTGTAGCGTCCGTCGGCCAGTTCTTCACCCAGTACCTCTGCATCCAGGCCAACCTCGCCGGCAAGCTTCAGCAGTGTCTGGGTGTCGCCGGTGTCCAACCCCTTTTCAAAGTGTGCTGAGAGCAGCGCTTCCTTCATTTCATTGCCCAGCGAGTGCTGCTTTGCGTATTCCAGCACGCGCAGCGCGGTGAACGAATTGGCGACAACCAGGTTTGCGAAGTCATAGTTCAGACCCTCGCCGGCGGCCTGGGCGGTGACATGCTCCATCATGGCGCTCACCTGCTCCGGGGCCATCCCCTTGGCCTTGGCTAGATAGTCGTGTTCGCTGCCTTCATAATGTTCGGGGAGGCTTGGATCAAGTTGGTAGGCATGCCAGTAGACGTCGATATTCTCGCCCAGCCCCGAAGCGGCCACCCCGGATTCGAAGTGGCGCTTGCCGATGAAGCACCAAGGGCAGGCAATATCGGAGAAGATGTCAACGCGCAGGCGCTGGTTTTCGGTAGTTTCACTCATATAGTTGTCAACACTTCAGGCGCCTGCTCCATTCCGTTTAGTGGGCAGGATCGCAGCAATGGCAAGATGAGCTGGAGAAACTACTGTACAGAAGGGGGAGCGGGGTTCGGTGGCCAGAAATCTTCGGTGGAGGTCTATCCTTTTCGCGGGGGTCGTGACGGCGATGGCAGGGTTCGTCGACGGGGTGGGATTCATCCACTTCGGCGGCTACTTTCTGTCTTTCATGTCGGGAAACTCCACGCGATCCTCCGCCGCATTAATGAGCGGCGATCCTTCGGGCTGGGCGATGGCCATGAGCCTAGTAGGAAGCTTCGTTGCGGGAGTGGTTGCTGCGACGCTGCTCAGTTTCAGGGCTGGGAGCTTCCGCCGTCCCATTGTCATGTTTCTTTCCAGTGCGCTAATGCTGGGAGCAGCGGCGCTCGGCACCAGGGAAGACCTCGGCCTCGGCGAACTGGGTCTGTTCGGCGCCTGCTTGTTGGCGGCCTCCATGGGCTCGGTCAACGTGTCCTATACGCGTTCCGGTGAGGTGTCTGTGGGCCTGACCTACATGACAGGAACCCTGGTTAAATTCGGGCAGCACCTTGGCGGCGCACTGATCGCCCTGTTCACCGGTGGAAAGCATGCCACCAGCCTCGTGGCCTGGGCACCCTATGCGGTGCTGTGGTCGATGATCACGCTCGGCTCTCTGGCAGGGGTGTATTGCTACCTGCACCTTGGCCTGAGCAGCCTCTGGTTGGTGGCTGCGGCCATGAGCCTGTGGTCCGTGCTGGCCCTGGCCAGAGGGCTGCGCGCCGGGGCACAAGTCCCGGCGCGCAGCGGCGTGGGCCGTGAGATTATTTGATCTGGGCGAAGTGCTTTTCGGCCGCTTCGCGGTCGACGAAGCGGTACAGCACCGCAAGCAGCACCAGCCAACCGGCGCCCGCATACAGCGCGATGCGGGTTTCGGCGCTCAGGGCAAGCAGCACAACGACCAACCCCATAAAGGCCATGGTGATCCACACCGCGATCTTGCCGCCCGGGACCGCATAGTCCGAGCCCTCGGTGCTTTCGGTTCCCCGGCGTTCCGCCCGGCGCATGCCGAGGTAGGAGGCGAGGATCATGATCCACACCCAGACGGTGGCGAAGGTGGCGACCGAAGCAATGATGGTGAACAGCGCCTCGGGCAGCAGGGCGTTGAGCACCACCCCCGCCAACAGCACCCCCGCCATGACAACCACCGTCATCCAGGGCACGCCGTTGCGTGAAATCCGGCCGAAAGACTTCGGTGCGTGCCCCGCCTGGGACATCGCAAAGAGCATACGTCCGGCGCCGAAGGTGTCCGCGTTGATCGCCGAAACCGCGGCGGTGATGACTACCGCATTGAGCACGTGCGCCGCCGCCGGCAGGCCCAGCGCGTCGAAGATCTGCACGAACGGGCTGGCCGAACCGTCGATCTGGCGCCAGTCGAAGAGCATCATCACCACCGCGAGGGAGGCTACGTAGAACAGCAGGATGCGCCAGGGCACCGTGTTGATCGCCGCCGGCACCGAGCGCGAGGGGTCGTCGGCCTCGCCAGCGGTGATGCCGATGGTTTCAATGCCGCCGAAGGCAAACATCACCACGGCGAATGACAGCAGCAGACCGGTGAAGCCGTTGGGGAACAGAGTGCCGGAAACCATCAGCGTGTCCCAGCCGGGTGCGGTCTGTGCCCCCGGGGCGCTGAAGCCGAAGATGATCAGCAGCGCGCCGCCGACGATCATCGCGATGATCGCCGTCACCTTGACCACCGCAAGCCAGAACTCCGTTTCACCGAAGACCTTGACCTGCATCAGGTTGATCGAGGCGATCAGCAGCACCACCGCCATCACCCAGATCCACTGCGGCACCTGGGGGAACCAGAAGCCCATGTAGATGCCGAAGGCGGTGACGTCGGCGATGGCAACGATCGCCATTTCAAAGGTGAAGGTCCACCCGGTGATGAACCCGGCGAAGCGGCCCAAATAGCGCGAGGCGTAATGGGCAAAGGATCCCGACACCGGATGCTTCACCGCCATCTCTCCCATGGCGCGCATGACGATGAAGACGGCGGCGCCGCCGATCATGTACGCAAAGAGGACTGCGGGTCCGGCGGCCTGGATGGCGGCGGACGACCCGTAGAACAGGCCGGTTCCGATCGCCGACCCCAGGGCCATGAAGCGGATGTGGCGGGCGGTGAGCCCGCGGGCAAGGGATTCCTTGAGTTCGGTCACGATGAAAAAGCTCGCATCTAATTGAATGAAAGTGCTTATCAAACACTACGGTGCTTAGCAATGGGGAATCTATAATTCGTGTCTGAAGCGACCAGTGAGATTGCTCACCAGCAATTCTGCCTGTGGTGCCGTGATGCAAGAATGGCAAGTGTGAAATTGGGATTCGTCCGCCATGGACAGACACAGTGGAACCTTGAAGGCAGGCTTCAGGGGAGCAGCAATATTCCGCTCAACGACACCGGCCGGGCGCAGGCCCGCGATGCGGTGGCGGTGCTCGGCGCCGGCGCGTGGGATGTGGTGGTTTCTTCGCCGCTTGACCGCGCCCGGGAGACCGCGCGGATCATCGCCGACGGACTAGGCCTAGAACTCGGCCCCAGCTATGACCTGTTGATCGAGCGAGACTACGGACAGGGCGAGGGCGTGGTGGAAACCGAGGCGCTGCAACGTTGGCCGGGAAAGATCGGCGGCGGTATTGAACCACTCGAGTCGGTGGTGGCCCGCGGAAGACAAGCCATCTCACAGATCATGGCCGACTATCCGGGGCAGAACGTGGCAGTCATCTGTCATGGGACGATCATCCGCTACACGCTCTCGGACATTGCCGGCTACCAGCTGGATACCATCCGCAACGGCTCGGTGGCGCTGCTGGGGCAGGACGCGCAGGGGCGCCTGGTGCTTGAACTGGTCAACGACCAGGTCCCGGTGCCCCCGCAGGCCTAATCCGCCTCGGGGTTCATGATCGCTTCGATATTCGCGGCGAGCTTGGTGTCCTTGCCGCGGTTGGCGATGGCCACCAGCCAGCTGGTCAGTTCCCAGTAGGCGGTGGAACGCACCTCGGGCGCGGAGAGGAACACGTCGTGCAGGGCGTCGTTGAGCCTGACCAGATAGAGCTCGTTGCCAAGATCGAGGCTGCGCTGGGCCACCGCCTGGACGTTGAGCGCCACATCCGAGCGCGAGGCGCTGTCATCCCAGCGCGGCAGCAGATAGTCCTTGGCCGACAGCATCACCATGACGGGGATCTGCAGCCCCAGCCCGCGGGACACCGTCGATTGGGCAGCGAACACGGCATTGATGAACCCGGTGGTGATCTTGAAGCCGTTGACCGGACGCCAGGTCATGTCATAGTCCCATTCGCCCTCGAACTGGCTGGAGACGGTGCGGGTGTAGAACCCCGGATCCACCGAGGGCAGGAACAGGTGAGGGTTCAGCATGCTGCCCGCCTGCATCAGCCGGGAGAGCGCGGTGCGGCCTAGCTCGCTGGCCTGGAACTCCAGCCAGGGGCTGTTCAACGCCAGGGCGTGGACCTTGCCTGGATTTGCCGCGGCGTAGAGGGCGGCGCTTAGGCCGCCGGTCGAATGACCCAAAATGACCAGTTTGGTGCCGCGGTGTTCCTTGTTGATGAGGTTGATCGCCGCGTCGAACTCCTCGGAGTAGTCGTCCAGGCTCGTGGTGAATCCTGGGCTGGGGATGGTGCTCCTGCCCGAGGCCGCGTCGATGGGCAGGTTGCGCCCGTAATGGCGCAGGTCAAGGGCGTAGAAGTTGACCCCGGCCGCTGCGATCACCTGGGCCAGTTCGCGTTGGAAGAAGTAGTCCGACCAGCCGTGGACATAGAGCAGGCTGACCGAGCGCAGCGGTGCGCTCCGCTGCTGCCTGAACGTCCGCTTGGGCTTGTAGCGCACCAGCGTGGCGCTGAACCCGTCCTTCATCATCATCGACCGCCGGGTGAAACCCTCACCCAAGACGTCTGCCCCCCAGGTCCAGAACGTGGCGGAGTACTTCTTAACCATGTGTTCAGCGTACCCAACAAGAAACGACATCCACCGTTGGTTTCATTACCAATGGGTGAATGCCGTTTCTTGTGGCCGATTTTGACGGACGACTGTGGACAACCGGCCCGGTCTAGTGGGGGATCAGCCTGCCATTTCCAGGACTGGCGCCGGCAGATCCAGGTAGCGCAGGTAGGCGTTGCGGGTCATGAAGGTCGGGAAGTCCTCGCGCAGTGCGCAGGCCTCGAAGATCTGTATGGCATCCTCGAAGCGGTCGCCCTCGAAGCGTTCGATCCCTTCCAGGGTTTCCTCTGCCAGTTCCTGTACCCAGTGGCGGGTGATGATCTCGCCCTGATCGGTGATGGCCGACTGGTGGATCCACTGCCACAGCTGCGAACGGGAGATTTCGGCGGTGGCTGAGTCCTCCATCAGGTTGCGCAGCACCACCGCTCCGTTGCCGCGCAGCCAGGATTCGATGTAGCGGATGCCGATCTCGATGTTGTCGCGGATGCCCTGTTCGGTGATCTGCCCATCCAGGCCCGCCACATTCAGCAGTGCGGAGGATGAAACCTCAACATCTTCGCGGGTGCGGGAGATCTGGTGCGGGTTTTCGCCCAGCACCACGTCGAACACCTCGCGGGCAGTGGACACCAGTTCCGGGTGGGCCACCCAGGAGCCGTCGAACCCGTCGTGGACCTCGCGGGACTTGTCTTCTCGCACTTCGGCCAGGCCTGCGGCGTTGATCGATGCATCCTTGCGGCTTGGAACGAAGGTGCTCATGCCGCCGATGGCCGTGGCGCCGCGGCGGTGGCAGGCACGCACCAGCTGTTCGGTGTAGGCCCGCATGAACGGTGCCGTCATCGTCACCGAATCACGGTCCGGGAAGATGAAGCGCGGTCCGCGGGAGCGGAAGTTCTTGATGATGGAGAAGATGTAGTCCCAGCGTCCTGCGTTCAGGCCCGAGGAGTGCTCACGCAGCTCGTAGAGGATCTCTTCCATTTCAAAGGCGGCGGTGATCGTTTCGATGTGCACCGTGGCGCGGATGGTGCCGCGTTCGATCCCCATCAGGTCCTGGGCCATGGTGAAGATGTCATTCCACAACCGTGCTTCCAGGTGGTTCTCCAGCTTTGGCAGGTAGTAGTACGGGCCGCGGCCGGCGGCGATCAGGCGTTGGGCGTTGTGGTAGAAGTGCAGTGCAAAGTCCACCAGTGCTGCATTAATCGGGGTGCCGGCAACCTGCAGGTGCTTCTCCGGCTGGTGCAGTGCGCGGGGGCGGACAATGATCGTCGGCAGCTGGGTCAGATCCGAGGTGTTCAGCGAGTACTCGCGGCCATCCGGTGCGGTGAAGTCCAGCTCGTCGTCCAGCACGCGGATCAGGTTCACCTGGTTCTTGATGACGTTCTGCCAGGTTGGCGAGCAGGCGTCTTCCATGTCTGCCAGCCAGACATTCGCCCCGGAATTCAGTGCGTTGATTGCTGCCTTGCGTTCGATCGGTCCGGTGATCTCCACCCGGCGGTCTTCCAAACCGGGGGCGATCGGTGCCACCTGCCAGGTGGCATCCTCGCGGATTGAACGGGTTTCCTCCAGGAACTGGGGGTCACGGCCGTTGGCGATGCGGGCGCGGTTCAGCTGGCGGCGCTGCATCAGTTCGTTGCGGCGGTGCTCGAACGCGCCGTGCAGGGTTGCAAGAAATTCCAGAGCGTCACTGGTCAGGATCTGTTCTTGGTAGCGAACTGCGGTGGCGGTGATGGTGATGTTGTTCAAGGTGATCGGGGAGTTCATGGCAGCGTCCTTAAAAGCTTAAAAATGGTGGCGGTGCCGGCTGACGTCGTTGTCAGCCGGCACCATCGACCCGTCAGGGTCTAATGGAACTGGCCTTCTTCGGTGGAACCCACCAGGGCCAGGGTTGATGCGTTGGGGTTCAGCGCGGTGGAGATGGCGTCGAAGTAGCCGGTGCCGACCTCGCGCTGGTGCTTGGTGGCGGTGTAGCCGGCTGCCTCGGAGGCAAACTCGCGCTCCTGAAGCTCGACGTAGGCGCTCATGCCGTTCTTCGCGTAGCCTTGAGCCAGGTCGAACATCGAGTGGTTCAGTGCGTGGAAGCCCGCCAGGGTGATGAACTGGAAGGTGAAGCCCATGGCACCCAATTCGCGCTGGAACTTGGCGATGGTTGCATCATCCAGGTGCTTCTTCCAGTTGAACGACGGCGAGCAGTTGTAGGAGAGCATCTGATCTGGGAAGTCCTTCTTGACAGCCTCGGCGAACTTGCGAGCCAGCTCCAGGTCGGGGGTGCCGGTCTCCATCCAGATCAGGTCCGAATATGGAGCGTAGGCCTTGGCGCGGGCGATGCATGGTTCGATGCCGTTGCGGACCTTGTAGAAGCCTTCTGCGGTGCGCTCGCCGGTGATGAACTCGCGGTCGCGCTCATCCACATCCGAGGTGATCAGGGTTGCGGCCTCGGCATCGGTGCGGGCGATGACCACCGATGGGGTGTTAGCTACGTCGGCTGCCAGGCGGGCTGCATTTAGCGTGCGGATGTGCTGCTGGGTCGGGATCAGCACCTTGCCGCCCAGGTGGCCGCACTTTTTCTCGCTGGCCAGCTGGTCTTCCCAGTGGACGCCCGAGGCACCGGAGTTGATCATGGACTTCATCAGCTCGTAGGCGTTCAGTGGGCCGCCGAATCCTGCTTCTGCATCGGCGACGATCGGGACCATCCAGTCATCGACGCTCTGGATGCCTTCGGAGAATTCGATCTGGTCGGCACGCTGCAGTGCGTTGTTGATGCGGCGGACTACCTGCGGCACCGAATTCGCCGGGTACAGCGACTGGTCTGGGTAGGTGTGGCCGGAGAGGTTTGCATCTGCTGCTACCTGCCAGCCGGAGAGGTAGATGGCTCTCAGGCCCGCCTTGACCTGCTGTACTGCTTGGTTGCCGGTCAGCGCGCCCAGTGCGTTGGTGTAGCCGCCGGTGGGTGCTTCCTCGGTCAGCTGCTTCCACAGCTTCTGCGAGCCGCGCTTTGCTAGGGTGTGCTCTTCCTGAACTCGACCCTGCAGCTTGACGACGTCCGCTGCGGTGTAGTCGCGGGTGACGCCGTTCCAGCGCGGATTGGTTTCCCAATCGGTCTCGATGGCGGCGATGCGGTTGTCGATCGAGTTTTCGTTCGAGTTCTGGGTAGTCATCTCGCTTAGCTCCTTCGCAAGCTGTTGGGTTCGATCGGATCGGAGAACCAGGTGGTTTCGATCCGGTGAACTTCTTCGTGACAACTACTTTTCCGCAGGCACAAGCCCTTCGGGAGAGGTTTCTTGAATTAAGATCGAGTGTTTTTATCGATCGTGAAAAATTTACAGTTCTTTGCGCAGTTGTAGAGCAGATCACACTGAATTACGAAAGTTGCGCAAAATGAGCGTGAAGAACTTGAAAAATTTAGAATCGGGACCGGTATTGCCCGGCGGTGGCGGCAACCTGGCCGGAGGCTGGCTGCATTTAGTTCAGTAGCCGAGGCAATTCGATGCATTGCAGTTATCGAGAAATTATCTTGACGAGCTTAAGTCGGCAGTCATGGCGGTGGCGGTGCGTTTGCAGGAAAAGTTCTGGGGTATACCCGGCCTACAAACTGACGCCCCAGATAAAGGGTGATCTGCGCGAAGGTGTCTACGGTAGGTCGAAGGAAACAACGGCCATGAAGCCGCGCCCATTGATCCTAGGCTCTCCGGCGTCTGAACCGACGACCGTATCCCGCAGCCCAAGCTGCTTTTCGGAATCTGGCAATACAAGCTTCGCTGAACCTTGAACGAGGAAACCCAGCTGTCCGTCGAAAAGGTACTGGTCCCTTTTCTTTGACAATTCGACGATGCGCACCGTCGCGCGGGCTGCCGCTGGATCGGCGGCGACGTGAAGCAGGAGCAATTCTTCGGTCGGCTGGCTGGAGGCGATTTCTTCTCGGGTAGAAATCTTCAACGGGCGCAGCGGCTCTAGGCCCTGAGCCTGGCCATCGAATTCAAGCTGAACGAAATCACCGGCGATCAAAGTGAATACCTGCGTTTGATATTTCGAGCCGAAACTTGCGGCCTTCTCAATCGAGCGCACCGACAACTGCCAACTGCTGTCGGCAAGTTTGCTGTCAGCGATGGTCCCCTGCTCCGAAAGCACTCCATGGGCAATCACCCGGACCTGCCCCAGCTCCCAGCTTTGCTTGGAACTCTGGGCGAGAGGGATGACTGCGCCGGCAGAGAACGTCTCGGTGGAATTGCTCATGAACCGAGTCTACTTCCACTTTCCTAGGCTTGATCGATGCCCGGGTGCGGGTGTTCCAGCAGCAGGCGCAACTCGGCAACCACCTGGGCGACGGGCTGTGAAGAATCAACGATGGGCCAGTTGTTGATCTTGGCGAGATTCAGGTACTCGCCGCGGCTTGCATGCAGATAGTCCAATGATTCAAAGTCATCTTCGCGGGTGTTGACCCGGTGCTGGGCTACCTCGGGAGGAACATCGAGGACGACGATCAGCGCGTTTTTCGTGGAATTGCGGGCAAGCCACGGCAGGATGAATCCGCTGAATTGGCCGCGAAGTTCGCGCAGCACCAGCTGGCAGTAAATGTGGCGGTCCATTACGCTCAGGCCGTTGAAGCGGTTTGCCCGCATCGAATTCAATACGACATTGGCTCCGCGGATAGTTGACTCGATGAAATCTTGGATGAGCGGTGGAAAGGTGATGCCAAGTGAGCGGCTGCGGCGGTTGAGCCAGCGCCTTCCCGCGGTGTTCGCCAATCGCTGTGCGGGGTAGCCAGCGTGTTCAAGCTCGTTGACCAACGCTGAAATGATGGTGCTCTTTCCCGCGCCGTCGGTGCCCAGGACAACGAGCTTTGACGGTGTGGCGGGTGATTGCCGAGACACCGTGAGTGAAGCTGCGTTGAGCGTTGCCATCGAACTCCTGAGGAATTGTCGTTGTTGCAGGTATAACGAATCAAGGTGAATGATGTTTCCCCAATGAAGCTGTGGAGTTGATGGGAATGGGGCGTTGTGAGCTTGATGCATCAAAGAAGTGAAGAATTTCAGCAATACGAGGTCGAAATGGCGGTTCTCGGTCGTAAATATGAGGGGATTGCTAGAAAACTCTTTACTTCTTCGCGTACCGTGGATATGTGACTGCAACCACATGGAATCGTGCCCCGGGTGCCGGACACGCCGATGATGCCTCGAACAGCGCTGAACTTGATTTGATCGCGCTGGGTCGTCGGCTGCGTCATTTGCGCAAGGGTCTGGGCCTGACCCTGGATGACATTTCGGCATCGGTCGACACCGCCCCAAGCCAGCTCTCTCTGATTGAGAACGGTAAACGAGAGCCGAAGCTCTCGTTGCTGAAGTCCTTGGCCAAGGCCCTGAACGTTGGAGTGGACGACCTTCTGGGATCGGAACCGCCCTCGCGCAGGGCCGCCCTGGAAATTGAGCTTGAGCGGGCCCAACGTGGACCGCTGTATGAAGCCTTGGGTCTGCCCAAGGTTCGCGTGGGGGCCCGTTTGCCCATGGACGTCTTGGAGTCTCTTGTTGGTCTGCAGCATGAACTTGAGCGCCGATTGAACGAACAGGCCGCTACCCCGGAGGAAGCGCGTCGCGCCAATACGGCCCTGCGCCAAGAAATGCGCCAACGCAACAACTACTACAAGGAAATCGAACAGGAAGCCGCGCGAGTGCTCAGCGCGGTGGGGCACGACGAGGGCCCACTGTCCAGCCACCGTGCAGCCGACATTGCGGAGTATCTGGGATTTAGCCTGCGGTTCGTCGGCAACCTGCCGCACTCCACCCGCTCGGTGACGGATCTGAAAAATATGCGGATCTACCTGACCCAGGTCAACAAGAGCGAACACGACCCGCGCTCGGTGCTGCTGCAGGCACTGGGCCATCACGTGCTGGGGCATAAAACCCCAACCGACTACTTTGATTTCTTGTCCCAGCGAGTTGCCACCAACTACTTCGCCGCGGCTCTGATGATGCCGGAGAAGACCACCGTGGACTTCCTGCAGCGGGCCAAGGCAGAACGACAGCTGGCCGTTGAAGACCTGCGCGACGCATTTGCCGTCTCTTATGAATCAGCTGCCCACCGATTTACCAACCTTGCCACCGAGCACCTGGGCATCACCTGCCACTTCCAGAAGGTCCACGAATCCGGGATCCTGCACAAGGCCTACGAGAACGACCGCGTGAACTTCCCCTCCGACCATACCGGGGCGATCGAGGGGCAGACCATCTGCCGTTATTGGACCTCACGGATGGTCTTTGAGCAGCCCGACCAATTCCGCTCCTTCGAGCAGTTCACAGACACGGTCAACGGAACCTACTGGTGCACCGCGCGCACCGAGCACCATTCTTCGGGACTGTATTCACTGTCCATCGGGGTACCCTTCGAACACGTTAAATGGTTCCGCGGCAGGGACACCAAGGAACGCTGCCAGTCCACCTGCCCGGATGAGAACTGCTGCCGCCGCCCGCCGGCAGATCTGTCCACCCAGTGGTTCGGCAACGCCTGGCCTGCAACGCGCGCCAATACCCACCTCCTGGCGGCCATGCCCACCGGTGCCTTCCCCGGCGTGGACGAAACGGAGGTCTACCGCTTCCTGCAGGCACAGGACGGGTGAGCGTGGCCATCGACGAATTGTTCCTGCCGCTGCGCCGGATCGAGCCGGTCCTGCCCGAGGAACAAGCGCTTGCCTGGCCCTATGTCCTGCCGCCGGTGAGGCAACTGTTGCACGAAGGGCTTGAGCTGGGCGAGGCCAGCGTGATCGTCGGGGAGAACGGCAGCGGCAAGTCGACGCTGGTTGAGGCCATCGCCATGGCCTATGGGATGAATCCAGAAGGTGGATCCACCGGCGCGATGAACACCTCGCGTCGCTCGGAGTCGGGGCTGCACGCGCAGTTGAAGCTGCACCGCGGAGCGGCGGCCTCGCGCAAGGGCTTCTTCCTGCGCGCGGAGACCATGCACAATTTCTACACCTACCTAGAAGCCTCGAAATTCGAAACCATGTTGCATGAGCGCAGCCACGGCGAGTCCTTCCTTGACCTGATCGCGGAGCGGATTCCCCACATCAAGGGCTTGTGGATATTCGACGAGCCGGAATCAGCGCTTTCTCTGGGCGGCTGCGTCCGTCTGCTTCGCTTGATGAAGCAGCTGCGCGAACTGGGCTCGCAGATTATCCTCTCCACCCATTCTCCGGTGCTGGCTGTCTTGCCGGGAGCCAATATCTGGGAAGTAGGCGACTGGGGGATGCGCCAAACACCCTACGACCAGCTGGAGCTGGTACGCGATTGGCGGGCCTGTATGGCTGACCCGCGCCAGTTCATCGACGACTATCCGGGCTAGGCCAGCAGCTGACGGATGAACTCGACGGTGCTAGGGGCCAGCCAAGCCCCGTCCTGGGCGGGGGTGCGGCCCGAGCGCGCCACCTTGAACGAGTGGTCGCCGCCCTCGAACCATTCCAGGGTGGCGTGGGGCAGGTTGGCCACCACGGATTCCATGATCTGAGGATTGGCGAAGGGGTCCCTGGTCCCCTCCAGGAACAGCATGGGCGTGCTCAATGGGTACAGGTGTTCATCGCGCAGCTTTTCTTCTTTTTTCGGCGCGTGCAGCGGGTAGCCCAGAAAGATCAGTCCCGACGTTTCCATCCCCTCGGAAACCGCCAGCGAAGCCATGCGGCCGCCAAAAGACTTGCCCGCGGTGAAAATCGGAAGACCGGCGGCGACCTGTGCCTGCGCCCACCGGCGCACCCGCTGCCAGGCGGCGACCGCGGTAGGAGCCTTGTCGGGGAACTTCTTGCCGGCATCCATATAGGGGAAATTGAAGCGCAGCACGCCGACACCCAGGGCTGCAACGGCTTGGGCGTAGCCGTTCCATGAACGGGTGGTCTTTGCCCGCACCCGAGCCGTGAGCCAGGATCAGCAGCGCGCTGCTGTTTTCGGCAACATCAAGCACAGCGCTCAGCTCAACGTCGTTAAAGGGGATGGCTAATTCTTGGCTCATAAGTACAAGCCTAGGGGCTGGCAATCCTGCGGCGGTTTTCTGCACGCAACCTAGCGAAACTGGACGAACACCCGGACGGGGCCGTACTCAACTTCGGCGCCTTCGGTGAAGCCTAGGGCCTGGTAGAAGGCGCGCTGCCCGGGCTCGTCATCGGTGATCAGCACGATCTGACGAAGATGCGAATAGCGTTCGAGGACCGCCTGAAGCAGGGCCCGGCCGATTCCGCCGCCCTGAGCTTCTGGCCGCACCAGGATATCCTGCACGTAGCAGATGGTCGCATCATCGGACATGGCGCGGGCTAAACCGATCAGTGCGCCCCGGGGATCCACGGCGGTGACAAGGAACGACGAATTTTCGATTCCAGCCAGCAGCACCTGAGGGTGGTCCGTGTATGCGACCCACCCCACGGATGCATACAGCTCCAGCAGCTGTTCACGCGGTGGAATGGCTCCGTGCTCAATGATGAAGATCGTGCTGTCCTTGAGAACTAGGGGTTGGTGACCGAGACCAGTTCAGCGCGCTGCATCAGCGGATGCTTGACCAGCTCGGCGCTCAATGCGTCGGTGATGGCCCGGGCGCTGTCACCGTTGAAAACGAAGACTGGTCCGTCGTAGCGGAAATACACGTCCTCATGCCAACCGATGGCCCCGTCGCCCAGCGCGCGATGCAGCGCCAGAACCGTTGCCTCGAGGTCTGCGTCGGAGTCCTCGCCCAGCCGGGTGCGCAGTAGGACGTATTCGCTGGTGCCCAGCTCGGTCCGCCGCCCGTCAACCTCGATCCACGAACCGCGGGCAATGCCGTTGGCGACCAGCTCGCCGACCAGCCCGTGGATGAACTGATCGAGGTTCGAGCACGCGACCTCTAGGGTGACATCGCTGGAGAGCGGCTCCTCATTGTCGGAGATTGCCGTGCCCGAGCCAAGAAGCCTGCCGGTGGCCTTGAACTGCGGGAGCAGTTGCTCGATGATTTCCTGCTCGTGCTGTTGGCGCAGCCGCACCGTCATCGGCTGGGAAAAATGAATCTCGACGCGGTGCGCCGCCGGGGGAGCGGACTTTTTGGAGAATAAACCCATGGGACTACTCGTTGTGGGGATCTGAGAGGCAGAAAACGATGCCGTAGGGATCGCGCAGTACGGCCCATCCGAATTCGGGGTCCTCATTGTGTTCCTCAATGAGCGTGGCGCCGGCGGCGATGAGCTGCTCGACTTCCTCGGCGCGGTTGCTGCTGGCTTCCAGGTCCAAGTGGACGCGGTTCTTACCCTCGGTGGGGGCGTCGACCTGCTGGAATCCAAGGCGTGTACTGGACCCGGGAATGGAAATCATGGTGAAGCCGGGGTACTGCCCGATGTATTCGCCCTTGAGAACGAGCCTCCACCACGCGGAAGCTGACTGTTCATCGGTTGTATCAAGTGTGATCATGCCAAGGTTCGCCATGCCTATAAAACTACCGGGGCGAAGGGCGAAAGGGTAGGGCAAAGCGAAGATGAAGCCGGAGCAAAAGGCAGCGCCGGAACGCACGAGGCGTCCCGGCGCTGCCGAGGTTCAGCTGCGGATCAGCTGCCGAAGTAGTCCATGACCTTTTCTTCGGCGGCCGGCGGCGCCGAAGGCGAAACCTGCTTGGCGACCTTCAGCTTCCCGTCTAAGTAGTCCACTGCCACCGTGTCTCCGGCAGCCAGCTCGTCGCTGATCAACAGGTCGGCGATGGCATCCTGCACCTTGCGCTGCACCAGGCGGCGCAGCGGACGGGCGCCGAACTCCGGATCGTAGCCCTGTTCGGCAAGCCAGGCGATGGCTGCCTGGCTGACATCCAGCTTCAGTTCCTGCTCGGTCAGGCGCTCGCCGGTTTCAGCCAGCACCAGCTCGACGATCCGTCCGATCTCGGTTTGCGAGAGCTTGGAGAAGAGCAGCACCTCGTCCAGGCGGTTCAGGAACTCGGGGCGCATGAACTCGCGCACCTTGCTCATGACCTTGGCGCGGACCTCCTGCGAGCCGGCTTCTGCAGCCGCAGAAGTGAAGCCGAAGCTTCCGGCCCTGTTGGCCAGGTACTCGCCGCCGAGGTTGCTGGTCATCAGGATCAGCGTGTTGGAGAAGTCCACGGTGCGTCCGGCCGCATCGGTCAGCCGGCCGTCGTCCAGCACCTGCAGCAGCACGTTGAACACATCCGGGTGCGCCTTCTCGATCTCATCGAGCAGGATCACCGAGTACGGGTTGCGGCGGACCTTCTCGGTCAGCTGGCCCGGCTGGTCATGGCCGATGTACCCCGGAGGGGCGCCGATCAGCCGCGCCACGGTGTGCTTCTCGCCGTACTCGCTCATATCCACGCGGATCAGCGCGTCGGCCGAGCCGAACAGGTTGGTGGCCAGCGCCTTGGCCAGCTCGGTCTTGCCCACGCCGGTGGGACCCAAGAACAGGAAGGAGCCGATGGGGCGGTGCGCCGCCGAAAGCCCCGCACGGCTGCGCCGCACCGCCTTGGCCACCGCCGATACGGCGTCGGACTGGCCGATCACCGAAGCATGCAGCGACTCTTCCAGCGTGGCAAGGCGCGCCTTGTCATCCCCGCTGATCCGCGAGGTGGGGATGCCGGTGGAGCGGGAGATGACCTCGGAGATCTGGGCCTCGTCCACCACACGGGTGACCCCGGCGGCGCCGGATTCCTCCGCGGCGGTGATGCGCGAGGTCAGCTCCGCGATGTGGTCGCGCCAGGCGCTGGCATCCTCATAGCGCTCCTCGCCGATGGCGCGGGCCTTGTCGCGTTCGGCCTCAACCAGTTCGGCGCGCAGGCCCTGTACGTCCTCGGTGTCTCCGGCGGCGATGGAGCGGCGGGCGCCGGCGATGTCAATCAGGTCGATCGCCTTGTCGGGCAGCCGCCGGTCGGTCAGGTAGCGGGCCGAAAGGCTCACCGCGGCCTTCAACGCCTCGGGGGTGTACTGCACCTGGTGGTGGTCCTCGTAGGATTCGCGCAGACCCTCAAGGATGGCCAGTGCGATTTCCTGTGAGGGCTCCTCAACCATGACCTTGCCGAAGCGGCGGGCCAGTGCCGAGTCCTTCTCCACCTTGCGGAATTCATCCAGCGTGGTGGCGCCGATCAGGTGCAGCTCGCCGCGGGCCAACCGCGGCTTGAGGATGTTCGCGGCATCCATGTTGCCCGATTCGCCCGATCCTGCGCCGACCAGCAGGTGCATCTCGTCGATGAATACGATGGCCTGGCCTTCGGCGTTGGCCACCTCTTCCAGCAGGCCGGTCAGGCGCTGTTCGAAGTCGCCGCGGTAGCGGGTTCCGGCAAGCATGCCCGGCAAGTCGATGGAGATCAGCTGGGCGCCGCGGATCTGCTCCGGGACCTCGTCGGCCACGATGGCGCGCGCCAGCCCCTCAGCGATGGCGGTCTTGCCGACGCCTGCCTCGCCGATCAGCACCGGGTTGTTCTTGGTGCGGCGGGCGAGGATCTCAACCACTTGATCCAGCTCGTCGTCGCGGCCGATCACGGGGTCGATCTGGCCATCCGCTGCCAGCGCCGTCAGGTCGGTGCCGTAGCGTTCAAGCATCGAGACGTCTTCGGACTCGTCTTCGCCCTGCCCGCCGCCTGACTGGGCGCGCTGAGCCTGCTCCATGGCAGCCTGCTGCAGCGACTGCCCGGTGACGCCGTGCTGTGCCAGCAGGTTGCTGACCGGCGACTCCGGGTTGAAGACGAAGGCCAGGAACAGATGGTCCGGGTCGATGTAGGTTGAACCGTAATTGCGGGCCACCTGGTAGGCGTCGAAAAGGCTGCGCTGCGCGGCAGAAGAGAGCCTGCTCGGCTTCTCCGTGCCCTGTTGGCTGTGCGGCAGGTGGGCGATGGCGTCTTTTGACAGCGCATCGATGTCGATGCCCATGGCTTGAAGATGAGAGTCGATGGGCGAGGTGCGCAGCAGGGCTACGAGCAGGTGCAGCGAGTCGATCTCGTCGTGGCCGTGCTCGTGGGAAATTGCAGCTGCGGTTTGAACTGCCTCGTGGGTACGTGCAGAGAGCAGACGCGTAATGTCGATTGGTCGGGCGGCCTGAGCGCGCGAGGAAAGGAACCGGGAGAGAAATTCCTCGAACGAGCCGTTGTCCGGTGAACCGAAGAATGCTGGCAAGTGAGCCTCCTAGTAGAAACTTGAGCGGTCTATGCTCATGTTCAACGTTCTGCGCGCGAATCTATTCCCGCCCGAGTGCAGCAAACTACGCTTGGAGGCCCATCTCACACCGGAGGGTGCGGCTATTCCCTGGGGATCTCGATCAATCCCATGCGGGTTGCGGCAACCAACGCTTGAACGCGGTCGCGGACATCAAGCTTGGCGAAGATCTTTGCCATGTGGGTCTTGACGGTTGTTTCAGAGATTTTCAGCAGCTTGCTGATCTCCGGGTTGTTCAGCCCCTTGGCCAGCAAGTTGAGGATCTCTAGCTCGCGGGAAGTAAGGCCCAGATCCGAGATGAGGTCTTCAACTTCCTGTGTCGTGTCTCGGTAGGCAACTTGAATCGCCGAGACCAGGTCCGAAGAAACGGAAGCTGAAATCGCCGCGGTGCCGCGGTGTACGGCGTGAACGGCGCTGATGATCTCGGCCGGATCCGTGTCTTTGACGAGGTATCCGCTGGCTCCTGCCGCCAGCACGGGAACGAGGTAATCGTCGGAAGAAAAAGCGGTAATTGCGAGAATGGCAGGGCTATTTTTCGAGCGCTTGATCTCGCGGGTTGCCACGACACCATCCATGACAGGCATCTGCAAATCCATGAGTACAACGTCGACTTCATGCTCTTGGCAGAATTCAACCGCTTTTAATCCATTTTCTACGGAATTTAGCGTTACAATTTGCGCGTCCGTTGCTAGGATTGTGCCCAAAGCATTGCGGATGAGGGGCTCGTCATCGACGATGAGAACCTTGACCTGTTCCATCAGTTTCCTTAGAACGATGTTGCAGACCAATTTCCGGACTGCTCCTTCGAAATAATATTAGTCATCGAAAGTCATGGGGTGTGTTTATGAAGGCTATTAAAATGCTCGCAGTAGCGGCATTGGTTATTGCGCCGGTTACGGCTGTTGCCGCACCGGCATCGGCAGCTGCTGGCAGCTCGTTGGAGCAGCAAGGAGTCAACGTTGTTTCCCCTGCAGGTTGGGGTGCAGACTTTGCTGCATGGATGTGCCGAAATTACGGCGTTTCCTGCCCAGGATAGACGTAATTTCTTGACTTCACTTGTATCTCCGTGAAGTATACGGCCTATGAAAATGAGCCTTAAAGACACCCTGACCAAACAGTTCGCTGGTCGGGGTGTCATCATTTGGGGCGGAATCATCGCTCTCCTGGCGGTTTCAAGCACCGAAATTCTGACACTCTTGCAGCAGGGTATTGGCGATACCTCGAATGTGTCCATAAGCGGAGCCATCGCTGGACCCGTCCTTTGTCTTGGACTGTTGTTGGGCAAGCGTTGGGTCAGCGCTTCGTTGGGCATTTTTTTCGCGGCGGCCTTTTTTCTCTTTTCGGATGGCGAACTAATTCTATGGATGATTTTTTCGATCATCATTTTTTCCGCATTAGCTGCTACATCACGGTCTCGCCACGTTCGTATTTGGTATCTGACGCTACTTGCAGCCTGGATGCTCCAGTTTGGAATCCGAGCTGGAGATGACGCCATCTTGGCTGTTTTGCTCGTGCCCTTGGCAGCCCTCTCATTCGGTTTGACCCGTATCATTTTCGTGTTGCGCGAGCGTAATGCAGCGGCCTTGAGGGATATGGATGCGGCCAATGAACGAACCAAGCAAGCCTTGGAGACGGAAAGAAAAAACATTGCCCGCGACCTGCATGACATCGTTGCCCACGACATAACTGTTGTGGCGATGCAGTCTAAGGCCGCGAAATTCGCCAATGACGGACAGAAGGCGCTGGACGCGATTGATGTTATTGCGAAACTCAGTACCGAAACGTTGCATGACCTTCGTCTAATGCTCAATGTGCTGCGCACCGATGGAACCATGATGGATCCCGCCGAGGCGAGCGGCGACAAACCGGCGGCGACTACGGTTTACGCGGTTCAGGGAGTTGAGCTGTTCTCCGAACGCCTTCGTGAAGCAAATTTTGCGGTGAATTCTCACACCGAGGAAAAAATTTCGAAGCTTCCGCGTTCCGCCCAGACTGCGTTGTACCGGGTGATGCAGGAAGCCACGACCAACGTGATTAAGCATGGATTGCCAGGGGGAGAATGCTCGATTTCACTGATCGCGCACGGCAATGAAGCGATACTGGAAATTACTAATCAGACGCGGAATTCCGGGGAAGAGCAGGTGACCTTCCCCTATGGCGGCAGCGGCTTGATTGGCATGGAAGACCGCATGCGTGCGTTCGGTGGAACATTCGACACAAAGGCCCGCAATGGGCGTTGGATTCTGCGGGCAAGTATCCCCTTTTAGGCCTTGCCCTCCTACTAAAGTATGATTTCGCATTTCTTGCAGACGCGATAAGTTAAACATGTATCGGTGAAGACCGATCACCGATTAGGTACTTGGTGGTGTTTTGCGAGTGGCATCACTAAGGATCCGAGGGTGATTAAAAGGTACGTTGCGTTACCGGACGGACGATCTTTCATCGGCGTTGTGCCCCCATCGCACGCCGTTGTCCGCGAGTAACGCGACGTACCTTTTGAACTTTAACGATACTAGTGTGATGGATCTCATATTATCTCGGGATGATGCTTCGTGGTTGATTTGTTTTAGCCATTAGGATCAATTTCTTTGAAAGTGAGAGACCGTGACCGTTCAGACCGAAACCAGCGTCTACGATTCCTTGACCATCACCCCCCGAAGCTGCTGATCAGCTTTTCTTCGATGCCCGCAGCGCCAACTCGTTCAGCGACGAGCCGGTATCCGATGAAACCCTTGATGCGATCTACCAGACCATGAAAATGGGTCCGACGCTGATGAACAACCAGCCAATGCGAATCACCTGGATCAAGTCCGAGGATGCACGCAAGGCCATCGCAGGCACCATGGCTGGTACCAATGCGCAGAAGGCGCTGAGTGCACCGGCGCTCGCGGTTCTCTCATTCGACACCGAATGGCATGAGGAATTTGAAAGCTTCTTCCCACATGCGCCAGAACGCAAGGCGATGTTCGAGGATGTAGGCGTTCGCACCGCGATTGGCAACAACAATGGTTGGCTGCAGGCGGGCTACTTCATCATGGCAGTCCGCGCAGCAGGCTTGGCAGCGGGTCCAATGGGTGGTTTCGATGCGAAGGCAGTCGACGCAATCATCAACGCGGACAATACCCATAAGTCGTTCTTGATCGTGAACGTTGGCAAGCCAGGGGAGAACCCATGGTTCGACCGCCTGCCGCGCCACTCTGCGCAGCTGGCCACCCGCAGCATCTAACAGACTGAAGATCCGTACATAAACAGGGCACGGCTCCGGTTCATGAAGAACCGGAGCCGCGCCCTGTATGTAGTCCGGGCTCAGTTACGCCTGGTCGTTGTTCTCCGCGACAGCGTCCGAGCCGTTATCGAGAACATGGTCGGAGACCTTGGCCAGGGCTCGTTCCAAGGCGGTGCGCAGCACCACCGGAACGGTGATGTGTTCATCAATCACCACCAGCCCCTCGCGTTCGAAGCTGCGCAACAGCGATTCAACCTGAGGGATGACGACCTCTAGGCTTGCGATGAGATGATGCTGCTCTTCTGGCAGATCGTCGGTGCTAGGAACCTGGAGGGCGAACTCGGTGCGCGGGGCCGTAGACGAGGCAGCGTTGCTCAGTACGCCGGCGGTCATTTCGGCGATGGTTGCCTTCTCCGGAGTATCAAGCGTGTTGATCAGGACGTGCGAGAAGAGCACCTCGGCAATCAGCTCCTTGACCAGGCGGGCTCCCGGGCCAGTTGAGCTTTGCAGCGCTTCCGCCAGGGTTGCGGTGGGCGTGGCATTGGGCGCCTGGTAGGTGAGCATGGCGGTGCCGATCAGGGCATCCCAGTAGGCGGACAGGCGGGGGATTTCTGCGAGGCTGGAGACGACGGTTCCGTCTTCCGGTTCCCAGGAGGAGGAGTCGGAAGGGGTAGCGTTTTCATCGACGGTGACAAGCAGTCCGAGTGCCGAGGCTGCATCCTGCAGGGTCTGGCCCGTGAGTACACCGCTTGGGGAGGTCGGCTGTCCTTCGCCCACCCATGCCAGCAGTTCGCGTGCCGCAAAGACGAATGGCATCGATTCGAGCGCGGCGTTGGCATCCTCGTCTTCCATGAAGGGAGCGACGATTGGTGAATCGCCGGCCATGCGGGAGAGGAACTCGAAGGTCTGCCGGAAATCGTCGACGCTGCCTCCGAAGTTGGCGGTGGTGCCCAGGAATGTCAGGTAGTGCTTGAGGATCGAGGCGCTGGCAACGGCGACTTCTTCGCCCAGCGAAGAGAGGTGTCCTAGCTGCTCACCCAGTGCCTTGGCATCCAAGGTAGTAACGTCAACCAGGTTGCGGCGCTGTGCGTGGACCGTCAAGAGCGTGGTTAGACCTTCAATGGCGGCGCGCGTTTCGCTGGCGGGGTGCCCCTCTTCCTGGAAATGGCGGAACAGCGACGACTTGAACGGTTGCAGTGCCTGGCGGACCTCGGTCTCAAACGGCACCGAGCTGGCACCTTCGCGTCGTGCTGGATGGCCTTGTGGCTGCTTCTTTTTTGCTGGTTTGCGAGATGCCATAGCGTTTGCGCAGGTTCCTTAGGTAGGCAGGGATTTCTTTCCTTCCAGTTTACGCAGTGCCGTGCTGATCTCCTTTTTGTTATTCGCCTCCGGTTTCAAGGTCTGCGTCGTTGCATCTACGGGTTGGGGCCGGTGAAGCGATTGATGCGTGGGCAGAACAGGGAATTTACGTACGAACGGTTTGTCGGAGCGAAATTGAGGGCAAAGTAAAACCTCCTACCGTGCACTTGATCCGCTGATGACACACAGATATTTGGTATACACCGAAATAGCTACGCATATTTTTAATATTTTCCGCAAAAAATACAGATCACATAATAATGTGCTCTCGATCACCGTCGATTCATCAGAGCCCGTTGATTTTCCCGTGTACAGAGACGAAAGTGATCTGTGAAGGCCCTGTGTGGAAGGGCCGCGAGTCTTAGGAGTGTGGGTCATGGCCGCAGCTGTCCCTGATCATGTAGTCATCGTCGGAGCCGGATTTGTCGGTCTGTCGACCGCTTGGTACCTGCAAGAGGCGGGAGTCAAGGTGACTGTCGTCGACCGCGGAGGCGTGGCCTCGGGTTCTTCGTGGGGCAATGCTGGTTGGCTGACACCGGCGTTGACCCTGCCAATTGCAGAGCCGTCGATTTTCTCGCAGGGTCTGAAGATGATGCTTGATCCGGCCTCGCCGCTGTACATCCCGCTGAAGGCCGACGCCAAGCTGCTGCGATTCCTGCTCGGCTTCACCTGGCACTCCACCCCGAAGAAGTGGGAAGAAGCAATGCGCATCTTCTCAGAGGTGGGCCACACAGGTCTGGACGCCTTCGATGAGATTGCCGAAGATACCGCTGCGGGTCCCGGCGCCAAGGAAAAGACCAAGCCTGCAGACCCATTCCTTACCGGCTTCATCTCTATGAAGGACCGCGACGCACTGCTGCACGAGTTCGAGATGATTCACAAGACCGGAGGCCACGTAGATTTCGATCTGCTCAGCGGCGACCAGCTGCGCGGCATTGAGCCGACCCTGTCCGACAATGTCGTTGCCGGCGTTGCTATCAAGGGTCAGCGCTACATTAATCCTCCAAAGTTCATGGAATCGCTGGCCGAGTCGGTGGTGGCACGCGGCGGAGACATTATCGGCACCTTCAACGTCACCGACGTGCGTGACAACGGCTCTTCGGTGACAGTCATCGGATCCGAGGGCCGCGCTATCACCGCCGACCACGTGGTGCTCGCCACCGGTGCGTGGATGACCGATATGGCCAGCAAATTCGGCGTGAAGGTTGTCGTCCAGGCGGGTCGCGGCTACTCCTTCACCGTCGAGCCCGAGGATATGCCGACCCACCCGATCTACTTCCCGACTCAGCGCGTTGCCTGCACCCCTTTGGGCGACCGTTTCCGCATTGCCGGCACCATGGAGTTCCGCGACGTCAACCACAAGCTGGAGCCAAAGCGCATCGAGGCCATCGTTGCAGCTGCTTCACCTGTGTACAAGGGCATCAATTGGGAAAACCGCAAGGAAGAATGGGTCGGTGGACGTCCCTGCACGGCCGATGGCCTGCCGCTGGTGGGTCAGACAGCTTCCTCCCGCGTCTCGGTGGGCGGTGGCCATGGAATGTGGGGCGTAGCGCTCGGCCCGCTCACCGGCAAGATCCTTGCCGCGCAGATCACCGGCCAATCGGTGCCGGCCATCGCCCGCCACTTCAACCCGCTGCGCAAGGGTTTCTAGCCCGTTCTGGTCCACACCCGGAACGTGAATAAAGCGAACCAGCGCGAACCCACACAATGTTGGGATCGCGCTGGTTTGTGCTCTTTTGCGGCGCGCTTTCAGCGGTGGCGGATGGAGTCGCCAGCCAGTACGGAACGGTAGCCTTCGCGGAATCCCGGGAACTGCAATTCGAAACCGGTGGCCAGCAGCTTGTCGTTGCGGATGCGGCGGTTTGCCGCTCGCCTCACCGTTTGTTCGGTCGCCTGAGGAGGAATAGGCAGGCGCAGCTGTTCGGCTAAGAACGTGTAGATTTCATCGATCTGGGCTGGTTCATCGTCGGTAACCATGTAAACATCCTCGGAGGCATTACCCAACGTAGCCACGTGCACGATCGCTTGGGCCAGATCGTCGCGGTGAATGCGGTTGGTCCAGTGGGAATCCAGCGGCATCCGTGCGCTGCCATCGCGTACTTGATCGATCAGGTGGTTGCGCCCAGGCCCGTAGATTCCTGATGCGCGCAGAACCGTCACCGGCAGGCCGGAATCCAGAAACACCCGCTCCGTGGCTGCCAGAACCTCGGAAGTGGCCCTATTGGGTGCCACTTCGGTGCCTTCGTCGATCCATTCGCCGTCGCCGCCGCCAGATACTGCAGAAGAAGAAACATAAATGATGCGCTTGAGAGTTGGTGCCTGGACAGATAGCCGCTGCACCAGCTCTTGAGCGACCTCCAGATAACTGCGGGTATAGGCCTCGTATGTACGGGCGGCAGGAACCGGGGTGAAGACCACAAATTCGGTGGATTCATCGATGACTGGCCACGCCGAAGGATTCAAAAGATCTACGTCTTGACCCTTGAATTCTGCAGGGAGTTTGCTGCTGTTGCGGCGCCAGCCCTCCACTTCATAGCCCTGTCTGACGAAGCGAAGACCAGATTCGATAGCAACATCCCCGGCGCTGACCAGTAGTACTTGCACGTGACTCCTTGGCTGGAAACTGTAGGTGTTTCTTCTAGATTAGTTCTAAGGCCCTGTTCCAAGCTGACCTAGGCTTCATATGTGTCATCGTGGCCTGGTTGCCAAGGATTTTAACTTCTGGTTGAAGGTTCTGGGCCCAGACTCTTGCAATCATCTTGTTCTTCTTAATAAACAGCCATGGAGATGGGCTGCGCAATTCGGGAATCAGACCAACAAGCAATAAATGATTGCCAGGGGCAATCCACGGAGCTGACTGGACATACCTGTGCATGTTGATTTATGCCATGGATGGGTTGGGAAATCTGCCCGGTACGTCAGGATTCATTGCGGATTCAGCGAGATGGATCGACAGCATCTCGGGGTTGGGTACATTTCTGGTCGGATTGAGGCACAAGAGTAACGCCCCAAAGCCGAGTTAGGAGTGTCCGACTGTAATCTCGAAGTGAATGCTATTCAAAGAGAGAAAGCAAAAGTAGACCTAAACGCGCTCAAGGGTTTCATGTTTCCCTTTTGGGATGACAATGCCTATTTTGTCGCCTGGCTTGACGGTACCGCCGTGGTGGATGATACCCATGATTCCTGCCCGGCGAACTAGTTCACCTGACTCGTCATAGCCAACGAGGTGTTTGAGTAGCCCATGTTGGAAGCTGTCTATTTGGGAGCAAGGGTTGCGCAGCCCGGTTACTTCAACGACGGATTCTGGCCCCAATTCTAGAAGGGTTCCCTTCGGCAGCCCAAGGAGATCGATTCCTGTGGTTGTCACGTTCTCGCCCAGCTCTCCAGGTTTTACTGAGTAGCCTTTCTGAGTCAGCCAATCGAACAGCTCCTGGTGAATCAGGTGAATCTGACGCAGATTGGGCTGGCTGGGATCTGCCTTGACCCTAGAACGGTGTTGAACCGTAGTTCCTGCGTGAGCATCGCCGGCCACGCCGAGACCCTCAAGTAGCTTGATCTCGCTGACAGTTTCTTTGCTGAAACGGTGCTTAGAATCTAGGTGGACGGCCAGTACCTTTGCAGTGCTGTTCATACGGACACTATAAGCGATTCTTTGCCGCCGGTTTTTGGGGGATTTTTCGCAGTGCTCCATCCTCCCTCTGGATAGATGTTGCATCACGTTGGGCAACGAAATAGATGTGACTGACATTCTGGCCCTCCGAGGGTGCTGCACCACGGTGGGCAAAGCTTTCACTGAAGGGAAACGAACCTCGAAGCGATGAGGAGGAAGAGTAATCTGAATGACAGATAATTATCAGGTCAATGACAGGTCAATGCTGCTGAGCGAGCTAGCCCAAGAGGTTGCCACCTTGGATGTGCCGAGGCCGTTGGTAGCAATTGATGGTGTGGACGGAAGTGGCAAATCAACGTTTGCACGGGAGCTGTCCGAGCACTTCGAAGGCAAGCCGGTCATCCTGATTCATGTTGATGACTTTCTGAACTTAACCGCGGTTCGACATCGAAAAGGACGAAATTCGCCAGAAGGGTTCTGGCTCGACACCTATGACTATGAAGCGCTTAATCGACTAGTGCTTATGCCCCTTTCGCGCGGTGGCAACGGAACACACTGGCCGGTCGCCACGGAGCACAAAATGAATCTTCGAGTTGAGGTGCCCGCGAGGCAGGCCCCAGACCGCTGCATAGTGCTCATCGAGGGAATGTTCCTGCATAGGGAGGAGCTGAGGCAAAAATGGGATTACTCGATTTTCTTGGATGTGCCATTTGAGGAAACAGCACGCCGCATGTCGCTCCGGGATGGAAGCAACCCCGATCCGGAACACCCGTCGATGCATCGATACGTCGGAGGTCAGCGCCTATACTTCGAAGCGTCAACACCTTGGCTCCATGCGACCCGTGTTATCGACAATTCTGATCCCGAGTCTCCTGGCTTGATTTCGCCGGACGATGCGAGTGCGGCTTCGAGCTGAAAAGCTGTACAATTTCAAATATTCGAAACTTTCTACGAATAATGTGATCGCAGAATGAGGTGAGACCCTGTGAGTAATGCAGAGCCTTTTGTGCCGGCGGCCTCCAGCGCCGGTCCCGTACAGGCTGTCTCAGCCATGGGTTTTCCCTCGCCGGCCCGCGACTACTTTGATGGCGGGCTGGATCTAAATCAACTGCTGGTCAAGGACAGAGTCTCGACATTCATCATGAGGGTCGGTGGGCACTCCATGCAGTCAGCAGGCATCTACGACGGAGACGAGATCATCGTCGATCGTTCATTGCCTGTGCGCCACAACAGTGTGGTGGTGCTGAGTCTCAACGGGCAAATGCTCATCCGTCGCTGGCAAGTCAGCGGGGCAAAAACTGGGCTGCTCTGCGATGAGTCGCCCATCCCGGTTACCATGACCGAAGGCGATGAAGTAAGCGTCTTCGGAGTTGTCACGAGGTGCCTGCACCATGTCCACTGACCATGTTGCGCTGGTAGACGTTAACAATTTTTATGTCTCATGTGAACGCGTATTTGATCAGCGACTGGTCAACAGGCCGGTGGTTGTCCTCTCCAACAACGACGGCTGTGTAGTAGCCCGTTCCCAAGAAGCCAAGGACCTAGGCATCAGCACCGGTGAGCCTTTCTTCAAGGTGCAGCGCTATGTGCAGAGCCACAATCTGGCGGTGCGATCAAGCAACTATGAACTCTACGGCGACATGTCGGCCCGTGTCATGGAGCTGCTGGGGAGATTTGGAACCTGGCACGAGGTGTATTCGATCGATGAATCATTCGTGGGGCTTGAAGGCAGCTTGGAACAGGTGCGTGCCACAGCGGCGCAGATTCGAGCCGCGATCGATAAGAGCATTGGAGTTCCGGTGTGCGTCGGGGTCTCGAGCACCAAAACCTTGGCGAAGTTTGCGAATCATATTGCAAAACGCAACGTGAACCTTGGCGGGGTCTGCGTGAGCGAACTGATGGATCGGGAAGTCTTGGACAAGATCATGTCGCTGGTTCCAGCCACAGATGTTTGGGGCGTGGGGCGAAAAACCGGGGCCAAACTTGCCGGGATGGGCATCGAATCCATCGCAGACCTCAAGGCGTCTGATCCTCTGGCGATCCGCAAGAAATTCTCTGTTGTCCTGCAGCGCACGGTTTTCGAACTTAACGGTCAGCGCTGTATTGGGCCGGTAGAAGAGCGCTCGGATAAAGGGCAGGTCATGTTTACCCGGTCATTTTCCACGCCGGTGCGCACACGCGAAGCGATGGAAGAAGTCATGTCCATCTATGCGCAAAAAGCCGCCAGCCGCTTGGCTCGGGAAGACCGCTATGCAAGCTTGTTGACCGTCACCGCAGGAACTAGCCGATTCGCCAGGGGAGAAGCGTCGTTCCCCACGACCCAAGTCAGGCTTGAACGGCCCACCCGCGACCCAATATTGCTCACCCGCATTGCGATAGCCGCGATGAACGAACTGATGCAGCCTGGCATTGACTACGTCCGAGGCGGCGTGATCCTTTCTGGGCTTAGCGACAACCCCGGGGAACAGCAGTTGGATATTTTTGGTGAAGCGGCAGATCCGGGAGAACAGGAAAGCGCCAACGTTTCGCAGGTGGTCCAGAACATCTCGGCGAAATTCGGCGCGCAGGCTATTGGGCTGGGGCGCGCCGGAATTGCGCAGGCTCCGGACTGGTCGATGAAACGCGAACACATTTCGCAACGCTTCACCACCCACTGGGACGAATTGCCAGTTGTTAAAGCTTGATGTCCACTTCATCCGAGTATTGCAGGTTCCTTGACCCTTAAGCCACCGAATCCTAGACTGTGGCTGAAGCCACCGCGACGTCAGGGGTGATTTTCGTTTGCCCCGCGCGATGGAACATCTACGGATTAGGATGTGTGGCAATGCGAGCAGTCGTCTTCGAACAATGGAAGACCTTCCCAACCATCAAGGACGTCCCCAAACCAACGCCTGGTCCAGGCGAGGTTGTACTGAAAGTTGCCGGGGCCGGAGCCTGCCATTCAGACGTTGCCGTGTACAGCGAATATTCGCCGGAGATGGGTGCAACGAGTGAACTGCTCAAGCCAAGCTACATCCTCGGTCATGAAAACTCCGGCTGGGTTGAAGAAGTGGGCGAAGGAGTATCGGGAGTCAACCCCGGCGAGGCATACTTGGTGTACGGCCCCATCGGCTGCGGTCGCTGCAAGGCCTGCTCTCGAGGTCAGGACACCTATTGTGAGCACCCAGAACAGGTGGGATACCTCGCCTCCGGCCTAGGCCGCGATGGTGGAATGGCCGAGTACATCAAGGTCCCCGCACGAAATCTGGTCCCCCTAGGAGATGCAGATCCGGTTCCGGCCGCGCCGCTGTCCGACGCGGGATTGACCCCCTACCATGCCATCAAGAACTCCTTCGATAAGTTGGCGGGCGGCGGCAAAACGGCGTTGGTGATTGGACTTGGTGGGCTAGGTCAAGTCGCGGTGCAGATCCTGCTGGCAATCACCGGCGCCAAGGTCATCGCTACAGACATGAAGCAAGAGGCCATGGAACTTGCAGCATCCCGCGGTGCTGTCACCGTGCCCGGCGGTGAAAACCAGGTGGCGCAGATTCGAGAACTGACCGGAGGCCGAGGCGTCGACGCGGTCTTCGACTTCGTCGGGGTGTCGCCAACAATTCAACTCGGGATGGAGACCGTAGCTTCCCGTGGCCGCATGACGGTAGTGGGCATCGCTGGCGGCCCGTACACCTGGTCGTTCTATACGGCGCCGTACGAAGCTGAACTGGTCAACACCTATTGGGGCACCATCGAGGAACTGCATGAGGTTGTTGCGCTCTATCGCGACGGGAAGATCACCCCAGACGTGGAACTCTACACAATGGACAATGCGTTGGAAGCCTACCGCAAACTTCAGGCGGGTGAACTCTCTGCCCGAGCTGTAGTCGTGCCCCATATGGCATAGCAGCGACTATCTTTGCCGCCCTAGTTCCAGCCGAATGAACAGCCTGCCCGTTTACTGGGCAGGCTGTCTTCGGTGGTTCCTAGTCGTCGTCGCTGCGATGTCCGACCTTCGCGACGCAGCAGATGAACCTGATGACTGGCTGGGTATCAACCGGCTGATGAGGCAAAAGTCCAAGATTGTTCGCAGAAAGCAGTGAAAGAATGGGCGGCATGACAACTCGTAAGCGTCAGGTTGCCTGTTGGGGAGTGCTCGCCGCGTTGCTGATGACCGGCTGCAGCGCCGGAGCGCCAAAGGCAAACACCACTGCCGGACCATCTTCACCCGCTGCCAGCACTCCAACGTCCAACCAACCACCCACCGCTTCGAGTACCGGACCTAGCTCGAGCGGCGAATCAGGTACAGGCAGCCCCGTACCGAGCACCACTCATGGTACCGAGGCGCCGAAAACGCTTGAGGAGCAGGCCCGGCAGCTTGCCGACCAAATGAGCACCGGAGAACTGGCGGCAAGTTTGGTCATGGCCGGCGTACCAGCCACAGGCGCTTCTAAAGGCGAAATTGCGCAACTGCAGGAACAGGGAATTTCAAATGTGTTCCTCCGCGGGCGTTCGCAGCTTTCGGTTTCCCAAACTGCCGCGCAGGTCAAGAAAATTACCGGTGCCCTTGCCGAAAATATGCCGCAGGATTTGCCCGTATGGGTCGCCACAGATCAAGAGGGCGGCTTTGTTCGGGTGCTGCAGGGACCCGGTTTCTCTGAGCTTCCTACAGCCACAAAGCAGGGACAATGGTCCCAGTCCACCTTGAAGTCCCGACTCTCGGGAGTCGGAGCAGAACTGGTGAAAGCCGGGGTCAACGTGAATCTTGCTCCGGTGGCAGACGTCGTGCCGGAGAGTATCGGCACGAAGAACGACCCCATTGGCTACTTCGGACGTCAATATGGGGACAACGCTCAAGACGTAGCGAGCTCGGTGCTGACGGTCAACGAAACCTTTGCCGAATCAGGGGTGCAGCCGGTGGTTAAGCACTTCCCGGGGTTGGGAAAGGTGACTGCCAATACCGATACGTCCAGTTCGGTCGAGGACACCACCACAGGGACCGACAGCCCGGATCTGGAACCATTTGAAAAGTCGATCGCCCAGGATCTCGCCTGGGTCATGATCTCAAATGCCCTCTACACCAAGATTGATTCGAAGAATGATGCCCCGTTTTCTTCGAAGGTCATTACCGGGCTGCTGCGCGAGCAGCTGGGGTACAAACGCTTGATTATCTCCGACGACCTGTGCGAAGCCAAGCAGGTGGCGGATGTACAGGTCGGGCAGCGTGCGGTGAAATTCGTCGAAGCAGGTGGCACCATGCCGTTGTGCGTCTCCGCGGCCGATTCGGTAGTGATGGCAAAAGCACTGGAGAAGCAGGCAAAGTCAGATCAGGAATTCGCGGCGAAGGTCAACGATGCGGCGGTCCTGGTGCTTGAAGAGAAATTGCGCCAGCAGTAATTCCAGCGAAATCGCTGCAAGGCAAATAAAGGCCCGGGTTGCTTTCTCACTCGCTAGAAAGCAGCCCGGGCCTAGTCTGTCGCCTGACTTGGGGTTTTCAACCCAAATCTTTAGCGGATGTCGACCACCTGTGCGCGGTCGCCGGAACCGTTGTGCAGGTGCAGCAGCAGTGCCTTGGCATCCTTGGAGGTGTCGGCTACCGATACCGGAAGGTTGGTGCCCTTCAGGTCGGTGAAGACCGAGCCTTCTGCACCGAAATCAACCTGAGGCTCGGCGACGTTGAAGTTGATCCAGTCGGTCTGGTCAACAGGAATCATCGAACCTGCTTCATCGGTGTTGTACCAGGAGTAGCCGAGGACGCGGTAGGAGATGTTGGAAGCATCTTCACCCAGGTCCAGGGACGCCAGCGAAACCGGCAGGATTGCGGTGTTGGTGTCGTAGGTGTTGGTGTCAACATCGCCCATCACGCCGTTCAGTGGCTGAAGGTCGACCTGTTTGCCGGTCTTCAGATCGTAGGTGGCGACCAGGTCCAGATCGATGTCGTCCAAGATGGTGGTGAAGCTGACGTAGTCAGCCTTGCCGTCCTGGTCAACGTCGTATTCAACGTCCAGCTCGGTTGCTCCTGCAAGGTGGGCCCAGTTGTCCCAGGTCGAGATGCCGACGTTCAGAACTCCGTCAGCCACTCCCGTCTTTGGTGCGGTGCTCGATGCACCCACGTGCTGGAGGTCCACCGCGCGGGCGCCTGGAATGGCGTCGATTTCGGCACCGCCGCGATCGCTGTTGGCACCCAGCTCGAAGGCTCCGAGCAGGGAAACTACCTGCGATGCGTCGTCGCCGGCGACGATGTCCTTGCCCTTAAGCTGCAGCTTGGTGGTGTTTGCACCCTTCTTCAGCTTGTCGGCCTTGGCTGACATATCGCTGGTCAGCTTTGGCGCCGCCTGAACGGGAACGCGCAGGGTTGGTGCGGTGCTGCTGGTCAGCTCGACGCGGCCGGTGGCATCAGCCAGCCAGGCACGGCTCAGACCCGACTGGGTTGCTTCCATGGTTGGATCCATTGTCTTGGCCCACTTCTTAGGGTCTACCTTGAGGGTTACCTTGACCTGAGCGGTCTTGCCGGCAGGTACGGTGACCGAGCTGCGGTCAAGCGTGTAAGTAGCACCAGGGATCTGCGTGGCGGGCACGTAGTTCACCTTGTAGGTCTGCGACTTGTTGCTGGTGTTCTTCACGGTGATCGAGCGGGTGGCCTTGTACTGGGCCTTGCCGTCGAGTTCGACCACGCCGAAGACCACGCTGGTCAAGTCCTCGGCCTTGGAATCATAGGCGTAGGCAGGGGTTGAGATTGCCTTGTCTGCCATGACGCGGCCTGCGCCGACGCGGGTTGGGCCGTAGGCGTCGCCGTCGGCATCCTTGATGTCGGTTGCTGCGGTGTTCATGACGATGCTCTTGGCCTGGGCCGGAGTCATGTCATCGTTGCCTTCGAGAACCAAGGCGGAGATGCCTGCAACCAGCGGGGTTGCCATCGAGGTGCCGGACATGACGGCAACACCGTTGCCGGTGCCTACGCCTACCGAACCGATCTGGGTGCCCGGGGCCGCGACATCGGGCTTGACGATGCCGTTCGAACCGTGCACGCCGCGCGAAGACGAAGGATTCAGGGTGTCCAGGGAATCGGATGGGGTGGAAGCCGCACCGACGAAGTCTGGGGACAGGGTGACCTTCAGGGTGCCTGCCTCGGCAGCCGGACGCAGCTTCTTCGAATTGTCCAGGGTGAACTGTGCGCCCGGGATGGTGGTATTGCCGGCGATGCCTGCATCAAAGATGTTTGCCTCGGAGTCCAGCAGGACGCCGGTGGCACCGGCTGCTTCAGCGTTGTTGAAGCGGGCGGCGGAACCGCAGGGGAACTCGCCGTTCTCGCTCCACGTCAGCCAGACCCATTTGCCGTCCAGGGAACCTGGCTCGAATGGTTCGCAGCCGAACTTGTTGTCGGCCGGGGCCATGACTGCCTCGCCGCTGAGCTTGGCGGGATCAGCATTGGTGTAGTTGAAGTTTGCAGAGTACTGGCCGGCGGCCGTGCCTGCAACGTCATCCGGTGCATCCACCTGAATCTTGTCCACGGTGACCGAGGAACCGACGGAGTTGGCTACGGTCAACGACGAACGCGAGTTGCCGGGGGATCCTCCGACATCGGTGACGTCCGATGCGTTGCCCGAGGCAACCACCGAGAGGATGCCTGCGGCCGACAGCGAGTCGACGATGTCATTTTCGGGATCTTCTACGGGGGAGTGGTCCGAACCCAGGGACATGTTCACCACGTCGGCGCGGTCGGAGAAGTCGCCGTCGTTGTTTGGATCAAGCACGTAGTCCAGGGCCTGGCCAACCACCGAGGAAGAGCCGCTGCAGCCAAAGACGCGGATGCCGATCAGCTGTGCGTTCGGCGCGGAGCCCGGCCCGACCTTCATAGAGCGGACGTCATCCGCTGAGAGTTCGGAGTAGTCGCCCTCAAAGGTGGAGCCGTCGGCGTTGACGCCGTAACCGGCTGCGGTGCCTGCAACGTGCGAGCCGTGGCCTGCGAATTCGCAGTCAAGCGGGTTTGGATCCGGCTTGGGAATCGGCTGGTAGGTGTCTGACTTTGAATCGGCGTTGTAGTCGTCGCCGACCAGGTCCCAGCCGCCGATGAACTTGTCCGGGTCGATCAACCCGGAATCGGCCGATGGAAGCTCGTTGGAAGCCTGAGCCTCCTTGTAGGCTTCGAGGGTGCCCGGGCCGCCGAAACTGGCGTGGGTGTAGTCGATGCCGGTGTCCAGCACCGCGATCTTCACTCCTTCGCCGGTCTTCTTCTGGGCGGTCCAGGACTCCAGGGCGCCGGTGTCGATGACCGAACCACGGTTGGATGGCGACTTGGGAACGATGGCGCTGATCTTGGCCACGTCGCCGCGTTCAGCCAACGCGCGCAGGTCGTCGGCATCGCCGGTGAGCGCCACGCCGCGCATGGAGTTGGACGTCGTATAGATGACCTCGGAGTTCGTTTCGGAAGCAAGTTCCTTACTTGTCTTTTTGACGTCTGCGCGGATCTTCTTGACCTTTGCGGTGTCTTTCGACTTTCCGGACTTTTGGACCTCCTCGTAGGCCCCGTCGCCCTCTAGCTGGACAAAGACCGAGACTTCGCCTGAAGCCTTGGCCAGTGGGCCTGCGACCTTTCTGTTTGAAAGTGAGTCGCTGCTGGCGATGGGCAGGGATGCTGCCTCGTCGCCGTTTGCAGGTTGCGGGATACTTGCTGCACTTACCGGAATGCTGACGGTCACGGCCAAAGCCAAAGCAGTGGCAGATCCCAGCAACATACGCGGCAATTTCTCAGTGCGTCGTGTGACCATGTTTCTCCTAGCCGAGCTGGACAGCGGAAGTACACCCGTAAACGGGCGGCCGATACGACAAAGCGATGCGGGCGATGATGATCGATCCAGGGTCAGACGTCCGCTGAAGCGTCAAAGTCCCTAGTTTGGAATGATAGGTGACCTAGCTCATATATCAAGGGGTTATTGAATAGTGTCCGATTCCGCCATCTTTGCTAGATGGGGCGCTTTCAGAGTTGGTTCCTAGGAAATCCAAGCAAAAGTTGAGATTCCGGGAGTTTGCCAGCGTCGGCATTTTTAGATTTGTTCGACGGTTTGTTACTGGCTAGTTATCTACTTTGCGAAAGATGAAGGGCTGCCGGCAGGCACCGGCAGCCCCTGAATTAGACCCTGTTGATGAAGGCGTCGACGCGCTCATCGAGCATGATGATTCGCTCTGCAACAACCACCATTGGATCTGGGTTGATGGGGTCCTTTGGCGGGGCGATGCGCACGTTGGACGAGCATTCGAAATGCGAGCAGATCAGGGTGCCCAAGGTATTTCCGTCCCGCCCGGATTGTCCGGAGCGCCGTGTCGTGAACATGCCAACAGCACAGGGGATGGTTACATCCCTGCACATCTCGCACATGGCGGCGCTTCCCGGTTTGCGCCCGCCAGCGGTGGCGCGAAGCAGCAGTCCGCGGATCGTTCCCTCGGGGGAGGTGTGGATCATGTAACCACGCTGCGGCATCTTGGGGTCTCGCCAACCCAGGTATTCCAGTTTGTCCCAGTCGATGCTGGAGAAATTTTCCGGGAGGGTGAGCTTCTTGGCCTCTTGACGACTTGCGTTGATGAAGCTGGAGCGGATCATTTTTTCGGTTAATGGCTGCATGGTGTGTCCTTGAAGAATTCTTTTGCCGCGAAGAAAATCCGCGGTTCGGCACAGGAAGATGCGCCGAGGGGTTATGGCAAAGAAAAGTCCCCAAAAGTGGCGAGGGAGTGCAGGGCAACACCAATGACGGCCAGCCAACAGCAGTTGGCGCCGTGTTATTTAGTGAAGGCCCCGTTCGCCGCGGGGACGAACGGGCAGAGCATCAAAGTGGCTTGCATAGCCGACCGCCCTTTCCCGTGTCCAAGCACGCAACAAATTGAAAATCCTCAACTATTCTAACAACGCATTTCGTCCCAGCCCAAGTGATGATGCTTACCCCTGCTTTGACGAAAAGAACGCCGATGGATTCATCGGAGTCCATCGGCGTTCTGTGGTTTCAGGAAGGGCCTAGCGGCGACCGCCCTGCCAAAGGGCGTCAAACGGTGTCTTGCCCGAAACGCGGTTGCGGATGCCCTCGGTGACGAATGCCTTGGCGGTGCGAGCCGCCTGAAGAGGGGTGGCGCCCTTGGCGAGCTCGGCGGTGACGGCTGCTGCCAGCGAGCAGCCTGCTCCGGACACTGCTACTTCGCCCACCTTCTTCTCGCGCAGCACCTCAAGGGTGGTGCCGTCATAGAACACGTCGACAGCGTCTTCACCTGCGATGCGGACGCCTCCCTTGGCGAGAACTGCAGCCCCCGAGATTTCGTGAATCTTCTTGGCCGCTTCGATGAGGTCGGCTTCGGTGGCAATGCTCATGCCGGACAGCTGCTCGGCCTCGAAGTGGTTCGGGGTGACGAAGGTAGCTACCGGAAGCAGGTTGGCTTTCAAAGCCTCATCGGTATCCAGTGCGTGGCCCGGCTCCTGACCCTTGCAGATCAGCACCGGGTCAAGCAGCACGTTGTCCCATTGCTGGGACTTCAGGGCGGTGGCAACGGTGTTGATAGTTGCCGGTGATCCCATCATGCCCAGCTTGACGGTGCCCAGCTTGCCTTCATAGCAGGTCTGGATGGCTTCGAGCTGGTCGGCGATGACCTGCTGCTCTACCGGAACGAATCGGTGGTTCCACGAATCCTTGGGGTCGAAGGAAACGATGCAGGTTAATGCCACGATTCCGTAGGTTCCAAGTTCCTGGAAAGTCTTCAGGTCGGCCTGTGCGCCGGCGCCGCCGGTAGCTTCAGAACCTGCAATGGTCAGGGTGAAGGCTGGGCTGTTTGCGGTGTTTGTATTAGTCATAGTCCCAAATGAGGTAGTGCGTATTGAAGGTGCTTAGCCCTGTTGCCAGAAGCTCAAATCGGTGGCCTTGGACCAGCCTTCGGCGAGGTTTGCTGCGTTCTCACTGGTTGCCACCAACAATAGCCATGGTAGACCGTGTCCAAAGGCTGCGCCTGCAAAGTTCGCCAGTACTGCGCGACGGGCAACGTCTGGGTTGCTTGGTGCGTACAGGTCAGGGTCGGAAAGAAGACCGAAAGTTGAACCGTAGTGCATTCGTCCGCGGGCAACCGGACGGTCAAAATCGGTGACCTCGACGACGTCGTAATCGTCCATGGGCGCCTCAAACAGTGCCGAGGTGTCGGGAAGCTTGACGACCTGTTCAACGTCATCGGGCCTGCCTGCCAGCAATGCCATTTTCGCGGTTTCATCCCATCCAGCATTGCGCAGGGTAGCTGCTGTCTGCTCGTTGGGAGTGCCCAGCAGGATCAGGCGTTTCGCATCGTTGGGGGCAGTCCAGGAGGCATCCGGCCAATAGCTCAGAACCTCAACGTCTTCGCCGTCGTGATTGACGGAACGGATTTCTCCCGGCTTCGGGAAAGAAGCAATGCGGTCGCGGAGCAGGGCATAGGCCTCTGTCCATGCTGGCAGTGCACGTCTCGTACCGCTCATTTGTATTCGTACTCCTTCGAAGCGAGAAAAAGCCCAGTGACAACTTCGACTTTACGCCTAAAAGTGTGTTGCTTCTGTAAGTCCGCTGACAACGAACTACATCACGTGGCCCTTGCCTAGCTCGCCCGTGAGAATTCTACGAGGCGCGGGCTGTTGCGGATTTGGCGGCGGTGGAGGCGGGCTCGTCGTGGACGTCGTTGCTGGAATCCAGAAGTGACAAGACGTCTTCAAAGAGGGAACGGACGACAGGAAGCCGGCAGAGTACGGCAAACTTGGCAACCACCGGGGCAGTATTTTTCATCAGCAACCTTGAACGACGTCGCCCCTTGGAATTGTCGTAGGCCCAGGCCGAGAATACCTGGCCTGATAAAAGCCAGAGGAAACGAGGCAAGTCTCGGCGAATACCCAGCGGCGGCAGAGGACGGGAGCCTGAGACGACCTTTTCCCAGAGGGAGAGTTCGATCTCCGAGATCTCCGCTGTGAGCGCCTCCCGGGACAGCAGGACTTTAAGGAAAGTCGGGCCGAAATCGTGGTAAGGCTCCATCACTTCCAAGGCGGCATTGTAGGCAACGCGGATGTTGCTCTCGAGGGTGTTGCCTTCATCCAGGTGCGCAATGCACCGTTGGAACTGCTCGGTACGTAGATTCAGCAGAAGCTGGGCGACAATCTCTTCCTTGGATTCGAAGTAGTAGTAGGCATGTGAAAGGGAGACTCCCGCACGCGCTGCGATGACGCGCATGCTTGAAGCTCGAAAACCCTCTGCGGCGAAGCATTCCAGCGCGGTTTGCAGGAGCTTGGCCTGTGTGGCCTGCCCCTTTTGAGTCCGTGGCTGGGTGTTCATTCGCTCCCTTGATTCTCTGCTGTTTCGTCCCAGTCTACTCAATAATTGAACGCGTTCAAAAAATACATTTTTCCATGCGGAAGTTCGGGAGGCGGGTCACGTTCGTCCTTGTTACCTCGATTTTCTTTTCCAAAGAACTCCAAGTGAAGTATCAAATTTTGACAAGTTCTCTTCCAAATTACTGGTTAGTATGAACCAGGTCACGGATGGGTTGGAACTGCTGCATGGGATACTTGAATCAGCAAGTGCTAATACAGCGAGACAGCAAGTTCACAGCCCCCGTGCTGAACACCTAGCGAAGTTCAACCGGGGCAGTGACAGTACAGGTCTTGGCGAACCACTTTGACAAGGAAAAATTTCATGGGCGATCTCAACGCCATACCCGAGGGATCCAAGGCCAATAAAGCGGTCTTTGCTTCAGCCGGATCACCGTATTTCTCTACCGTCCTTGCCTTGATGAGCGCGGTAGTCATCCTCTCCAACATCGGAGCTTCTAAAGGCGTTACCCTCGGGCCGCTGATTACCGACGGAGGATTCTTTCTCTTCCCCCTGGCCTACATCCTTGGAGATGTCATCTCCGAGGTCTACGGGCTCAAGGCAGCGCGCCGTTCAATCATCACCACGTTTGCACTGGCTTTCTTTGCCGTTGCGAGCTTCTGGATCATGATCCAACTCCCAGCCGCCGATTTTTATGATGGACAGGAAGCGCTCGAACGTACCCTTGGGCCCATCTGGCAGATCGTCATCGCTTCGGCGGCTGGATTTCTTGTGGGTCAGTTCGCGAATTCGTGGGTCCTGGTCAAGCTCAAAGAACGAACCGGTGAACGCGGTCTGATTACCCGATTAATCGGATCAAGCGGTGTTGGAGAATTCCTTGACACACTGATCTTCTGCGCCATTGCGGCACCAGTGATTGGTATTAGCGACAGTGCAAGCTTTATCAACTATGTTTTGGTCGGGTTTGTTTATAAGACGGCTGTGGAGATCATCTTCGTGCCCGTTACTTCGTTGGTCATCCGATGGTTCAAGAAACATGAACCTGACTACGCCAAGAATTTAGTCACCGCAAAATAGTCCAGAATCATCATTGGGGTCGATTCATCGCCGCGGCACCTCTCGCTACGCTGATGAGATGGACACAGCTCGAAGCCCGCAGCCAATAGTTCAAATCAGCGAACTGATTATTGGCTATCCCGAGCAAACGATCTGCGGTCCGATAAATCTCAGCATCACTGCGGGCGCGGGGATGGGGGTTATCGGCGTGAACGGCAGCGGTAAATCTACACTCATCCAGACCATCCTTGGTGCGTTGCCTCCAGTCTCTGGATCAGTAACGCATCAGGGCATGCCCGTAAATGAAGATGCTCTTGAATTCCGTAGGAACGTGGCAGTTCAGGTCAGTGACGGTGCCTTCTTTGAAGAACTGACCGTGGCTGAACACCTCGAAATGGTGGCGCGGGGACACGGCCTTGATTCTTGGCGACGTAGGGTCGACGCGGAGATGGAGTTCTTCGAGATTGATTCCGTTCGCAACCACCTGCCTTCGGAACTATCTTCAGGGCAACGGAGAAAGCTTCTGCTGGCGGCTACACTGATTCGTCCAGCGCAGATCCTCATCCTGGATGAACCTGAACAACGTCTTGACCTAAAAATTCGACAGCGCCTCTATGACAGGTTGAAAGACTGCCGCAACAAGTCGGTGAGCATTCTTGCGGTTACTCATGATCCGATGATGTTGCGATGCTGTCTTGACGAGGCCTATCTGATGGACGCGGATCGCGGTCAGCTCATGCCTTCGAAGGAAGGGGCGCAGTGGCTTGAACGCTAATTCCGCAGTTCGCGGCCACACGACCTTCGATCCAGCATCGGTGCTGCGCAGGGCGCGCGCCAAGAGATCCTTCTCGGAGCGCATTGATGAATTTTCGGACGCATATGTCTGGGCTTTGGCTGCAGTCGTTGCGCTGACATACCTGTCGAGTGCGCTGTATGGCGCCATCTTCGTCCTGCTGGGTGAAGGCGTCCCGCATATCTCCCTGCCGACCGCTGTCTGGAACCTCGAGGGGCTTTCGATAGTCCTGCTACCGGTGGTACTCATTGCCATTTTTCGTTTTCAGCTTTTGCTTGGACCCCTTGGAATCGTGCAAGAAAAGGCAGAATGGTGGCTGCCGCTGCCGATCCAGCGGAGGGTGCTTCTACGCCCAATGGGGGTCAGAGCCATCGGTATGGGGATTTGCAGTTCGCTCTTCCTTGGCCTGCTGTGGATCTTAGTTTTCTCGGGCGGAAATGGCGGATTGCCAGGAGAAACCATAGCGCTGGCGACGCTGTTTTTTGGTGTGATGGGACTCGGGCTAGCGGGACTCGCAGTAGTCATTCAGATCAACGAGCATCAACGTTTTGCCCGTGGCGCAGGAAATATCGCAGTGCTTGCGATTACCGGTGTTTTCGCGGTTCTGACGGTTTTTCAGCTGGACCAATCCTCCAAGCCCCCGATCGTCTTGGAAACTGCAGGAAGCTACCTTTCGGACCAGATTCCATGGTTGATTCTGCTGCTGGCTGCAGTGGTGCTCAGCCTTGTCGGGATCAACTATTTGCTCAAACACGGCACCCGGGTATCGGGTGCTTCACTTCGTCGCGGTGGAATTCGTCAACAACAGGTCGCGGGACTGATGATGCAGGCAGATGCGCGAGCAATCGCCCGGCGGCATCACGCTTCCTCCACCGTGCACACCATCAGTCATCGGCTGACAGCAAAGCTTCCAGCCATACAACGCGTCATTCTCCTGCGCTACCTGCGGGCAGGACTATGGCGGCCCGCTGCCATTGTGGGCATTGCCGGTTTGGCCATGATGCTGTTGGTCCAGGACGTAGCCAACCCGTTAGCGGCCTGCCTGCTTTTGGCGGTCTTGCTGGGAGTTCTCAACACCAATTTATCCACGACAATACTTCCGTTGGCGACCCAAAGGGAGCTGGGAAATCTGTTGGGCCGTACACCTAGCCAGGCTGACCGAGCGGCGTTGAGCTTCGGGGCGGTTACGACGGCGGGATGGCTGCTGCTATGGGCGCTCGGGCTTAGGTCAATTGGATTCTTTGAAGAATCAGCGTGGTGGACCGTGCTGCTTGGGTTGGTTATGACATCCCTGGGGCTGGCTTCCTCGGCCCTGGATCATGCACAGCGCGGCGAACGGGAATGGGGCGCCCTCTTCAGCAACGCCACCAACGAAATGACCATGTCGGCCTTCCTCATTCAGGAAATGATGACGCTCATTCGAGCCCTGGCTGCAGGCGCGGTGTTCTACTTCATCATTCTCGCCCCGGCGGCACCGGTGCCGTGGGGCATCTGGGGAATCTCTGTATTATGTGCGCTGCCCGGCGTGAGGAAATTCTTTTAGTTCACTACTCAATTAATGCAAGAGTGCGGGCCCACCTCGTGCATGGACCCGCACCGTCGAAATGCTTGCCTAGGAGGCAGGCTGCCCCTGAGGGTCTGGCTTTCCCGCGTAGTAGCTGGAGAGCACCTGCTCCTTCAATTCAAAGAAGGTGCCGTTTTCGATAGCCTGGCGTGCCGATTCAACAAGATTTACGGTGAAATGCTCGTTGTGGATAGAGATCAGCGTGTGGCTGAGCAGTTCCTTCGCCTTGTACAGGTGGTGGATGTAGGCGCGGGTGAAGTGCTCACAGGCGTAGCAGTCGCACCCTTCAACCAATGGGGTGAAGTCACGCTTGTAGCGTGCACCCGACAGGTTGAAACGCCCCCAGGGAGTGTAGAACGCAGAGTTGCGGGCCACACGGGTTGGCGATACGCAGTCAAAGGTATCGGCGCCGTTTTCGATGGCGGTGAAAACGTCGTCTGGTTCGGAAATGCCCAGCAGGTGGCGCGGCTTGTTTTCCGGCAGTTCCTCGGAGCACCAGCCAACAATGGTGCCGAGGTTTTCCTTTTCCAATGCACCGCCAATGCCGAAACCGTCGAAGGCCATCGCTCCGAGATCCTGGCAGGCCTTGCGGCGCAGATCCTCGTATTGAGCCCCTTGAATGACGCCGAACAGCGCCTGGTAGTCCTTGCCCTCACGCGAATCGGTCAGTGAGAAGTGTTCGGCAATGCAGCGCTCGGCCCAGCGGCGGGTACGTTCCAGCGATTCCACCTGGTAGCCGCGGGAATTCTGCAGGGTCGTCAGCTCGTCGAAGGCAAACATGATGTCGGCGCCGATCTGGTGCTGTACTCCCATAGAGATTTCTGGGGAGAAACGGTGCTTCGTCCCGTCGAGGTGAGACTTGAACCAAACGCCGTCTTCGTCCACATTTGCGAGTCGTTCCTTGCCCGGGGCAACCGCGTCGTCTGGGCCCGACTGGTCAACCGATTTCATATCGATGACCTTCTTGAAACCCGAGCCGAGGCTCATGACCTGGAATCCGCCTGAGTCGGTGAAGGTGGGGCCGTCCCAGCCCATGAACTTGCCGAGGCCGCCTGCCTCGTCCAAGATATCTGCTCCCGGCTGCAGGTACAGGTGATAGGCATTGGACAGCGTTGCCTGGGCGCCGAGTTCCTTGACCTGCGCAGGGGTGAGAGCCTTCACCGTGGCCTTGGTGCCTACAGCAATGAACGCAGGTGTTTTCACCTCACCGTGTGGAGTGCGGATGACGCCGGTGCGGCCCAACATGGGCGAGCCGTCTTCTGCTGTTAGTCGAGTACCGACTTCGAAGCCGAATTCTTCTTGACGCGGGTGCTGTGTACTGGGATCAAAGTTCTTCTGGGGCACGTACCAAGTGTGCCGTATTAAATGCCCGGTGAGGAAAACGACAGTAGGAATCGATCGGCAAACCTAGGCTTTCACGTGGGACAGGGCGAATAATGGGAGCCAACGCATTGTGTTCAACGTGACGGAAGGAAGCTGTGGCCTTCGAACAGATAAAGGACTCCGCCAGATCGCTGATCACACTGGGACCGGCCCGCAAGGACCATTGGATTGGACTGCGCACTGCCGTCGGAATCTTCGCCCCAATGATTATCCTGCTGGCTATCAATCGGATGGATCTGGTGATCTTTGCGGTATTCGGCGCCTTCACCGGAGTCTATGGACGTGTCGACGGGTACTGGAATCGGCTGCGGATGCAGGTTCGTTCGGGCTTGCTGTTCTTCGCCGTGATCGCGTTGGCCTTGGCTGCGTCCAATCTATGGATTGACCATGCGAACCCGGAGATCAAGCAGTGGCAGATCGTCGGCTCCACAACGCTGATTGCTGGCGCCTGTTCGGTGATTGCCGGTTTCATGCGCCTTCGTCCCACCGGTTCGCTGTTCCACATCTTTGCCTTCGCCGCCATAGCTTCCATCCCGAATCCTGCACCTGCCTGGCAGGCATTGCTGGTGGCGGTTTTGACCATCGCATTAGCGATCGGTATTGGTGCAGCGGGAGCCATTGGCCAGTGGACGAATCTGTGGAAGCGCACCAGCCTGCCGCCGCTGTCGGACCATGTGCGCACGGCAATTTGGTGGGAAGGGCTGTTCTACATATTGACCGCCGGCGTTGCCGGGGCACTGGCCAATAGCTTAGGCAGCAGCCTGTCCGCAGGACATAATTACTGGGCCATGGTTGCGGCGGTGGTTCCCCTGGTTGGTCACACCACGAAACTGCGTTTGCACCGTGGAATCCACCGCGTGCTTGGAACGCTCGTCGGCATGATCTTGATGATGCTGGTATTCCTCATCAACCCGCCGGTGTGGATGCTGCTGGTGCTGATCGGCTTCTTCCAGTTCATGGCCGAGATGCTGGTTATGCGCAACTACTTCATGGCGCAGATCTTCATTACCCCGCTGGCGCTGGTGGGAGTCTCGCTGGGCACCGGATTGTCGACAGCTGTCATGTACGACCGCATCGTAGAGACGGTGATTGGTTCGGTGGTCGGCATCTGCGGCGTACTGCTGGGAAGCTGGTTTGGCGGCATCATGCGAAAACGTGTTGGCATTGAGCCGCCAAACCCCAAGAAAGCGGATTAAATATTGATTCCGACGTGGGCTAATGCCTGGCGGAGAATATTTTCACGACCTCCTGCAAACTCACCCTGAATGTCGGCGCTGAGCGCTTCGGCGGGGGTCAGCCAGGTCAGTTCAAGGGCATCCTGGCGTGGTGTGGACTCGCCGCGCACCGGAACGATATAGCACATGGATACCGCGTGCTGGCGGTCGTCGGTCAACCCGGTTTCGCTGGGAGCGGGGAAGTACTCGGCAACGGTGAAGGGCACCGGAGATGCGGGCAGCTGCGGCAGGACCATATTGCCCAGATCCTTTTCAATATGGCGGATCAGCGCGGCGCGGATCGTTTCGCGGTACATCACGCGGCCCGAAACGAAGGTGCGCAGCATGCGGCCATCTCCATCGGCGGTCAGCAGCAGGCCGACTTCGTTGACATAACCCAGCGGGTCAAGGCGCACCGGAATGGCCTCGACATACAGCATTGGCAGGCGCTGGCGGGCCTCGTAGAGGTCTTCCTCGGAAAGCCAGCCAGGATACGGATCAGGCGTACGCACGTTCATGAGTCCATCTTGGTACACAAAGCCCCCCGATGCCATGAAACAATCGTCGTGTTGCGTAACTCACCATTTAGACATGAGTGAGTGCTAGTTCGAAGTTTCCTCGACGGGTAGAATCGATTGGGTAATCTCAATCAGATGATTTCTATTCACTACTCCTAGCGTCATCACCGTACCGAACCCTTGGAAGCAGAACCTGCTGTGTCTAACTCTGTCGAACGCTTGAGCAAACAAAGCTTCACGACTATCACCGTTTTGATCGTGTCCAGCTTTGTCGTGATCCTCAACGAAACCATCATGAATGTTGCGCTTCCGGTGCTGATGGAAGAATTCAACGTCACCGCGGATGCGATCCAGTGGCTGTCAACGATTTTCATGCTGACCATGGCGGTGGTCATTCCGATGACAGGTTTCCTGTTGCAGCGCTTCAGCACCCGCCATGTATTTGTGCTGGCCATTGGCCTGTTCACCCTCGGCACCACGCTGGCGGCCCTATCGCCGGGGCTCGGCGTGCTGCTGGTGGCCCGCGTCATCCAAGCCTGCGGCACGGCGATCATGATGCCGTTGCTCATGACAACGATCCTGGACCTGGTTCCACCGGCACGCCGAGGCGTGCTGATGGGCAACGTATCGATCGTCATCTCGGTGGCCCCGGCGATCGGCCCCACCCTGTCCGGGCTGATCCTGCAGTACCTGTCGTGGCGATTCATGTTCATCGTGATCATTCCAATTGCGCTGGCAGCCCTGGTCATCGGCACGCCGCGACTGTCCAACGAGGTGGGTGATGAGGCAACCCCGCTGTCGGTGCCCTCGGTGCTGCTGGCAATCCCGGGCTTCGGCGGCTTGGTCTACGGCCTGAGCGGATTGTCCGCCGGGGTAAGCGCGGCGAACATCGGCATATTGACCGTAGCGATTGCCTGCCTGGTCGGCTTCGTATTGCTGCAGCTGCGCTTGGAGCGCGACGACAAGGCCCTGTTGGACCTGCGTTCCCTGAACTACCGTGACTTCACGCTGTCTCTGGTGCTGATGATGTGCGCCATGATTTCCCTGTTCGGCGTCATCATCCTGCTGCCGATGTTCTTCACCAACGTGCTGGGCATCGAAACCCTGACCACCGGCTTGATCATGCTTCCCGGCGGGCTGCTGATGGGTCTGTTGGCACCGATGGTCGGCAAGCTCTACGACCGGGTGGGGCCGCGGCCGCTGATCGTCCCCGGCGCCCTGGTGCTGTTGACCGCGCTGCTGGGCTACGCAATCGTGCTGGATGCCGACACCCCGATCTGGCTGCTGGTCACGATGCACCTGATCATGAGCCTGGGCCTTGCATTCATCTTCACCCCGGCGTTCACCACCGCGCTGAACCCGCTGCCGCACCACCTGCATTCGCACGGTTCCGCGCTGCTGTCCACCCTGCAGCAGCTGGCTGGCGCCATGGGCACCGCGCTGATCGTGGGCGTCGTGGCCGCGTCCACCAGCTCAAAGATCGCCGCCGGTACCGATGTCATCACGGCGACGGTGGAAGGCTTCAAGCCGGGCTTCCTGGTAGGCGCCGCCTGCAGCGTCGGCATCTTGATCATCGGATTCCTGCTGGGCGGGAAGAAGAGCGAAGAGGAAAGCGCCGCGGCCGATGCGCCGGCGGCAATGAACTAGCCGATTCGGCTTGTGCCAGGGCCGCGCACCTGCCACCCCACGGGGTGGACGGTGCGCGGCCCTTCGCATTTTCACCACCCAAGTTCTTCACGTTTGTACAAGTGGGCGATAGGCTGACCGAAGATCTGCAAACTACGAAGGGGTAATGATGCATCTACGGGATTCGCTGGCACTCGTGACCGGAGGGCTGTCGGGGTTGGGCCGCGCCACCGCCGAAAAACTGGCGGCGCAGGCCAAACATGTACTGGTGCTGGATCTTCCGCGCGAGGACGGCGACGAGATCGCCGCGCAGATCGGCGCGAATGTTCGCTACACCCCGGCAGACGTCACCAGCTCCGACGACGTCGCCACCGTGATGGACCGGGTGCGCGAGCTGGGGGCGCTGCGCGTGGTGGTGAACTGCGCCGGCGTGGCAACCCCCGGCAAGGTGCTCGGGCGCGAGGGAGTGCTGCCCCTTCAGAAGTTCGCCAAGGTCCTTGAGATCAACGTGAACGGCACCTTCAACGTGCTGCGGCTCGCGGCGGAGGTCATGGCGCACAGCGAAGCGCTGGTGGATGAGCACGGCACCGCGGAGCGCGGGGTCATCGTGAACACCGCCTCCGTGGCGGCCTTCGACGGGCAGATCGGCCAGCCTGCCTACGCGGCGTCCAAGGGTGCCGTGGCGGCGATGACCCTGCCGCTGGCCCGTGAGCTGGCCCAGCATCAGATCCGCGTGATGACCATCGCCCCGGGGATCTTCCACACTCCGATGATGGATGGGCTTCCGCAGGCGGCCCAGGACTCACTGGGCGCGCAGGTGCCGCACCCCTCGCGGTTGGGACGGCCCGATGAGTACGCGGCTTTGGTGGAACACATCATTGCCAACCCCATGCTCAACGGCGAAACCATCAGGCTTGACGGCGCCATCCGCATGGCCCCACGCTAGGCGCAGACATTCGCCGCGGCGGGTGGGGTGCTAGAAATCCAGTTCCTTGCCCGCTAGGGCGCGGTGCTCGGCATGGGATATTTGGAAGCGGCGGTTCTCCGCACAGATGAATACCACCACCGCGAGAAAAGCCCAGATGGCGCAGACCCAGAGCGGTGTGGATTCGCTCTTCCACCCTTGGACCGCCGCGGCGATCATGGCGACGCCGAATCCGCTGGCAAAGGCGTGGCGGCCGCGTTCGGAGTGTGCCAGCACCACCGCGATGCCGGCGATGCCCACCGACAGCAGCGTCACGAACAGCGAATGACCTCCGCCGTTGAAGCCTGCAGCGGCGAACCAGAGCTGCAGGGTGTAGACCAGTGAGAAACCGGCGAAGAAGCTCAATGGCATATCGGTGGCTAGGCGTTCAAGGTGGTTGCGTGCGGTGAATTGGTTCAGGGTGCGCACGCCGTTCAGTGAGAGCACCAGCGACAGGGTGGCCACCACCGCGGCGGCCCAGCCCAGGAACCCCGAGGCGAGCGTGAGCGCGCAGGCCATCAACGCGGTGGAGCTGAGGGTATAGATGGACACCGCACGCTGCCGACGTGATGACAGCTGGTGGCTCAGGGCGCTGAAGCAGGCGCTGAGCAGCAGGGCGATGGAGATCAGCGGCCAGATCAGCCACTGCACTAGCCCAACATCCAGCAGTCCCGCCGCCGTCTGCCTCGAGGTGCTGACGCTCAGCGAGGTGAGCAGCAACAGTGCGGCCGCGAGGATGAACAGGCCAGCACGCAGTTTGTCGGTGGATTCCACCTCCGGGTTGGCCCTTCGATCCGGCGCCGCATAGGGCAGGTCAAAGGTCCGGCGGTAGGAAGCTTCAGCGATGGCGCGCTGCGCGGAGGCCACTAGGGAATGCAGCTGCGGTGTGGAACGCGAATTGGCCATGGTACCGCTGTCCTTCCTCGCTGAGGTGCGTTGGTGAGCTACAGCCTAGGAGATATCCGCGGTGTTGAGAAGAGCTAGACCGCGGCGGGTGCCTCGCGCAGCCGCTGCCTGGAGCTGAAGCTGCGCTCCTGCCCGCTCAACGGGTCGGTGAAGCTGATCGTGTGGGCCAGCAGCTGCAGCGGCCGGTCGTAGTCATCCGGTGCCAGGTCCCACAGCCGCGGGTAGAAGGCATCGTTGATGATGCCCAGTCCCAGCGACGCCAGGTGGATGCGCAGCTGGTGGGTCTTGCCGGAGTGCGGTTCCAGATCCATCAGCGCGACCTCGGTGCCGGCGTGGAAGCCCGAGCTGACACCGGTTGCCTCCACCTTGATCAGCGTCTGCGCGTTGGGTTCGCCGTCTTCAACGATTGAACGCAGCTGGCCCTTGACCTTGGTCATCCGGTTCTCGTAGGTCATTGGCATGCCTTCCAGCAACTGGCGCAGCTGCTGCGTGGAGCGCTGCTGGCCGTGCCCGCCGTTGGCATGCAGCACCACCCCGGTTTCCAGTCCGGGTCCGGGAGTCAGCGCCACCACCGCCTTGTAGCGCTTGGCGATTTCCCTGCGTTCAAAGAGCATCTGATAGGCGCCGCGGGTCTCGGGATTCACTGCAAAGAGGATGACGCCGGCGGTGGCCCGGTCGAGCCGGTGCATCGGCACCAGATCGTCGATCCCGGTTTGGTTGCGCAGCCGCACCAGCGCCGATTCCTGGATGAACTTGCCGCCCGGGGTGGTGGGCAGGAAATGCGGTTTGTCCACGACGAGCAGGTGCTCATCCTGATGCAGGATGTGTGCTTCGAAGGGGATCGGCGTTTCCACCGGCAGGGAACGGTAGTACCAAATGAATTCGTGCTCGCCCATCGGGGTTTCCCTGCTGAGCTTCACGCCCCCGAGGCCTACGATCTCTCCCACGTCGAAGCGGCGCAGGATGCCCTCGGGATCGACGTGGCCGAAGCGTTCGAGCAGGTAGTCGGCGACGGTAGCCCAAGAGCCGGTGCGGGGAAGGTGCAGACGAGTTGCGTTGACGCCATTGCGCACCGGGAGCGGGGAAGCCATTGCCATAGTTCCATTCTTTCATCTTTATCCGGCCGACAGGCCGTGAGGCCCCGGCGGTGCGAAGTAATACTGTTCGGGGTTGGGCGGAGCTTTGCCTAGGGTTGGAAAGGAGGTAAGCATGCAGCTTGAAAACGTGGAATTGCCCTCGACCCAGGGCGGAATGATCGATCTTTCACTAGTGGAGGGCCGAAGCGTCATTTTCGTCTATCCCCGCACGAGCCCGCCGGATGGGGCTCCCGAAGGGTGGGAGATGATTCCCGGGGCCAAGGGCTGCACCGCAGAATCATGCACCTTCCGCGATCTGCAGGAGGATTTTCTGCAGTTGAAGACAAGGGTCTTCGGCGTTTCGACGCAGTCGAGCGAATATCAGTAGGAGGCAGCAGCGAGGCTGCACCTGACATACCCGCTGCTCTCCGATGCTCAACTGGTGCTCAAGGAACCGCTGGCCCTGAAGACCTTCGAATTCGACGGGCAGGTGCTGTATCAGCGGGCTACGTTACTGATCGAGGACGGCGCCGTACATGAACGCTGGGTGGACATTGCCGATCCAGCCTCGCATCCGCATCAGGTGCTGCGGCTGATTGCCCAGAAATACTCTTAAGATTCGGGCTGACAGGACGGGCAGAAGTAGCAGTCCCTGTCTTGGCCGGGAGTATCGCTCGCGAGTTTGAACTGCTGAATCTTCGTGCCGCAGCGCAGGCAGGGTTTTGTGCCGCGACCATAGACCCAGTAGGGTTCGCGGGTGCGTGCCTGGCCCGTTGTCACGCGGCGCGGCCTGCCCTTGTTGATCTGAAGCAGCCGGCGGGACATCTCAACAACCTTTTCGAGGTTCACCACCTGGCCAATTGTCGTCAACGGGTGCAGCCGGGTCAGAAAGAGGACCTCGCTGCGGTAGATATTGCCGATGCCTGCCATGATCCGCTGGTCCAGCAGGGCATCGCCGATGCTGCGTTCGGGCTGGGCCTGCAGGTTCTCTACAGCCCGCTGCGGGTCCCAGTCGGGGCCTAATAGGTCCGGGCCCAGGTGGCCGACGAGTTCATCCTCGTTCTCGGTGGGCACGAGCCTGACCTGTGCGATGTCGAAACCGACGGCGGTGACGGATTCACAGGCGAGCACCACCCGGGCGGTGTGCGCGGGTCGTTTCCACCGTTGACCCGGAGCGTAGAGCTCCCAGCGGCCCTCCATCAGCAAATGCGAATGCAGCGTCAGTTCAGGTTGTCGAAAGGCAGGATCTGCCGCGGCCGGCGGGGCCAGCCGCATCAACAGGTGCTTGCCGCGCGGGCGGACCTCCTTGAACACGTAGCCCGATAAATCGGTGGTGGACAGCGCCGGCACCCGGAAATCGGAGTGCAGCAGAATATGCCCGGCCAGCGCCTGATGCAGGCGTGCGGTGGCCTGGTAGACGGAATCACCCTCTGGCACCGGTGTTCTCCTAAGGTCTGTGGGGCGCACTGCTAGCGCCTGAAGCGGATGCCCTGCGGCGTGGAGTAGAAGCCTGCGGCCAGCAGCGCCGGGGCGATCGGGTGTTCAAGCACCGGTTCACCGTTGACCGTGGCGATGGCCAGCTTGTCCACCGTTGCGGTGCGCAGCGCGGCCACCAGCTTGGCCGCCAGCAGCCGCCAGGACTGGTCGTTCGGCTCGCCGAAGGTCAGCACGGTGCGGCCTCCGCGTTCAAGGTACAGACACAGCGCACCATCGAGCAAGCCCACGATCGCGCCGGCCTTGCGGCCCGGACGGTGGCCGGTTGGCGTGGCAGGCCAGGGCAGCGCCGCACCGTAGGGGTTCGCCGGATCGGTGGAGGCAAGCACCACTGCCTGCGGCTGGCGCTGCGGGTCATCGGGCAGGGTAAAGGTCCGCAGCCGGTCGATGGTGTTGGCAGTGGAGAATTGTGCCGCCCCGAGCTTCTCAATGAAGTAACCGCGGCGGGCGTGGCCCGCCTCCTCCAGCTTGGACAGCACCCGGTAGAGCTGGCCGAAGCCGCCGGGCACCGACTCGGCGGCCACCGATCCGCGGGTGAGCACCCCATAGCGTTCGAGCATGATCTCGGCGGTGGCGTGGGCGGCGATGGTCGCATCGAGCGTGCCGGTGGGCAGCAGCGACCAGCGGGCCGAGCCGCGGGTGCTGCGGGCCGTCGGCCCGGCTGCCTGTTCCCGGGCTAGGCGGGTGAGTCCGGAGAGCCGGTTCAGCCGTGCGGCCCGGGCCCGCGGGGCAGGCTTGGCGATCTTGTGCGCGGTGGTGCCGCCTGCCAAATAGCTGCGCACCGGGGCGAGCGTATCCGGGGAGATGAATCCGGCCCAGAACAACTGCCAGCAGGCGTCGGTGATTTCCTGTTCGGTGGGCGGCAGGCCCTCGGCCGGGTGCAGCCGGGCGGCGAGTTCCTGCACGAAGTAGGCACCGGTGGCGTCGAAGGAGTCGAGCACCCGACGTGCCAGCGAATCCAGCTGCGACATGTCAGGCGCGGGAAGGCTCAGCGAAGCGAACTCCGAGGTATGCAGCGAGAGCCAGCCGTCCTTGCCGCCGGCCGCTCCGGCGCCGCAGATCAGCACGTCCCCGCTGCTGGTCAGCTCATCAAGCCAGGAGGCTTGGTATCCATTTAATCGTGCGGGCAGGATGAAAGATTCAAGCGCCGAGGCGGGAAGCTGAACCCCTGCCAGCTGGGCGATAACCTCATAGAGTCCGTCGCTGCCTTCCAGCCGGGAGCCCACCTGCTGCCAGGCTGGCAGGAAGCGGCCGAAGGTCGCCTGGTCCACCGGTTCCACCTCGGCGCGCAGGGCGGCCAGTGAGCGGGTGCGGATGGTGCGCAGCACTGAGACCTCGCAGTACTCGTCCCCGCTGATGCCCGCCGGGATCAGCTCCACCGGGCGGAAGGCGCCCAGCGACAGGCGGCCTGCCGCCACCAGCTGGTCCAGCACCGGGCGCAGCACCGCAACGCCCAGGCCCAGCGCGGCAGCCAGTTCGGACAGCGTGAAGGGTGCGTGGGTGCGGGCAAAGCGGGAGACCAGGTCCTGGACCGGCTGCGCCGCCGGTTCAAGGAAGGCAGTGGGGATGCCGGCGGGCAGCGGGGTGCCCAGGGCGTCGCGCAGCTTGCCAGCGTCTTCGATGGCTGCATAGGCCAGCTGACCTGCGACCCGCAGGGTGAAGGCGCGGCGGGTGGCCACCAGGGATTCTGCGTGGGAGCGGGCGGTCTCGGTATCCAGCGCCGCCTGCTCATCGTTCGGGTCGCGCAGGCGCCGCGCCAATTCTTCGGCGCTCAAGGGGCCGAGCAGGCGCAGCAGGTCCGCGGCGCCCTCCATGCCTGCAAGCCGGCGGTTCGGTGCCAGGTGTTGCAGCTGCTGCTCAAGCGTCGCGATGACCTGCGGGTCGAGGATCTCGCGCACGTCATTGCGGCCCAGCAATTCGCCCAGCAGCACCGGGTCAAGGCTCAGTGCGGCGGCCCGGCGTTCAGCCAGCGGGGCGTCGGTCTCGTAGAGGAACTGGGCCACGTAGCCGAAGAGCAGCGACTGGGCGAAGGGCGAGGGCAGCTCGGTGGTGACCTCCACCAGCCGGATGGCGCGGGAGGAGACCCTGCCCAGGATCTCGGTCAGCGCCGGCAGGTCGTACACATCATTCAGGCATTCGCGCACGGTCTCCAGGATGATCGGGAAATCCGGGTAGTTGCGAGCCACGTCCAGCAGCTGGCTGGCACGCTGGCGCTGCTGCCATAGCGGGGTGCGCTTGGTCGGGTTGATGCGCGGCAGCAGCAGGGCTCGGGCAGCACATTCGCGGAAGCGCGCGGCGAACAGCGCCGAGTTGGCCACCTGGCTGGTGACCACGTCGACGATCTCGTCAGCCTCGAAGGCGAAAAGCTCGGCTCCCGGAGGCTCGTCGTCCATGGCGGGGATGCGCAGCACGATGCCGTCGTCCGCCGCCATGGCGGAGGCGTCCAAGCCCCAGCGCTCGCGCACCCGCGCGCCGATGGCCAGCGCCCAGGGGGCATGCACCGCAAGGCCGAAGGGGGAATGCAGGATGACCCGCCAGTCGCCCAGTTCGTCGTGGAAGCGCTCCACCACGAAGTTCTGGTGGTTGGGCACCTGGCCGGTGGCTTGGCGCTGCTCGCCCAGGTAGTTCAGCAGGTTTTCCGCGGCGAAGGGGTCCAAGCCGTGCTCGCGCAGGGCTGCGGCCGAGTCATTGCGCTCGCCGGCCAGCAGCTCGGTGGTGAACTCACCGAGCGCCGTGCCCAGTTCCACCGGGCGTCCCAGCCCGTCGCCATGCCAGAAGGGCAGTTTGCCGGGCTGGCCGAAGGCCGGGGTGACTAGCACCCTATCGTGGGTGATGTCTTCGATGCGCCAGCTGGTAGCGCCCAGGGCGAACACGTCGCCCACGCGGGATTCGTAGACCATCTCCTCATCCAGTTCGCCCACGCGCTTGGGGGCCTTGTCGTCCTCCGAGCCGGCAAGGAAGACGCCGAACAGTCCGCGGTCAGGGATGGTTCCGCCGGAAATGACGGCAAGGCGCTGGGCACCGGGTCGGGCGCTGAGCGCACCGGCGTCGCGGTCCCAGATCAGCCGGGGCTTGAGGGTGGCGAACTCGTCGGAAGGGTATTTGCCCGCCATCATGTCCAGGGTCGCGAGGTACACGCTGCGCGGCAGCTGCTGGTAGGGCGCGGCCCTGCGCACCGTGTCGTACCAGGCTTCAACCTCTAGGTCTTCCATGGCTACCGCTGCGAGGGTCTGCTGTGCCAAGACATCCAGCGGGTTGGCGGGGATGACCATCTTCTCGATCTTGCCCTCGCGCATGCGGGTGACCACCAGGGCGGTGGAGAGCAGGTCGGCGCGGTGTTTGGGGAAGAAGATGCCCTGGGAGACCGAGCCCACCTGGTGCCCCGCGCGGCCCACGCGCTGCAGGCCCGAGGAGACCGAGTTGGGGGACTCGACCTGAATCACCAGATCCACCAGGCCCATGTCGATGCCCAGCTCGAGCGAACTGGTGGCAACCACCGCACGCAGCCTGCCCAACTTCAGGTCTTCCTCGATCTGTGCGCGAGCATCCTTGGACACCGAACCGTGGTGGGCGCGGGCCAGCAGCGGCGCCTCGGGATGGGCCGGCGCGGTGGAGCCGGCCTGGGCCATCATCACCGCGGGGGAGGTGCTCCGTTGGTTCTCTACGCTGAAACCCTCGCGTTCCGCGTAGATCTCGTTCAACCGCCCGGTCAGGCGTTCGGCCAGCCGGCGGGAGTTGGCGAAGATGATCGTGGAATGGTTCGCCAGCACCAGATCCACCAGCTGATTCTCCACATGCGGCCAGATGCTCGCCGAGGCTGCCGGGGAGGAGCCGGGTCCCAGGTCGTGGGCGGCCGCCGCGGAGGGCAGGTCGGTCATGTCTTCCACCGGGACCCGGACCTTCAGCTCCCACTTCTTGGTTGACTGTGGGCGCACGATATTCACCGGGGCTGCACCTGCAAGGAAGCGGGCTACCTCTTCGGGCGGTTCCACGGTCGCCGACAGGCCGATGCGCTGGGCGGGGGTCGCCAACAGCGCGTCGAGGCGTTCCAAGGACAGGGCAAGATGGGTGCCGCGTTTGGTGTTGGCAATCGCGTGGACCTCGTCGATGATCACCGTATGCACCTGGCTCAGCGTTTTGCGAGCCTGGCTGGTGAGCATCAGGTAGAGGGACTCCGGCGTGGTGATCAGAATGTCCGGAGGATTCTTCAGGATCTGGCGGCGTTCGGCGGCCGGGGTATCTCCCGAGCGGACGCCCACGGTGACGGATGGCTGCGACAGTCCCATCTCATGGGCGGTGGAGCGGATGCCCGCCAACGGGGAGCGCAGGTTGCGTTCAACGTCCACGCCCAGGGCCTTGAGCGGGGAAATATACAGAACCTTGGTGCCGTTCCCAGCCGGGTGGTCGCCGTCTTCTTCCATGCCAGGCAGGGCTGGAGCATCGAGTTCGGCATGATGCAGCCGGTCCAAGGCCCAGAGGAAGGACGCGAGGGTCTTACCAGATCCGGTGGGCGCGATGACCAGAGTGTGATTGCCCTCGGAAATAGAGGTCCATGCCCCGATCTGAGCGGTGGTCGGCTCCGTGAAGACATCGGTGAACCACTTGCGGGTGGCCGCACCGAACCGGGAAAGAACTTCGCTCATGACTCTGATCCTACGTTCTTGCCCCGACAGTCATTGTCACTTGGCTTCCGTGATTTCGCGCAGCGCTGCAACATGTCCCACGTAGGCGATGCGTCCCTGTTCGGTCAACGAGACTCGAACATGGCTGCGGCCCAACTTGGCGAAGCGTTCAATTTCCACGTAACCGGCGTCGGTAAGCTGTCTCAAGTGCTTGCTCAGTACCGAATCAGCAACACCCAAATTCTCTTTGAGATGCGCGAACTCGGCCCATTGGACAGGTGCGAGACTGGCGCAGATCCGCAGGCGCAAAGGAGAATGGATTAGCTCGTCGAAGCGCGGCTCAGGCGGCTTGCTCATTGCCGTCCTCAATGCGTTCTCGCGTCAGAGATATGTTCATTTTGTGGGCTATGAACCCGAGGATTGCACAACAAGCAACCATCTTCCCTGCAGCCTCGAACCAGGTGGATACTTCCCACATCCGCAGGAACATTGTGGCCAGAATGGCGACCAGCAGGAAGCAGCCAAAGGCGGTCGAACTGCGGGGCAAGGGGCGTTGCTTGGCGTGTTTACGCAGAAAAACGATTAGCCAAATAATCAGCGGGACGAATAATGCGAAAAGCGCATACAGGAGCTGGTTTGGGACGAAGCCGTCGATGCTAGTAAGTGCGCTGATCAGCAACACTACACACGTGGTGAATCCGCGAGGAGAATCGCTGCTTTGAATCATCTTTTGAGAGGCGGACTGCGCTTCGGCAAGCAATTCTGCGGCCTCGCGCTTTGTGGGGTTCGAGGGTTCTTGCGAGTTCATTCTCACTCACTTTCCGTTACGGAAAGTCTTGTCTTTCCATGACGGAAAGTCAAGGATGTCTAGACGTGGTGGTACTTGCCGCCAGCTAGGATGTCCTGGGCGCGGTAGAGCTGCTCGGTGAGGATCAGGCGGACCAATTGGTGGGGGAACACGAGCTTCGAGAGTGACCAGGTGAAGTTGGCGCGGGCGTGTATGGATGGGTCGACACCGTAGGCTCCACCGATGATGATCACCACATTGCGCGATGAATCGATGGGGGCGCGCAGGGTGTTGGCGAGCGTTGGCGAATCGACGTTCTTTCCCCGTTCGTCAAGCAACACCACAAAGTCGCGGTCGTCGATCTTGGCGAGGATACGTGCCGATTCTTCCGTACGGGCAGCGTCGTTTTCCCGGGATGAATGGGAGAGAAGCTGCCACGAGAGGTCGAACGGTTTCTTCAGGCGCTTCTCGTAGCGGGAGATTCCTTCGTCCACCCACGACTCGTGCTTCTTGCCAACTGCCAATACCTTGATCGTCATGCCTATATTCTCTCGCATTGTTGTCGTTGGGCTAATTCATTGGCTTGCTGACTACGATGGACAGCATGCGATCTACTTGGTACTTCGGACCTGACAAACCTACGGGCGGTAAACAGGTCCTATGGGTGGTGTTCGGGTTGATTGTGGCGATGTTCTACTTCACCCGCCGAGTGCTTGTATCGCTGCGTATCGGCGGCTGGGCTACCAACTTGGATCAGACGGTCTACCAGTGGGTGCTGGCGCACCAAGACCCCTTCTGGCTGATGGTCGCTGAAGTGCTTTATTGGTGGGGTTCCACGCCTGGAATGATTGTCACGATGCTGATTATCGGATCACTGTTGTGCTGGTTGGCGCGTAGTTTCTGGCCCTTGCTCACGATCGCCGCCACTGCTGCCGGATCCGTGACCCTGACGATCGTGCTTAAGGCATCGCTACAGGTTCCGAGGCCGGCCGGTGTTCCCGGAGGACCTGCCCCGCCGACCTCCTACTCCTTCCCCAGCGGACATACGTTAAATGCTGCGGCCTTGATGGGCATCGCCGCATATCTGGCGGTGATCTACGGTCTTCGCCGCTACGCCTACCTCATTGGCGGCCTCGCAACACTATTTGTGGTCGGCATGGGAGCCTCCCGCATTTATATCGGGCATCATTGGCTCTCCGATGTCGTCGTCGGATTCTTGATCGGTGCGGCCTGGGCCGCGGTGATCGCGATTTTGCATTATTTTTTCGCGCCTCGGCCGCTAGTCGAGGACGGAATCAATCCTGGGCATAAGTGAGAAGTGTGTCACTGGCGCCCGATACCCGCTTTCAAATAATTACATTTGATTAGGAGTTTTACTTATTTTCGGGAAAAGCTCTGGCGTTTTTCTTGTCTGATGAGAAATCACGATTGTACTCACATCACATTTTGAATAGAGAATGGTTCACTGTGCCCAAAATCTGGTGAGTCCGGCCACGGGGCTACGGACATGGGACATGAGCTAATTCATTTCAAAGGTGATCGATGTACAAGCGCAAAGCGTCAGAGTCGCAGAACTCTCGAGTCCTGCGCATTCTTGCAGCCTTGGCTAAAGTCCCGCAGGCAAGTGTCAAAGAGCTGTCGGACGTTACTCAGATTCCCCTGAGTACTGTCTACCGCATCCTAGACGATTCGATTTCCTCCGGTTTAGTTAGGAAGACTTCATCAGCCCATTACGGTGCCGGGCCGGTTTCTGTTCAATTGGCTGAGCGCTATCGAGATACCTCGGGGCTGCATGGAACTGTAACTCCGTACCTTCGTGAATTGTCACGGCAAACTGGAGAACTTACAGCGTTCATGGTCGTTCACGGTGCTGAAGCGGTGTGCGTTGAATCAGTGGAATCAGAACGTGCCCTACGGTGTAGCTACACGGTTGGAAAGTCTCAACCGTTAATCTACGGGGCGACTGCGAGGGCGCTGCTCAGCAGAATTTCCCCTGCTGACCGTAGAGACATTTTTGAACACCACGCCATCCCGCGCGATGAACAGCTTGAGCTTGAGCAGAAGTGCTCCATTGCGCGAGCCGACGGATTTGCAGTCAGTACCGCTGAACTTGATGAAGGCATTTGGGGCGTCAGTGCTGCCGTCACCAACAGCAAAGGCATGTTGAAAGGCGCCGTAACTCTCATGGCTCCGGCCCAACGTATTGATCAGCGTGGCAAAGAGCTGATCGAGTTGACCTGCCGAACAGCCATAGCGCTTAGTGGAGGAAATAAATGACGTGGAAAAAGCCTAGCGAATGGACCGGTCGCAACGACGGACCGGGATCAGAGAACGCGCGATGGCATAACACTATTCAGCCTGTCACCGATAAGGCGCAACCGGGAATCGCGCTTCTCGGTTTCGCCAGCGACGAAGGCGTGCTGCGAAATCTAGGCAGAGTGGGAGCCCGTGAAGGGGCTGCCGCATTGCGGGCAGCCTTGTCATCAGTAGCGCTACATGAACCTTTGGCGTTATACGACGCTGGAGACGTTGAAGTTGACGGCCATGCGCTGGAAGATGGCCAAGAAGAATTCGCTGAGATTCTCTCCAAGCTATTGAGCGATGGACATTTCACAGTGGGACTCGGCGGCGGCCATGAGATCACTTTTGCTTCTTATTCGGGCCTTGCCCGAGCATTGGGAGAATCGGGCGATTGGAGCCTAGGCATTCTCAACATTGACGCACACTTTGATCTTCGCGTCGCAAACGAAGCGACGTCCGGCACCGGCTTCTCGCAGATCGCTCAAGCAGAAACTGCCGCAGGGCGGACATTCCGCTACGCAGCGGTGGGTATTAGCGAAGCAGCCAATACCAAGGTTCTCTTTGACCGAGCAACCGCCCTTGGGGTGCAGGTACTCCTAGATACCAACTGCCACCTTGGAAATGTTGACGGTGTGCGACGGTTCGTCGCGAACTTCGCAGATTCTGTGGATCACCTGTACCTGACCATTGACTTGGATGCCCTGCCGGCAAGCGTGGCACCAGGAGTCAGCGCTCCAGCAGGCTTTGGAATCGCGGTTGAAGTGGTGCGGGAGGTCGTAGTGGCGGCTGTGGAAAGTGGCAAACTGCGCCATGCCGATATTGCTGAACTCAATCCAAAATTCGATATCGATCAGCGAACTGCCCGCACGGGGGCTCGCTTGATCAACGACCTGATCGTGCACCGAGGAAGATAACCATGGAACTTCAACTCACCCTAGTTCAGACTTCCGCGCTTGCGCTGCTGCTTTTGGTCTTTGGCGAATATGCTCGCCGGCGTGTTTACTTTCTGGAAAAATTCTGTATCCCTGCGCCTGTGGTAGGCGGTTTCCTTTTCTCAATCCTCGTCTTGATTTTGCGCCAAACAGGGACCGTTGAGCTTTCGCTGGACACCACCTTGCAGTCTCCGGCGATGATCGCGTTCTTCACCACGATCGGTCTTGCTGGATCGCTGGCTACCATCAAAAAGGGCGGCAAGCTACTGCTGATGTACTTGGTTGTGTGCTGGTCACTAGCGATCTTCCAGAACTTGATCGGCATCGGCATGGCTAAGGTTCTGGGGGTTAATCCGATACTTGGAATCATGGCTGGTGCTGTCAGCCTTGAAGGTGGTCACGGAGGTGCAGCGGCTTTCGGCCCGACAGCGGAGGCAATGGGCGTTGAGGGCGCTACGACAGTGGCGATTGCTTCCGCGACCTTTGGACTGGTCGCTGGTAGTCTCATCGGCGGTACACTGGCTAGCTACTTGATGACTCGTCACAAAATCGAGGCCCCGAAGCCCGATAAGGCACGCGGGTTCCTTGCAACGGTGGGCGCTGGTCCCAAAAGGAGTTCTGGATCCGCTGGAGCGGTCGCAGATTATGATGGCGTGCCTGATGCTCATGATGCGTCGTCAGACGAGGCAAAGAGCAATTACTCGACGCTGCTGTCCACCGCCACCATTATCGGCGTCATTATGGTGATCGGCATGCTGCTCGGTGATTGGTTGGCAGATCTGACTGGTTTCGCATTGCCTGCTTATGTGGGTGCGATGATCATTGCAGTGATTTTCCGAAATGTGAATGACAAGCTTGGCTGGATCAAGGTCGATGATGATGCAGTGAACCTGATTTCGCAATTGACCCTCGGTTTCTTCTTGACCTTGGCGATGATGAGCCTGAAGATCTGGGAACTGGCTAGCCTAGCAGGCCCGTTGGCTATCATTCTGCTTGTTCAGTTGGGATTCATCATCTTCTTCGCCGGGTTCGTCGTCTTCAGGCTGCTGGGTAAAAACTATGATGCAGCCACCATGGTGGCAGGCTTCCTCGGCCACGGGCTGGGTGCCACCCCGAACGCGATGGCCAATATGGACGCTTTCAACTCCAAGTTCGGTGTACGTTCGGAGCGTGCTTTCCTCATTGTTCCGTTGGCTGGCGCGGTGCTCATCGATATGGTCGCGCTGCCATGGATCGTCTGGTGTATGAACTTCGTTGGGTAACGCCGCTTCAGTCTAAGTGCTCCTCAGATCAGCACCCGCACGGGTTTGCCCTTGGCCCAGGCTCGAATGTCAGCGACCGCGTCATTGAAGAAGATCTCGAACTGTTCAACTGTCACGTACCCGATGTGCGGGGTGGCAATGACTCCGCGGGTAGCTGCCAAACGGTCTCCGGCCGGCAACGGCTCCACATCGAAGACGTCAACGGCCGCAAGATAGAGCTGCTCGTTGTTCAGGGCATCAATCAACGCATCGGTCTGTACGATCTTGCTGCGCGAGGTGTTGACCAAAATCGCGTCGGGCTTCATCCATGACAACTGCGTGGAGCCCACAACGCCGGTGCTTCGTTCGGAAAGCTTGAGATGGATGGTCAGCACATCGCTGCTGGCAAAGAGCTCCTGTTCGCTGACCTTTTCAACGCCGATTTCCTTGGCGCGTTCATCGGTCAGATTTTGGCTGTAGGCAATGACTCGCATTCCAAAGGCAAGCCCAACCCTAGCGACCCGGGCGCCGAGGTTTCCCAGCCCGTAGACGCCCAAGGTCTTTCCGGACAAACCCATGCCGAGGGTGCTCTGCCAATGGTTCGGGTCCGTCAGCGGACGGTCTGCCGAGAACAGCTCAATATCCAGACGCCGAGCCGCTGCAAGGATCAGCGCCCAGGTATGTTCCGCAGCATCCGGCGCCTTGTAACCTGTATGGCTGACCACAATACCGTGTTCCTTGGCGGCCTCAAGGTCGATGGATCCGTTGCGCCGGCCTGTAGTGACAAGAAGCCTCAGGTTCGGCAGGGCTTCGAGGCGTTGGCGTGGGAACGGGGTGCGTTCACGCATGGCAATGATGACGTCGTAGGGCTGAAGTGCGGAGATCACCGCTTCGTCGTCGTGGCCCAAGTGTTCGGTGAATACCGTCAGTTCGGCATTCAGGTCTTCGGAAAGCGATTTAAAGTCAGCCAGCGAGCGGGCGATGTCATGGTAGTCGTCGAGGAGAGCAATACGCATAGTTCATCCTAGGCATGCAAACGGCAGCGCTGAAAGAACATTGCTTTCGACGCCGCCGTCGCTGGTTTCTACTCTTCTTCTACACGCCGGGTCCAACGGCGCTTGCGGCCAATGCTGCGGTTCACTCGAAATGGGACCTTGCGGGCTTTGCCCTGGCCACGCCACTGATGTGGCTTGCACAGTGCGCATCCACGGTGTCTGCGATGAGGCGAATGTGCCAATCGATTTTCCTTCCCGAAACATGCCCCGCCCGGGTGGGCAAGGTTTGCATCGAGAAGTGGGGAAGACTGGCATGGTTGCAGTGTATATCTTTGGGCGGACGGGTGTGCCGAAGAATCATTTGCTGATGGGAAATTACATGGATCTTAGTGATGCACTTCTTAAAGGCCGACGCGGCCGCGGCTTGCTGCTGGACGTACTGATTTCAGGTGATGATGAGGCAACGCGAAAATTGTCACGAGCGGTCCGTGATGCTTCGTATCGGCTGGCCAAGCGCCGAGGCGATGGTGTGGCGCGGTTCCCACGGTCTGAAGAAGACGATGTTCTGGTGAACACAGCAGAGCTGATGCAGGAGCATCTAGCGAAGTTGGTAGCCAAAGTCCCGGTGCCAACGATTACCGCCGAGTTATTGCGTGAAGCGCTGGGCAGGACCGTTGACGAAGCGGTGTACTGGGAACCGCCACATGCAGAAGACGTGATCTTCAGTGATCCGGCATTAGTCGAGGCGTTGGCCCCGGTGGCTCAACTGGTGAACGAATCGGGCATCCTGCAAAACTGGGTGGCCCGGTCCAAGAATGATAATCAGTGGTCATTGCACTGGAGAGGTGAAGATTCAGATAGTGTGTGGGAGCCTGGCCTGAGTCCAGTTTCGCAGCAGCTCGAAGCGTGGAAGAGTGAACTCCTCGCAACAGAACATCGGAACCGGCGGGATTTGAAGAAGTCAGCCATGAACGCCGGATCCGGAGTCTGGTGGTCGAATCCGCCAGGCGGGCTGTTCCGCACCTTCGGAACTTTTGATGACGGCGCGCCGATTGGGCTCTACTGCCAGGAAGATGGATATGGGTGGAGGGAAGCCAGCATCCAGCGCATCAAACCTGTTATTTCCAAGCCGATTTTTCACGTCGAAGGATCTGAACACTGGATTGAGTTATGCCGCAAGTATCCCGCGGATGTCAGTGCTGGTCGCCGAGGAAGTTGGTATCAGCTCTCCGGACGCGATGGATTGTGGGTTCAGCCAGATTGGCGGGCCGTTGCCCGAGACTTCGACGGAGTGCACCTTGGTCTTCCAGCCTATCTATCTGCAGCAGGTGAAGAGTTGAGAGTCAGCGATAATTATTCGAGCATTATTGCTGGATGGAACCCTGACGAAACGTACTGGTTCACCGATCGCGTGAACTTTACTGGAAATGAGCAATTTTGGGTCGTGGAAGATCAACGAAACAACGAAGGGTGGTCTCTGCAGAAGGCGGAAGGTCAGAATTAGGGCGTGATTTCACACTTAACACACGTTTCACAAACTTCACACGATTCATAAAGTTCACAACTTTCACAACCCCTACTCGGTACTGTCTTGGCTCCGCGAGTATCTGCTCAACCGCCCTCGCAGCTAGCGCTTGCGGGGTGCGGCCAAGACTGCCGTGACGATCAAGAGGCCTGCCATCAAGGCACCGAACGCCAGCACCGCTGGGATCAACGAGATGTACAGCATCAGCGCGCCGAGCAGCAGCACCGGTACCGACATTCCTAGGTAGCCTGCCAAGAACACTCCGGCAATTACTTCGCCACGTTGATCTTCCGGAGCGATGCGGATCGCGGTGCCAAGCCCTGCCTTGAAGGCGATGCCAGCACCGGATCCTGCAATCAGTCCGCCAACAATCAACAGCGTCAACGAGGCGAAAAGCATGCTGCCGGTGATCACAACCAGCCCGACGGCCAAAGCAGACAGTCCCCAATGGGTTTGGGCGGTCAGCGGCCAGCGTGAAGAAAAAACCTGCATGACTGCCGCTGCCGCGAAGACCAAGAAGGCAACGCCGCCAGAGACAGCCAGCGAGCTGATGCCCAAGGTCCCTCGTATTAGCGCCGGTGCGAGTGAAGTGAACAACCCGAACATGGCGAAGGCAACGAATGCCATCATCGCGGCGGCCGCGAAGGTTCTGCGCTCGTGATGGGGTACAGAGACGGCTTGTGGACGGTACTTCCAGCCTTTTACGGGGGACGCAGTTTCAGGAGTGCTGAGCAACAGCACCAGAGCGATCTGTAGCAGAATTGCAAAGATCGAGTATGAGAGTTTCAACGGCGCCGGCGCATACTCAGCCAGTAATCCTGATACCAGCGGCCCCATGCCCAGGCCGCCGATATTCGCGGCTGTGGCAGTAATTTCCGCCTTGCGCAGCCCTGTGCCGGGATGTGCCTTGGCATGCAGCTCCATCAGGTAGGCGGTGGCTGTAGCGGTGAGCATGCCTATACCCAGACCCGATACGAAGCGGGCAATCAGCAATCCCGAAAGATTCTGGGCAAAAAGGAAGATCAGTGCGGAGCCAAAGCCCAAAGCAAGCGAGGGCAGCATCAATTTTCGACGACCCACGCGATCTGATAAATGGCCCACGGTGAAAAGTGAGGCGACAACGCCCAAAGCATAGGCGGCAAAGATCACGGTGATGGTGAATGCGCTGAAATTCGAATGGGCTTGGTAAACCACATAGAGCGGAGCAGGAGCGGTAGCGAACGCCATTGAGACGAGGAAGGAAAATGCGACGATCCAGAAACTGCGGTCATAGAGTGCGGTGCTCGTTTGCAAGGTCTTTTGTGCGGAAGCGATGGTCATAGACCTAAGTATCCGAGGAATTTTAGATCATATCCAACGATCATTATTGATAGATCTCATCAATTTTGCTGATAATAAAATCATGCAGATCACGCAACTTGAATACTTTCTCGCAGTAGCTCAGGAACTGAGCTTCACCAGAGGCGCACAGTCAATGCATGTTGTTCAATCTGCCGTGTCTGCAGGGATCAAGCAATTGGAACATGAGTTGCATTCGGAGCTGTTTATCCGCCAGGGGCGATCAATCAGACTTGCCCCAGCAGGGGAAGCACTGTTGCCGCATGCCGAGGCAATCATTGCCCAAACCCAAACAGCACGGGACGCTGTGGATGCAGTGCGGGGCGTTGTCCGCGGCACCGTTGAGCTGGGAACCTTGTCTCATTTAGGGACACTGGACATGTCAGCGGTGCTGGTGCAGATTCATCGCGAGTACCCTGATGTTGTCGTTAAACTCCGGCAGACCGTCCAAGGGACTCGGAGTTCATTGGAAGCATTGCGAGACGGAACCCTAGACTTGGCCTTGCTCTCGTTGTCCGAAGATTCGCTCCCTGGGATCGAGTTGAGGCAGTTGCATGCTGAACCAATGCTATTTGTTATCCCCGAAGGGCACCGATTGGCGGGCCGCAAACGTATTTCCCTTGAAGAAGTTGCGGGGGAGCATTATGTCGATTTCCCGCAAGGGTGGGGAAACCGCACCACGGTCGATGCGGCTTTTGCGGCCTTGGGGCTTCAACGAAGCGTGGGCACAGAAGTATCTTCTTTGGCGTTCGCACTTGAACTGATACAGCAGGGGCTAGGCGTCTCCTTTTTGCCTGCATCGACTCTGGAGCAAAGCCCAAATCACAAGACTTGGAGCATCCCTGTACCGCTTCAATGGAAAATTCAACTAGCTAGATCTACAACGAGGGAACCCACGGCGGCCGAATCTGTGTTGATGCAGACGATCATGCAGCAGGTGCCCGTACATCATGGCTAGTTGACCACAGATTTTTAACGATTCTGACCTAAGCTGACGATAGTGGGTTTCGTAGCTTGCTAGAGGGAATAGGCAAAGTCATGGGCAATGAACTTCGGGTGGGAGTCCTCGGCTTCGGGGCCATCGGCTCGGTGGTAGCGCGGCATATCGCCGACGGGAAGGTGGCCGGTGCTAGCTTCCAGGGAATCGCCGTTCGCCACTTGCATGAAGAGCTGCATTACCCGCAGTTTGGCATCGATGAAGCCGTCAAGTGCTGTGACCTGATCATTGAATGTGCCGGTCAAGAAGCTTTGCGCGAGCATGCGGTAAAAATTCTCGGCGCCGGCGTGGACCTACTGGCCAGCTCTTTGGGTGCCTTGGCTGATCGCGGCTTCGCAGAACAAGTGAGGCAAGCCGGTCCGGGACGATTGCTGTTGACGTCGGGAGCGATCGGAGGGCTTGACCTGCTCGGTGCGGGTGCTGCCATGGGCGGATTTCAACAGGTTACGCTCACCACCCGAAAGCTGCCTGCGACTCTGATTCAGCCGTGGATGAGTGAAGCCCAATGCAGCCAATTAGCTGCGGTGGTTGAGCCGGTTGTAGTCTTCTCGGGCTCGGCTGCTCAGGCCGCGCAGAAGTTTCCCAAGTCCCTGAACATTGCAGCAGCAGTGGCATTGACGGTGGGGGACTGGGACGTGGTTTCGGTCAGGCTGATAGCCGACCCCAATGCGACACTGACCGAGCATCGAATTGATGCACGTGGAGTCGGCGGCGAATACAGCTTCTCGATCAAAAACTATCCCTCGCAGCAGAACCCGCGTAGTAGCGGCATTGTTCCCTGGGCGTTGCTGTACTCATTGCAGCAGGCGATAGGAAACAACCGTTCCTAAGGTCGCTCGTCGTACTCGGCCAAAACCTTTTTGCCGATCTTGAAGGCGACGTTGGCCGCGGGCACCGAGCAGTAGATGGCGCTCTGCAGGAAGACCTCTTTGATCTCATCGGGGGTCATGCCGTTGCGCAGTGCTGCATGCACATGCATTTCAAGTTCTTCCCAGTAGCCGCCGGCGATCATCGCGGTCAGGGTAATGGCGCTGCGGGTGGTGCGAGGCAGACCATCTCGGGTCCAGATCGTGCCCCACGCATAGCGGGTGATCATTTCCTGGAACTCGTCGGTGAAATCATTAGAGGTGCTGGTCGCGCGGTCGACGTGCTCGCCTCCGAGGACTTCACGTCGAACCACCATGCCTGCATCGTAGGGATCGCCGGGCAGGCGTTGTGAGTCGGTCATCGTCGAAAAGTCCTTTGCTAGTGGGCGGTGAAGAAGTCAACCAAGAGCGACGCAGTGGCCGCAGGGTCCTCGGCCGGGGCAAGATGCGCCACCGAGTCGATGATGGCGGCCTGTGCGTTGGGCGCATGTTCGGCAACGAACTGCGCGTCGGAGGGAGGACACACCTGGTCATGTGCGCCATTGATTGCGAGGATCGAGTCGTTCATGCCCACCAGCTCATCGCGCAGGTCAAAGCCGGCGAGCGCACCGCAAACGTGCGCATAGGAGAAGCGGTCTGCGTCCTGCAGGTTGTGCAGCAGATTGGTGGAGACTACAGCCTCCTTTTCAATGAATCCCGGGGCGAACCAGCGCTGGGCCGAACCGACCACCATGGTGGGGGTTCCCGCTGCGGCTACTAGTTCCGCGCGTTCCCTCCAGCCTTCGGGGGTGCCGATCTTGGCGGCGGTGCAGATGGGGGCCAGCGCCGCGAAGATTCCGGGGTGTTCGTGGGCCAGCTGGAAGGCGGTAGCCCCTCCGACCGAGACTCCGGCGTAGTAGAGCTTCTGGGCCGGGTCGATAATGCCGTCGGTTTTCAGTGCTTGAATCATGGCGATCACGCCGCCGGCCAGTTCGCTCATGCTGAATGCTTCGGTCGACGGTTTGCTTTCACCGTGTCCCGGTAGGTCCCAGGCGATGAGCTGGAAGTGATCCTTGAGGTAGGGCGCTGCCGGACCCCAGAGGCTCAGTGATGCGGTGCCCAGGGACGGGCCGAGGATTAGCGTGGGAAGCGCTGTATCGGTGTGCAGCAGGGAGGGGGTTAGCGTTGGGACTGCCATGTTTCCTTCCACGCCGAATATTCGGCAAGTACGTTGTCGGTGAAGCGGCCGGCGGCGCCGAGGTAGCCTGCCGGATCGAGCAGTTCGTCCAGCAGCTCGTCGCTGAGCAGCTGTTGATCGGTGGAGGCACGCAGCAGCTCGCGCAGGCTGCCGCCTTCGGTCAGGGACTGGAGCACCAGCCGCTGGATGGCTGGCTTGCCCCCTGCGACGACCGGGCCCAAAACGGTGGCCAGGCGTTCGGAGAGCACCGCGTCACCGCCGAGTTTAAGGTTACGCGTCAGTGCGTCGGTGTTGATGCTCATCCCCGTGGCAAGGATGGCCGCGTGCTCGCTGGAGCCGATGGCCAGGCGCAGCAGTTCGCGCAGCGCAGGCCATTCTGCATGCCAGGCGCCGTCGGGGCGTTCATCCACAGCGGTGCCGGCGGCGGTGTACAGGGTGGCCACGTGGCCAGGGGCGTTCAGGGCGGCGCTGCGCAGCAGCAGCGAGTGCACCGGGTTCTGTTTTTGCGGCATGGCGGAACTTCCGCCCTTGCCTGCCTCGCGCGGCTCGGTGATTTCCCCGATTTCGGGCCGGGATGCGGTGAGCACGTCGGCCCCGAAGGTTCCCAGGGCCGCGATGGCTGCGCCCAGGGCGGAGCCTGCCTGCATTATGGGCAGCCGGTTGCTGTGCCATGGGGTGGCAGGACTGGCAAGGTCCAACCGGTCCGCCAGCCTTTGGCTCAGCTGCCCGGTAGTTGCGGTAATTTCTGTGCGCCCCGCCAGATGCTGTTCAAGGGAAGCCAGTGTTCCCACGGCTCCGCCGAACTGCAGCGGCAGGTGTCCGCGCAGCTGTTCCAGATTCTTTGCGGCGCCTAGGACGGCAGACAGCCAGCACGCGGCCTTGTACCCAAAGGTGGTGGGCAGCGCGTGCTGGGTCAGCGAGCGGGCGATGCACACGGTGTCGCGGTGCGCCGCCGCGAGGTCCGCCAGGCCCGAGGCCGTGCGGTGCAGGGATTGCAGCACTGCCTGAACGCCGTCGTGCAGCAGCAGCATGAGCGCGGTGTCGATGATGTCCTGGCTGGTGGCCCCGCGGTGCAGGGCGGTGCCGGCACCGGCTGGGGCGCCGTCGGCCGCCAGCAGGGCGCGCATCATTCCCAGCAGCGGGATCAGCGCGTTGGCCCCGTCCGGGGTTTTGGCCGCGAGCTGCGCAAGGTCGTAGCGTGCTACGTCGGCCACGGCCTGGACGGCATCCAGATCTGCCTGCGAGCACAGCCCCGCCTGGGACTGGACCTGCACCCAGGCCAGCTCGACCCGAAGCATTGCGGCAACGAAAGCCTCATCGCCGCTACGCTCGGGGGCCGCGCCGCCTGCCCAGACGGGGGTCAAAACACCGTAGTCAACACCGCTCATGCCTTTACCCTAGCTTTCGCGCGGGTAGGAGAGGAACACGGTTTCCTTCTCGCCCTGCAGGTGCACATCGAAGCGCAGCGAGCCGTCGGCTTCGCGGGTGGCGATCAGGGATTGCCTGCGTTCTTCAGGCAGGGAGGCCAGCAGCGGGTCCTTGGCCAGCGCCGCGGTGTCCTCCGGCAGGTAGATGCGGGTGAACAAACGGTTGAGCAGGCCGCGGGCAAAGACCGTCAGCATGATGAACGGCGCCTTGCCTTCTTCGGTGGGCCCCGGGTTCACCGTGGTGAAGGTGTAGTGCCCCATGTTGTCTACCGGTACGCGGCCGAAGCCGGTGAAGGTGTAGCCGTCGCGCACCAGTGAACCATCGCGCGAGACCACATTGCCGTGCTCGTCGGCCTGCCAGATTTCTAGCAGCGAATCCGGGATGACATCCCCGTTGCCGTCGTAGACCACCCCGTGCAGGCGCACCGCCTTCGGGTGGGCCTGATTGACCAGTTCTCCGCCCTTTTCGAAGGGCAGTGCGTAGCCGTAGAACGGGCCGATGGTCTGTCCGGGGGTGGGGGTGAGCTTGAGCTTGGGTGCCTGAGCCATTTAGTGCTCCTCCTCTTCGTTTTCCATCCAGGTGCGGTTGGACCCGGTGAGCACAATGTCCCAGTTGTAACCGGTGGCCCATTCGTGGCTTGTCAGGTTGTGGTTGTAGGTGGCGACCAGGGCGTCGCGGGCCTTCTGATCGGTGATCGACTGATAGATCGGGTCCAGTGCAAACAGCGGATCGCCCGGGAAGTACATCTGGGTGATCATGCGCTGGGTGAAGTCGGTGCCGAACAGCGAGAAGTGGATGTGCGCCGGACGCCAGGCGTTGTGGTGGTTCTTCCACGGGTAGGGCGCGGGCTTGATGGTGGTGAAGGAGTATTCGCCGTTGGGACCGGTGATGGCGCGTCCCACGCCGGTGAAGTTCGGGTCGATCGGTGCTGGGTGCTGGTCGCGCTTGTGCACGTAGCGTCCGGCGGCGTTGGCCTGCCAGATTTCGATCAGCTGGTTGGCCACCGGGCGTCCGTCGCCGTCCAGCACGCGGCCGGCGACCACGATGCGCTCGCCGATGGGATCGCCGTTGTGCTGGACGGTCAAATCCGACTCCAGCGCATGCACGTCGCGCTGGCCAAAGGCCGGGGAGTGTAGCTCGATGGTCTCCGGATCGGTATGGTGCAGGTCCTTGGTCGGGTGGCGCAGCAGCGATGAGCGGTAGGGTGCGAAGTCCACCCGAGGCTGGGTTTCTGCCTTCTTGCCCGCCAGCACCTCCTGGCGGTAGGCCTCGTGGATGTCGGCGATCTCGCTGGTGATCTGGTCCTGGGTGGCTTGGGATGCCGCAGGATCCAACACATGGGAATTGTTGAATGCGTCGTTGCTCATGAGTGGTGCTCCTTTCACAGTTGTTAGGCGTGGGGCCAGCCGGTGTAGGACTCGGCCAGGTATTGCTGGCCGTACCTCGACGAGGTGACGGTATCCAGCTCTCCGAGGGCACGCTGAGCCATGAACGGATCGGCGTTCACCGGGGTGTGCAGCATGGAGGTCATCCAATAGGAGAAGTTCTGCGCCTTCCAGACCCGCTTGAGCGCCAGGTCCGAATAGCCGCCCAGCAGCTTGTCGCTACCGGTGGAGAAGTAGGAATCAAGCGCCTCGAAAAGGACCTTGACGTCGGCGAAGGCGAGATTCAGGCCCTTGGCGCCGGTGGGTGGGACGGTGTGGCCGGCATCGCCGATCAAGAACATCCGCCCGTGGGAGAGCGGCTGTCGCACGAATGAGCGGAAGCCGAGGACCGTCTTGTCGAAGATCGGCCCGGTCTTCAGCTCGAAGCCGTCGGGACCGTCAACGCGCTTTTGCAGTTCGCTCCAGATGCGGTCCTCGCTCCAGTCATCCACGTTCTCATTTGGGTCGCACTGGAAGTACATGCGCTGCACGGTTTCGCTGCGCTGGGAGATCAGCG
>NZ_JALDXV010000001.1:0-410910 GCF_032154645.1 Glutamicibacter sp. | reverse complement strand
TGTCCACCGGCTACGGCCAGGAGTTCATCCAGCGCGGCTGGGGACGCTGGGGCTTCGAGCCGTTTACCGACCTGATGGCCATCACCGATGCGGCCGAGGCCCGCGAAGACATCGATGAAACCCGCACCGCGGCCATGGGTGGTTCCTTCGGCGGATACATGGCCAACTGGGTGGCCGGACACACCGACCGCTTCAAGGCGATCGTCACCCATGCAAGCCTCTGGGCGCTGGAGGGCTTCGGCAAGACCACCGATGCCTCCTTCTACTGGACGCGCGAGATGAGCCCCGAGATGATCGATGCCAACTCGCCGCACCATTCGGTGGGAAACATCGTCACCCCGATGCTGGTGATCCACGGCGACAAGGACTACCGCGTCCCCATCGGCGAGGGCCTGCGCCTGTGGTACGAACTGCTCGCCGAGTCGGGCCTGCCGCAGCAGGCGGACGGTTCCACCAAGCACCGCTTCCTGTATTTCCCGGATGAAAACCACTGGATCCTTTCCCCGCAGCACGCGAAGATCTGGTACCAGGTCGTAGAGCATTTCCTCACCGAACAGGTACTCGGCGAAGATCCGGGCGCACTGCCCGAGCTGCTGGGCTAGCCGCGCTGCCCGGGTGCCGGGCTGGGCGGTGCGGACCGCACCGTTCAGCCCGGCACGGCAGTGATCGACCCGAGCTTCTGCGGATTGCAGACCTGCCAGATGCTGCGGATTCTCCCGCCGTCCATTTCAATGCCGAGCACGTCGGTGCGCTCGGGCAGGGCGAACACCACCGCCGGCTCCCCGTTCACCACGGTGCGCCGCAGTCCGCGGCCGGGGTTGCGCTGGGCTACGCCAAGCAGGAACCGGGTGACCTTGGCCGCGCCGAAGATCGGATTGCGGGCGGCCGAGATGATCCCGCCGCCGTCGTTGTAGAGCACCGCGTCCTCGTGCAGCAGCCGTGCCACTTCCGCGGCGTCGGCATGGTTGATCGCTTCAAGGATCCGATCCAGCATTCCCGCCACCCTGGCCGGGTCGTGTTCGGTGGCACGCTCGGCGTCGAGCTTCAGCCGGGCCCGGTGCAGCATCTGGCGCACCGCGGCAGGCGTCGTTTCAAGCACCTGGGCGATCTGCGGCGCACTGTAATCCAGTGCGTGGTGCAGCACATAGGCGGCCCGGGCCGCCGCCGGCAGCTGTTCAAGGATGTGCAGCAGCCCCACGCGCAGCATCGAAGAATGCACCGCCGCGTCCTCGGGGAGGGTGCGCTCATCTACTGGTTCAGGCAGCCACGGGCCGATGTACTCGGTGCGCGCCACCCTGGCCGAACGCAGCACATCGATGGCCCGGCGCGTGGTGAGCGTTGTCAGGTAGGCGGAGGGGTTGCGCACGTCCCGGGCACCGAGCAGCTGCTCGCCCACCGTGCTGACCACGTCCTGGGCTTCCGCCCAGGTGCCGAGCATGTTGTAGGCGAGCATGGTCAGCCGGGGTTGTTCGGCCTTCCAGGCGAGCAGCACGTCGGCCACTATCGTACCGGCGGTTCGATTCGGGTGGTGATGGCGATGCGGTTCCACACGTTGATCGTCGCAATGGCGAAGATCAGGTTGCCGATTTCTTCCTCGCTGAACTCTTCGGCCGCCGCCTCCCACACCTCGTCGGTGACCCCCGTGGCGGGATCCAGGCGGGTGACCTCGTCGGTCAGGCGCAGTGCGGCGCGTTCGGCGTCGCTGAACATCGGGGAATCGTTGTAGGCGGCCACGGCGAAGAGCTTGGCGGTGTTGATTCCTGCTTCCATCGCGTCGTGGGAGTGCATGTCGGTGCAGAATGAGCAGCCGTTGAGGATCGAAGCGCGCAGCTTGATCAGTTCGTAGAGCTCCTTCGGGACATTCAACGACGCGTACTTTTCCATTCCCAGCACGGCCGTGTAGCCTTTGGCGTGGCTCTGGCCTAGATTCATGCGCATGATTTGCTCCTTGTCATCTCGTTACAAGAGTACGTCGCGCCAGCAAGGGCAAGTGTGACGGTTTTGCCCGAGAAATTTTTTGCGCCCAGGCCATCAGGCTAGATTTAACCCGTGAGCTCAGTGATCGTCCCCGCAGATTTATCCGATGACAGGGTCGTTGCCCTGGTCCAAGACCACCTGGACGAAATGGAACCGACGGCCCCGCAAGAGGCGCGCCATGCGCTGGACCTCTCCGGCCTGCAGTCGCCCTCGGTGCACCTGTTCACCGCGCTGTTCGACGGCGCTCCGGTGGCCCTGGGCGCGGTGGCGTTCTTTGACGAACGCCGGGGCGAACTCAAAAGCATGCGCACCTCAGCCCGCGTTCGCGGCCAAGGCCTTGGACGGCAGATGCTCAACCATCTGATCGCCCATGCGAAGAGCTCCGGGCTGAAGGACCTGTATCTGGAGACCGGGACGCATGAACTGTTTGCACCGGCCCGGGCCATGTACCATTCGGCCGGGTTCCGGCCGTGCCCACCCTATGGCTCCTATGTTGCCAACGAGCACAGCATCCACATGCACCTGTCCTTGGATTTCTAGAATTCCTCGCCGGGCGCGAGGCTAGATTCCGGGCAGGGTGATCGGCTTCGGCGCATCGCCGCCGGCGCCGCGGGTGGCGGTGATCAGGGCCTTCGCTCGGCGGGCGACATCCGCGTCGCGTTCGGAAAGCACATCGGTCAGGTGGTCCAGGTGGGCTACGCGGGCACTGAACTCCCGGCGCATTCTTTCGCTCAACGGCGCCGAGTCCAGCTCGCGCTGCTCACTCAGGGCCATGGCCAGCGCACGTTCAAACAGGCGCTGACCGGCGTCGTCGGCGCGGCCGTTCTCCGCGGCGCCGAGCACCGCGACCGCGTTGATCTGCGAATCGTCCAGGCCAATGAGCAGGCGTTCGAGCTTCTTCTTGACCGCTCGAAGTTCGGCGGTGCCGCGCCCGAACCTGCCAAGGCTTCCGGTGGCGGTGAACAGGAACCTGATCAACAGCACGATATTGATGACGGTGAAGAAGAACAACCAGGTCAATAGCCAGAACAAACCGCCGAAGCTGATGGATGTGTCTTCTTCGAAGCCGTTTCTTTCAATGCCCGCGGCGTAGTCGTCGATCGCCTGGGCAATGGTGATATCCGGGTAGTCGCTTTCGTAGATGCTCCCGTATTCCCAGTTGGTTGAGCCTCCGAGCGTGTATTTGCCAGCGCTGACCTCAGGGCTGATCAGTCCGGGGACAATCGCCGTTCCTTCATCGGTGTAGAACACCGGGATGATGGCCTTCCCGTCCTTCAGTTCCTTGGTCGCCGGGTCTAAGAGTTCCGGGAATTCCTGCTTGATGCGCTGCTGGGCGCTGAGCAGGCTTCTCGGTTCGGCGATGCGAATTTCCGAGCCATGCTCATCAAGATGCAGGTCTAGGTACGATTCGGCGTCGCGCACGGCGATGATCATGTTCGTCGGCACGGGGAAGTCGGTATCGACGTACCTGATGATTTCGGAGTCCGAGAGTTCGCCGCTGGGGTCGTCGATTTCCAGTTGCGCTCCGCGGCCGGTCCCCTCCCGTACTGCAGGTGGTTCGCCGGTCAACGACGCCGCCACGATGCCCGCGGGAATCATGCCGATCAGCAGCAGCCCCACGAGCATGGCAATCAGCCAGCCGGTACGCGGCCGGTATAAGGACTCCGAGAGCGATTTCTGCTTCTTCGCTCCGCTCGCGCGCTGCACCGAGGCGGTGGAGGCTTGTTTGTCGGAGTCGAGGGTGTCTCCGGTGATGGCGCGCACCAGCGCGTCGAGGTAGGCCACGCTGGCGTAGCCGTCTTTGCCGGTGGAGGGATCAAGGCCCAGGGAGGTCTTGAGCTCGCGATGCTCCGGGGAGCTCGGGTCCGGCGGGTTCACTCGGCCGTGCGGATAGCGGGAAATTTTCCCCTTCAGCTTGGTCGCCAGCGCAATGATCTGCGCTTCGGCAGCGCTCCACGCGGCAATCGCTGATTTGCTCTGCGGATCCCCCGAGGCGGCATCCAGCAGCCGGCCCAGTGCCGAGCGCAGGTCTTCAATGTCCTTGGCGGCCACCATGCGGCCCGGCGCCTTCTCCAAGCGGATCAGCAACCTGGTCATGGCATCGTTGATGGGCCCGCTAAGCTTGTCCAGGGTTGAGCCGGTGCCGGCCAGCCTCGCGTGGACCGAGCCGGCGCCCATCAGTGCATCCGACAGGTTTGTCAGGCGACGCGCGGTCGCTTCAAAATCACCAAGCTGTTCCAGGGTTTTCTTGTCGAAGGCGAGCTTCCGTGAAAAGACCTGTTCCACCAGGTCGTCTTCGGTTCTTGCCAAGCCCAGGGACAGGGTCCTCAGCTGCGTCCAGGCGCTCCTGAAACCCTTCGGACGGTCCTTCGGCGCGGCGGCGTAATAGGTGGCTTCCAACGCCTCAAGGTCCAGGACCACGCGGGCAAGTTTGCGCTGCGCCGCCGCCAGCCGCCGGTGTTCGGCCTCCCAGCGCAGGGAATAGCGCACCGACAACAGCAGAAACACGGCCGTCGCCGAGGCGCTCAGGGAAATGAGCGAGATCCAGAAGACTGGATTGGTATTTGGCGGGTCATACAACACCACGGCAGCCCGCTGGGCCGCGGCAATGACCGCCTTGGGTCCATGCCCGAGCCCCAGGTTGTCGCGGAAGGCATTGTCGATCTCGAAGCGGATGTCGCTGGGTTCTTCGTAGGCCTTGTGGTCCCGCCCGTCGACCAGGTCTTCTCGGACAGCCGTGCCATTGAAACGCTGTTCGATGCTGTAGTCATCCGTGTCTTTGTCATCCAGCTGCGTGCTGAGCAGCATGTCATACCCGGGCAGCTCGCCGTAGAGCACCTCGCTGCCGGTGAGGAAACGGTCGGTGACGGTCAGCGTCAGTGGTCGGTGCGCGAGGATCGGCGTGTCCATGGCGGCGTCGACGGTGGCCTGGCTGATGTTCCAGTCCTGGTCGCCCTCGACGACGATCTTCACCTCATAGAGTTGCTGCTCTTCGTGCTCCGCTTGAATGAAGGCGTTGATTCCAAGCACCGCAATGAGTGTGGTGATCAGCGCCGAGAGCACCGCGGGAACGACCGCCCAGGAATGCGGGCGGTGCAGTTTTCTTCCCTGGGAATCGGTGTATTTATATCTGCTCAAACCCGGTCCTGCGCTCGTTCGCCGTCCCATGCCTGCAGCTGCTCAGCCGCCCGCGCAAACTTCGCCAGATCGTCGGCCCGCAGTTCGCTCTCCTTGGACTCACCGGCAAGGTAGGAGGACACCGTGCCGGGAATGGAAACGCCCTGCTTCTTGGCCGCAGCGGCCGCCCGGCGCAGCGAAGCATCTAGTTCGGTGCGCAGCGTCCACAGGGTTTCAAGCATCTGCACCGGTGTGACGGTGCGAGTGTTCGGCGTATCAAGCCACTGTCTGGCATCGATCAGCACATCGGTGTCGGTGACAAGATGCGCACGAAGTTCGGCCGCCGCGTCAAGCGAGGCGGCCTTGTCTGCATCAAGCAATTCCGTGGAAGCCTCGAGGATCTGCCGGTGGGCCAGGATGACGTTCTTCCAGCTGCGCTGGTTGGGCACCTCGCGTCCCAGCAGCTCGTTGAAGGCGCCGAAGGAGGAAATGACGGCGTCTTGGCAGGAGCTGATCTGCTCCAGCCGGGCCAGCGCTTCGGGGCTTGGCACCTGCGAGTCCACCACGCCGTCGGCTGCCTGCTGCGCCGCGTGGTGCAGCGCCGGGACTATCTGGGCGATCTGGCGTGCATGCTGTTGTGCCAACCCTCCAGCAGGAAGGTCGGCCTCGGGGAGCCGACAACTAAGCAGCTTCTGGGAGCGGCTGCGAAGATGATCGCGCAGTTCTGCGGCCCGCGCGGTTCTGCCCGCGACGGCCTTGCGGCGCGCAATGCGACGGTAGCGGATGAATTGGATGATGCCGCCCAGCCCGATCAGCACGCCGAGCACCGAGAAGGCAAGGACCTTTTTCCCCTCGGAGGTGCTCGGGATGAACCTTGAGAAGCTGTACTTGCTTGCCGTCAGTTCATCCGTGGTGCTGCGCACCGCCTCGATAACGGCCTGCGTGTAGTCTTGATCGTCCATGGCCGGGCGCATGGCCGAAATGCTGTTCTCCAGTGCCGCGGCGCGGTCGCCCTTGACATCTTTGGCCCTCTCGATGGCGATCTCTGCGCCCTTGCCGGCCTCGTCGGGAAGGATCAGCCCGATGACGATCCACCCGTCCTGGATGTAGCCCTTGGAGTCGACGCCGTCCGGCCAGTCCTCGTGCAGCAGCAGGTAGGAGGTGGGGCCGAACAATGTCATTCCGCGGGTGAACTGCGCCGCCCCGCCGTCCCAGGTGTTGTCCGGTCCGTCGACGCCCACCACGATCTTGGCGTTCGTGTTCCCCATGATCTCGCGGACCCCGTCGAGCACCTTCTGGTTGTCGATCTTCGGCTGCGCCGACTCGATGACCGCAAGGTGGAAGTCGCCGTCCTCGGCCACCAGGTCCGGCAGGCGCAGCGATGAATCCTCCTCCTCGTCCACCGGTGCGCCGGCGGACTTGCTGGGGTAGATCGGCTCGTGGTTCCCTTCTTCGGCCAGGGCCGGTGCGGCGAAGAGCCCGCTGGTGCACAGGGCGAAGAGGAGCAGTGCGGCGACAAGGCGTCGAGGGGTACCGGCGAGCGAGCGATTCATAGTCTAACGATTGTATCAACAGCTGCTTTTTAAGCGTGGACACCCCTGGACCCATGGGTCCAGGGATGTCTTCAGCCCTCGATGCTAGTCAAGCAGCATGGCTGGTTCCTGCAGGATGGAGGCGACATCGGCCATGAAGCGGGCCGAGAGGTCCCCGTCCACCACGCGGTGGTCGAAGGAACCGCCCAGGGTGGTGATCCAGCGCGGGACGACCTCGCCGTCCACGACCCATGGCTTCTGACGGATGGTGCCGAAGGCGACGATGGCCACCTCGCCCGGGTTGATGATCGGGGTGCCGGTGTCGATGCCCAGGGCGCCGATGTTGGTGATCGACAGGGTGCCCCCGCGCATGTCCTCCGGCTTGGTCTTGCCGGCGCGGGCGGTGGTGGCCAGCTCGTTCAGGGCGGTGGCCAGCTCGCGCATGTTCAGGTCCTGGGCGTCCTTGATGTTCGGCACCAGCAGCCCGCGCGGGGTGGCGGCGGCGATGCCAAGGTTCATGAAGCGCTTCTGGTGGATCTCCGCACCGTTCTCGGTGTCCACCCAGCTGGCGTTCACCGACGGGTTGCGGGCGGCGGCCCAGATGACGGCGCGGGCCAGCACCAGCAGCGGGGAGACCTTGATGCCCTCGAAGTCGCGGGACTTCTTCAGGCGCTGCACGTATTCCATGGTGCGGCTGGCGTCCACGTCCACGAAGATCGAGACATGCGGGGCGCTGAATGCCGAATCCACCATGGCCTTGGCGGTGGCCTTGCGGACCCCGCGCACCTGGGTGCGTTCGATGCGGGCGTCGGCCAGTTCGCCGTGGGCCCAGTAGGTCGGGGCGGCGGCGTGCTCTGCCTCGCGCTGGGCCTGGTAGCTGTTCACGTCCTCGCGGGTGACCTCGCCCTGGGTGCCGGTGCCCACCACATCGTTGATGTCGATGCCGAGCTCCTTGGCCAGACGGCGCACCGGAGGCTTGGCCAGCACGCGGTCAACGAAGTTCGCCACGGCTGGCTTGGCCTTGTCCACCTCGCGGGTCAGCGCGCTGGACAGGGAGGCCGCGCGGCGAGAGATTTCCTCGGACAGCGCGGAGGTGCGCGAAGCCCTAGCCTGGGACGGATCGCTGGAGGGAGCCGGGCGGTTGGTGCGCGCACGGCGCACCGAGGAGTCGGCGGTCGGACCGGAGCCAACCAGCGGGCCGGGCTCTTCGGAGGCCTGCGGGGCGGCGGTGGCCAGCGCCTCGGCGGGTTCTGGGGTACCGGTCGGGGCAGGCTTATTGCCCTCCTGATCGATGGTGATCAGCGGGGTGTCCACCAGCACCGTCTGACCCTCGGCCGCATGCAGCGCGGTGACCACGCCGGCAAAGGGGCTGGGCAGTTCCACCAGCGACTTGGCGGTCTCGATCTCCACGAAGATCTGGTTGACCTCGACGGTGTCGCCCACGGCGACCTTCCACGAGGCGATGTCGGCTTCGGTGAGGCCTTCGCCCACATCGGGCAGGTTAAAGACTGTCATTTTCGGCTCCTAGTAGGCGAAGGAACGGTCGAGGGCTTCAAGCAGCTTGTCGATATCCGGCAGGTACTGGGATTCGACCTTGGAGATCGGGTACGGCATATGGAAGCCGCCCACGCGCAGCACCGGCGCTTCCAGAGACAAGAAGGCGCGCTCGGTGACGCGGGCCGCGATCTCTCCGCCCAGACCGCCGAAGGTCGGAGCCTCGTGGGTCACGATCAACCGGCCGGTCTTCTGTACGGATTCGACGATGGTGTCGAAGTCGATGGGCGAGAGCGAGCGCAGGTCGATGACCTCGATGGAGCGCCCGTCCTCCAGCGCCGCCTCGGCCGCTGCCAGGGCGACGGGCACCAGCGGGCCGTACGCGACGATGGTGGCGTCGTCGCCGCTGCGCACCACCTGCGCCTTGAAGGCGTCCAGTGCAGGGGTTTCGGTGTCCACCTCGCCCCTGAGCCAATAGCGGCGCTTGGGTTCAAAGTAGATCACCGGGTCCGGGCAGGACGCGGCCTGCTGGATCATCCAGTAGGCGTCGTTCGCGTTGGACGGGGTGATCACGCGCAGGCCTGCGGTGTGCACGAACAATGCTTCCGGGGATTCCGAGTGGTGCTCGATGGATCCGATGCCGCCGCCGTAGGGAATGCGGATGACGACCGGGGTCGTCAGCCGGCCCTCGGAGCGTGCGTGCATCTTGGCCAGCTGGGTGGTGATCTGGCTGAAGGCCGGGAAGACGAAGCCGTCGAACTGGATTTCAACCAGCGGGCTGTGGCCGCGCAGGGCCATGCCCACCGCGGTGCCGACGATGCCCGCCTCGCCCAGCGGGGAGTCGATCACGCGGTGCGCGCCGTATTTTGCCTGCAGTCCTTCGGTGATGCGGTAGACGCCGCCCAGCTTGCCGATGTCTTCACCCATCAGCAGCGCCTTGTCGTTGCCTTCAAGGACCTTGTCCAGGCCGGAGGTGATGGCCTTCGCCAGTGTCATTGTGGTGGTCATTTACTTACTCCCCCTGCGCCGCATCGGCGAATCCTGCTTCGTACTGAAGGTGCCAGTCCAGTTCTTCCTGAATCAGCGGATGCGCCTGGGCGTAGACCTGCTCGAAGGACTTGGCCAGCGGCGGAACCGGGAAGGCCATGGCATCCTCGCGGACCTTGGCGGCCATGGCGTCGGCGTCGAGCCCCAGCTGTTCAAAGAATGCGTCGTCTACCAGCTGCTGATCGCGCAGGTAGGTTTCCAGGCGGATCAGCGGATCTTTGGGCGCCCAAGCCTTTTCTTCATCGCTCAGGCGGTACTTGGTCGGGTCGTCCGCCGTGGTGTGGGCGCCGAGTCGGTAGGTGACCGCCTCGATGAAGACCGGGCCCTTGCCGCTGCGTGCATGTTCCAGGGCCCAACGGGTTACTGCCAGCACCGCAAGGACGTCGTTGCCGTCCACGCGGATGCCGGGCATACCGTAGCCCGCAGCACGCTGCACCAGTGGCACCTTCGACTGCACCTCGAAGGGCACCGAGATGGCCCACTGGTTGTTCTGGCAGAAGTACACCACCGGCGCATCGAAGGAGTTGGCGAAGACCATTGATTCGTGGGCTTCACCTTCGGTGGATGAACCGTCGCCGAAGTAGGCAACCACAGCATCACCCTCGGCGGCGCGCTTCGCCTCGTCCCAGCCATGCTGTTCAAGGTTCAACGCCATGCCGTAGCCGGCCGCGTGCGGCAGCTGGGCCGCGAGCACCATCGTGTACATGTGGAAGTTGTTTTCACGGGGATCCCAGCCGCCGCCGGAGATGCCGCGGAACAGGCGCAGCATTTCCGAGAAGGAGACATTGCGGGTCAGCGCAACGCCGTGTTCGCGGTAGGTAGGGAAGATGTAGTCGTTCGGGCGGGTTGCACGCCCCGAACCGATCTGTGCTGCTTCCTGGCCGCGCACCGGAACCCAGAGGCACAACTGGCCCTGACGCTGCAGGGCGGTGGCTTCCTGGTCGAAGCGGCGGGTCAGCGCCATGTCGCGGTAGAAGCTGCGCAGCATGTCCGCATCGACGTCACCCAGATAGGCGTCGTAGACTTCATGGGCCAGCCGCTGTCCATCCGGCGTCAGGATCTGAACCAGGTCCTCCTCGGTCGCAGCACGCGTCATAAATCTTCCTTTGGTCATAAATATGCCCCACCCGGAATACATTCCGCATGGGACATATAGTGGCTTGTCCAGTTTCCAAGCCTATAGTGTTTGCCTGTTAAAACGCGAGAAAATCGCCCCGTTTAGCCCTGCGCCAAATCAAGTGATTCGCTGCACAGTTGAATGAAGCGATCATTTGCTTCAACCTCGCCGATGGAAACGCGCACGCCTTCATTGGTGAATCCACGCACCGAAAGGGCGCACTCTTCGGCTCGCTCAACGAATTGCGCAGTCTTCTCGCCCAACGGCAGCCAGACGAAATTCGCCTGCGTTGTTGGGATCTTCCACCCCTGTTCGACAAGGGCTGCAACCACGCGTTCTCGTTCGGCAACCAGTGAATCAACCCGGGCGAGCACCTCATCCATATGTGCCAAGGAAGCAACAGCAGCGTCTTCGGCAACGGAAGAAACAGCAAAGGGCGTTGCCATGACACGGAGGTTGTCGGTAATTTCAGGATGCGCCACCGAGTAGCCAACACGCAGGTTGGCAAGACCGTGGGCCTTGGAGAAGGTGCGCAGCAAGATGACGTTCGAGTTCGCCCTGTAGGTTTTCAGCCCGTCGACCGAACGCTCATCCCGGACGAACTCGATATACGCTTCATCAAGCACGATCAACACATTGCGCGGGACGCGGGCAATGAAATCATCCACCTCGTCCTGAGTCAAGATAGGGCCCGTCGGGTTGTTCGGGGTGCACAGCAGGATCACCGAGGTGTTCTCGTTGATCGCTTCGATCATCGCATCCAGATCGTGGCGCCCATCTTCCAGCAGTGGAATCTGCACCGGCAGGGCCCCGGCAGTCTGCACCAAAATCGGGTAGGCCTCGAAGGAACGCCAAGCGAAGATCACCTCGTCCTGAACGCCGTCTTCGTTCTGACCCGCATAGGTATTCAAAATCTGAACCAGAGCACCGAGGGAACCGGCTCCGGTGACAATATCTGCCGCAGGAACATCCAGGAACTCGGACAGCGCACCGCGCAGCTTGGTTGATAGAGGGTCCGGGTAACGGTTCAGCGCATACTGATCGATGACTGCCTGATGCACCTGCGGCAGCGGTCCGAACGGATTCTCATTCGAAGACAACTTATAGGAAGTCAATCCGTCGATCTGTACCGGAGGCTTTCCAGCGGCGTACTTTGGCAGGCGTGCAACGATTGGACGTGGCTGCACCTGATCTTGGGTCACAGGGTTCTCAGTCATACATCAAAGCGTAGTCCCGAAAATACGCAGCGTGCTTACAACACCAGCTCAGATTTATGTGAGAAAGTTTGTCTATGTATTTCCTACTTAGAGTCATCATCAATGCCTTGGCCCTGGCCGCCGCGGTGTGGGTTGTGCCTGGGCTCCACATTACGTCTGCAGGCGATGGCACCGTCGGACTTATCATTTCCTACCTTGTCGTCGGACTGATTTTCGGCCTCGTCAACGCCTTGGTCCGCCCCATTGTCAAGGTACTGTCGCTGCCGATCACCTGCCTGACCCTTGGCTTGTTCACCATCGTGATCAATGCGCTGATGCTGGCATTGACCAGCTGGATCACCAAGTTCACCCCGACCACGCTGAGTATCGACCACTTCTTCTGGGACGCCATCGTGGGAACGATCATCATTTCCATCGTTTCAGCGGTCCTCGGCCTGTTCGTTGCACGAGACAAGTAGTCGAAAACTAATTTCCTAATGCGGCGGGGCAATCTGATTCAGATTGTCCCGCCGTTGTTCTTTGGGCTTCGTCTTGTTTTTATCCGTCTTCCGGCGCTCAATCGTGAAGCGCCTAAAGAGTAGAGGTCCTGTGGGCAGTGAGAACTGCGATAGGTGCTCCCTCACCTCAGGAGTTGGTTCTTGAACCAACTCACGCACGTGGTCTTCATAATTGGTCAGTGAATGCGGGGCGCCGAAAAGCCCGTCTTGCGGAAGCCTGTCCTTGATCTGTTCTCGGGGACCCTGAAAAGTCACCGTCAGCTGCCGTTCATTGGCCTTGTTGCTTCGTCCGTCGGTTCCCGGCACCATGTCTTTCGCGTCTTCGATGGACAGCGTTCTAACTTCCTGTGGCAGGTCGATCCCGCCAATCGGGGAGCCGAACGTGACCGCCTTGGTCATCTTGAACTTCTTGCGCATCAACCTGTTTTTGAGCAGGTTGGCAGCATGGATGCCGCCTTGTGAATAGCCGGAGACGATCACCTCATCACCTGGCCCTGCTCCCGAGTACTCCAGCGCTTCAGTAATCGGCCCGACATAGTCCTGCGAATCTCGCCCAAAGGCGTCAACGATGCCCATGGTGTCGAAGGGGTTGGGGCCGCCCATCCCATCTTGAGTTCCGGGAATGATGACCACATATTTCTCCGGATCCACCTGCGCGATAATGAACTTGCTCTGCTCGCCTTCTCCCCCGTCGTTGAGCAGCCGATGCAGCTGCGTGTAGCTATCCAACGTTCCATCGATTTCAATGGTTTCGGGCGCCTGCTTCCTTGTCAGCTCGATCGTTTCTTCCGGTCCCATTGATTCCATGACACCGGTGAGTTCACGGGTAGTTTCGGTCACCAATTTCTGGGAGTCGTTGTCGGTAACAACGATGTTCCATGGATTGAGAACCATAAACATGCGCAGCAGCGTCTGCATGGCTTCGGTCGGCGGCCTGTTCGCATTATTGATACTTTGCGTGAAGAACTCCTTGCCGAACCGTTCCCAGGAGGCGGCCAGCACCATTTTCTCGATCAGCGCCTCAGAATATTCATAGTTGTCAATTGCAGCGCTGACACGCTCGGTAAGCCTCCGGGCGTCAAGCACTGCTTCGCTTGCCTGCCGGTAGCTGGTGCGCAGCGAGGCGGCCAGCAACGAGACGTAGTAGCTCCGAGCAAAGACCCCCGCGTCAGCGCATTGCATGCTTACCTCGCTGTGGCATCGGTCCGCGTCGACCGCCGCCCGCAGCAGCGCCCCCTCAATGTCCTGAAGCTGCGCATAAACGCTCTGGCAGATCGCCTGTGATTCCGCGTAATCCACCGAGTTGTAATTGACGTCATATCCCATGACTAACTGGCCATCCGCTCGGCATTAATCTGCGCTTCCAGCGCATAAATCTCGTTGCGGGCCAGCGAAAGATAAGACTCCGCCTCCAGCAGCGCCGACACGAGGGTTTCGAGCCGCCCCGACAGCTCCCCTACCTGTGCACTGAATGCCTGCCCAGCCTGAGATCGCCAAGTCAACGCACTGATCTGCGATAGCTGGCCAATGGCGAAGCGTGTGGTCTTCTTGGTATCTGACAGTTGAAAGGCCACCGAATCCAGTGTTGCTTGAAACATCATGATTGCCCCTTTGAGCTGTGCCATTGATGAACCGGTCTACGCCCGGTGGACCTTCAGGATGCTGGTACCGCGCTTCCTTCGGAGCAGTTTGGACGCAGATTGTGGATTGGCGACAGCGTAAAAAGTGTGATGTGGGCACAAGGGATGAAAGAATAGTGACATGGCTGAGATTGCGCGCACTTCCCTTGCTAATGAACCGCTGGCTTTGACCGCCCTCGACGGACGCTACCGCGCCGCCGTGGCTCCGCTGGTCGACTACTTGTCCGAAGCGGCCCTGAACCGCGATCGCATTCACGTTGAAGTTGAATGGCTGATCCACCTGACCGATAACTCCGTACTTCCAGGCACCGCTCCGTTCACCGATGAGCAGAAGGCAGCCCTGCGAAAGATAGTCACCGACTTCAACGCAGACTCCGTGAAGGAACTTGCCGAGATCGAGGCAGTGACCGTTCACGACGTGAAGGCAGTGGAGTACTACATTGCCAACCGCCTTGAGCCAATCGGCCTGGGACACCTCAAGCCGCTCGTGCACTTCGGCTGCACCTCCGAAGACATCAACAACCTCTCCTACGCATTAGGCGTGCAGGGCGGCGTGCAGCAGGTATGGCTGCCGGCAGCTCGCGACCTGGTTGCCCAGCTGACCAAAATGGCCGAGGACTCCCGCGACGTGCCGATGCTCTCGCGCACCCACGGCCAGCCGGCCACCCCAACCACCCTGGGCAAGGAACTGGCTGTGCTCGCATGGCGCCTGACCCGCCAGCTGAACCGCATCGAGAAGACCGAGTACCTGGGCAAGATCAACGGCGCCACCGGCACCTACGCCGCCCACTTTGCTTCGGTTCCAACCGCCGACTGGCAGCAGGTCTCCAAGTCCTTCGTCGAGCACCTGGGCCTGACCTGGAACCCACTGACCACCCAGATCGAATCCCACGACTGGCAGGCAGAGGTCTACGCAGACATCGCACGCTTCAACCGCATCCTGCACAACCTGTGCACCGATGTGTGGAGCTACATCTCCATCGGCTACTTCGCACAGATCCCGGTAGCAGGCGCCACCGGTTCGTCGACCATGCCGCACAAGGTCAACCCAATCCGCTTTGAAAACGCAGAAGCCAATCTGGAGATTTCCAACGGCCTGCTGGACACACTGGGCTCGACCCTAGTCACCAGCCGCTGGCAGCGCGACCTGACCGACTCCTCTTCGCAGCGCAACATCGGCACCGCCATCGGCCACTCGCTGCTGGCAATCTCCAACGTCGCCAAGGGCCTGGATCGTCTGGACGTCGCCGAGGCAGTCTTGGCCGACGACCTGGACCACAACTGGGAGGTCCTCGCCGAGGCCATCCAGATGGTCATGCGCGCCGAGGCCATCGCCGGCGTCGAAGGCATGGACAACCCTTACGAGCGTCTGAAGGACCTGACCCGCGGCCACCGCGTGGATGCGGCCCGCCTGAAGGAATTCGTCGGTGAGCTCGGTCTGTCCGCAGAAGCAGAGGCTCGTCTGCAGTCGCTGACCCCGGGCACCTACAACGGCATCGCTTCGCAGCTGGTAGACCACCTGAAGTAAGCACCAAGCAAGAAGGCCGCTAGTCCGTAATTCGGACTAGCGGCCTTTGTCATGCACGAGCTAGGTCTGCTTCCACTTCTTCTTGTGCTCGACGGGAATTCTATGTCGGGTGAACTGCGCCAATGCCGCTTCATAGCGTTTCGAGTACTCCGCCGCCGGGTAGCGCAGGAGATCGATCTTGATGCAGGGTTTTCCATCAATGATTTTCCGGTGCGGTACATCCGCGCCATCATTGACTTCGACGAGCAAAGAGCGTTGCAGATCCGAGTCGTCCCACAGCAGTTTGAGCTTCGCATCATTATGGTATTCAACGCTTGTGACCGCACGAATCTCTGTCCACGGGATAAAGTGAGCGCCGCGCACCGTAATGCCGTTTTCTCCAAAGTCTAAGTCGATCGCCTGTGAACTGGAGCGTCGAAGGCCGCTGAACGCGGTAGCTGCACCGATAGTCCCAAAAATCAAAGTGGCCAGGCCTACAACCATTGGAGTCCACTGCGCAATTACCTGTGGACGGCGTGAGGACATATCAGGAAGATCACTGCTAATCAGGTAGTAGCCAAGCGACGAAAGAGCAATACCGATTCCTAAAAGGTATGTGCTCCGACGCAATCTTGGCCGATGATACTCGCGGTGAGAAATGAACCAAATGCTGTCAGCCGAATTTCTAACTGACTTACTCACGCGGAATCCTGTTCGTCTTCCTCGCCGAAAGTTACAGTTTCGAATAGCTCAACCATTGGTTCCATCATGAAACCAAGGGTGGCTAGGTCCGCATCGTAAGCCTCGAGCACAAAAAGAAATCCATGACTCCGCCCGACCGTTCTAATATGACCTATTGCCGCAGACATCGTGAGATCGTCGTGTGCGATAGGACCGGAGGCGATCGTACTGGCAGCCTGCACTACTTCACCGAAAACAGCAGAATCAAATTTCGCCAATTGCAAAGGAGTTACGGACTCATATTCTGGTCGTGCATACTCGCTCAAATTCACTTCCGGTTCATCTTCAAAAACTGTCAGATGAGCCGTTCCCAATGCATGACCGTCTTCCGGTGAGTACCAGAATGTATGCGATGATTCCTCAAACTGATTATTGGCTACTTCCAATGCCAGCCGACGATAAGTTTTTCGAAGAGCATCATCATTCCGAATGGCAGCCTCAGCTAAATCATCGGCCCATTCTTCTGCCGTAGCAAAATCTTCATCTGGGAATTCGCGTGGTACTGGAATCCAAGTTTCTAGGTCGACGTCAATTTCATAGGTGATCACTGGACCGTCTCCCATTTAAAAGTTCCTAGAATTGCTAGTCCAAGCTCACGTAGCTGATCGGCTTCTTCCTCGACCATCACTCCGTTTATCTCGGCGTACGAAAACAAAAGCCAGAGTCCTGCCGTTGGATCAGGATCGACCGTGCCGTCAGGCAAGGGACGCGGAACCACCATATTCAGGCCGTGGTTCTGAATTTCTGACGCCTCTTCAGGCCGATAACTCGATTTCCAAAGATACCAATCGGCTCCATCGATTCTTTCGGTATCCACCGTATTCCCACCGGCTGCCCGGCCCACGGCGTCTGACAGCTTACCTGTGGTTCCCACTTTCAACGGCGTCACGATCAGCGATGCAGGCCAAAAACCGCCCGTGAGCTTGTTCATTGGAATTGCGAATCCTAGTGCGCCACGGCGGCGAAGTTGTTCAAACATTTCATGCATCTTCTGACGCAGTATCAGCACTACGTCGGCACGTCCTGCAGACTTGGCTTCAGCTGTGACGAGCTTGATAAATACATGCTCAAACTCGACGGTGGTTTTGAATTCCCTCCACCCCGGTGGAAATAGCACGCTATATCCAATACCCCTGCGAGCCGATCCAGATTCCAATTTACTCTGCATTGTCATCATTTTCCCCTGCCTCTTTCACTGTTTCTTATCAGGAAGAGGCGCATCACTTCGACTTGCTCGGCTCTGTCAAATTCTCCATTAACTCTTGTCCCATATCGATACTCTTGCTCACGACAATCAGACCCATCGAATAGTACAAAGACACTAGCGCTTCTTGATTCGCTTCAGCTTGGACACTCTTAGCCCAAGCTTCCGCTTGTTTGCTCAAGCCCCTCGGATTTTCCAATACGTACTCAGCCAGCGCTCGTTGCTTGGCTGCGTCGTTTTCCAAAACGTAACTCACGGTCATCTTCCACCGACTCTTTGAAAACGACTCATCGAACCCGGAAATATACTTGTCTTTCAACTTGGAATGAGACTGCCTGTACTTGCCCTGCTTCGCTCGGTTGGCCACCCTTGCATTTCTGCGCTGATGGGCGTTTCCCTTGATTCTTGCCTTTTTGGGTCGTTTAGCAGTCGATTTAACCGAACTTCGTACGATGCCTTTAGATTGCTTTGTCGGACTCTTACCCATGGCTTTGAAGAAACCCTTTAGTCCCTTACTTCCCTTGCCAATACCGGAAAATACTTTGCCGACCACGCGTCCAAAGGGTATCAACCCAATGATTGCAAAAGTCAGGTCACCCCAGTCACCATCGCCGACCATAAACTTGCCAATCTCAATTGCCAGGCTGATAACGGAGACGGCTACAGCAGCCAATGCAAACCAGATCGAGACCGGTGAAGTGATCACAATAGCCGCAATGGCAAGAACCAATCCTACGACTGTAAGAATATCTGTCAGAGTCGAAAGAAAAGTATCATTGTTATCCGCAGCCTCGAAAGCATCCTCGATGCTACTAACCGCGTTGTCATAAGCGTCCTCCCAGTAGGACACCCGGGCGTCGAATTTTCCCCAAAGCTCATCAAGCTCATCCTCGGCGTCTTCTCGTGCCTTGGTTGCTTTCTTTAGGCCGTCTGCCGCGTCTTTCTTCTGCTCATCCGTTCCTTCGCCCATACCGAGAAATCCATCGTGTTCGGAGACGAGATCGTTGGCTTCATCTTCTGAATTCCGCTTCGAAATTGCATTCGTATTTGCCTCTTCGATGTCACTGATCAGTGTGCTCAACGAAGCATAATTATCTATACCGCCTCGAGCAGTACATAGTGGAAATATCCCTTGGACGTCTTCCAACGCCGAAGCATAGGTTTTCAAGGCTTCGCCAGTTAGGTTATAGCGGATGGCCGCCTTGCGCAGCTCCGGAAAAACCTCTTCTGCAGATTCGCGTACCTTGGTAATTGCCTCAGATTTCAAATCTGAGGTGCCACTGCTGATGTCTTCCAAACGATTGGCTGCACGGTCCATTGCCTCGCCGGAGGTAATTAGATTAACTCCATGCTGATGGATATCCCCGGCGTTCCCCTCGATCAGTTCTAGGGTTTCGCCGGTTTCCGGTGACTGCAACGTCATGACTACGTACTTCCTCTTCGTCTACTTCGGCGTATCTTTTTCACGCGAGTTCAAGAATGCTTTTTTCGTCTCAAGGTCCCACTCTTGGAAAGCCTTTTGAATGTCTTTTAGATTTGTATGAACACCGTCGAGCTTTTCCACCAGATCGTCACGAGTATCGTTCCAATCGTTTTCGAAGTCGCCGACCCGGTCTTTGAGGTCGCCTTTGCCTTTGGGGTTGCCAACTGCACTCTCAATGTTCTTGGTAATTTCGGAAGCATTTTCAAAGTCTTTGATGCTGGCACCGAGATCGGCAATGATCTCATCTAAGCGAGCCAAGTAAATTTCATCGCCCACTGGGTAACGACACCTTCTCTCCAGGTACTTCTACGACGGCAATTGCAGACTGTGTGGGCAGGAAAGCGGCCGCTCCGGTACTGCCGAAGCGGCCACAGCTCCAATCACAGGATTTACTTGCCGGCCATACCGCGGTCGGTGTCCTGAATCTGAGTCATCATGTCGCGCAGAGCGGTGGCCATGTCATTGATCCCGTCGAAAGCGTGCTTCAGGCCAGCCTGAAGATCCTTGTAGCCTTCGCCGAACTGTCCCGAGGCGTGTTCGGTCACGAAGTCCTCGCCCAACAGCTTGTCCACGCCGGACTCCAGCTGGTCAAGTACGCCGTCCAGGTCATCGCGGCCGGTGTCCAGCTTGGTGGACATAGCTTCCATTTCACCGTAGCTAGCCTTGAAATCAGTCATCGGTCATCTCCTTTATGGTCGGAGGGCCCGCAGTCGGACCGTCATAAGTTTGTACAGAAAGATACGATAATGTGATAAATCGCCATCCGCCACGGGGAGATCTCCCCGTGGCGTGTCGATGCCTTAATACCGTAGAAAGGACCTATGGACGTCCACGCTTCTCCCTTAACCAAGGCCTACGAGCTCGGAATGCGTCCCTCAAGCATCCGCCTACGGTTGTGGTCATACGTCATTGACTACGCCATTTGGCTCCTCGCATTACTACCTGCTGGCATTGGCTTCGTCGTCTTGAAAATTACCGGGCAGCTCTCGCTGGTCCCTGGGGTCTTGATGGGGATCAGTGGACTGCTGAGTCTGGTCTATCTCATTGTTTTACTGATGATGAACAGCCGTTCAGGAAGTTCGCCGGGCAAATCTGCGATGCGCCTGCGTGCCGTCAGCTTGGAGGACTATTCGGTTCCCGGGTTCTTCCGTGTTGTTACCGCCGGGGTCATCCTGCTGTTCAGTAATGTCATTCCGGTGATCGGCCCCTTGCTGCTGCTCTTTTCAAATATCTTTGACAAGCAGAATCGACGCAGCTGGTTGGATCAGCTCATGGGAATCTGGGTGGTCGACACCCGCAGCGGCATCGACCCGACGAACCCCCGGGTGCTCTCCCGCGCCCAGTACCTGTTGACCCGCCCCGATCGGGACACCTCCGAACATCTGGCCACGCTGAGCACCGCTTCCGTGCAGGATGAAAACGACGAAGCCGAGTTGATTGCCCGCCCACGTTCCAGCGCAGGCATTGTCGGCGCGCAAAACAGCGACTGGCAGGCCGCCCCGGTAGCCGAAACGACACCCCGCATCGAGGTCAAGATCAACCGCCGCCCGGTGCTTGAGTTCGACGACGGTTCGATCTTCCCGATCCCCGTCTCGGGGCTGATCGGGCGTTCCCCGCAGGCCGAGGCCTCCTGGCAGGACGCCCTGCTGATCCCGCTGAAGGACCCCGAACGCATGCTGTCCAAGACCCACCTGGCATTTGGCGGAGAGGGAAGCGAGGTCTGGATTATGGACCTCGGCTCCAGCAACGGCACCCAGGTCGCCACCGCCTCCGGCCCCTTCCAGATGGTGCCGGCCAATGTCCGCATCCCGCTGCATGAGGGCGACCAGGTGCTGGTTGGCAGCCGAACCTTCTTTATGACCTACCAGGAGACCGCGCAGTGAAAATCAAGGCAACACTTCGACGCCACGATTCAAGCACCACCGACGTCCTGCTGACCTATGATTCAACCGCCACCGTCGCCGATGCGGCACGCGCACTGGCAGGCGAGCAGGGACCGGAAAGCCCCACGCTGCTCACCAGCTCCGCCGGCGCCGCCCCGGTTCAGCTTGACCCGCAGACCCCGCTGGCCGAGGCGGAGATAGGCTCCGGCTTCACCATCGAGGTGGTCCCTGCCTCCGATGTCTTCGAGTCAGACAAGGCCGCCGCCGCGGTGCTGCGCGTGGTCAGCGGGCCGGATGCAGGCATGTCCTTCGCGCTGCCGGCAGGCAACTCGATGGTGGGACGTTCGGCGGATTGCACGGTGAACCTCAACGACCGGATGGTCTCCACCCGGCATGCGCGCATCGAGGTGGGCTCCGGCATCGAGCTGGTGGATCTGAACTCGGCCAACGGCATCCTTGTCGACGGCGGACTGGTGCAGCGCCTGCAGGTCATTCCCGGGCAGCTGATCACCCTGGGCGCCACCGATGTGTACTTCGAGCTCTTGGATTCCCCCGACGGCGAGGCCCCGGTCTATGAAAAGGGCGGCTCGATCAGCTTCAACCGCTCCCCGCGTGTGGAGGTCCGCTATCCGGGTCGAGAACTAAAGCACCCGACCATCCCGCAGGAGGCCTCGCCGCGCCTGTTCCCCTGGCCGATGATCTTTGCCCCGCTGATCATGGGATTGACCATCTTCTCCTTCACCCAGCGCGCCCTGTCGCTGATCGTGGTGCTGGTGTCCCCGCTGATGATGCTCGGCAACCTGATCGGCCAGCGCACCCAGAGCAACAACAAGCTGCGCCAGGAAATCGAAACCTTCGAGCGGCAGTTCGAGCAGCTGGAAGACGATTTGTTTTCCGGAGAAGAGTCCGAACGCGAGCACCGGCGCAGCGAGGCCCCCGCCACCGCCACCGTGTTCTCCCAGGCCGAATCCCTAGGCCCGCTGCTGTGGACCCGGCGCCCGGAGCACTGGAACTTCCTCTCGGTGCGCCTTGGCTCCGGCCGTGCCCCCAGCCGCAATACCGTCACCGAGCTGACCGACCGTTCCGGCCTGCAGGACTACGTGCAGCGCGTGGAACAGCTGCGGGCCAAGTACCAGATGATCGACGACGTGCCGATCATCGAACTGCTGCCCTCCTGCGGCGCCATCGGCATTGCTGGCCCGCGCCTGCAGTCTGCCGATGCGCTGCGCGGGCTGGCGGTGCAGCTCTTCGGCCTGCACGCACCCAACGAGCTGTGCACCGCGGCGCTGATCGACCCCGCGTGGACCGGCGACCTTGAATGGTTCAAGTGGCTGCCCCACGCTACCGGCCCGCGCTCCCCGCTGGCCCAGTTTGCCCTGGCGGACACCCAAACCTCCGGCACCGTGCTGCTCAACGCGCTGGAGGAGATCATCTCCCGGCGCAGCCAGGACACCTCCGACCGCCGCGGTCCGCTGCCGACGGCGGAGACCGCCATGGAACTAGGTGGTCAGGTGGGCGAGAACCAGGGCAAGTCAAACCTTGCCAAGGACCTGTCCCTGGTCCTCTTCGTCACCAATGATGCCCCGGTGGACCGAGCCCGCCTCTCCCAGGTGATCGAGCGCGGCCCCGCGGTGGGCATCTTCACGATCTTCGTGGCCCCCACCGTCGAGTCCCTGCCCGCCTCCTGCCGCACCTTTATTGACGTCAGCCAGGGGCTGGACGACGCCACCGTCGCCTGGGTGCGCGCCGGTGAGCAGATCCACCAGGTTCAGGTGGAGGGCGTCTCTGCGCAGAACGCCGAACACTTTGCCCGCAGGCTCTCGCCCATCGTGGATTCCAGCTCGCTGATCCCCGACTCCTCCGACCTGCCCGAATCCGTTTCGCTGCTGCGCATCCTGGGCACCGACCTGGCCGAATCTTCCTCTGCCGTGGTTGAACGCTGGCGGCAGAACAACTCGGTGATCAACCGCAATGCCGCTGCAGGATCACTGCCGCGGCTCAAGCGCGCCGGGACGCTGCGCGCGTTCATCGGCCAGGGCTCCCCGGATGCGATGAGCCTTGATCTGCGCACCCAGGGACCGCACGCACTGGTGGGCGGCACCACAGGTTCCGGCAAATCCGAGTTCCTGCAGGCCTGGGTGCTGGCCATGGCCGCCGAGTACAGCCCCGACCGCGTGACCTTCCTCTTCGTGGACTACAAGGGCGGTTCGGCCTTCGCCGACTGCGTTGAACTGCCGCACTGCGTCGGTCTGGTCACCGATCTCTCCCCACATCTGGTGCGCCGTGCGCTAACCAGCCTGCGGGCGGAGCTGCACCACCGTGAAAAGCTCTTCCACCGCAAGAAGGCCAAGGACCTGCTGGAGCTTGAGAAGCGCCAGGACCCGCAGACTCCCCCGGCCCTGGTGCTGGTCATCGACGAGTTTGCGGCGCTGGCCGGCGAGGTGCCCGAGTTCGTGGACGGCGTGGTGGACATCGCCCAGCGCGGCCGCTCGCTGGGCATCCACCTGATCATGGCCACCCAGCGCCCGGCCGGCGTCATCAAGGACAACCTGCGCGCCAACACCAACCTGCGCGTGGCGCTGCGCATGGCAGATGCCGCGGATTCCAACGACGTGGTGGAGGACCCGGTGGCCGCCGGTTTCGACCCGTCGCTGCCCGGCCGCGGCATCGCCAAAACCGGCCCCGGACGCCTCATCCCCTTCCAGTCAGGCTATGCCGGCGGCTGGACCACCGAGCAGCCCGAGGCTGCCGAGGTGCGCGTGGAGGACCTGCGCTTCGGCGGAACCCGCGTGTGGGAGCAGCCGGATGCCAACCTGCCCAACGTTGAGGAGAACAACGGCCCGAACGACCAGAAGCGCCTGGTGAACAGCTTCATCGCCGCCTCCCATCAGGCAGCGATTCCCGCCCCGCGCCGCCCGTGGCTCGATGACCTGTCAGCCACCATCGACCTGCGCGAGCTGGCCCCGGATTCGGACAGCCTGATCCCGCTGGCACTGGCGGACATCCCCGAGCACCAGGCGCAGGAAACCGCGTACTTTGAACCGGATACCGAGGGCCACCTGCTGGTCTACGGCACCTCGGGCTCCGGCAAGTCGGCGGCCCTGCGCAGCATCGCCATCGCCGCCGGCGCCAACCCCGCGGCCGGCACCGCCGCCGTGTACGCACTTGAATTCGGCACCAGCTCGCTGCGTTCGCTCTCCGAGCTGCCTCATGTGGGCGCCGTGATCGGCGGCGACGACGTGGAGCGGATCCAGCGTGTGTTCCGCAACCTTGCAGCGCAGCTCGATGAGCGCTCCGAACGCTACGCCGCCGCCAGCACCGCGAACCTGAGCGAGTACCGCCAGGTCACCGGGCAGGTGGACGAGCCGCGCATCTTCCTGCTGATCGACGGCTTCGGCGCCTTCCGCAACGACTGGGAACTGGGCCACGGCCGCGGCGAGTTCTACCAGGTCTTCATGCGCATCGTTGGCGAGGGCCGCCCGCTGGGCATCCACGTGGTCGCCACGGCGGACCGCTTCGGCGCGGTCCCCACCGCGATCAGCGCCAACATCACCCAGCGCGTGGTGCTACGCATGTCCGACGAGCAGGCCTACAACGTGCTCGGCGCACCCAAGGATGTGCTCAACGAGCGCAGCGTCCCGGGCCGTGCGATCATCAAGGGCCACGAGGCGCAGATCGCGGTGCTCGGCGGCACCGCCAACGTCGCCGAACAGACCACGCTGACCACCGCCTGGGCCCAGGAGCTCATTAGTTCCGGCGCCCCGCAGGCAGCCGGTGTGAAGTCGCTGCCGCTGACCTTCGACGCCTCGCAGCTGCCCGATCAGGCCGCTGGCCTGCCGGTCATCGGCCTGTCGGATACGACGCTGGGCCCCATCGGCTTTGAACCCATCGGCACCTTCGTGGTGGTCGGTCCGCCGCAGAGCGGCAAGACCAACACCCTGCGTGCCATGGTCAACGCCCTGGACCGGCAGCACCCGGGAACCCAGTTCTTCCACTTGGGCGGCCGCCGGGCCGAACTGCGCGGATGGCGCACCTGGCACGGCACAGCCAACGGCCCGGAGGAGGCGCGCCGCTTTGCCAAGGACATGCTCGACCTCGTCAGCGACGATTCGATGCCGGGCAAGATGGTCTTCGTCGTGGAGAACATGACCGAGTTCGCCGATTCTGATGCCGAACGTCCTTTGAAGGAACTGATCAAAGCGATCAACCGCAGCGACCACTTCCTGATTGCCGACGGAGACATCAACCAGTTCTCCTCCAGCTTCGGCCTGCTCGGTGAATTGAAGTCGAGCCGCCACGGCATTGCGCTGAAGCCGGATGCCTACGATGGCGATTCGATCTTCAAGGTGCCGTTCCCCCGGGTCAAACGCCACGAATTCCCCGTCGGACGCGGCTTCATGGTTCAAAACGGCCAACGTACGCTGGTCCACGTGCCGCTGGTCGAAGGGTAGTTGGCTTCACCCTGCGAGGCCGGCAGCACGGCTGCCGGCCTCTGCCATCAAGCCACCGCAGGTATAGCCAAACGGATGATGTGCGCGGTTTTGGCGATCCGTAAATTTGAAGACATGAACATTTCCTCAGTTTCCCGCCGTTTAGTCATGTCCAGCGTTGCAGTGGCAGTTGCCGCCGGAGCAGCATTCACCGTTGCCCCAGCCAACGCAGCCCCAGCCAACCAGGACGGCTTCGTTTCCACCACCGCTTCTGCTTGGAAGAACCTGACTCCTTCGCAGACCCTGGCTTCCACCCCATGGAAGACCACCAGCGCAGTTGACCAAGACGGCAACCGCGTAGCCCTGGATAACCCAGCAGTCTCCAACTTCGTTGGCTGGGCTTACTTCAAGGCTGACGGCACCTACACCATGTACAACCTGGATAACAGCCCGAAGCTCAAGGGCGACTGGACCGTGAACGCTGAAGGCACCGAGCGTTGGATCAACGCCAAGAACGATGCAGGCGACGTCCTGTTCCAGCGCGTTGTTCCGATCACCGAGCTGACCAAGAACGTCTTCACCTACCGCGTATTCCCTAACGCAGCAGACACCAGCGTCTACTACGACATCGTGCACACCAAGACCAACCACGTTGAGCCGGGCACCGATGCCAAGGGTCCAGGCGCCAACGGCCAGGGCAACCAGGGCAAGGGCGGCTACCACTTCAACAACGGCAACCAGCACTAAGCACTCGCGCCGATGGCCGCTGCTGCTCCCATTTGGAGGGAGCCGCAGCGGCCATTTCAGTATCCGGGCGGGTGCCTGTCAGACAGACGCGCGGCCCTGGCTGATCTGATGCACCGGCGCCTTGAGGGCAAAGCGCTGCAGCAGGTCGGCGGCAACGCTCACCGCGATGGTGGCAGGGTGCTTTCCGCCTAGTTCAGGAATTCCGATCGGGCAGTTGATCCGTGCTACTGCTTCGGGTGCGTACCCCGCGGCCGACAGGTTCTTTTCAAAACGCCGCCATTTGGCGCTTGATCCGATCAACCCGATGGATCCCAGGTCTTCGCGGGCCAGCGCCGCATCGCACAGGTGGAAGTCCTCGGCATGGTCGTGGGTCATGATCAGCACATGCGCCGCGGCCGGGAGCGTACCGATCAGCTCCTCCCCCAACAGTGCGGGCACCGGATGGATTCGTGCCTGGGCCGGCTGCAGGAATTCCAGCGATTCAATCTGTTCGGGACGCGAATCGCTGACATAGAGTTCGATGTCCTGCCGGGCGAGGATGCGGGCAAGCTCCTGCCCCACATGCCCCATGCCGAAGATCGCCACCACCGGCGGCACCGGCATTGGTTCAAGCAAGATGCTCACCTCTCCCCCGCAGCACTGCCGCCCATAGCGGCTGCGCTCCTTGTCGTTGAGTCTCAGGTTCAATACTTCTGGTTCGGTGGCCCCCTCGCTCAGCATCTGCCGGGCGCGGTCGATGGCCACCATCTCCAGGTTGCCGCCGCCAATGGTGTGGCTCAGCGTTTCTTGGCTGACAATCATTTTGGTCCCGGCTTCGCGCGGTGCGTGTCCGCGCACCGCGCTCACCGTGACCATCACGGATGGCAGCCCTGCCGCGCGCAAGCGCAGCAGTTCATCCAACCAGCTCATGACCGAGCTTGGTGTCCAGCCGCCGCCGTGCGGGCAGCTTCAATGGCCCAAAACATCGCCTCCGGTGTTGCTGGGGAGGCGAGGTCCACGCTGTGCCCTGCAGGGCCAAAGCTGGCAGCTGCTTGGCGCAGGGCTTCACGCACCGAGAAGGCCAACATCAAAGGCGGCTCGCCCACGGCTTTGGAACCGTAGACTGCACCTTCTTCATGGGCCTTATCCAGTAGGGACACATTGAAAATCTCCGGCATTTCGGAGAAACTTGGGATTTTATAGGTGCTGGCGGCCTGGGTGGCCAGCCGCCCGCGGGTGGGCCTGTCGCTGCTGTCCCAGCGCAGATCCTCCAGGGTCATCCAGCCGGCTCCCTGGACGAAACCGCCCTCGATCTGACCCAGATCGATCAGCGGGGAGAGCGAATCCCCCACGTCGTGGACGATGTCAACACGGCGCAGCGTGTAGGAACCGTCAAACCGGCTGACCTCTACCTCGCTGGCCGCAACGCCATAGGCGAAGTACTTGAACGGCGAACCCGTCATGGTGCTCAGATCCCAGTGCAGCCCCTCGGTGCGGTAGAAGCCCGCGGCCGAAAGCTGGATGCGCTGGAAGTAGGCGGTGCGAACCACTTCCTCCCAGCTGACGGTCTTGCCGTTGCTCAGCCCAGTGACCACGCCGCGGTGGAACTTCACCTCGTGGGCAGGAACTCCGAGCATCCCCGCCGCGACCTGGGCAAGCCGTGCCTGGATCTGCTCGCAGGCGTCCTTGATGGCGCCGCCGTTCAGGTCGCTGCCGGAGCTTGCAGCGGTGGCGGAGGTGTTAGGCACCTTGTCGGTACGGGTTGGGGCGATCCGCACGCTGGACAGCTGCACGCCAAGGGCTGTGGCGGCGACCTGCATCATCTTGGTGTGCAGGCCCTGGCCCATTTCGGTGCCGCCGTGGGTGACGTGTACCGATCCGTCCTTGTAGACCAGCACCAGCGCACCGCCCTGGTTAAACGCCGTGAGGTTGAAGGAGATGCCGAACTTGACCGGGGTCAACGCCAACGCACGCTTACTGTGCTCATTGTTCGCGTTGAATTCGGCAATCTCGGCCTCACGGCGAGCTATATCCGCATCCCGCAGCGCCTGGTCCCAGGCGCTGCGGATGCGGTCCGGGTGGCGCACCGGCTGGTAATAGGGGGTGTCCTGGCCGTCTTCGTAGAAGTTCTTGGCCCGCAGTTCGCGCGGATCGAATCCCATCTGCGGGGCTACCCGGCCGAGGATGTCTTCCATGACCAGCATGCCCTGCGGGCCGCCGAATCCGCGGAAGGCGGTCTGCGAGGTCTTGTGGCATTTGGCGACGCGTCCGTGGACCCGGATGTTGGGGATCCAATAGGAGTTGTCGATGTGGCACAGGGCGCGGGTGAGCACCGGCTCGGAGAGGTCGAGGCTCCACCCGCCGTCGGCCACCAGGGTGGCGTCCAGCGCAAGGATCTTGCCTTCTGCGTCGAAGCCGATCTTCCACACGGCGTGGAAGCCGTGGCGCTTGCCGGTCATCGTGATGTCGCGGGTGCGGTCTAGGCGCACGCGCACCGGACGCCCGGTCTTCAGAGCGCCCAGGGCCGCCACCGCGGAGTAGCCGTGCGGCTGCATTTCCTTGCCGCCGAAGGCGCCGCCCATGCGGATGACCTGCACGGTGATGTTGTGTGCGTCGATGCCCAGCACGTGGGAGACGATGTCCTGGGTTTCGGTGGGGTGCTGGGTGGAGGCATGGATCATGATCTGCCCGCCCTCATCCACATAGGCCAGAGAACACTGGGTCTCCAGGTAGAAGTGCTCCTGTCCGCCGAATTCGAACTCCCCTTCAAAGGTATGGGCCGCGTCGGCGAAGGCTGAGTCGATATCGCCCTTGTCAATGACCGGGCTGATGCCGTGGTAGCTGTTCGCGGCGATGGCGTCCTTGATGGTAACCAGCGATTCGAGCGCCTCGAATTCAACTGCCACGGCGTCGGCGCCCGCCTTGGCGGCTTCTAGGTCCTCGCCCAGCACCCAGGCGATGGGCTGGCCGTAGAACATGATTTCATCCGTGGGCAGCATCGGTTCGTCATGCTTCGCGCCCTGGTCGTTCACGCCCGGAATGTCGGCGGCGGTGATGACTTCCACGACCCCGGGGATCTTCAGTGCGGGGGCGGGGTCGACGCTCAGCAGCTTGGCGTGTGCCACGGTGGACTGCACGGGGAAAGCGTGCAGCACCCCGGTGAACCGGTGCACCAGGTCGTCGGTGTAATAGGCAGAGCCGGTGACATGCGCCTTGGCAGATTCATGCGGGTGGGATTCGCCGACGATTGATGCTGCTGGTCTTTGGGAGAGCTGGCTCATGATTAGCGCACCTCCTTGAGGTTCATGGCAAAGAATCTTTCAAGGGAGGAACCCAGCATGGCGCTGCGGTAGCCGGCGCTGGCACGATGGTCGTCCATCGGGGTGCCCTCGGTGGCCATGACTGCGGCCGCGGCGCGGATGGTTTCAAGGTTCCAGGCGTTGCCGACCAGCGCTTGTTCGGTGGCGCTGGCGCGCAGCGGGGTGGCGGCCACGCCGCCGAGCCCGATGCTTGCACGGGTGATGATGCCGTCGTCCACCTGCACCGCGTAGCCGATGGCCACGGAGGAAATGTCGTCGAAGCGGCGCTTGGCGATCTTCTGGAAGCTGGTCATCGGCGCCAGAGGCAACGGGATGCGGATGGCGCTGATCAGCTCCCCGGGCTTGCGCACGGTTTGGCGGTAGCCGGTGAAGTAGTCGCACAGCGGCACCACGCGGTCGCCTGCCAACGAGCTGAGCACCAGTTCGGCCTCCAGCGCCAGCAGCGCCGGCGGGGTGTCGCCGATCGGGGAACCGGTGCCCAGGTTCCCGCCGATGGTGGCGCCGTTACGGATCAGCCGCGAGGCGAACTGCGGGAACAGCTGCCCCAGCAGCGGGATGCGCCCCGCCAGCTGGCGTTCGAGTTCGCTCAGGGTGCAGGCTGCGCCGAGGGTTGCATGTTCGTCGGTGAAGCTGATCCGGCGCAGCTCCTGAAGGCGGTCGATGGCTATCAGGTTGCGGGCGCGGACGCCCTTGATGTTGACCTCGACGCCCCAGTCGGTGCCTCCCGCCAGCAGCTGGGCTTCGGGTTCTTCCGCGAGGATTTCAAGTGCCTGGTTCAGGCTGGTGGGGCGGCGGTAGCGCCCCAGCTGTCCTTCGGGGGTGTCCGCGCGGTGCAGGTCGGTGGCGGCGGGCGCCGGGGCCGGGTGTTCGCGGCGTTCTGCGAGGCTGTCGAGTTGGGTGGGGCTGCCCAGCGAGTAGGCGGCGTCCTTGATCGGACGGTAGCCGGTGCAGCGGCAGAGGTTGCCGGAGAGCGAATGCAGGTCGAAGCCGTTGGGGCCGCACTGGTGCTCGCCTTCCTGCTCCGCTTCGTCGCCGCGTTCCGGCCGGTAGTATTCGGCGGCCATGGAGCAGATGAATCCGGGGGTGCAGTAGCCGCATTGGGAGCCGCCGGCGGCGGCCATGGCATCTTGGACAGGGTGCAGGTTTGCTTCGTCGCCCAGGCCTTCGGCGGTGATGACTTCCTGGCCGTCGAGCGCCGCGGCGGGCAGCAGGCAGGCGTTCAGCGCCGTCCAGCGTGAGCCTTCCTCGCCGTCAGGGCGGGCTACGAGGATCGAGCAGGCGCCGCATTCGCCTTCGGCGCAGCCTTCCTTGCTCGCAATGAGCCCCGTGCCACGCAGAAAATCCAGTGCATTGGTGTGCGGGGATGAAGTGAATTCAACGGCCTTGCCGTTCACGGTGATGACACATCGGGTATCGGTTGTTTCCGGGGCACTCATGGCCTCGTACCTCCTACACCCGGGTAGTACGGGTGCATGTTGAATGGATGAATAGAAAAATAGTTGCCCGCGCCGCGCGCGCCACGGCGCGGGCTGTGCGTTGGCCCTTGGGCCCAGCGGCCCCTACTCTCCGTGGGCGATCTGTCCTTTCGCCCATACTTCAAATCCACCCATCGCGGGTCCTCCAAGAAGGTCTAGATTCCCGGTTGCAACAACCGAATCGAATGTGAACTGTATCATATTCGGGGACCATATGGCCCCACTATGAACTGGTCAGCTCAGCATGAGTGTGATGGGTCCGCGGGCAAAGTACACCAGGAACCCGATGGCAACCACCCACATCAGCGGGTGGATCTTGCGTGCACGCCCGGCGGCGGTGTTGACGAAGACCCAGGCGATGAACCCGGCTCCGATGCCGTTGGCGATCGAGTAGGTCAGTGGCATGGTGATCAGCGTCAGGAATGCCGGCATGGCGCTGGAGAACTTCTTGAAGTTGATCTCCCGAATTTGTGCACACATCATCGTTCCCACCAGCACCAGTGCCGCCGCCGCAACTTCGATGGGGACCATCGAGGTCAACGGGGTGAAGAACATGGAGCCGAGGAACAGCACGCCGGTGACTACCGAGGCGAGCCCCGTGCGCGCACCTTCGCCGATGCCCGCCGCCGAATCCACGTAGACGGTATTCGACGAGGACGAGCCCATGCCGCCGAGCACAGCACCCATGCCTTCGATGACAAATGCCGACTTCAACCGAGGGAAGGTACCGTCCTTGCGGGCAAGGCCGGCGTTCTTTGCCAGTCCGGTCATCGTCCCCATGGCGTCGAAGAAGTTGGTGAACACCAGGGTGAATACCAGCATCGTTCCCGCCAGCACGCCGATGCGGGCGAAGGATCCGAACAGGTCGAAGTCTCCGGCCAGGCTCAAGTCCGGAACCGAGGCGATCTGCCCCGAAAGCACCGGGGTGTTCAGGTGCCATCCGTTGGGATTATCGGCGCTTGCAGGGCCGATGTGGAAGATGTTTTCTGCAAGCATTGCCATCGCCGTGGTGACGATGATGCCGATCAGGATGGCCCCCTGCACCCCTCGGGCCACCAATGCGCCCATGATCAGCAGGCCGATCACAAACAGGATGGTGGGGATCGAGACGATCGATCCGTCATCGCCCAGTTGCACCGGCGGTCCGCCCTGGGTTCGAGTCACAAACCCGGAGTCGACGAAGCCGATGAAGGTGATGAACAAACCGATGCCCACGGTGATCGCAGCCTTCAGGTCCTTGGGGATCGCATGGAAGATCGCCGTTCGGATGCCCGTCAGACCGAAGATGACGATCAGCACGCCGTTGATGACCACCAGGCCCATGGCTTCAGGCCAGGTGACGTCCTGGATCACCGACACCGCAAGGAAGGAGTTGATGCCCAGGCCCGCGGCCAGTGCAAAGGGCAGGTTAGAGATGAGCCCGAAGAAGATCGTCAACACCCCTGCGGTCAAGCCTGTCATGGCCCCGACCTGGCCGGCCGGCAGCCAGCCTCCCGCGACGTCCACCGGTGCCGCGTCGGCACTGAAACCACCGAGGATCAGCGGGTTGAGCACCACGATGTAGGCCATCGTAAAGAAGGTGACAACCCCGCCCCTGAATTCGCGGGCTAGTGTTGAGCCGCGTTCGGTAATTTTGAAGAATCCGTCAATCAGCTGGCGCGGGCCGCTGTTTGGTGGTTCGGAAGTCCGCCCCTCGGGCGGCAGCTGCGCGGCGCCAACACGCGTCTGGTTCGCAGTCATGATTCGCTCCGCCTAATAGTCGGTGCGTGATTCCAAGGCATCCCACGCAGCAAATGGCTGCAGTCGGATGTCATTGGTCCGGGCATCGCGCACAACAGGCATCAACGCCTTGTCGGAGTCCGGGTCGAAGTAGTCGTAGAAGACCGCGTCGTCGAAGCCCGCGGCCGCGGCATCATGGCGATCCGCGGCGAAGACCACGCGTTCAACGCGCGCCCACAGCGCCGAGGCCAGGCACATCGGGCAGGGTTCGCAGCTGGTGTAGAGCACGCAGCCGCTGAGGTTGAAGGTACCCAGTCCGCTGGCGGCGGCGCGGATTGCCACCACTTCGGCATGGGCGGTGGGGTCATTGGTCGCAGTAACGCGATTGACCCCTTCAAAGATCTGCCCGTCGGGCGCCAGAATCAGGGCGCCAAAGGGCCCTCCCTGATTGTGGACATTTCGGGTGGCGATTTCTACGGCCATTGCCAGATAGTTTTGGCCGATTGTCGTTTCGTGCATCGTAGCTCCTCAAAGCTTTCGGATAAGCACGCCGCACAGCTAGAAAACACTACCTGGCTGACGCATCGCTTATCTGCTGATTCCATCAGTACACGCCAGGTAGATAGCGACCCGATTCCCGGGTGCCCGCCTTAGACACAGAAGAGGCTAGCACTAAATACGTGAGCCAGGCCACAGTTTTCTTTTGGGTACAGTCCACCTACGCGACCGCAGGAGCACCCTACTAACATGCGCAAAGGGGAATATATAGACATCAGCATGCCTTCGGAATCTTCCTCCGTCCCCATATCCACTGTTTACATCACGCCGAAACTGGTGCACCGCCCAGAAGGCATCCGTGCGGCGACTAGCCGGGGCTTGACGCGCTCTGCGCGCAATCTCGATGATGCCTGTGTATCGCTTCAGCGTCTGGTGAAATTCATTGTTCCCCTGCGGCAGATGGAGGACCATGAATCTCGGGCGCACCTTTTGGGGCGGCTTGCTTGCAGGGCCGGGTCACCTGATAACTACAACCGCGAGTTTGCCCATGGAGGGATCTCATGTCCACCAAATCAGGAAAGTTGGCAGCCATCGGCGGCATTTCCATAGCCGCATTGCTGTTGACCGGATGCTCCAACAGCTCCACCGAACCCAGCTCTCCCTCCCCTGCCGAATCCATGTCGACCCCGGCGACGCCGGCGCCGACTACCGCCTCGCCCGGTTCGCCCAGCCCGACGGCATCAGCTGCGCCAGCCTCATCCACTGCACCATCGTCAACGCCGGCGCCGTCCAGCCCTACGGCAACGTCAATGGCCGCCATTCCCACCGATGCGGTGGACTATGCCGATGAACTGGTTCGAGCCTGGGGCGCCGGACGCGAAGCACAGATGAGCGAGCTGGCCACAAGCGATGTCATCGCTGCGCTGAAGCAGCACGCACCGCAGGGTGGACCCAACTGGGATCGCACGGCGCAGGATGCGGGAGCCGGCTCGGTCTTCGTCACGTACAGGAACACCGAGGACAACTCCGTGTTGCAGCTGCGGGTGCTAAATGAAACCGCCGCAAACGGAGACAAGCACGCTGTGGTAGAGGCGAAATTCACCGACTGATCATCCCAGCCGCAGATGCATGAAGCCCGCCGTTTCCCTCAAGGGAAACGGCGGGCTTCATCGACGTGCAGGTCTTGCTACAGCGGCGGCATCGGCCTGTCGCCGGCTTGACCGTGGTCTTCGGCGATCACCCGAACCTCAAGGCCCTGGCCGTCGAACAACTTGCCGTCGACGACCTTGTCGCCGTCGGAGAGCGCATCCATTTGGTACTTGTAGATGGTGCGCGGGGAGATCGTCTTCTTCTTGCCGAAGCTCAACTCGTTGAAGATGATATTCAGCAATACGGCCATGATCGTTGCCGAGGAGATGCTCGACTGGAAGATGGTGCCCACCCAGTCAGGGAACTGGTCGTAGAAGTCGGGCTTGACCATCGGGATGCTGCCGAAGGCCAGCGAGGTCGCGATGATGACCATGTTCATGTTGTCATCCTTGGCCTTGGCCAAGGTGCGGATGCCGGCCGCGGCCACGGAGCCGAAGAGCACGATGCCCGCACCGCCCAGTACCGGAGCCGGAATGGAGGCTACCACGCGGCCCAACACCGGCAACAGGCCCAGGACCACCAGGATGCCGCCGCCGGCGGCCACCACGAAGCGGCTCTTCACACCGGTAATCGCCACCAGACCGACGTTCTGAGCGAAGGCCGACTGTGTGAAGGTGTTGAAGATCGGGGCGACAGTGGAGGAGAGCATGTCCGCGCGCAGGCCGTTGGCAACGCGGCGCGGGTCGACCTTGGAACCGGTGATCTCGGCAACCGCCAACATATCTGCGGTGGTTTCCGTGTAGGTCACCAGGATCACGATCATCATGGAGATGATGGCGCCGACCTTGAAGATCGGAGGACCGAAGGCGAACGGGGTGGGGAAGGCGAACATGTCGCCCTCCATCACGCCAGAGAAATCTGCAAGGCCCATGAAGAACGCGACGATGGTGCCCAGCACGATGGACAGCAGGATCGAAAGGCGCGCCAATGCCGGCACGCCGGACTTGGTCAGTGCCAGCAGGATCAGCAGGGTGATCGCCGCGAGGGCAATGTACTTCAGCGAACCGTAGTCTTCTGCGCCGGCGCCACCCATGGCCCAGTCAGCGGTGACGGGGAACAGCGACATACCGATAATGGTGATGACCGTGCCGGTCACCACCGGAGGGAAGAAGCGCAGCAGCTTGGCGAAGAACGGCACCAGCAGGATGCCGATGGCGCCGGAGGCGAGGGTCGCGCCGAAGACCGCCTGCATGCCGCCGTCCTTGTTCAGGATCGCGATCATGGTGGCAACACCGGAGAAGGAGGTACCCTGGACCAGCGGCAGCTGGGCTCCGAAGAATGGAATACCGAGAGTCTGCAGGAAGGTCGCCAGACCGCCGATGAACAGGCAGCTGGCCACCAGCACACCCATCTGCGCGGTGTCCATGCCGGCGGCGCCGCCCATCACCAACGGTGGGGCGATGATGCCGCCGTACATGGTCAGAACATGCTGAAATCCGTAGGCGATGGTACGGCCAAAGGGAAGCCGTTCATCCTCGGGTCTGGTGCTTGGGGCTGCAGTGCTTTCGGCAGCGCTCATGGGTGACCTCCGTCGTCAGTGGGATTCGAGTGACTGCTCCGATGCAATGACGAAGCGCGACATCCTTTAAGTCTGACGTACTTTGGTTGGCCAAATCCACCACAGGGCCTTCGTGACAAGCGAGGTGCATCACGTCAAGCGCTTAGCTTGGCTATTCTTTCCCTGCGTAGCATAGGCGGCTGTGAGAGCGGGTGCCTAGAAGTCGAAGCCTCCGAACCCCTCGTCCGCCGAACCGAACACGTCCCCAAAGAGCCCGCCGCCCTGATCTGCGAAGCCCTCGGCGGCACCGGCCACCTGCTCCCCGAGGCCGGAGAAGCCCTCAAGCAGCGGACCGGCGATGGCCGAGCCGACGAATCCCGCTGCCACGCCTGCCATCAGCCCGAGGCCAAGTCCACCCGCGGCACCTGCAGCTCCGGCCGCCACGCCTCCAGCCATGCGGCCTCGGCCCGATCCGCCACCGAGAATCTTCTCCATGAATCCAGGCTTTGACACCTCGGCTCGAGTTGCCGCGCGGGCCAGGTCCTCGGGTTTGTCGCTGGCTGGGCGTTCATAGGCCGGCAGTTCACCCGACAGCTCGGTGTACAGCATGCCGCGCTGCTGCGGGGTAAGCCGCGCGAACGCCTCGGCGTGAGCGCGCTCCATATCCTGAGGAGGAGCGGTGCGCAGCATGTAGCGGTATTTTTCAATCGCCGCACGGTCTTCGGCGGATGCCTGCTGTCCGTAGTGCGCATTCGGCGCTGGGGCGGGAGCCTGCGGCTGGTTCTGGTAGCCGCTACCAAAGGGCTGGTTCTGGAACCCGTAACCACTGGATTCGCTCTGGAAGCCGTAACCATTTGACTGGTTTTGGTACCCGCCGCCGGAGCGGTTGTTGTTGCTTGGCTTGTTCTGCTGCTCGCGCAGATAATCACCAGCCAGCTGCTGGCCTTTGCGGATCCATTTGTCGAACATTCCCACTGCGCTCACTCCTTGGTCGGTTCACGAGATAGAACTCATCGATATGCCTTGCTTAACTCCCGGCAGCCTCGATGAGTTCCCAATGCCCCGCAACTGCTCGATCAGCTGTTCAGCGTCGGGCCCGGGTCCTGGGTGTGCTCAACGAAGCGCACCATCATTGCCTTGAAGCCAGGGGTGTTCGACTCGCGGGCCACCAGGTCCCTGTGCACCAGGGCGTTGGCCTCCGGATAGTAGGCGGCGACGCAGCCCTTGGCCGTCGGGTAGGAGACCAGTCGGAAACGGTTCGCACGGCGTTCGGTGCCCTGGAACACCGAGATGACGTCTACCAGGTCCCGGTCCTTGAATCCGGTGGCCTCAAGGTCCTCCGGGTTGATCAGGATGACCCGGCGTCCGCCCTTGATGCCGCGGTAGCGGTCGTCCAAACCGTAGAACGTGGTGTTGTACTGGTCATGGGAGCGCATGGTCTGCAGAATCAGGTGGCCCTCGGGGGCTTCAAGCGCCTCGAAGTCCGAGACGGTGAAGCGCCCGCGGCCGATGTCAGTGGCGAAGGAACGGGTGTCGCGCGGCGGGTTGGGCAGCACAAAGCCGTTCTTCTCGCGCACCCGGGTGTTGAAGTCCTCGAAGCCTGGCAGCACCCGTTCAATGTGGTCGCGGATGACGTCGTAGTCGTCGGCCATGGCGCGCCAATCCACCGGGTGGTCGTCGCCGAAGATCGCCTGCGCCATGCGGGCCACGATCACCGGCTCTGCCAGCAGGTGCTCGGAGACCGGGGTCAGCCGGCCGCGGGTGGACTTGATCACCGACATGGAGTCCTCCACCGAGAGGAACTGTGCCCCGCCCGGATGCTTGTCGTCCTTGTCGGTGCGGCCCAGGGTGGGCAGGATCAGCGAGGTCTTGCCGTGCACCACGTGGGAGCGGTTCGGCTTGGTGGAGATGTGGACCGTCAGCTTGGCGCGCTGCATGCCGGCCTCTAGTGCCTCGGTGTCGGAGTTCGCCAGCGCAAAGTTTCCGCCCATGGAGACGAACACGTCGATCTCGTCTCTTTCAAAGGCGTGCAGGGTTTCGGTGGAGTCGTAGCCGTGCTCGCGCGGGGATTGAATGCCGAACTCGGCGTCCAGCGCCTTCAACAGCGCCTCGCTGGGCTTCTCCCAGATGCCCATGGTGCGGTCGCCCTGGACATTTGAGTGGCCGCGCACCGGGCAGGCGCCCGCGCCGGGCTTGCCGAAGTTGCCCTGCAACAGCAGCAGGTTGATGATTTCCTTCAGCGTCGGCACCGAGTGCGGCTGCTGGGTCAGCCCCAGCGCCCAGCAGATGATGGTTGCCTTGGACTTGGCAAGCACCATGGCGATCTCGGTGATCTGCGCGCGGGTCAGGCCGGTGGCCGCCTCGGTGGCCTCCCAGTCGATGCTCTTGCGTGCTTCGCGGTACGCCTCGAAGCCGTCGGTGGCGCGCTCGATGAACTCGCGGTCCACCACGCTGCCCGGGTTCTGCTCTTCATACTCGAAGAGCAGGTGGCCGAAGGCCTGGAAGAGTGCCAGGTCGCCACCGACCTTGATCTGCAGGAAGTCGGTGGCGATCGGTTCCGGCTTGCTCAGCAGCAGGCCCTTGACGCTCTGCGGGTCCTTGAGCCCGAAGAAGCCGGCCTCCGGCAGCGGGTTGATGGCGATGATCTTGGCCCCGCGCTTGCGGGCGTCTGCCAGGGCGGAGAGCATGCGCGGGTGGTTGGTTCCGGGGTTCTGGCCGACGACGAAGATCGCCTCTGCGTGGTCGAAGTCCTCCAGTGAGACGGTGCCCTTGCCGATGCCGATGGTCGGGTTCAGCGCGGTGCCCGAGGATTCGTGGCACATATTCGAGCAGTCAGGCATGTTGTTGGTGCCCAGCGATCGCGCCAGCAGCTGATACACGAACGCTGTTTCATTGGCGGTGCGCCCGGAGGTGTAGAACACGCAGCGGTCCGGGGTTGTCGCCTGCACGTGCTCGGCGATGGTGGAGAACGCCTGCGCCCAGCTGATCGGGGTGTAGTGGGTCTCGCCCTCGCGGATGATCATCGGGCTGGTGATGCGCCCCTGCTTGCCCAGCCAGTATTCTGTCTTGTCGCGCAGCATGGAGATCGGGTGCTGCTCAAACCATTCGGGGGTGACGGTGCGGGCGCTGGCCTCTTCGGCGATGGCCTTCGCGCCGTTTTCGCAGAACTCTGCGGGTTTGCGCTTGCCGGTGATGGATTCGGGCCAGGCGCAGCCCGGGCAGTCGAAGCCATCGTGCTGATTCACGCGCAGCATCGAACGCAGGGTTCGGCTCGGACCCGCCTCGACGAAGCCGCGTTCCATGGAGACCATGACCGCCTTCAGGCCCGCGGCGGCATGCGCTGGCTCGCTGACCTTCAGGTCGTTTTCGTTAATATCCTGCTCGGGAGCGGGGCGGTGCATAACGGTCCTCCATACTTTCGGCTCAGATTTCGTGACCCGCGTCACTGATATATAAGTCTAATGCTACGCGCTGACGACGCGTTCCGCATGTGTATAAATATTCACGCTGTGCCCCCGCGAGAATGCGGCGAGCGTCAACCCCGCCTCGTCGGCCAAATCAGCGGCCAGCGACGACGGTGCACTGACGGCCGTCAGCACCGGAATCCCGGCCATGGCTGCCTTCTGCACCAATTCAAATGACGCGCGCCCGGATACCTGCAGCACCGTCTCCTGCAGCGGAAGCCGCCCCTCACGCAGCGCAGCACCCAGTACCTTGTCCACCGCATTGTGCCGCCCCACGTCTTCGCGCAGGATCAGCAGTTCACCGGAGGTTGAGAACAATCCCGCTGCATGTACGCCTCCGGTGGAGGAAAACAGCTGCTGGGATTCGCGCAGGGTATCTGGCATATTCAACAGCGTATCCAAGGTGAGACGTCCCATCGAGGAATCCAGTTCAAAGGTGGATTTCTTGCGGACCTCGTCGATGGAATTGGTGCCGCAGATGCCGCAGGCAGAGCTGGTCACCACATTGCGGGCGGTGCTCATATCGGGCGGCACCGCGCCGAAGCCCAACTGCACCTCGATGACGTTGTAGGTCTGGTTGCCTTGCTCATCGGTTCCCATGCAGTAGCGCATGGCCACCAGGTGCTCGGGCTTGCTGACGATTCCTTCGGCCAGCAGGAAGCCGGCTACCAGGTCGAAATCATCGCCCGGGGTGCGCATGGACGTGGTAAACGAGGTATGTCCGAAGCGGATTTCCAGGGGCTCCTCGCCTGCCAATTTCTCTTCCCGCACCCGAGTCACTCCGTCTCGAGTCGCGCGGACTACGCGCCGGCGGACGATCTTGCGTCCCATTGTGCTCCCTTGCCTACAATCCTGATTGTTCCGAGTGTGTCACTGATATATCTGATGCGCAAAGAATCGACGCACTACTACGAATTAATCTTAGAATTTCCTCATGACCCAAACCGCAGAGTACCTGGATCTCTACGATCAGCAGCTTCGCACCGACGCGGAAACCCCCAGCGCCCTGCACGTGGAAACGCTGTCAACACTACGCCTTGTCACCTTCTCCGGCGGCCAGGGGTTCATCACCTATCCGCATTTCGACGGCACCGAGGCAACTCCCCTGGTCGCGCTGGTGGGACCCGCACTGGAGTACTTCAAGGCGCAGCCGCAGATTACCAGCGTCGAGTTCAAGACCCGCGGGCACGATGTGGCCCCGGGCCTGGATGAGCAGCTGAAGGCCCACGGATTCACAGCCCAGGAACCGGAATCGATCATGATCGGCCCTATGGAATCGCTGGTCTCATCGGCCCCTTTGCCCGAAGGCGTTGAACTGCGCAAGATCAGCAGCCCCGGGGACGTGGTGGCCATGAGCAGCATGCTGTTCGACGCCTTCGAGGAACCCTACGACCCACGCATCGCCCAGTCGCTCAGCGCCCGGTTGGCAACCAACGACGGCATGGAGCTCTGGGTGGCGAGCCTCGACGGGCGCATGGTGGGCGCCGGCCGCTTGGAGCCGGTGCGCGGCACCGAATTTGCCGGGCTATGGGGCGGTGCGGTGCTCAAGGAGTTCCGCGGCCAGGGCATCTACCGGGCGCTGACCTCCGCCCGCGCACGGTCGGCCCTGGATTCGGGCTACCGGTACGTGCACAGCGACTCGACCGAATATTCACGCCCGATCCTCGAACGCAACGGGATGCTGAAGGTCTCAACCACCACCCCCTACGAGTGGACCAGGCCCTAACGTGGCTTCTGGGTCTGCATAATTGAAAATTCGGCACCGGTGGGGTCTTTGAGCACTGCCATACGCCCGAAGGGCGAATCGGTGGCGGGGCGCAGAACCTGCGCGCCGAGCTTTTCCGCCAGTTCCACCGTAGCGTCGGCATTCGCCACGGCGAAGTAGGTCCGCCACCCGGGGTCGGGATGCTCCTGACCGGAGATGTCGAAGATTCCCGCCTTGGCCTCGGCTCCCTGCCTGAAGCTTTGATAGCGGAAATCGTCGGTGTCGGCGATGGGGAACAGCTCCCACCCCAGTGCGTCGCGGTAGAAGCGGGTGACCACCGGGAAGGCGGTGGTGTGCAGCTCATTCCAGATCCTCGTGCCCGGCCTGCCGGTTGCCGTGGTCAGGATGGGATGGAGCGACTGCCACAGGCCGACGCCGATGCCGCTGGGGTCGCCCACCACCGCCACGATGCCCTCATGCTCCGTCGCAGTAGGTTCCAGATACACCGTGCCGCCGTGCAATTTGACCGAGTAGACAGCGGCATGAACATCGGTCACATTCAGGTAGGTGGTCCAGACATCATCTAATTGCTGGGGCCTGTCATTGTGCAGGAAGCCGGTCACCGCCTTCCCCTCCAGCCGCATTTCCACCACGGGCGCGGTGCGCGAACCCTCGGCGGGCTTCCATCCGAACAGGGCACCATAGAATTCAATCGCCTGCTCGACGTCACTGGTCAGCAGATCTACCCAACACGGCTCCCCCGCCGGTGTCTCAAATTCCTGCATCACGAACCTGATTTCGTTAATGATCCAGCCCTTAAGGCCGAGTTTAGGCTTGCCGCCCGCCCCGGGCAATGCCAAATTTCGAAGGTTTCCCCCAAGGCGAAACTTGATCCCTTGAAATGAGACGCAGTTCCACTAAGATTATTTGTGACACAGCACACACTCGCATAATGCGCTGATTCCAGGAGCCACCCATGCTTTCTTCGACGTCGAACGTCACGCTGTCCGTAGCCGCCATCCTCGCCGAAAGCGCAACACGCCACCGCGATCTGCCGGCAATTACCGTCAACGGTCAAAGCACCAGCTACGGCGACCTCTGGAAGGAAACACGAGCCTACGCCGGCGTACTGCGCGAGAGGGGAATCGGCGAATCGGATCGTGTAGCTGTGCTTATCCCCAATGTCACCGACTTCGCCCGGGTCTATTACGCTATCCTTTCCCTGGGTGCCATTGCCGTGCCGATCCACGCGCTGCTCAAGCGCAACGAGATCTCCTACGTGCTTGAAGATTCGGGGGCGAAGCTGCTGATCTGCGCCGCACCGCTGCTGGGCGAGGGCGCCGCAGGTGCAACGAACTCGGGCATCGAGACGCTCAGCGTTCTGGCACCGGCAGAATTGGGAAGCACCCGGTTAGAAGACTTGGCGGCCGAGGCAGAACCCATCGACACCTACCTGCCGCGGCATCCCGAAGACATCGCCACCATCCTCTACACCTCCGGCACCACGGGCAAGCCCAAGGGTGCGCTGGGTACACACATCGCCCTGGTCGAGCAAACCAACACGCTGCTGCTGGACACCATTGACATGCGCCGCGGCGACAGGCTGTTCGGCGGACTGCCGCTCTTCCATACCTTCGGGCAGACCACCGTGCTGAACGCTGGGCTGCGCGTGGGCGCGGAAATCATGCTGCTGCCCAAGTTCACCGCCGCCGGCGCCCTGGATCTGGTGCTCGATGAGCATATCGACATCTTCTTCGGCGTCCCCACCATGTATGTTGCCCTGCTCGAAGCCGGCAAGGAACGCGGCGATACACCGAAGAACCTGCGCTTTGCCATCTCCGGCGGCGCCTCCCTGCCGGTCTCGGTGCTCACCGCTTTCCAGGAACGCTTCGGCGCCCCCATCCACGAGGGCTACGGTCTGACCGAAACCTCGCCGGTGGCCTGCTTCAACCATGTCGGCCGGACCCCTCGGCCGGGCACCGTCGGCACCCCCATCTGGGGCATTGACGTGGAGGTCGCAGACCCCGCCTACCCCGATACGATCAAGCTGCTGCCCCGCGGCGAACTGGGCGAAATCGTGGTGCGCGGCCACAATCTCTTTGCCGGATACCTCAACCGACCGGAAGCCACCAAGGAAGCGGTGGTTGACGGCTGGTTCCGCACCGGGGACCTGGGCACCAAGGATGACGACGACTACGTGCGCATCCTCGACCGCACCAAGGATATGATCCTGCGCAACGGCTACAACGTGTACCCGCGCGAGGTCGAAGAGGTACTGATCAGCCATCCGGAGATTTCAAATGCAGCGGTCTATGGCGTTCCGCATGAGACCCATGGCCAGGAAATCGCCGCCTCGGTCACCGTGCAGGCAGGCTCCACCCTGGATGCGGAAGCCATCCGCAGTTGGATCAGCGAACAGATCGCCGCCTACAAGTACCCGCGCATCATCGAGATCGTGCAGGAATTCCCGCTGGGTCCCAGCGGGAAGATCCTCAAGCGCGAGCTGGTGGCCCAGCACTCCACGAAGTAGCGCAACAGCGTCTCCGGCGAGGCGGATGCACCCCGACGGGTGCATCCGCCTCGCCGGTTAGCGCACGCCGCCGAAGCGTGCAGCCCGCCGTTCAAGGAACGCCTCCCGACCTTCGACCAGGTCGGGGTTTGCCGCGTTCTCCTCCCACAGCGATTCCCACCACTGATCGTGCGCTGGGGTGTCCACCCCGCGGGCCGACAGGCCGATGGCTTCCTTCATCCGGGTCAGCGCGTAGGGAGAATTCGCTGAAATCTGCTCGATCAGCTCTTCCAGACGCTCTTCGAATTCCTCCGCCGGAACTACCTTGGTGAACAGACCCCAGTCGTCTGCCTGGGCGGCAGTGATCTTGGCGCCGGTGAGCAGCAGGTATTTCGCTCGGTCCTCTCCCACGCGCTGCACCAGCCGCTCGATGCCCCGACGCGGGAACACCAACCCGATCTTGGCCGGGGTAATGGCAATGTCCACATCCGCAGAGGCAAGCTGGATGTCGCAGGCCGCCGCCACCTGCCAAGCCCCGCCGAAGCACAAGCCTTCTACCGCCGCGATGGTGACTTTGGGGCATTCGCGCAGCATATGGTCCAGCAGGTCGAGGTGGTTGACCAGCTGGGCATCGATGTCCCGCTCAAAGAGCACCTGATGGATCTGGTCGATGGCGATGCCTGCACTAAAATTTCCCGCATCCCCGCGCAGCACCACAACATTCACGCTTGGATCGGCGGCGAGCCCGGCGAGCGCACCGACCAGCTCAAGGCACATGTCCTTGGTCAGCGCATTACGCTGGGCTGGGTTCTGGATGACGACGGTAGCGGTGCCCGACTGGCTGTGCACGCAGATTTTCGGCTCTGGGTTTGTGCTCATGATGCTCACTGTCCTTCGCTTAGGTCCTCGAAAGCCCACCGTGCCACACTTGGCTACGTGGATGCACAGATTGTCTATACGATTATCGCCGGTTTGCTCTTGGCCGTCTCGGCCTTGGGAACGATTTTTCCGGTGTTGCCAGGCTCGCTATTGGCAATTCTCACGCTGCTGGGCTGGGCCTGGCTGCTTGGTTCGCCCGCTGCCTGGTGGGCGGCGGGTCTGGGCACGGCGCTGGCGGTGCTCGGCTGGTCCGCCTCGGCGGTGCTCACCGGCAGGAAGTTGAAGGAGCATCGGGTGCCCACCGGTTCCATTCTGATAGCGCTGCTCGGCGCGGTCATCGGTGCCTTCGTCATTCCGATTCTCGGCCTGTTTATCGGTTTCGCCGCGGGCCTGTTCATCGGGGAGTCTCTGCGACACGGCAGCGTTCAGGGGGCTGCCGGTTCCTCGGTGGCGGCATTGAAGGCCATGGGCCTGGGGATCGTGATCGAGTTCGGCTGCGTGCTGCTTGCCTCCTCGGTGTGGATGATCGGGGTCATCGTGCACTTTTCCACCCGTTAGATCCAGCCCATCCTTTTGGCCGCCTGCGCCGCCTCGATGCGGTTGGTGGTGTTGGTCTTGCCGATGGCGTTGGACAGGTGGTTGCGCACGGTGCCCGCCGAAAGGTGCACGCTGTGCGCGATCTGCGAAACCGGTGCCCCGGCGGATGCCAGCGATAGGATTTCGCGTTCTCGCTCGGTCAGCGGGTTTGAGCTTGACTCGACGCTGAGGATTGCCAGCGCCGGATCCACCACCTTGCCGCCGCGGTGCACCCGGCGCACCGCCGCGATCAATTCTGCGGGCGGCGAGTCTTTCACCAAAAAGCCGCTGGCTCCCGCTTCGAAGGCCTGGCGGAAGTAGCCCGGGCGGTCGAAGGTTGTCACGATCAGGATCTTGACCTGCGGATGGCTCATCCGCAGCAGTTCGGCGGTGCGTAGCCCGTCGAGCTGCGGCATCTGCACATCCAGTAGCGCCACCTCGGCTCCGCTGGCGTCCAGCGCCGTAGCCACCTCCGTACCGTCGGCGCACTGCGCTACGACCTCGATGTCCTCTTCCAGGTTCAGCAGGGCCGCCAGGGCCCCGCGCACCAGATGCTGGTCATCTGCGATCAGCACCTTGATCATGATTTCTCGTTTCTCGTTGAGAACGCCACGTGGACGCGGGTTCCGCCCAGTTCGGATGCTCCCACTGTAGCGCTTGCACCGAAGAGGCGTGCGCGTTCGGCCATGCCGCGAATGCCGTGGCCGCTGGCCTTGTTCTGCAGGCCGTCGCCGTCGTCGTCCACGCTGACCGAGTGCGGGTCGAGCCTGATCACCACCGAGCCCGCGTGGGCATGGCGCAGCACGTTGGTCACCGCCTCGCGCAGGATCCACGCGATGTGCGAGCGCCAGGCCTGCGGGATGTCTTCCACCTGGCCAATGACGGTGAAACGGATGTGGTTGTCCTCGCAGGACTTGTGCAGTTCGCTCAGCTCGGTGCCAAGGTCCTGCCGGCTCAGCCCGTGCACCGTGGTGCGCACCGAGTCCAGGGCGTTGACCGCCAGATCGCTGAGCTGCTCCAGTTCGCCGCGGGCTTGGTCGTACTTCCCCGCGTCCATTAGCCGCAGGGCCAGCTGGGCCTTGAGGTTCAGGGCTGTCAGCGAGTGGCCGATGCCGTCGTGCACGTCCCTTGCCACGCGCTCCTGCTCGGCGACCAGCAGGTAGTCGGCGCGGATCTTTTCCGCGGCGGAGGAGCGGGTGATGGCGGCGACGGTGACAGCGTAGACCACCATCAGCACCAGGTTGAGACCGATCAGGAAGATCAGGTCCATGAAGTTGTTGAAGATGATCGGCAGCGCAAAGCACAGCACCGTCACCACCGCATAGGTGGCGATGGTGACCCTGCGGGTGAGCAGGAAGGCGGAGTAGGAGGTCAGGAACGGGAAGACTCCCATGGCGGTGAGTCCGATGACCGGGATTCCTGCCAGGGTGATGGCCCAGAGGATTCCGAAGTAGATCAGTGCGCGGGCCTCGGTGGTGCCGCCCTCGCCGACGACGCGGCTGTATTGGGCGTAGGCTCGCAGGTAGACCGCCGCAAACAGGGCGACGAGGCCCAGCCCGATGATCCTGGTGGACAGCGAATAGTCGTCGAGCAGCAGGTCGAGCACGGGGAAGATCAGGAAGATGATCCAGACCCCGGACACGAGCCAACCCCACTTGTCCCAGAAGGCGGGCTCCTCGTCGATCGGGCAGCGGGCCTGTTCCAGGGCGGTGGGGTGGTTCTCGGATTGCATTACTGGCGCGCCTTGGCCCTGCGTGTTGCCACGACGGCGAAGACTGCGAAGATCAATGCCCATGCCACAAGGTTAGCCACTGGGATCCACAATGCATCCGGCGCCATGTCGTATCCGGCGGGAATATCCTTGAGCAGCGGGTAGCGGGCCAGCGCCACATAGCCGTACATCGGGGTGAAGCGGGCCGCGTCGAGCATGCCTCCCTCCAATGGCATGAACACATTGCCGAAGAAGGCGAAGAACACCATCAGTCCGCTGGCCAGGCCCAGCGCGGATTCGGATTTGAAGACCATGCCGACGCCGATGCCGTAGCAGGCGAAGATCATGGCTCCGGCCAGGATGATCAGGTAGCTCGCGGTCCAGATCCAGCCCTCGGTGACCCGCGCCCCCGTGGCCGCGCCCAGTGCGAACACCAGCGCCGCGGAAGCTGCCGCCACGGTGGCGGCGACGATCATCTTACTGGTAACAAAGGCCGCCGGCGGCATCTTGGTCAGGGCGATCTGCCGGCCCCAGCCCTGCATGGTTTCGGTGGCAACGGTGCCCGCGATGGCTACGGTGCTGACCGCAGCCCCATAGGCCGCCATGGAGACCATGAGGTAGAACTTCACGTTGCCGCTGCCTAGATCCAGGTCCGTGTAGCTGGGGATGTTGCCGAAGAGGAAGTACATGGCCGCCGGCAGCAGCAGGGCGAAGATCAGGTTGTAGCCGTCGCGGATGTGCCGTGCGAATTCAACGCGGATATAGGTGGCGATCATGATGCGTCCTTGGTCAGTTGGATGAATGCGTCTTCCAGGCTGGGGGCGGAGATTTCAAGGTCCCAGGCCCCGTACTCGGTGAGCAGCGCCCTGGCGAAGGCATCGGAGTCGGCGCACTTGAACCAGATGCGCGAACCATTGCGTTCGGCGATGCTGATCGATGCGTCGAATCCCTGGGCGCGGGCCACCGCCTGTTCGCTGGGAAGCGTGGCGCTGATGGTGCGCCCGGAAATGAGCTTGCGCAGCTCCTCGGTCGCCCCGTCGGCGACGATGCGGCCCTGGCTCATCAGCACCGTTCGTTCGGCGAAGTTCTGGGCTTCTTCAAGGTAGTGGGTGGCGAAGATGATGGTGCGTCCGCCCGAGGCTTCCTCGTGCATGGTGGCCCAGAATTCTCGGCGTGCCATCACGTCCATGCCGGCGGTGGGTTCGTCGAGGATCAGCACGTCGGGATCCGGCAGCAGCGCCAGTGCGAACTTGATGCGCTGCTGCTCGCCGCCCGAGCACTTGCCCACCCGGCGTTTGGCGATCTCGGTCAACCCGGTGCGTTCCATTACCTCGGCAACGCGTTCGCTGCGCTGGTGCATGGCGGCGATGACGCACACGGTTTCAATGACCGTCATGTCCCGCAGCAGGCCGCCGGTTTGCAGCACCGCCGAGACCCTGCCGGAGGAGACCGCCTTATGCGGATCGAGCCCGAGCACCTGAAGGGTCCCGGAGGTGGGCTGCGAGAGTCCGAGGATCATGTCGACGGTGGTGGTTTTGCCTGCGCCGTTCGGTCCGAGCAGTGCGACGATCTGTCCGGTGTAGATGTCCAGATCAACCCCGCGCACCGCTTCGACCTTGCTGCGCGGCGTCGTGAAGGTCTTGTGCAAACCAGTCAGCGATACTGCTTCGGTTCGGTTCAGTGTTTCCATAATTCAAGTCTGATGATTTTCAGCTGCCCTGCGAAGAGCGGATTGTCATGACTTATGCATGACGATTGTCATGGGTAAGGAACACTGGGTGTCATATTTGTGAGCTTGGCTACCCACTGCAATTTCCATGGCTTCGCTATGCACACATTCATGGGCCGTCCAGCTTCAGCAAATACACCTGTCAAGGCGGTACCGCCCGACTTCTCGGGGTTCTTGCAGCCCCGGGGGCACCGTTGCGCACGGGCGAACTCACAGCGAAATCCCGTAGGCTTCTACCGTGCTAGATCATTCTTCTTTTCTTTCGACAGTGACCGAGTTGGCGCCCCCAACCATCGGCGCCGCCTTCCTGCCTGACTGGTTGAATCCTGCGGTCTTCCTCAACGATCCGGCCTTGGGTCCATGGGTGCTGCTGCTGGTCTGCGGCATCGTCTTCGCCGAAACCGGCCTGCTGGTCGGCTTCTTCCTGCCGGGCGACTCAATGTTGTTCACCGTCGGCATGCTCATCGCCACCGGCACCATCCACATTCCACTGTGGCTGTTCGCCACATCGATCTTCATCTGTGCCTTCGCCGGTGATCAAACCGGCTACTTCATCGGACGCAAGACCGGTCCTGCCATCTTCAAGAAGCCCGATTCCCGCTTCTTCTCGCAAAAGAATGTCGAGCACGCCCACGAGTTCTTCACCAAGTACGGCGGCCGCGCGGTCATCCTTGCACGCTTCGTGCCAGTGGTGCGCACCTTCGTGCCTGTCATCGCCGGCGTAGCTCAGATGAACCGCCGCACCTTCGTCATCTACAACCTGATCGGCGCCGCCCTGTGGGGCATCGGCGTGACACTGCTGGGCTTCTGGCTCGGACAGTTCGAATGGGTTGGCAACAACATCGACATCATCTTCATCGCCATCGTGCTGATCTCGGTCATTCCGATCGGCGTCGAGCTGCTCAAGGCTCGCGGCGGCTCCAAGAAGAAGAACTCCATCGAAGACTAATTTCTAGGCACTCCGGGAGCTGAATCTTCCGCCTCCCCATTGCACGCCGCGGCGCATCACCCACTGTTCGCAGGGTTGAATGCTGCCGCGGCGTGTTGTTTTATGGACAGCGAATTCTAACGGTCGTTGAAACCCGCCTGAACTTTCAAGAGTTGCAACGACCAATAGAATCCGCCCTGACCAGATTTCCTTCCTACCTCGCACATCAGCCGGTCCACGGTGTGCTTCGAGATTTCAGGGAAGCCGTTACGCTGCATCCAAGCCCGCATCTTCCGTCGCCCGTATAGCACCTCAGACTTAGACCTGCCAGACTTCCCATCAGGCTGCTGCAAATCGTGCAGGACGTTGAGGATCTGGGCGTCAGTGATGGTACGGGAGGCCGGCTGGCGTTGTTTCCAGCCGCGGTCAGTGCGCGCAGAGACCTGCAGTCCTTGAGTGGTCAGGGCCTGACAGATCCGCTCGACTGCGTAGCCGCACTCGCATTGCTGGTCGATGAACTCGGTGATTAGGTCCGGCGAGGGTCGAGCTCCCTTAGCTAAAGAAAATCGCTGACTGCCGGAGGATTTCGTTGCTCTCTTCCAGGTCCTTGACCTTGGCTTTGAGCGCTTTGATCTCGGCGAGTTCTTAACTGGCCGGTCCGGTGCGGTCCCCGGCGTCGACCTAGGCTTGGACGACCCACCGGCGCAGGGTCTCGGCGCCGATGCTCAGCTTGGGTGTAAGGTCTTGGCAGGCACCGTAGACCGATTTGTATCGGTCCAGCCGGTCCATGACGTAGGTGACTGCGCGGGCCTTGACTTCAGCGGTGTACTGCTTGGGCATGTGTTCCATTCTCTCAATAGAAAGCGGCAAGAAACCCGGGACGATTCAAACCGACGTGCACGTGCCGCCCACGAATCCAAATTGAGGTCGCTGCTTCTAATTGCCCGCAGGTACGGAACATTCGCATTCATGAACAAATCATCTCAATTAATGAAACATCTTCTATTAAGACGCCACTAGGCTCACAATCCATACGTTGCGAGTCGCCTCACTAGTCACCCTTCATACCGGCATAGGAACCTTGAAAGTTCAAGCGATCACGGTTCTCGCGGCTGTATCTCGCAACTCGCTTCGAAGAAGATCGTCGTACCTGTCATTTACGCGACACTCTCGAAAGTCGGACGAGGAGTCATTCGATTACTCCACAACATTAAACTCGCTGGGGAGTATCACGAATATACATGCTTCTGGTTCTCATTCGAATGCTATTTTCTAGGCACTACGGGAGCTGAACCTTCCTCCTCCCCATTGCACGCCGCGGCGCATCACCCACTGTTCACAGGGTTGAATGCTGCCGCGGCGTGTTCCTTTACAGACCAATTCTTTCTCGAGGTCTACCGCAAAGGCGGCTTCCCTGGTGATCGGCCGGAATGCATTGGCCAGCACCTCGCAATCACACCAGCCGCCGAGCAGCATGATCTTCTTTTCCAGCGCCGTCGCCCGCGGCGCGCTCAGGTCTCGATAATTCTTCAGGGCCCGCAAGTCCCCGTAGCAGGGGTTGTTGCTGCCCACCCGATACAGGTAGCAGGGCAGGCATTCATGATCCACAGGATCCGGCAGTTCGACCATCGTCTTCTCCTTGAGAGTGCTTCGGTTGAAGTCCACCTTCTGTCCGCCATCGGGCAGTCCACCGAATCGGTGCGCCAGTTGGGGAAAACTCGAGCGTCGCGTTTACGACATCGCTGTCGTAAAACAGCCTGATTCCCTGATGAGTCCGCCTGAAGTTTCTGTGTCATCATTCAATTACGATCACCCTCCCTATCAGAAGGTCCCTGCGCTACATGGATGCCGACTCCCTGCTTTTAATCTCGCAGCAGCTCGCCTCGCTGGCCGATGATCTACGCCACCGACCGGGCAACGGCGCCACCCCTGCCAAAGAGATCGAAGGGCTGTCACTGCGGTTGATCCACACCCGCCGGGACCTGATCGACACCTTCAACGATATGCAGGACCGGGCCGTGTATTCGATTGATGCGTTGGACTGCGGAGCGCACTCCAACAATTCGGAAGCCCAGTCCCGCTCCCAACCCGCAGCGCTCAAGCGCGGCGTTCGATTCCGGGTAGTGTACGACCCGCTGGTTTTCGAACACGAGGAATTCACCCGGGCCATGCTTGAGGCGGTCCGCCAGGGAGAGCAGGCACGGGTCTCCACCAACGTCACCACGCGCATCTTGATCCGCGACCGTGAAGAGTTCATCATCCATTCCACTCCGCACTCCGGTGCCGAACATCTGGCGGTGCAGATGACCTCACCGGTGCTTGCACCGTTTATCAACGATGCCTTCGCCAAGGTCTGGGACAACGCACTGCAGGTGAGCAACCGCAAGTTTGAATCCGGCACCCTGCTTGAAGACGACGAAGTGCAGATCCTCAGGCTGCTCGCCGCCGGGCAGAAGGACGAATCGGTGGCCCGCGCCCTGGGCGTGAGCGTGCGTACAGTGCAGCGCAAGATCCAGAATCTGCAGCGCAACTTCGGAGCTGCAAGCCGCTTCCAGCTCGGAGCAATCAGCGCACAGCACCTGATCGTGGAAAACTAAGCGCAGTTCACGACGTGTCGGTTTTACGACAGCACTTTTGTACTCCGAGGCGGCGCCGGACATGAAAAGCTTGGGGTGCAGGTTCCTTATTTGAACCTGCATCCAGCAAGTTCATACGTGTCAAAGGAGCACCAGCAACATGAGTGCAGAACTGCCCAAGTCCATGCCGGCACCGGTCACTGGGGAGAACGCCATCCCCCGCCTGGCAAACAGCCAGCCGTTTGTAGACTTCATGGCCACCGGATGGGCTTCGCCAGATCTGCCGGCACCGGTAGCCAAGGATGCAGCGGCAGCGGCGGCCGCCCACCGCGAAAGACTCTCTGCAGCCTTCGCCGGACAGGGCATCATGGTCTTCGCGGGTTCCGCACCGGTGCGCTCCAATGACTGCTACTACGAGTTCCGTGCGCACTCCGACTTCGTCTACCTAATCAACGCACAGATCGAGGACGCGGTGCTGCTGGGCCATCCGACCAGCGACGGCCACGATTTCGAGCTGTTCATGCCGGTGCCCTTCACCCCGGGCACCGCAGACTTCTTCTCCAACGCCATCCACGGCGAACTATGGGTAGGCCCAAGCCACAACACCGCCCAGTGGAGCGCGGCGCTGGGCATCCCTGTCCGCTCGATCACCGAACTCGACTCGGCGGTGCGCGCAGGCAGATTCGCCGCCGGCGGCGCCGCCCCGGCCTCCGCGCTGGCCAAGTTGAACGCCGCTGATTCTCCTGCCCTGCGCCGTGTGCTCTCGCAGCTGCGCATGGTCAAGGACGCCTGGGAGATCGGCCAGCTGCGCGCCTCGGTGGACCACACCGTGGAGGGGTTCCGCCAGGTGCTGGCGGCCATCCCGCAGTCCATCGCAGAAGGCGGCGAGCGCTGGCTGCAGGGCACCTTCGACCGCGTGGCCCGCACCTACGGCAACGGCCCGGGCTATGCGACGATCATCGGCGCAGGCATCCACGCACCGACCCTGCACTGGACCCGCTGCGACGGACCGGTGCGCGAAGACCAGCTGCTGCTCTTGGACATGGGCGTTGAGGAACGTTCCTGCTACACCGCGGATGTCACCCGCACCTTCCCGGTGGCGGGCTCCTTCTCCGAGTCCCAGCGCCTGGTGCACGACCTGGTGGAAAAATCGCACCGCGCGGGCCTCGCCACCCTGACCCCCGGCAACTCCTTCAGCGACTTCCACTTCGCCTGCATGGAGGTCATCGCCCAGGGTCTGCATGACTGGGACCTGCTGCCGGTCTCAGTTGATGAGGCGCTCTCCCCCGCCGGACAGCAGCACCGCCGCTGGCTGGTCTGCGGGGTGGGCCACCACCTGGGCCTGGATGTGCACGACTGCTCGCACTCCCACTACGAGGACTACCAGGGCGCGGCGCTGGAGGAGAACATGGTGCTCACCGTAGAGCCGGGCCTCTACTTCCACGCCCACGACCAGCTGGTCCCGCCGGAGCTGCGCGGCCTGGGCGTGCGCATCGAGGACGACCTGCTGATCACCGCCGACGGCTACGAGAACCTCTCGGAAGAACTGCCGCTGGATGCCACCGGCCTGCAGAACTGGATGAACCAGGCAATGGTCGGAGCCAACGCATGAGCACCTATACGCTGGCCAACGCGCTGGTCTTCGACGGCCAGGAATTCCTCGACGCCCCAACCAATATCACCGTCACCGACGGCGTGATCACCGCAGTCGGCGACCAGTCCGAGGGCACCGTCATCGAAGCCGCCGGACGCTGCGTCATGCCCGGACTGATCGACGCCCACTTCCACGCCTACGCCGTGGCGCTGCAGGGGATGGACAACGAGCTGGGTCCGCTGTCCTACTCTGCACTGGCAGGTTCACACCGGCTGGCCGATGCGCTGCGCCGCGGCTTCACCACCGTGCGCGACGTGGCCGGCGGAGACCTGGGTCTTGCCCGGGCCATCGATGAAAAGCTCTTCGCCTCCCCGCGCTACTACTTCACCGGGCCAGCTTTCAGCCAGACCGGCGGCCACGGCGACCCGCGCGAGGCGCACCTTGACTCCTGTTTCACCCACGGGCACATGTGCCGGATCGTCGACGGCTGTGACGCCCTGCGCGTTGCGGTGCGCGATGCCTTCCGCACAGGGGCGCACGCCATCAAGATCATGACCAGCGGCGGGGTCATCTCGCTGACCGACCCGTTGGAAATCCCTCAGTACTCCCCCGAGGAGATCCGCACCTTCACCTCCGAGGCCGCCCGCCGCGGCTCCTATGTCTGCGCGCACGCCTACTCGGTGCCTGCCATCCGCCACTCGGTTCAAAACGGGGTGCGCAGCATCGAGCACGGCAACCTGCTCGACGCAGACACCGCCAAGCTCATGGCCGATCATGACGCCTTCCTGGTCCCCACCCTTGCCGCCTATGCGGCCATGGATTCGCGCGGCGACGAACTCGGCCTGGCCGAGGTCTCGCAGCAGAAGAACCGGATCGTGCTCGAGCGCGGGCAGGAGGCTGTGCGCCACGCGCTTGCGGCCGGGGTCAAGGTGGGCTTCGGCAGCGACCTGATGGGCGAGCTGGGCGACGAGCAGCTGCATGGACTGGCCCTGCAGGCGGCCGCCTCCTCGGTGGCAGACACCCTGCACTCGGCCACCTGGGTCAATGCTCAGCTGATCGGCAACGACTCGATCGGCCAGCTGACCGCCGGCAAGCTGGCCGACCTGCTGGTCCTCGACGGGGATCCGCGCGAGAACCTTGACTATCTGGTCTCCGAGAACCAGCACCGCACGGTCATCCAGGCGGGCGCCGCGAGCATCGATGCGCTGAACCTGCTGGCAGGGGTGAAATGAACCCCACCCTGAACGACAGCTATACGGTGGCAGGCAGGCATTTTCGCGACTACTCGCTACAGGTGCCGTTGAACTGGGACACCCCCACCGGAGAGCACATCACCGTGTTCTATCGCGAGGTGGTCGCCGCCCACCGCCAACACGAAGAACTGCCGCTGATGATCTACCTGCAGGGCGGTCCCGGAGGGGCCGGGCCGCGCCCCCTCGGGGACACGGGCTGGCTGTCGGTAGCGCTCGAACGCTACCGCGTGATCCTCATGGACCAGCGCGGCACCGGCGCCTCCACCCCGGTGACCACACAGGTCATCGAGGGCTTCGACTCCGGTGAAGCGGGCGCGGCCTTCCTTGAGAATTTCCGCGCCGATTCGATCATCCGCGATGCGGAGGCCATCCGCATCCACGGCTACGATTCCAAGCCATGGGTCACCCTAGGCCAGAGCTACGGCGGGTTCTTGACGCTGACCTACCTCAGCTTCTTCCCTCAGGCGCTGGCCGGCTGCCTGATCACCGGCGGGCTGCCCAGCCTGAACCCCTGCGCCGCCTCGGTGTATGCGCGCACCATCCACCGGGTGCGGGCCAAGAACGAGAAGTTCTACCGGCTCTATCCCTCCGACCGCCAACGTGTAGCGAACCTTGTCCGCACCCTGTCCGAAGGCGAATACTTCCTGCCCGACGGCGACCGCTTCACGGTGCGCCGGCTGCAGTCGCTGGGCATCGATTTCGGCATGGGGCCTGGCTTCGAGCGCCTGCACTGGCTGCTTGAACTTACAGGGGACGGCACCGTCATCAGCAATGCCCTGCTGCAGGAAGTGCAGAACCGCACCAGCTTCGCTTCCAACCCGCTGTTCGCGGTGCTTCAGGAAGACATCTACGGCGACGGGGCCAACGGTGCAAGCCGTTTCGCGGCCCAGGCGGAGCTGGAGTTGCATCCGGAGTTCTCCCTGGAGGAGCAGCCGCTGCTGTTCACCGGGGAGATGATGTTCCGCTGGACCTTCGAGGAAACCAAGCTCCTGAGGCCCTTCCTGCCAGCGGTGGAACAGTTGGCCGCACGCCGCACCCACCGGAAGATCTACGACCGCGAACAGCTGGCCGCCAATCAGGTGCCGATCGCCGCCGCCGTCTACCACGACGACATGTATGTGGATGCCGGGCTGTCCCTGGACACCGCAACAAAGGTGGGAAACCTACATGCCTGGGTGACCAACGAGCATGAACACGACGGAATCAACGATCCATCTGTTCTGCGTCGCCTGCTGAAGAACCTGGATGCCGTTGGCGGTCCGCTGCAGGCCTGAGGCGTGATCTTTGCGGCCCCGATGAACGGCGGCTCGACCAAACTGGTCGGGCCGCCGTCTGCGTTGCGGCGGTCGAGTTTCGGCCGGACCTCGGCTAGGGGCCATGAGCCGCAAACGATTGAAGCCTGCAAGTTTCCACACATCATGCTTCATAGCGACCGGACGCGGGACACGGGCGTAACTGTGGAATGTAAAGGACAAAAATCAGCGAAGGACGCGATAGATGAGGTGGGTCTCGCTCGCGAAAGCCGAAGTTTTCATTCGTTCAAGTTCGATACGTTGACCCAAACCTGAAAAAAGTGAAATGCCATTGCCAAGCAACACGGGGACAATATCAAGGTGAAGCTCGTCGACCAGTCCAAGCAAAAGACACTGCCGCGAAATTTTCCCGCCCAACAAACTGACAAAACCGTCGCCTGCGTCCTGCTTGGCTGACTCAACAGCCCCTGCGATGTCATCAACGACAAATGTGTACGTGATGCCGTCGCGCTCCACCGGCGCCGTGGCTGTATGCGTCATCAGATATATCGGCACCTGAAGCATGCCGCCATAAGGGACCTCGCCGTCCTCAACCGTCTGCGTTTTGTTTGCACCGCCAACAATGGAGCCGATCTTACTCATAACAGAGGCAACGACTAAGTCGTCTTCGGGTGCGGCAGGACGTCCGAACATCCAATCCACACCACCGTCGGGATCAGCCATATAGCCATCCAGAGTGATGGTGGCATGCACAATCACCGTAGCCATAATTCATTCCATTCGTCAGGAGAAGAGGCATCGATAGGGTGACCCTATCCGCCAGGCCAACTGGCCTCGATAAGTGTCAGGACTTTCACAGGGATTCGGTCTGGAGAAAATAAATGACATGTCGACCTGTCAGAGAAGGAATGCCGAACGACCCTCCACCAGCCGGTTGCTGAACGAGGCAGCTCTTTGCTTCTCGGCAGTGGTACTCGACATTTGTCTGTATCTAGCAGATGAGAGTTCTCGGCATTGCCGATCGTTCGCCCCTCCCTTGAGAAAGCAAAGGCCCCGCTCCTCAAGCGATGTATTCGCTTGAGGAGCGGGGCATTAGTCAGCTAGCTAGCGGGTGGTTGCCTTCAGGCTCACCCCCGAGTAGACGTCGTTGGTGCTCAGGGAGATGTAGTTGTAGCCGCCCGGAGGGTTCGGGACGGTGATCGACTCGTTGTTTCCGGACTCGGTGGAGCGGTAGTTGTGGTTGTTCGGTCCTGCCCAGTTGCTGGGGCTGTAGAACAGGTCGGCGTTGCCGGTGCCGCCGCTCGTGTTGATCTGCAGTTCCGCGGTGCCCTCGGGAACGTAGATGTAGAAGTAGTTCAGGTTCTCCTTGGTGCCCGAAAGGTTCTTCGCGGTGCAGCCGGAGGTCAGCGCCTGGCCGGTGGTCTCCGGGCAGGTTTCGGGATCGGTGGGGTCGACCGGATCGGTAGGCACCGGCGGCTTGCAGTTGCCGGCCGCGCAGGTGTCGAGGAAGTTGGAGAACTCGGCGTCGTAGTTCGTGCCGATCGAGTTCTTCAGGTAGTTGCGGGATTCCTGCCACTTGCCTGTGCGGTAGTAGCTCAGGATGGTCTGCATTTGCTGCGGGTGCTTGTTCAGCATGAAGTTCACCGCGAGGTAGCCCCAGCGGTAGATGCGGTCCTGGCCGCTGTTCTCATAGGTGTTGTCGAAAATTTCGCTGAGCTTGTAGGTCTTCTGTGCAGCCAGCTGGTTCGCCGCGGTGTAGTCCTCGCCCCGGTAGCCGTAGTTCACGTACTCGGCGAAACCTTCAACCCACCAGATGGTGGGCACTGTCAGCCCCGCGCCGAAGTCTCCGTACATGTCGAAGCGGCCGTCGAGGTAGTGGGTGTATTCGTGGTTCAGGTTCCAGATGTGGAAGGTGGGCTTGAGCCACTCGGCCTCGTAGGCGATGAAGGCTGGTTCATTTCCCGCCTTGCTGGGGTCGCCTTCCAGATACATGCCGCCGTTATTGGTGTCGATGCCGAAGATGGCGCCAGCGTAGGTCTGGTAGTCGCTGCTGGAGGAGAAGACGTTCACATCGATTGTCGTGTTCACGTCATCGGCCACCGGGGTCTTGGTGCCGGCGGCCTTGTAGAAGTACTCGTCCTGTGCCTTGAGCGAGGTGCATGACTCGCCAAACTCGTCGGTGCTCACCGACTGGGTGTTGAAGTTGATACTCGGGCTGCATTCGCGGTTCTGGCTGAGCACCGCGGTGCGCAGCTTGTCCGACAGGTCGCAGGTGCCGTAGTCCGAACAGTTGCCCTCGTCGTAGTAGTTCACCATGTCCGCCAGACCCACCCAGAGCTTGGCGGTGTCTCCGGTCATCGAGGTGCGGGAGAGCAGGTCGATGACCTTTGGCTTGACCGTTGGCTTCAGCTGCTCATCTCCCAGGAAGCGGGCGAGTTCGCGGCCCGAGTTGGCGACCAGGAAGTCGCTTTCGGTGCCCATCAGATCGAGGTGGTCCACCGCGAACTTGTGCAGGGTGTCAAGGACCTGCGGGTTGGCGGCTACCGCCTCGGAGAAGCCGTCGAACTGGTGGCCGCGGAAGAGCACGGTGAAGACGTTGTTGGTGGCGTTGCGGAAGTTCCAGCTGGCCTCGCGCTCGGCGTTGAAGCCCTGGAGCAGGTCCACCAGGACGCTGAGGAAGCGGGCGTTGTTTTCAGATGAGTCGATCAGTGTGACGGCCTCGCCGAGCACCTGGGCGCTGTCCTCATTCAGGGCCTTGGATTTGGGGTTGGCGAAGAATTTCTCCAGGGCGTCACCCACCAGGGCCTTGAGCTCCGGACCGTAGCCGCCCACGGTGTCCGACTGGTAGAACTGCACGAAGTAGCCTGCGCGCAGGTAGAGCACCAGCTGCAGGGTGGAGGCCGAGTTGCTGCCGTCGTAGTTCGCCGCGTCGTCCATGAACGCCTGGGCGACGGTGAGCATGTCCGCCTGGTTGAACAGGTCCTTGGCGGTGGCTCCCGTGGCGTTGAACAGCGAGTTCACGCAGTTGAAGTCCGCCTCCTTGACGGCCTGAACCAGGCCCGAACCGCTCTGGTTCGCGATGGCACCCGAGTCGCAGGCCCCGGCGGCGCCCAGGGATGCCTCGGGGCCGGAGCTGCTCTTCTTGGACTTCAGCTGCTTCTTTTCCAGCTTCTGCTTGTCCTTCTGGCTCTTCTCAACCAGCTTCATGTCCACCAGAGGACGCGGCGCGTCCTTGTCCGAGAGCACCGGGTCAAGTTCCGGCGAGTACTCGCCCTGGATGAAGCTCGGGGCCTCAATGGACTGCGCCTTTTCGGAGCCTTGGTCGGCAGTCGGCTTTTCGGCCAGCGCCGGTGCGATGCCGCTGGTGAGCGACAGCCCCAGAACGGCAATTGACACCGCTGCGGCGATGCGCCGCGCCGGTGCGGATGATGACAAACCCTGCATTGAGTTCCTCTTTCATAGATTCACTTCCGTAAATGCGACGTGCATCACGGCCCCATGACGTTGAACGCTAGGGCACGGCAACTGGCCCCTGCAATGGTTTTTGAGCAATTGACGAGACCCCGTCAGCGACGTCGGGTTTACGCCGCGCAATCTTTCGCCAACACCTCCCAGTAACAGTGCAATGGCACTAACCTTGATTTCGACCACCCTTTTGTGACCCAACCCACATACCACGGAGGACCCAATGACACCGCAAAAACGCCTACTGGCACCGCTCTCGCTGTTCGCAGCTTCCGCCCTGCTGCTTTCGGGCTGCGCCATCGAATCGGGCAATAGCTCCCAGCCCACCGGCGAAGCCCAGGTCGGCGGCACCCTGAAGGTCGGCAGCAACGGCGACAACGACCATCTTGACCCGGCGCTGATCACCTACGTGCCGACCCAGAACTTTGTGCGCGCCACCAACCGCCAGCTGCTGAACTACGAGTCCTCCACCGATGAGAACACCCGCATCCAAGTCAAGGCAGACCTTGCCGAAGAAGTGCCGGAAGCCACCAACGACGGCAAGACCTACACCTTCACGATCAAGGAAGGAGCCAACTGGGACACCCCAGATGGCCCACGCCAGATCGTCGCCGACGACGTGGTGCGCGGCTTCAAGCGCCTGTGCAACCCCTACCGCTCCAGCCCGCTGCTGGGCTACTTCCAGTCGCTGCTGACTGGCATGGACGAGTACTGCGCGGGCTTCGCCAAGGTCAAGCCGCTGCCCAAGCCGATGGCCGAGTACATCAACTCCGCCAAGCTTCCCGGCGTGCGCGCGGTAGACGAGCGCACCGTCGAGTTCAACCTCAACGTCCCTGCCGGCGACTTCCTCTACATGCTGACCCTTGCCACTGCCAGCCCAGCTCCGGAAGAAGTCCTAGACTACCTGCCAGACTCCCCCGAGTACCGCAAGAATTTCATCTCCTCGGGCCCCTACACCGTGGGCGAATACACCGCCGACAAGTCGCTGAAGCTGGTGCGCAACGACGCATGGAAGCCTGAAACCGACACCCTGCGCCATGCCTACGTCGACTCCATCGAGATGACCATGGGACTGAGCGCCGATGCAGTCACCCAGCAGATGCAGGCAGGCACCCTCGACATGTCATTCGACACCGGCCTGGCGCCGTCGGTAGCAGCGCAGATGGCAGCCACCAAGGACCCGAACTTCTCCACCATGAATTCCGGCGCGGTCAACCCCTTCCTGTGGATCAACGAAGATTCCCCGAGCAACGGCGGCGCCCTAGCGGATAAAAAGGTCCGCGAGGCCATCCAGTACGCCACTGACAAGGCTTCGGTAGTTCAGACGCTGGGCGGAGACTCGGTAGCCAAGGTCCAGAACGGTATCTTCGGCCCCGGCGTGCTCGGCTTCCACGACTTCGACCTGTATCCAACCCCTGACCACAAGGGCGATCCTGAAAAGGCAAAGCAGCTGCTGGCTGAGGCCGGCTACCCTCAGGGCATCACCCTGAAGATGCCATACCGCAACAAGGACATCGAACCTCAGATTGCCCAGACCCTGCAGGCAGGCTTTGAAAAGGCTAGCATCAAGATCGAGCTGATCCCCGTCAGCCCCACCGACTACTACACCAAGTACCTGACCAACCACGAGAGCACCAAGGCCGGCAAGTGGGATATCGCGCCGATGGGGTGGAGCCCGGACTGGCAGGGCGGAGCAGCCCGCTCGGTGTTCCAGCCGCTATACACCTACAACGGCACCGAGAACACCTTCAACCTGACCGATTACGACAACAAGGAAGCCGACAAGCTGGCAGCCCAGGCGGTTCAGGAATCGGATCAGGCGAAGGCCCAGAAGCTGTGGGAGCAGGTAGATGAGACTGTCATGGGCGACTCCATCGTCGTGCCGGTGGCAGCCCCCACCTCCCGCCTCTACCACTCCAAGCGCGTGCAGAACTTCCAGCCCTACGCCATGGCCACCCAGGGCGACTGGACCAACGTTTGGCTGCAGGACTAGTCATGGCGCTGCTTGAAGTCAAAAACCTCAGCGTTTCCTTCCCCACCGCCGACGGCACCCTGCATGTGGTGCGCGATGTCAGCTTCACGGTTGAAGCAGGCGACTTCTTTGGGATCGTCGGTGAATCCGGCTCCGGCAAATCAGTGCTGGTGCAGGCGATCATGGGGCTGGTCCCCGGTGCCAAGCTCACCGGCCAGGCGCTGTTCAACGGGCGGAACCTGATCGGGCTGCCCGCCGAAGAGCTGCGCAGGCTGCGCGGGGCGAAGATCAGCATGATTTTCCAGGACCCGCTCTCCTCCCTGCATCCGCAGTACACCGTGGGAAGCCAGCTCATGGAGGCCATCACCACCCACCGCAAGGTGTCCAAATCCGAGGCCCGCTCCCGCGCCATCGCCATGATGCGCAAGGTGGGCATCAAGGACGCAGAACGCCGGGCTGAAAGCTACCCGCATCAGTTCTCCGGCGGCATGCGCCAGCGCATCATGATCGCCATGGCGCTGCTGCTTGAACCCGAGCTGGTCATTGCCGACGAGCCGACCACCGCGCTTGACTCCACGGTGCAGGCGCAGATCCTGGACCTGCTTAGCTCCATGCAGCGGGAACTGAACACCACCGTCATCATGATCTCCCACGACCTCTCGGTGGTCTCAAAGGTGGCGAACCAGATGATGGTGCTCTATGCGGGTACCTGTATGGAGCGTGGGGCAGCCAACGAGGTGTTCACCAACCCCTCACACCCGTACACCGCCAGGCTGCTGGCTGCCACGCCCTCGGAGCAGAATACCGAACACCGGTTGCGGCCGATCGAGGGTTCGCTACCCAGCCTGTTGATCCCGCCCACGGGCTGCGCCTTTGCACCGCGCTGTGAACTTGCCACCGAGCAGTGCCACACCCAGCTGCCGCCGCTGGCCGAACACCGTGAGGGCAGGCTCGCCGCCTGCTTCTACCCCGACACCGAGCTAGCCCAGCCGGAACCTGTGCTCGCACGCACCGAGGCCAAGGCAGCGGGCGCCGCGCCGATCATCGACGCGAAGGGCATCGAGCTCTCCTTCACCGCAGGTTCCTGGCCGCACAAACGCCAGGTACAGGTGCTCAAGGGCGTCGACCTGCAGCTATTCCCGGGAGAAACCCTGGGGCTGGTGGGAGAATCCGGCTGCGGCAAATCCACCCTGGTCCGTGTGATCGCGGGCCTGCTGCAGCCGCAGAGCGGGGACGTGTTGATCGAGGGGGAAGAGCTCGGGAAACCGAACTCCGAATCCTGGCGGCAGGCCCGCCACCTGGTGCAGATGGTCTTCCAGGACCCCTTCGGATCGCTGAATCCCAAGCGCCGCGTAGGCTCGATCATCGCCGACCCGTTCATGATCCACACGGACCTGCGCGGCGAGCAGCTCAAGTCGCGGGTCTGCGAGTTGATGGACCTGGTGGGCCTGAACCCGGAGCACTACAACCGCTTCCCCTCTGAATTCTCCGGCGGGCAGCGCCAGCGCATTGGGATCGCCCGGGCGCTGGCCCTGAAGCCCAAGGTGGTGCTCTTCGACGAGCCGGTCTCCGCGCTGGACGTGTCGGTGCAGGCGCAGATCCTGAACCTGATCTCAGATCTGCAACGCGAACTGGGTCTGAGCTACATCTTCATCTCCCATGACCTGTCGGTGGTGCGGCATATTTCAGACCGGGTGGCGGTGATGGACCGCGGCCGGATCATCGAGCTTGCCACGGCGCAGGAACTCTACGAGAACCCGCAGACCGATTTTACCAAGACCCTGCTGGCCGCCAGCGCAAGGAGCTGATCATGAGCGCTCAAACACTGAGCACCGCCGCGGCCGACGCCCCGACGGTGAAGCAGCGCAGTTCGCTGCGCATGACCGTCGACTACCTGCTTAAGGACCGTGCCTCGCTGCTCGCCGCCTGTTTCCTGGCGCTGCTGGTGCTGTTCGCGCTGGCGGCCCCGGTGCTAGCTGGCATCACCGGACATCCGCCCAACGACCAGTTCCGCGACACCGGGCTGACCCCGGCCGGCATCCCGGTGGGCCCGAGCGCCGAGTTCTGGCTGGGCGCGGACCAGTTGGGCCGCGACGTGCTGGTCCGCCTTGCCTATGGCGCGCGAGTCTCGTTGATCGTCGGCGTGGTGGCATCCATGGCCGCGGCAGCCATCGGCATCATGGTGGGCATGATCGCCGGCTACTTTGGGGGCAAGGTGGATACGGTGCTCAGCCGCTGCATCGACCTTGTGATGTCGGTACCTTTCCTGCTCGCTGCCCTGGCGCTGGTTTCGGTGCTGGGCGCGAGCCTACCGCTGACCGTTGCGGTGATCGTCTTCTTCTCCTGGACCTCGCTGGCCCGGGTGATCCGCGGACAGGTCATCGCCCTGCGCCAACGCGAATTCGTGGAGGCGGCCCGCAGCCTTGGCGCCGGGCACTGGGGGATCATCTTCCGTGACGTCCTGCCGAACCTGGCGGCCCCGATCATCATCTACACCACCTTGATGATCCCCAGCTCCATCGTTTTCGAGGCGACCCTGTCATTCCTGGGCATGGGTGTCGTCCCGCCGGATGCCAGCTGGGGCGGCATGCTCGCCGAAGCCGCTGGCAATTCGATCTACCTCACCGCATGGTGGCTGGTGCTCTTCCCGGGCCTGGCCCTGCTGCTGACCACCCTCGCGTTCAACGTCCTGGGCGACGGGCTGCGCGACGCACTGGATCCGCGCACGCGTAGAAAGGCAAAGTAAGCATGTTCTTCTTCCTTCTCAAGCGCCTCGGCTTTGGGCTGCTGGTGCTGTTGATGCTCAGCCTGTTCGTGTTCCTGCTCTTCTTCGTGGCCCCAGGCGACCCTGCCCGGGCGATCGCCGGAGACAAGGCCACCGAGGAGCTGCTGGTGCAGATCCGCGACACCCTCGGCTTGAACCAGCCGTTGTACCAGCAGTACCTCGACTTCGCTTCCCGGCTGCTGCACGGGGACCTGGGCTACTCCTACCGTTCCCAGCAGCCAGTCACCGAGCTGATCTTCGACAGGCTTCCGGTAACCATGTCTTTGGTAGCCGGGGCGATGGTGTTGTGGCTGCTGATCGGCATCCCGGTGGGCGTCGCCTCCGCCCGCCGCCCGGGAAGCCTGCGCGATCGGCTCGGCCAGGGCTTTGCCATGACGGGCATCAGCTTCCCGACCTTCGTGCTGGGCATGATCCTGCTCTACACGCTGTACTCGCTGCCGGCCAAGGCAGGCTTCCTGCTTTTCCCGCCCAGCGGATACATTGAGCTGGCCCAGAGTCCGGTCCAGTGGGCCTGGCACCTGATCCTGCCGTGGATCACCCTGGCCCTAGTCACCGCGGCGGTCTACGCACGGCTGACCCGTGCGCAGATGCTGGAGGTGCTCGGCGAGGACTACATCCGCACCGCCCGCGCCAAGGGCGTGCGCGAGCATTCGGTGATCTACAAGCACGCATTCCGCAGCGCCATGACACCGCTGGTCACCCAGCTGGGCATCGACATCGGCGTGATGCTCGGCGGCGTAATCGTCATCGAGCAAGTCTTCGGCCTGGCGGGTGTCGGAGCGCTGGCGGTGCAGGCGGTCCAGACCCAGGACCGTCCGGTGATCATCGGGGTGGTGCTGCTCGGCGGGCTGTTCGTCGCGGTGGCCAACATCCTGGTGGACATCGCCTACACCCGGCTGGATGCGCGCGTGCGCACCGCCTAGGCAATCAAACCGGCGCGGCGGCGCGGGCGGCCCCACAAGGGCCGTCCGCGCCGCCGCATTTGCCTGCTGGATCAGTGCGCGTCCGGACGGTAGTGCTCGGGGAGGAACCCGTAGCCGATGAATCGCGGCATAAAGCGCCGGATCAACGGGGAGAACAGCCGCAGAAGACCAACGAGCGGTCGGGGCGCTACGCGCTCGCCTTTAGCGCTGGTGACGCGGGCGATCGCCCGATGCCCTAACTGCTGCAGGCGCTGCATCTTCTTCACCGGTCGTTCGCGGCGTTGCTGCAGCTGTGCAAGGATTTCCCCCGGTGCCCTTCCCCGGGCCAGCTCGTGGGAGATGACATTGCTCAACGCCACCGCGTCTTGAATGGCGTAGTTGATCCCGACCCCAAACATGGGTGACATCGCATGGACCGCATCGCCGATGGCGATGAAGCCGGGTTTGCTCCAGTGTTCCAGGTGGTTGATCTGCACCGACAGTAATTTAATCTGCTCCCAGCTCTGCAGCGTGTGCACTACATCAGTCAGGTGCGGCACAGCGGCGGCGATCCCCGCACGGAACGATTCGATCCCTTGGGCCTGCACCAGCTCAAAGTGCCCCTTGGGTATGACCATTCCTGCCTGATAATAGTCGCCACGGTCAAGGGTCAGCACCATACCCTTGGTGGAGATGTACCCCAGCGTGGCAGGTGGTGGATCCTGCGGCTTGGGCAGATGGAACCAGAGCACGTCGATCGGAGCGCCCGAATCAACGGGAGTCAGCCCTGCCTTTTCACGAAGGATGGAGCTTCGTCCATCCGCAGCGACGGTAAGCGTTGCCCGAATCTGCGTCGTCAGCCCCCGCGCATTGGATGCTCGAACACCGACGACTTTCCCCGACTCAACGATAAGGTCGGTAGCCGTGGTGCTCATTTGCAGATCAAACCCATCGAGCTTTTCGCCCTCTGCGGCAAGAAAATTCAAGAAGTCCCACTGCGGGGCAAAGACCAGAAAGTTCTCTGGCTTTTTCAGCTTCGAGAAATCAGCCAGGGTGAATCTGCTCCCGTCGATGACAGCATCCATTGTCGTGACTCGAGACAGCGGAAGTTCAAGGAATCGATCCACGACGCCAAGCTCCCGCAGCAGCCCGATGGTCGACGGGTGGATGGTGTCTCCGCGAAAATCGCGGAGGAAATCTTCGTGTTTCTCCAGCACGGAGACCTTCAGCCCGGCACGGGCAAGAAGGTAGCCCAGAACCATCCCGGCCGGGCCTCCCCCAGCAATCACGCAGTCCTTCTCAAGGATCAGGTCTTGATTCGCCATACCATTCCTCACTTGGTATCTCGATGACTCCACCGATAGTGCCCTTCGCTTCAACCCTATGATCGACAGCCATATTCTCAGAGCAACCCAGCTGCAATTTAGGTAGGAAAAATCATCACTCGAACTTCATTGGCAGTGATCTCACGTGGACTATGCACGACGTCCCCCGACGCCTGGGTCAGTGGAGTTTCAAAAATTATTCAGCAAATCCCAATCCAAAGTGCTTCATGCCCCGAACACCTGATGACAGTCCAAGCTTCACGGTTTGGAAACCCGACTGACCCCAAGGGTCGCGAGGCAGGGAGATCGACGTGAAAAGCACGCAACGCAAAATGGTAGGGCTTCTTTCGATTGCAGCGGTGGCCGCTTTCGGTTTGAGCGCTTGCTCGATGGACAGTTCCACCGATTCCATGCAAAACAGTGAATCGCCAATGTCAGAGATGGCGCCAAGCAGCTCATCAATGTCTGAAGGATCGATGATGGCTTCCGAGTCGGCAATGGATCCGTCTACCGATCTGGTCGGCGACGGTTGTGCCGCCTATGCCAAGGCCGTTCCCGAAGGCGCCGGTTCCGTAGCCGGCATGGCCAAGGACCCGGTGGCCGTCGCAGCCTCCAATAATCCACTGCTGACCACCTTGACCAAGGCGGTCTCAGGAGAACTGAATAAGGATGTCGACCTTGTCGACACGTTGAACGGCGATCAGTTCACCGTTTTCGCACCGGTCGACGATGCATTCAAAGCCGTCCCCGAGAAAGATTTGAAGTCTGTCACCGAGAATTCCGACATGCTGACTAAGGTGCTGACCTACCATGTCGTGCCAGGTCAGATCTCGCCCGAGGATTTGAAAGGCGACCTGAAAACCGTGGAGGGCGACTCGGTGAAGATCAGCGGCAGCGGCGACGACCTCATGGTCAACGATGCGAAGGTCATTTGCGGCGGAGTGCAGACCGCAAACGCCACCGTGTATCTGGTAGATGCGGTGTTAATGCCGCCGAAGTAGCCGCACAGCAGCAGAACTCAAAGATGCTGGGGCATGAGCTGTCGGAGCCAACGGCTGCTCATGCCCTGCATCTGTTTGCTCGGCCAGAAGAACTATTATCCGAGTTCGCTGAACTCAGCGAGTGATCCCAGATAGTGTGAGACCCTTGAGCCTATGATTCCGAATCGATCAAGCGAACCTTCCGCGGGTTCCATGACAGCGGAGGATCTTTTAATTCAGGTTGCCCAGTCGGACGCAGAGGCCTTCGTGCAGCTATACGATCGTCTTGCCCCCAGGGTTTTTGGATTGGTCCGACATCTGCTGCGCGATGAAGCCCAAAGCGAAGAAGTCACCCAGGAAATATTCGTCGAGGCCTGGCAGTACGCTGCTCGCTTCGATCCTGAGCGTTCTTCGGCTGTCACCTGGCTATTGACCATTGCGCACCGTCGCGCCGTCGACCGAATTCGTTCAAGTCAGGCCAGCCGGGAACGCGACCTTAAAATCGGTGTGCAAAACTTCCAAGAAAGCTACGACGGTTTGGAAGATCACGTGGTTCTCTTGGATGAGAGCCACCGTATGATCAAAGCCATGGGCCAACTCACTGAACCGCAGCGCAACGCTATTTACCTTGCCTATTTCAGTGGACTCACGCATTTCGAAATCGCCGAGCACCTGGAATTACCAGTGGGAACCGTTAAGACCCGAATACGTGACGGGATGAAGAAATTACGAGATCTGATGGGAGTCGCGTGATGGATAAAAATGAGCATGAACTATTGAGCAGTTTCGCCCTGAACGCGCTGAGCGATGCTGAACGTGAGCAGGTGTTGCGTATCGCCTCCACCAGCGATCCGGCCCGTCAGGAAATCGAGGACCTTCAGGAAACTGCCGCCCATCTGAGCCTTGCCGCCCCTGCAGTGCAGCCCCCTGAACGGCTCAAGGCAAGCATCATGGACGCAATTCGGAACGTGGAGCAACTTCCGGCGGTCACCTCAGAGCGGTCTGACTCTGTGGCCGCAACATCAATTACGCCCTCAGCCAACGCAGAAAAACACAACTCAACATCAAAGGCATCAAGCGGGAATTCACAGAAGTTCTTTGCCCTGGCTGCAGGCGTCTTGCTCCTTGCCGCCGGCGCGTTGGGTGCTGTCGCCTGGAATCTCAACATGCAGCACAAGGAACTCGACGCTCAGATGCAGACCATGAGCAATGAACGAGACGACATGATGCAGATCATGAGTGCTCCTGATATGAAGTCCAAATCCCAAACCCTCGAAGAAGGCGGAACGGTGAGGATCACGTATTCTGCTGATTCGGGGCTCATGGCAGTGTCGACCGCCGATATGCCAGAACTTCCCGAAGGTGAAGCCTATGAACTGTGGCTGATCTCCGAAAAGGGAGCAACCTCTGCAGGCATGATCGATGGTTCAGATACAACGGGGACAATGATGGTCACCGATCCAATGCAGGATGCCACACATTTCGGCATCACCGTTGAGCCTGCCTCTGGCTCGAAGGCCCCGACGACCCAGCCGATCATGATACAAACGCTGTAGACCGCTGGGAGCCACTCAGGATAACTACTCGCTGATCGATCCAATCCAAGCGCCAGATGGCTCCGAACAACTGTCATCCGGTGTTTAGGAATCAAGTCCGAACACGCAGCATCCAGCCGTGGGGGTTGAACAACATGGGCCAGGCAACAACCAAAAAATCCTTATACCCATGGATGTACCCGCTCGCGGGTATCTGTTCCGCCTTCGTCCTTTTTTCTACTGCCCAGGCGGTGTCTGCGTTCTTCGGCACCGCGTCGGCACCCCTTGTCGCTCTGGGCTCGACGATCATTGACTTCACCCCAGCGTGGGTCAAAGACCAAGCCATCAGCCTTTTCGGCACCAATGACAAACTCTTTTTGTTCGTCGTATTGTCTCTGGTCGCTGCACTTCTTGCAGCCGTCGTCGGTCTAGTCGCAAAGCGTAGTCTGGCAGCTGGCATGGCTCTGGTTCTGGTGTTGGCAGCAATTCTGAGCGCCGCAGTTATGAGCCGTTCGGCAACAACAGCGCAAGACCTGATCCCAACGGTCATCGGAACAATTTTGGGGCTCGGCACTCTCAAGTTTCTGACAGGTCTTGCCGCTCGAAACGCGCCGACATCGGAGGATCGTTCAGCTGACAGCGCCGTTTCCCGCAGACAATTCATGCTCGGGGCTGCCGGGTCTGTGGCCATAGGGCTGCTTGCGATTGGAGCCACACAAGCACTTCGCGGAGCCCGCAAGGTGGCTGAGACGGCGCGATCCGCGCTGGGACTGCCCCCTGCGAAAGTGAAGGCTGCTCCGCTGCCCAGCGGTGCTGACCTGAACGTTCCCGGCGTCTCACGATTCATCACGCCCAACAATGACTTTTACCGCATCGATACTGCGCTTTCGGTTCCGAACATCGATCCCGAGCAGTGGACGCTTCGAATCCACGGCATGGTCGAAGAAGAGTTCTCGCTGAATTTTAATGAGCTGCTGGGCATGGATCTTGTGGAGCACTATCTGACGTTGACGTGCGTTTCGAACCCAGTGGGCGGCGACCTGATAGGCAACGCCAAGTGGTTGGGCTACCCGATCAGAGAATTGCTGGCGCGGGCCAAGCCCCTCCCCGGAGCCGACATGGTGCTCTCAACTTCCATTGACGGTTTCAGCGCCTCCACACCGCTTGAAGTGCTCACCGATGATCGTGAAGCACTCTTGGCTATTGGCATGAACGACGAGCCGCTGCCGCTGGAACATGGGTTTCCCGTGCGAATGGTGGTGCCGGGGCTCTACGGCTACGTCTCGGCCACCAAATGGGTCGTCGATCTTGAGGTGACGAGGTTCCAAGACAAGACCGCGTATTGGACCACCCGAGGCTGGTCGGAAAAGGGGCCGATCAAGATGTCCTCGCGCATAGAAACTCCACGCTCCTTCGCCAAACTTCCGTCAGGTACCGTCGTCTTCGGCGGAACAGCATGGTCACAGCATGTCGGGATCTCCAAGGTTGAAATCAGCATCGACGACGGTCCATGGCAGGAGGCCGACCTGTCCACCGATGTCTCGGCCGATACCTGGCGCCAATGGCGCTACGAGTGGAACGGCGCGACCCCGGGCAATCACACAGCGACGGTTCGGGCGACAAATAGCCAAGGCGAGCTCCAAACCGACGTTCCCGCGGCGCCGGCTCCCAATGGATCCTCCGGATGGCATCGGCTTCAGTTCAGCGTTGAATAACTCTGGAAAACATATCTTGCTCCGCGTCCTTCCATCGCCAGGGCTGTGAGGCCGATAATTTTCACCGTCCCGACAATCTCAATCTTTCGTTGATCTCTTTGACGGCTCTGCGGCCCGAAGCCAACGGGAGTTGGCGGCCAGCCATGACAGCGACGGCGCTGGCTGCCTAAACCCCTACCCAATTATTCCAACTCATGGTTATACTAATCCTGTTACCTCGACCACCATGTTCTGGAGCACCTCACCATGTTCAAGAAATCCCTCACGCGTATTGCCGTTTCGGCAGCCGCTTTCGCCCTCACCGCTGGCGGCCTGACCGCCGTGGCATTACCTGCTCAGGCCAATTACAGCTATCTCTACCCCACTGATTACAAGACGTACAGTACATGCAACACCAAACGCCTCACCATGAATTCTTCCTTTACCAGGGCAAGCCAGTGCTTTATCTTCTACGACACTGACCGCAATGGAAATCGCGTCGGACCAAATGTTTGGAAATTCTCCGTGACAGTCAGGACTTACTAAGCGGTACGCCTTGACCGCACTCCGGGCCGTCCCAAGTGAAGTTATTGCTGATTCATCTTGGATGGCACCACCACCCACCAAGAGAACAGCTCTCCACCGCCTGCTGGAGAGCTGTTCTCTTATTGCTTCGCTTCAACGAATCCGACGCGGAACGACAATGCCGAAAGTTTTCCGTTCGATCCGCGAATTAAATATTCGCGTGCTACCGGCGCTGACCGTTCAGCAGCTGAGCACCTGCGGCGCCATCTTGCAGGGCTGCAGGCAACAGGTTCTGTGGGAAGCCTTGATAGGCGACCGGGCGCAGGAAACGGGTAATTGCAGCGGTTCCCACCGAGGTGGAGTTGGCGACGGTGGACGCCGGGTAGGGCCCGCCGTGCTGCTGGGCATAAGTGACCGAGACGCCGGTGGGCCACTGGTTCCACAGCACGCGGCCCGCCTTGTTCTGCAGAATGAACAGCAGCTGCGCCACGTTGTCGCCGTCTGCGCCGCAGATCGTTGCGGTGAGCTGTCCGGAGAAGGAGCGGGCGATCTCCAATAACTGTGCTTCGTCCTTGTAGGTCACGACCAGAGCGGCAGGGCCGAAGCATTCTTCCTGCAGGGCCTGCGGGTCGGCCAGCAGCTGTTCGCCGGTGGTGACCAGCAATGTCGGCTGGATCTGGTCATTGCCGGCCTCTGGATGCTGGGCCAGAACCTCAACGCCGTCGTGGCTCTTCAGCTCTGCCAAGGTCTGCAGGTAGCCGGCTTCGATCCGATCGTTGAGCAACTTGTGAACCGCTGGCAGGTCCTTGGAGGCGAGAATCTGAGTGAACTTGGAGTCCTCGGGAACCACCAGTGTGCCCGGCTTGGTACAGAACTGGCCGGCGCCCATGGTGAAGGAGCCGATGAACTGGTCGACGATGCTTTCGGCATTATTCGCCGCCGCTGCATTGGTGACGAAGACCGGGTTGTTGCTGCCCAGCTCGCCGAAGAACGGAATCGGCTCCGGGCGGGCGTTGGCCTTATCGAAGAGGGCGCGGCCTCCGGGGATCGACCCGGTGAATCCAGCGGCCTTGATCCGCGGATCTTCAATGGCGGCGCCGCCCGAGGCGGTGCCGAAGATGACCGAGAAGATTCCTTCGGGCGCCCCGGCTTCCTCCAGCGCTGCGGCGAAGATGGAGGCGGTGGCCTGCGACAGCTTCGGGTGGCCCGAGTGCGCCTTGAGCACGACGGCGTTGCCCGCGGCCAGGGCGGAGGCGGTGTCGCCGCCCGCGACCGAGAAGGCGAAGGGGAAATTGCTGGCGGCGAAGACCAGCACCGGGCCCACCGGGATCAGGATCCTTCGCAGATCCGGACGGGCGGCGCCCATGGGCCACTGCGCATCCGCGTGGTCCACCCGGGCATCGAAGCAGGCACCGTCGCGGATGGTTTCGCCGAATAATTCCAGCTGGAATGCGGTGCGCTTCAGCTCCCCGCGCAGCCGGGCCTCGGGAAGGTTGGTTTCCTCGATGGCCAGGGCCACCAGCGCATCGGAGGCGGCTTCCAGGGCAGCGGCGGCGTGCTCGATGATCCTTGCGCGCTCGGCAGCAGGGGTCTGCGCCCACTGCTCGCTGGCCTGCTGGGCGCCGTCGAGGATCTGCTCCAGCTGCGCGGCTGAGGTCTGTTCAATGGTGGTCTGTGGCATGGTGCTACTCCTTCGGTGAGTCTTCGAGGTCTGCGATCTCGCCCAGGGGAACAGGGATCGAGACGGGTCGTTTGTAGGTGTTGGCCACGGAGTGGGCAAAGCGTTCGTGCTTGTCGCCGCCGGTGGCAAGGCAGGAGGCGGCGTAGCCGCAGACCCTTCCCTGGCACCAGCCCATGCCCGCGCGGGTGGTGGATTTGATGCTGCGGGCATCGACTGCCTTGAGCTCGTCGCGGGCCTGGATGATTTCCCCGGCGGTGACCTCCTCGCAGCGGCACACCACGGTATCCGCTTCCAGGTTCTCGCCCCAGTAGTCGGGCACCGGGTGGGCCTGGTGCATGGCGCGGGCAAAGGCGCGGTGGCGAGAGATGGTCTTCAGCTCCTTGGCCACCTCGCTTCGCTGCGGGGCCTGCCCGGCGTGCAAAGCGGCGCGGTATCCCGCGACCGTGCCTTCCGCGACGGCGAGCGCAGCTCCCCCGATGCCGGTCACTTCTCCGGCGGCGAGGATGTTGGCTCCGCTGGTTAGTTGGAACTCGTCCACGTCTGCCACCAGGGATCCGTCCACATCTACGTGGGTTGCCACGCCGAAGGCGGTGAGCAGTTCCAGCTGCGTGGTGAACCCGAAGCCCAGACCCACGCAGTCGACGTTCTCGATGCGTTCTTCGCTTCCGGCAATGATCTTCCCCGTCTTGTCGGTGCGGGCAATGCTGACGGCTTCCACGGTGTCGGTGCCGTGGATCTTGGTGATCACGGTGCGGCGCTTGTAGGGGATGCGGTGGCGCAGCAGGTCCCAGGCATATTCTGCGCCCTCGATGCCCTTGGCGGGGACGGCCAGCGGGGCGGTGGGGTGCTTGAGCCATCCGCTCAGGTCGGCCGATTCGCAGATGGCCGCCACGGTGCCGCCGGCATGGGCAACATTGCTGGCCACTGGCAGCAGGAAGGGCCCGGTGCCTGCGAGCACCACCTTCTGGCCCGCGAGTACCCCCTGTCCCTTGATCAGCGCCTGCACGGCCCCGGCGGTCATGACCCCGGGAAGATCCCAACCGGGGATGGGGATCTGCCGGTCGTAGGCGCCGGTGGCCACCACCAGCCGGTCGACGCTCAGGGCGGCGACCTGTGCCTGCGCTCCGGCGGCGGTGGCGCTGGTCAGCTGCAGGGTGATGCGCCCATCTTCCTGCTGCTGCGCCATCCACACCTGGGTGTTGGGCAGGTGGGTCAGGGTTCCTTCGGCGAGGCCCTGATCAAAGGCTGCGCGCAGCAACAGGTAGGTGGACCAGTCGTGGTGTCCGGTGGAGTCCGTCGGCGCCCCGGGCTGCTCCAATCGGTGGCGCCAGTATTGGCCTCCGGGCTGGTCGTTGGCGTCGATGCAGGTCACCTGCGCGCCGTGGGCCAGGGCGTTGGCTACCGCCGCCAGCCCCGCGGGTCCGGCGCCGATGACTGCCACATGAATTATGGGGCTCATGGGCGCTCCTTGGCGGTCTGAGTGTCTACCTGCTGGCCTTCGCTCGCCCGCACCATGCAGGCGCGCTGGTTCGGCTGACCGTCGACGGTGACCAGGCAGTCGAAGCAGGCGCCGATGCCGCAGAACAGCCCGCGGGGGCGTTCGTTCTTGCGGGTGCTGCGCCAAGCGGTGATGCCGTGGGCGATCATGGCACCCGCCACGGTGGTGCCGGCCTCGACGGTGAGCTGGGCGTCGTCGATGTTCAGGGTGATGGGATGCTGCACTGGCTTCACGACTCCTGGTTCACTAACGGCTGGTTGGAAAATCGGTGGGGTGCAAAGGGGCTGAGGTCGAGATCGGTGGTTGTGCCTACCAGCGCCTGGGCCAGCAGCTTTCCGGTGCCCACCGACAAGCCGATGCCCGCTCCCTCATGCCCCGCTGCGTGCCACAGGCCCGGGGCGCGTTCGTCGTGGCCGATCACCGGCAGGTGGTCCGGGCAGTAGGGGCGGAAGCCGTGGTAGTGGCGCAGGATCTTGACATCGCGCAGGAAGGGGAAGAGGTTGATAGCGTTGTTCGCCATTGCTTTGAGTGCCTCAAGGTTCACCGAGCCGTCGAAGCCCACGCGTTCGCGGCTGGAGCCGATCAGGATGGAGCCGGCGGGGGTGCCCTCCACCACCGGGGAGCTTTGCAGGCCCGCATCGGAGCTGCCGACGTTGTCCACATATTCGGCGGCGTAGACCTTGTGGAAGATTTTCGGCGGCAGCGGTTCGGTGACCATGACGAAGCCCTTGCGCGGGTTCACCGGCACCTGCACGTCGGCCAGTTCGGCGATGTTCGAGGCCCAGGTTCCGGTGGCGTTCACGATGTTGTCTGCGGCGAAGTGACCGGCGGTGGTGTGCACCCCAGCCACCCGTCCGCGCTCCCTGCGCAGCGCGGTGACCTGGGCGTTGGGAACGAATCGAGCTCCCGCATCGCAGGCAAGGCGTAGCAGCCAGGAGGCTGCGAGCATCGGCTGGACCTGGCTGTCCTGCGGGTAGTAGGCGGCGGCCAGCGCCTCGGGGCTGATGTGCGGTTCGGCGTCTAGCAGTTGGTCGCGGTCAAGGATTTCGGCGGTGACTCCGTTGCTGCGCTGGGCGGCGGTCAGACGGTCCAGCGAGGTTATGGAAGATTCTCTGGAGGCGACCACCAGGCCGCCCTTGGCTTCGAATTCCCACAGCTGCGCGAATTCCGCCAGGTCGTTCTTCCAGACCCCCAGTGAGTACTGTGAGAGCTCAAGCTCCGGGCCCAGTTCCTTATCGGACAGCAGGATGTTTCCCTCGCACTTGGAGCTGGTGCCGGAGGCCGGGCCTGCCCGGTCCACCACCGTGACGCTCAGCCCCTGCCGGGCCGCGAAGTAGGCGATGGCGCTGCCGATGATTCCTGCGCCGATGACTAGAACGTCACTGCCTTGTGCCATTCACTATTCCTTGGGTTTGACCTCGTCGTTCGGGTCTCCGACATTCCAGAAACCGCGGGCGTGCGAGATGTGCTTGATCAATAAGGTGTGCAGGGCGTCGCTGTCGCCCTTTTTCATGAGCTTGACCATGTCCAGGTGTTCGGCGGCCATGGTGGTCAGCTTGCGTTCGCGCATCAGCGACTTCAGCCCGTACTGGCGGGTGCGCATGCGGTAGCTGGTGGCAAGCTCGACCAGTTCGGCGTTGCCGCAGGGTCCCATCAGTTCGTGGTGGAAATCCCGGTCCGCGCTGAGGTAGCCGTCGATGTCATCCGCCGCCGCCGCCGCGATGATCTCCTGGGCCATTGCGGTGAGCTTGGCGATGTCGGCCGCCTTGTGGTTCTGCGCCGCAAGCTTGGTGGCTTCCGGTTCGATGAGCAGGCGGATCGCCGCGATGTCCTCAAGTTCCTTGTCGGTCATTCCGGTGACACGGAATCCCTTGTTCTTGATGGTCTCCACCAGGCCCTCGCGGGTCAGGTCCATCATCGCCTCGCGCACCGGGGTGGCGGAGACTCCCAGCGCCTCGCCCAGCACCGGCGCAGAGTACAGTTGTCCTTCCACAAGGTCGCCTGAGATGATGGCGGCACGCAGTTTTTCGGCCACGGTGTCACGCAGGCTGCGGCGCTCGTTCAGTGGTTCCAGTGCTAAGGCGTTCATGGCTCCCCATCCATAGGTACTATCGAGTTACTGCAATGCTACATTGCATAAATCGACGGCGGCACTGGCCATCGCCAGGTCCTCCCAGGCCATGCCCACCCCCGTGTAGACCGCAGGCCTGCCCGGGGTGCGGGTGAACTTGCCTTCCACCAGCTCCCTGAGATTCACTGGCGGCGCAGCATGCCATGCCCCGTCCGCGTGCAGGTCCACGGTGTTGCCGTTTTCGCGCAGCGCCGAGGCCCGACCCTCCACCACCACCTCGGCACGCAGCATCAGCTGGGCGTCGAGTTCGCGGCGTTCCAGCCCGTGCTGGCCGATGGCCGCCACCAGGGCGTGGCCGGCGACCCTAGATCCGTCGAACAGCGGATCCGGTGAGGAGCTGGCGCAGATGATCACATCCGCCTGCTCGATCTGAGGCTCCTGCTCGGCGCGGATCGCAATCCCCTCGGCTGCCAGTTCCGCCGCGGCGGCCCGGGCCTTGTCCAAGCCGCGCCCCACCAGCACGAACCGGGCCGATTCGAACAGCGCGTGGGCGTAGCGGATATGGTTCTTCGCCTGGATGCCGGTGCCGTAGACCAAGATCAGGGGCGCGTCGCTGAAGGACTGCGTGGCCCTGGCCATTTCGCGCAGCGCCAGCACCGTGGTGCCCGGGGTGCGCAGTGCGGTGAGTGCGGTCCCGTCGAGCACCGCGATCACCGCGCTGGTGGCGGCGTCGAAGAGCAGGTAAGAGCCCTGGATCTTCGGCAGCCCCACGGCGGTGTTCTGCGGGTCGACTGTCAGCACCTTCACGCCGTTGCGTGCGGCGCCCAGGGCCGGCATGATCAGGAATTCTCCGCGCTGGGTGGGCGCGAACAGCCGCGGCGAATCGGCTTCCGGATCCAGCCCTCCGGCCAGGGCATCGCCGAGGATCTGCACCGCGGTGGCGGGGCTGATCTGGGAGTACAGGGTGTCTGCGTCGAGGTAGGGCAGGCTCATAAGATGAATCCTTCCGGGAACGGATCGGTGGGATCCAAGAAGTACTGGGCGGTGCCGGTGACCCAGGCGCGGCCGGTGACGGTGGGGATCACCGCTTCCTTATCCCCCACGGTGGTGGTGCCGACCAGCCGGCCGGTGAACTGCGAACCAATGAAGGACTCGTTGATGAAGTCTGCCTCCAGCGCCAGTTCGCCGCGGGCGTGCAGCTGCGCCATGCGCGCGCTGGTTCCGGTGCCACAGGGCGAACGGTCGAACCAGCCCGGGTGGATGGCCATCGCGTGGCGGGAGTGTTCGGCGGTGGAGCCCGGTGCCTTCAGGTACACGTGGTGGCAGCCGCGGATGTCGCCGCGCTCCGGGTGCACCGGCTCGTCCTGCTGATTGATCGCCTCCATGATGGCAAGGCCCGCCTCGATCAGCTGCTGCTTGCTCTCGCGGTCAAAGGGCAGGCCCAGGGATTCCAGGTCCACCACCGCGTAGAAATTTCCGCCGAAGGCCAGGTCGTAGCCCACCTGCCCGAAGCCGGGAACCTGGACCGTGGCATCCAGCCGGTCCACGAAGGATGGCACGTTGCGGATGGTGACGGCCGTTGCGTGTCCGTCTTCCACCTGCACCGAGGCGATCACCAGGCCCGCCGGGGTATCCAACCGGATCTCGGTGACCGGCTCAACCACTTCAACCATGCCGGTTTCCACCAGCACCGTGGCCACGCCGATGGTGCCGTGTCCGCACATGGGCAGCAGGCCGGAGACCTCAATGTAGAGCACGCCGTAGTCTGCGTCCTCCCGGGTGGGAGGCTGCAGGATCGCCCCGCTCATGGATGCGTGGCCGCGTGGTTCATTCATCAGCAGTTTGCGGATGTGATCGCTGTTTTCCATAAACCACAGCCGGCGTTCGGCCATGGTCTTGCCCGGGATGGTTCCCACTCCCCCGGTGATGACCCGGGTGGGCATGCCTTCGGTGTGGGAATCAACGGCGTGGAATACACGGGTGGTGCGCATTGAAGTCCTTCGAAATAGATTGGGCGTTGCCGGTGCCGCGAAGAATTCTCATTCCCCGCGGCACCTGCTTAGCTGTACTGCACTTTACTTGTAGCCGCGGGACAGGGCCGCCTCGGTGTCTGCGGTGATCGCAGCGTGGTACTCGGCGCTCAGCGGACCGCGCGGCGGACGGCAGGTGCCGCCCTTCAGGCCCGCCAGATCCATGGACAACTTGATGGCCTGAACGAATTCGGTCTTGGTGTCCCAGCGCAGCAGCGAGTGCGACTCACGATACAGGGACTTGGCCTGCTCCAGGTCGTTCAAATCTCCGCTGGTGGACAGGCGGTAGAGCTCCATCATGGTCTGCGGGAAGGCGTTGGTGTAGCCCGAAACCCAGCCCACGGCGCCCGCGACGCCCATTTCAAGCACGCTGTCGTCGGTGCCGATCAGCAGGTCCAGCTCGGGGACCAGCTCGCTGATCTCGTAGGCGCGGCGCACATCTCCGGTGAATTCCTTGACGCCGACGATGTAGCCGGCCTCGAACAGGCGGGCGATCAGCTTCGGGGTCAGATCCACCTTGGTGTCGATGGGATTGTTGTAGGCGACCACCGGGATGCCCACCTCGGCGACCAGGCGGTAGTGCTCCACCACTTCGTCATCGTTGGCGCGGTAGATGTTCGGCGGCAGCAACATGACCGAGGAAGCCCCAGCTTCCGCCGCCTGGTTGGCCCAGTGGCGGGCCTGCAGGCCGCCATAGGAGCCAATGCCTGCCATGACGGTGAAGCCATCCGGTGCTGCATCGATGGCGGTGGTGATGACGCGGGCGCGCTCCTCTTCGCTCAGCGCCTGGTACTCGCCCAGCGAACCGTTCGGTGCAATGCCGTCGCAGCCGTTGGCCGCCAAAAATGCCACGTGCTCCGCGAAGCCGTCGTAGTCAATGCTGAAGTCGTCGTTGAACTGCAGCGAGGAGGCAACGTGTACACCCTGCCATGGCTTCCGACTCTGAGACATCTTGTTCTTCCTTTCAATGAAGTTCGTGCTGCGGACGGTGGGGTAAGACCTCGCCACCTGAAGTTTCGTTGTGATCCGCTACACCAAAGGTACTATGTACAATTTTACAGTGCAATAGAAAAAGCTAAATATTTTCTAGCTTCTGAACCCATCGCCACGCTCACCCTCCATCAGGGGCGCGTGTTCGGTGGTTGCGTAGCCGCGCTCAAGCTCAATGGCGCGCACCTTCCAGTACTCCGCCCCATGAATGCCCAGTGGGCGCGGGTCGAAGTGGATCTCCCCACCCAGCTTGCGCCGACGGTCATAGTCTCGGATCACCTTGCGCACGATGGGTGCCAGGAAGAGCAGGCACACCATGTTGACCCAGCCAAGTGAGGCATAGCCGATGTCGCCCAGCGTCCAAATCACGGCCGCGGATTCCACCGAGCCGTAGAAGGTCATGGCGAGCATGCCGACCTTGAGCAGTAGCGACATCACCTTCCCCGGCTCCCTCCCAAAGAGGAACACCAGATTGGTGTGGGCAATATAGAAGAACGCCACGAGCGTGGTGAAGGCAAAGAAGAACAACGCTATTGCAACAAACCCTGGGCCAAAGCCCGGGAGCACCTGGTCCACCGCGGTTTGGGTGTAGCCAGCGCCAGCTTCAACGCCCGGAAGATTTTCAACGACCGCACTGCCGTCGGAGGCGAAGACGTTGTAGGAGCCGGTAATCACAATCATGATGCCCGTGGCGAAGCAGACAACGACGGTGTCGATGAAGATGGAGAATCCCTGCAGCAGACCCTGGGTGGCAGGGTGGTTTGCCGAGGCGGCGGCCGAGCCGTAGGTCCCCTCGCCCACACCGGCGACATTTGAGAACACCGCGCGGCGCACACCCCAGGCAACCGCGGCACCCGCCATGCCGCCGAAGATTTCATGCAGGCCGAAGGCACTTTCAAGGATCAACTGCAGGGCCGGAATGATCTGGGTGAAGTTGGCAAAGACCACCACAAGGGCGACGAGGATATAGCCCAGCGCCATAAAGGGAACCATCAGGTCCACGGCCTTGACTAGTCGCTTGGTGCCCCCGAAGATGACGACGCCGAGGATTCCGGTGACCACTACGGCACTGACCCACGGGGAGATTCCGAAGGCGTTTTTCATGCCGGCGGCGATGTTGTTCGACTGCACCCCGGGAAAGACCAGACCGTAGCCGACGGCGGTCATGACTGCCAGCACCGCGGCCAGCCATTTGATGCGCAGACCAAATTTGACGTAGAAGGGCATGCCGCCGCGGTGTTCACCGTTGATCTTCCGCTTGAAGACCTGGGCCATGGACGACTCGGCGAAGGAGCTTGCGGCTCCGAGCAGCGCGCAGACCACCATCCAGAACAGCGCACCGGGTCCCCCGGCAGCGATGGCGGTTCCAACGCCGGCAATATTTCCAACGCCGACCCTCGAGGCGATAGTCAGCAGCAGCGCTTGAAGTGGTGCGATGCCCGCGTCGTCAACCTTGGGCTTGAAGATCAGTGTCAGCGTATGCGGCAGCAGCCTAAACTGGGCTCCGTAGGTAAGAATCGTGAAGAACAACCCCACAGCCAAGGCGAAATACGCCATGGGGTTCCATAGTCCGTCGCTGATCGCGGTAAGTGTTTCCATTGATTTCCTCTGAGCATTCGAAGATGTCGCATCGAGGTAAGACGCTTGAAAAGTAAGTTGGATCACAACAATGTAAAATGGTACATAACACTACTGATGCTGACAATGGTCCCCAGAAGATTCTTTAAAACGCCAGAGCCAACCGCCGCTCGGGCAGTTGGCTCTTCAAGATGGTCCAGCGTGATCGCTAGGAAATGGGTAGTGACCTGCGAATTACCGTGTCGACGCGGTCCAGTGCCTGCGCCACACGGTCGTATCCGGCGGCAAATGACAGCCGGATGAAGTGCTGTCCTTCGAAGGGATCGAAGTCTCCCCCGGGAGTCAATGCCACAAAGGCCGTATCCAGGACGGCGCGGCAGAACTGGCCAGCGCTGCCGAAGTGCTCAAGGAGCGGTTCACTCAGCTTCCCGTACAGGTAGAACGCCCCATCGGCAGGGGCCGCCTGCTCGATGCCCAGCTTGTCCAAATGTGCCAGTACCAGTTCGCGGGTTCTGGCGAACTCTTCCACGCGCCGCTGCGCCTCGGCGATGCTCTGCGGTTCAAAGGCGGCGATGACCGCGCGCTGCGCCGGGGCCGGAGCGCACAGCGCGAGATTTGAGGCCAGCGCATCCACCGTTGGCAACAATTGGTCGGGAACGATCATCCAGCCAAGCCTCCACCCGGTCATCCCCCAATATTTGGAGAATGACGAAACGACGATGGAGGAATCGGTGAACTCCCACGAGGTGTGGCCGCGGCGGTCGGGAACGAATTCGATCCCGTGGTAGATTTCATCGCTGATCATCCGCACCTGGTGTTTCACGCACCATGAGCTCAGTTCTTCCAGCTCCCGAGCGCTGAACATGGTTCCCGTGGGGTTGTTCGGCGAGGCGATTATCAGGCCTTCGAAGCGTCCATGCTCGGCCCAGGCCTGCTCAAGAAGCTCTACGGAGGGCTGGAATCTTTGCGCGGGACCGGTGGGAATGTCGATGACTTCCAGCCCCAGTGCTCCAAGAATATTCGCGTAGGCGGGATAGCCGGGTCGGGCCAACGCCACCTTGTCCCCGGCGTCGAAGGCTGCAAGGAATGCCAGCTGAAACGCCCCCGAGGACCCCGTGGTCATGACGAAGTTCTTTGCGGGAACCTCGACCCCATAGGTTCGAGAATAATGGGCTGCCAGAGCTTCACGCGTCGCCTGCAGACCGGCGGTAGCGGTATATCCGAAATCGGCATCCTCACCGTGTAGCCGCGACGCCAGCTCGTTGACAGCGCTGGGCGCCCCGCCTCCGGGTTCGCCCACGCACAGCGAGATGACGTCGTGACCGGCCGCGCGCAGTCTTGCTACTTCCTCGACGATCTGCATCACCTCGAAGGGAGGCACCTGGCCGCGCTGTGAAACCTTCATTTTCCGACCGATTCCCCCAGCTCTCGTTCCTTCACGGGGTGGCGGGAGAGAATCGATACACGGTTGAAGGCGTTCATTGCCACAGCAATCCATTGAATGGCGGCCACCTGCTCATCGTTGAGTACCAGGCGCGCTGAGGCCACTGCTGCAATACGCTCCTCTGGAGTTGGCAGGTCGGTGGCGGCCTCGGCGATGGCCAGTGCGGCGCATTCCTCCTCATTGAACAGCCCGCCGCATTCGTTCCAGGTCCGCAGCAGATTGATTCGCTGCATGCTCTCTCCGGCTTCGAGCGCGCGCCGGGCATGCAGGTCTAGGCAGAATGCGCAGCCGTTGATCTGTGACACCCTGAGATTGACCAATTCAGCGGTGCGGTCGCTGATACCCGCTGCCTGGTATGACTTGGTGACCTGTTTGGCGAACTTGCCAATGGAGTTCCACAATTCGGGATTGGTCTTGTCGAGAAATAGTGGGTCTGAGACTGCCATATCTGAACCTTACCTGCCGGTCGGAGGTTCCACCCATTTAGCATTCACCTGCACCAAAACCTGCAGTTCATTTCCACAGCCTATTTACTACCAGCAGGTGTACCGTGGCATTAGTCGAAGCACAACGATGAAGCTGGCGGGTAAGGTGCGGGTTCCAAGCGGACTCTTCCCGTTGATCATGATCATGCCGCTGGTGCTCCTTTTCTCCACTGTTACCTGCCGGTCTGCGGCCGCTGGAAGATTGACGCGAAATCACCTGCTTGGGTATCGCTTTCCGTCGCTACTGGCCTCCGACAGATCCTGGCAAGCTGGCCATGAAGCGGCCTACAGGCCCTCGCTCTTTGGATTCATCGGAACACTCCTGTCCTCTATCGCGATCTTTACGCTGAGTCCGCTCATGATCCTCGTCGAAATACTGTGCTTCATCATCGGTCTTGGCACGGCAATCACCTCTGCCCTACGGGCGGCAGGAAGCGAATATTTATAAGCACTCACCCACTGACCTGCGCATATTTTGCGACAGCCAACTCGGCATAAATCCCTCGTAATTAATACATCCTCAAAATGTATGATTCGCCGCTCCACGTTGTGTAAGATCAACCTGTCACTTCCATCCATTCGGATGATTTATTGAAGTGCGATCTCGCTCGTTGGAGGAAGAATGAAAAGTACGAAAGTTCTAGGATTCACATCGTTGGCCGTCGCCTCGGCGTTGGCTCTGGCAGGTTGTTCAGGTTCAGACAACCAGTCCGAGGACAGCACCTCCCCTTCGCCGACCGTCAGCTCAACCGCCACCGAGTCGTCAACCGCTGAGGCCTCGGCAACCGACAGCACCGCCTCCGCCACCGGATCGGCAAGCGAATCGAGCACCGAATCAGCTCAGGCCGACTCCGGCGAGCTCAAGATCTACAAGGCAAGCTCCCCTAGCTACACCGACACCGTCATGGACCACGAATTCGAGGTCACCGGGGTCGCGATGGGCTTCACCGGCGAAGGGGAATTCGCCGAGGCGCCTGGCGACAATACTTATGTCGCCGTCAAGTACAAGGCAAGCGCCGGCGACAAGTACTTCAATGGAACCTCCTGCTCAAACACCCGACTGTCTTCCGCAGATTCGAGCACTCCCACCGGCGACACCAATAGCCTGCAGAAAAAGGCCATGGAAAAGGCCGGAATCGACCCCATGGAAGACGTTCGCCAGGGCGAAAGCACCGAGGGATGGTGCCTTTACTACGTCCCGAATCCAACGCTGGACAACCTGACAGCAACCTACCAGCGCCTGCCCATGAAGGACGGGGACAAAACCTATAAGGAAGAGTCCAAGGATCTGAAGATCACCGTGGAAAAGTAGGGTCGAGGGCCACAACTAAAAATGTTTGAGGGACGGATCAGTTGATCCGTCCCTCAAACTTTGGTGCTATTTGTCGCCGTCGGCTGCCAGCTGGCCGCAGGCTCCGTCGATTTCCTTGCCGCGGGTATCGCGCAGGGTCGTGGGAACTCCCAGCTCATCCAGGCGGCGCACGAACTTCGAGGTGATGTCAGATTCGCTGCGGGTCCAGATGGAACCGGGCACCGGGTTCAGCGGGATCGGGTTCACGTGCACCCAGCCGCGGCCGCGGGCATTGAGCTTCTTGGCTAGCATTTCTGCACGCCACTCGTGATCATTCATGTCCTTGATCAGCGCGTATTCGATGGAGACGCGGCGACCAGTCTTCACGTAGTAGTCGTAGGCGGCATCCAGTGCCTCGTCGACCTTCCAGCGGGAGTTCACCGGGATCAGCTCGTCGCGCAGTTCGTCGTCCGGTGCGTGCAGCGACAGCGCAAAGGTGACGGGAACGTTCTCATCGGCCAGCTTGCGGATTGCAGGAACCAGACCCACGGTGGAAACGGTGATGCCGCGGGCGCTCATGCCCAGGCCCTCCGGAACCTCGGCAACCATGCGGTGCACGGCGTTCATGACGCGCTTGTAGTTGGCCAGTGGTTCACCCATGCCCATGAACACAATGTTGCCCACGCGCTCATCCGGGTGCTTCTGTCCGCCCAGACCGCCTTCGGCGATCACGCGGTTGGCCTGGACGATCTGGTCCAGGATCTCGGCGGTGGACATGTTGCGGGTCAGCCCCGCTTGTCCGGTGGCGCAGAACGGGCAGTTCATGCCGCAGCCGCACTGCGAGGAGATGCACAGGGTGATGCGGTTCGGGTAGCGCATCAGCACCGACTCGACCAGCGAGCCGTCGAACAGGCGCCAGAGGAACTTGATGGTCTTGCCGTCATCGGTGGTCAGTCGCTTGACCTCGGTGAGCAGCTTCGGGAACATGGCGTCGACCAGTTCCTCGCGGCCGTTCTTCGGCAGATCGCTCATCTTGGCGGGGTCGGTGGTGTAGTGCTGGAAGTAGTGCACCGACAGCTGCTTGGCGCGGAAGGCCGGAAGTCCGAGTTCCTTCAGCTTCTCCTGACGTTCTGCCAGGGTCAGGTCTGCAAGGTGCACCGGCGGCTGCGAAACGCGGCGCTTGGTGGAGAACTGCAGTTCGGGGCGGCCGTCGGCACCCATTTCCTGCTTCCAGCCTTCAGCCGTCGGGATTACCTGCGCACGGCCTTCGGCCTCGGCGCGGGACTTGGAAATGCGCAGCTGCTGGGCGCGCTGAGCGGCGGCCTGCTCTTGACGCAGGGCCTTGCGCTCGTCGGCGGAAAGTGTGGTGGAGTTGCTGGAAGTCATCACCATCCATTGTTTCATGTATTCGCTTAGATCTCTCGGTGAGTTTGGGCACGCACAGCACTGCCCCGGTGCTCGGAGAAGAACACCGGGGCAGTGAAGTTATTTTCAGTACTGCGACCAGGTCCGTTGACGCAGCAGCGCACCCTCGGCACCCGTCAAATCGAATTCATGACCCAGCTCGGAATCGTGCAGCGTTCCCGATTCAACGTTCGCTGAGCGAGTTTTACGCAGGTCCCTATATCCTTCCTGTCGATCGTCGGTCCTCTCTACTTCGCCGTAGCCTTTCATGACTACATCGACGTTGTAGGTTTTGCCCCAGATCGGTGAGCCATCCTCTGCTTCACCGAGATACACCTGGAACTCTCCGCTCAGGGTTCCTGAGGTCAATTTCTTGTTGATGTCGACATCGAGGTTATATCCATACATGCCGACGATATCCAAGACTTCGCATCCGCTGTCGGAGTCCCACGATGGTGGAGCACCTTCGAGGCAGTCGAAGTTGACTACTGCTAGGTCGCCCTTTCCGGTGTTGCCTGCCATGAATGAAATGAAGTGCGCATTGCCGTCAAAACCCTCCATTTCACCAATAACCGGCTGTTCGGCTTCCATCAGCGATCTGGCGGTTTTCTCCGCTGCGGCTGCCGAGGCAGGCGGTACCGCAGCGACCGCTAAGGCCCCGACGCCGACGACAGCCACTAGGCTTCTGCTGTTTTTTCCCATGATTGGTTCTCCTTTCTGCGCACCATGCGTGTGGTGCATAAAGTGTGAGGACCCAACCAGTGTGCGGCTCAAATACCTTTAATCCCATAGATGGAAATAATGGTTATCCAAGTGTTATGCCACGACATGCCGCTGTACTGGCCCGCCGCACGCCATGACTACCAGTCAGCTGCTACTTCGCCAAGGTGCAAGCTGCCGGCCAGCGCCACCGGCGGCACCAAATAGCGAAAACTGATCTAGCCATTTCAACTAGTCAGCATCGATGGACAGCCGCCATGGGCAGCAGGGGTCGGCAGTGAAGTTGGCGCGCAACGCACCAGTCATCGGGCCGTGCTCAGCCTGTAATGGATCTGTGATCCACCGCTGGCGCACTGCGCTCAGGACATGGTGAAGCTTCTGGCTACCGCATCATGGATGCGCGGAGTAGACGACGCCAATTGGAACACCGCATCACGCAGCGGAAGCATCCAGGAAGGAACGGGGCGGCCCAGAAACATATTGAGCCGCGCCCGGTGCGCCGCAGCACGGGCGGCCCGAAGCTGCATTGTCGAAAAACCCTCAACCTGCCGCACTCCGGCGACGACCTCGGAGAATCTCTGCGCATCGGCCAAACCCAGGCAGAGGCCCTGACCACCAATGGGACTGATCTGATGGGCAGCATCACCCAACAGAACTACCCGGCCGTGGACCATGGAAGAGACAAAGCGCGAGGCTGTGGCGAATTCGCTGAACATGCTGCAGTCTTCTGGATCAACTATGAAGCCGGTACGCCGCGCCACGTCCTGGGCAAGCTGCTGAGCGGTCCCCCGGCTCGGCCCGCCGCCCCCGGTGCGCACCACCCATCTGCGCAGGCCGCCGGGCAACGGGAAGGATTCAACGATGCCCGAAGAGTGGAGAAACAACGCCGCCGTGTGCCGCAGATCCGTGGCATCGGGAAAATCTCCCATGCTGTAGTGGTCTTGGTGCTCCTTGCCCGTAAATGCCGCTGCCAACTGGGTGCGGACCGTTGAATGCACCCCATCGGCGCCGACAAGCCAGCGTGCGCTGTGGGTCGCGCCGCCTGCGGTGAATTCCACGTGGGGCTCCGAGGCGTCCAACACCCGTTCAAATGCGCAGCCGACCGACAATGCCCCGGGCGCCAGTTGGGCTAGCCTCTCACGCAGCAGATCCTCGGTCGCGGCCTGCGGCAGGGAGAGGATCTGTGGGTAGCTGCCGCCGACAACGCCAAAATCCATGGACCCCACAATTCGGCCGCGGGAAATGCCAAGGCCCCGCATGATCGGCACGCCCTGTTCCTGCGCCTGCCGCCCTACCCCCGCCACATCAAGAATCCTCTGCGCCGGCGGATGCAGTCCGATGGCCCGCGAATGGGAACTTGGCGCGCTGCGCTGCTCGAACACGCGAACGCTCTTTCCGCGCTGGGCCAACAGCACCGCGAGGCACAGGCCCACCGGACCGGCCCCGATAATTGCTACATCATCCATCGCTTTCGGACCGCCAGATCAACAGGTTGCGGTAGGGGCTGGCCGCCTCGACCTCCCACCCTGGGCGGGCCCTCTGGGCGAGTTCCTCGGCGGTGAAACTGCGGCGGATGGAAACCAGCCCGTCGCGCCGGATGAAGGAGGTCCCAGCCAGCGGCAGGGTGGCTGCCCCGAAAAGCACCAGCGCCAGCCGAGAGCGCCGGATGTCGCTGTGCAGGGCCACCGCCGGACACAGCTTTTCGGTATCCGCCATGAGCTGCTGCAGCTCGGACGGGGTCAGATGGTGCAGCAGATGATTGGAGAGCACCACATCGAAGCGCTCCCCGTCGGCTGCCAGCTGCGAACTTCCCACGGGGAGAAACTCCACGACCGACTCGGGAATTCCGCGGCGGCGGCCCGCCGCACGCGCGAAATCTATTGCCCGTTGATCCGGATCGATGCCGCACACGGTTACCTGCAGCCCGTCGGCGAGCGCCCAGCGGTACAGGTTCACGGCGATATCTCCGCCGCCGCAGCCGATGTCGAGGATTCTGCTGTGTCCTTGTTTGCGCAGCACCGGGCGGATGAATTGTTCATAGTTCTTCCGCCACCCGCTGACTGCACGGTTCACCAACGGGAACTGGGCATAGGTGCGCCGCAGCAGCAAGGCATCGCAGTCGGGCCGGTCCATCTCCTCCCGCGCGGCATCATCTCGCTGTAGCGCGCCCATCGGCTACTCCCGCGCCAGCGTGAATAATCCGGTTTCCACTGTCAGTCCCGGGCCGAAAGCCATGGCGCACACCTTTTCGCCTTGTGCCGCCGACGCCGACTCGACGATGTCTTTCAGCACGAACAGGACGGTGGCGCTGGACATGTTGCCATAGTCGCGCAGCACCCTGCGGGCCGGGTCCAGCTGCTCGTCGCTGAGGTCGAGCCTCTTCTGGATGCGGTCAAGGATGGCCCTGCCTCCGGGGTGGATGCCCCAGTGGGGAATCTCGGATGCGTTCAACTCGCGCTGGCCGCCGCGCAGCAGGGGCTGCAGGGCGTCGGTGATGTTTTCGTCGATGATGTGTGGGACGTAGGTGCCCAGCACCATCTCGAAGCCGTTGTCGCCGATGTTCCAGGCCATGGCGTCCTCCCCCACCGGCGTGAGCGTGGTCTGAAAATCGTCGATTACCAGGCCCGGATACTCCCCGCTGGACACGATGGCAGCGGCCGCCCCGTCGGCGAATATCGCGGAGCCCATGATGGTGTCCGGGTCATTCGAGCTGTGGACATGCAGCGTGCACAGCTCCACGCTGACCACCAGCACCTTCGCCTCCGGGTCGGCCAGGCAGAAATCCCTGGCCGCGCGCAGCGCCGGGAAGGCCGCGTAGCAGCCCATGAATCCCAGGTGGTGGCGCACCGTGCTTGGCTTCAATCCGAGTTCGCGGACAATCTGATAGTCGGGCCCCGGGTTGTAGAAGCCAGTGCAGGACACCGTGATGACGTGGGTGATGTCCTCGGGTGACAGGTCTTCACAGGCTTCCAGGGCACTGCGCGCCGTCGAAATGAAGAGGTCGGGCGCGTGCTGTACATAGTGCTGGTTGCGCGCCCCGGTGCTCGGTGAAAGCAGGGCACCGGTGGAGCGGTCGTAGAAGAGCGGCTGTTGCGGTGCGGGCGTGTTCAGGTCGAACTCGGTGACGCAGCTGTAGCGCGTGCTGATCGCCGCTGAATCAAAGGAAGTTTGGATCAGCCGCTGGCCCAGCCGCGTCAGGTGTTCCTGGGCCGCAAAGACATCGCGGATGTCGTTCTGTTCAAGCTTCACGGAAGGTGTGCTGGTCTGAATCGTGCGAATCGTCACTGGCATGCCCCGAGCCTACGACGTGTTGCCCGCGACGGGAATAGCTGGGGTGAATTACCAGTGATCCCGGCAGCCGTTGGCGGGGCCGTACGTGGTTCAAAGATTGCAAGGCCTGTGAGGATATACGTCATCGAATGCGATCAGCAGGTTCTTTCCTCGGTGCCAGCTAGCCTTCAGTACGATACAAAGCCCCAGCAGCTACGGCTGCAAGGGTTCAGCACCAATGGAAATTCGGTGCCAAACCCTTGCAGTCTGCAGCCGGCACTGGCTTACTTGGCCAAATACCCGCCGTCTACCGGGAGCGAAGTTCCCGTGATGTAGCTGTTCCGTGGATCTGCGAAATAAGCAACAGCTCCGGCAACGTCCTCAGGGAGCGCGACTCTTCCCAGCGGAATTGCCGCTGAGACTTCGCGTTCGGTCGCTTCGGGGTTGTCCTGTGAAGCTAGCCAGTCCTCGAACATCTGAGTCCTGGTCATGCCCGGTGCGACGGCGTTGACCCGGATATTGTTTTCGGCCAGCTCAACTGATGCAGCTTTAGTCAGCGCCAGCATCGCGCCCTTGCTTGCGCTGTACAGGCTCATCGTCGGAACGCCGATGCTCGCTAGACGAGAGGTGATGTTGATGATGGACCCACCATCGGCCGCGGCCATGATCCGCGCTGCGGCCTGCAGGCAGTAGATGGCGGCAAATGTGTTGATTTCGAACGCCTCGCGGATTTCTTCTTCGGGCGTTTTTAGAATCCAATTGATATGGTCGATGGCCGCATTGTTGACCAGCACATCGAGTTTCCCGGTGTGTTCCACTACCGCATCAACTAGACGCTGTGGAGCGCCGGGCTGCGTGAGATCGGCTTGGATGAAGCAACCGCTGTCGCCGAGCTCCGCAGCCACCGCCCCGCCGCGCTCGGTGCTCCTTCCGCTGATCACGACGAAGAACCCTTCTTTAATCAGACGCCGGGCAATGGCGATCCCAATTCCTGAGGTTGCGCCAGTCACCAAGGCAACGCGCTTCGAATCCATAAATGTCTCTCCTTGTGAGTCTGCGGGGCAGTTCGTTATCCCGCCGAATTATCGGTTGATCCGGCCGATCAGGGTTTCTCCGCGTTCGAGTCGCAACTGGTCATCGCTGCCGGGGATCACGTTTCCTCGCAGCGACCGTCCCGCGGTTTCTCGGAAGGTCAACACCGACACCAGTCCAATGATGCCTGCTCCCATCAGATACCAGCCGGGAACTAGTTCGTTGCCGGTAGCTCCGATGATCGCTTCATTGGCCACTGCAGCGGTGCCGCCGAAAATCGCGGTGGACAGGTTGTAACCGATCGCGAAGCCGGAGTATCGCACCGATGTAGGGAATAGTGCGGGCAGCGTGGAGGAAATCGTGGATAGCAAAGTCACCAACAGTAACCCCAGGGTACCGATGCCGGCAATTTGGCCCCAGAGCCCGCCGGTCTGCAGCAGCTTCACTGCAGGAACCGACAACACGACGAATCCTATGCTTGCCGTAAGCAGCAGCGGCTTGCGCCCGATCCTGTCGCTTAAAGCTCCAAGGGGGACGATCAGCGCCATCATGATCAGTTGGATAAGCACCAGGGTCAGGTTCGCCTGCGTTGCATCGTGACCCAACGTGGCAGTCAGATAACTGGGCATGTAGGTCAGAACCAGATAGAAGGCCACATTGACCAACACGATGAAGCCGAAGAGTTTAAGCAACTGCCCCGGGTACCGTAGCAGCAGTGAACGCAGGGCCTGAGGCGCCGAATGCACGGCATTGTCTTTGCCAGCATCATCGGTGAAGGTCTCGGATTCTTCCAGATGCCGCCGCATCCACAAGGCGATGCCCCCCAGCACCAGAGTTAGCGCGAAAGGCAGGCGCCACCATCCCGCCATCATTCCGTCTTCGCCGACTGCCATGGTCAGTACGGTGCACAGTATTGCTGCCGCACTGAATCCAGCCAGTGTTCCAAATTCGAGAAAGGACCCGTACTTACCGCGCTTGTTGTCCGGCGCGTGCTCGCTCATAAAGACCGCTGCGCCGGCATATTCGCCGCCGGCGGAGAATCCCTGGATCATCCGCAGCAGCACCAACAGCGCGGGAGCCATATAGCCTGCTGTCTCGAAGGTCGGAAGCACAGATATGCAGGCTGTCGACAAACTGATCATCACGATGGTGAAGATCAAGATGGTGCGGCGCCCAATTCGGTCGCCTAGAGGCCCCAATACCATGCCTCCCAGAGGACGCACGATGAACGAGATTGCGAAGGTTGAAAAGGCCAGAATCCGCGGCACCGCACCGTCGCTTTCCCCGAAGGTGAAGAACAACTGAGAGATGTAAACGATCAGGTATCCATAGATTCCGTAGTCGAACCACTCGATGGCATTTCCGATGGCCGAGCCAGCCACCGATTGACGGGCCTGTTTCTTTTCTGCTGCGGTGAATTCCGCTTCATAGCGGATCGCCGGCAACTGTGCGTGGGTAGTCATTGGCTGATCCTTAGCTCTGGGATGTTTCGTACTGGCGTAGGGCGATCAGCGCGTAGGCGCACGCCGCGGTGTGCAGATCACTGATGGACACGCTCTCGTTGGGCTGATGCGCCTGCGTATTGATTTCACCGGGCCCAAGCACCACGGTAGGCACATGGTGGTGCTCGGCAATGAAGCCTCCTTCACAAGAAGCCGTCCAGATTCCGTGCTCGCCTGCTGCCCCGAGGTCCTGCAGCGCCGCACAGACCCGCCGCACCAACGGAGCCTGGGGCTCGGTCAGGAATCCGGGCATGAACATCTCTACGGACCCGTGAAACTGAAGCTTCCGCGCATCGAGGGTTTCGGTGCCGTCAATCCGGTTCCGGACTGCAGAAAGTAGGGCGTCGAGGACTTGCTGAGGATCCTCACCAGGCAGCAGCCTGCGGTCGACACCCAACACTGCGTGATCCGGAACGATTGAAGTCCCATGCCCCGCCTTCAGGGTTCCCACATTCCAGGTAGCTGGACCAAGCACCGGGTGCGGCTCAGCCGCCAGCCGCTGTTTGTCATCCCCGATCAGAGCCACCAGCTCCGCCGCGGCTTCGATGGCGCTGGCGCCATCCGCCGGACGTCCGGCATGCGCGCTGGCCCCGCTGATCTGCACCTGAAGATTCGCTGCAGCACGACACCCGATGATCGCCGTCAGATCAGTCGGTTCCGCAACAATGCACGCGGAATATGGCGTGCCGTCAACGGAGCTGATGTAGTTCTCGATCCCGAGTGCATCGGCTTCCTCATCCACGGTGCAGATCAGGGTCAAAGGGATATGGGGCGCATGTCTATTGACCGCGGCCATGGCCGCGATGACTGCAGACAGGCCGCCTTTCATATCCGTGGCGCCGCGGCCTATCAGCCGGTCCCCTTCACGTCGGACCATGAAGGGATCGGCATCCCAGCCGCTGCCCGCTGGCACCACATCGCTGTGACCCAGAAAGAGCACGCCGCCACCGGCATTTCCCCCGCCCAGGTGGGCAATCAGGTTAGGCCGTCCCGGCTCCACCTGCTGAAGATGCACCGTGGCTCCCAAATTTTGAAGCACGCCTTGCAGAAGCAACACTGTTCGTTCTTCGGTGCCGCCTGGATTCTCGCTTGACGCTTGAATCAACTGACCGCACATCTCCACTATCTGCTCCCGGTCGACATGTGCCAGTACCGAATGCTCCAGTTCGTTGGCCGGCGCCATCGCTGATCTCATACTGCAACACCGCGCAGGAGCATAGCTTCCAAGGCGTCGTGCAGCCGTTGGACGCCCAGTTCGATTCGCGCAGGCGTGGAGGTCGCAAAGCACAGACGCAGCGCATCGGTGAAAGTACCGGAATCCGCGAAAGCTGGGCCCGGAATGTAGGCGACCCCATGTTCGAGGGCGAGTGGAAAAAGCTCTTCCGTATTGATCTGCGCGTAACGGCCGCGCAGCGTGAGCCAGAGGAAAAAACCGCCTTCCGGATCAGTGGTTTCCACCTGGTCGCCGAAAGTGCGCTGTAGCGACTGCACCATGGCCTGTTTGCGTTCAGCATAGACGCTGCGCAGCGTCTCGAGATGGCTTTCTAGGCGCCCCTGAGCTAAGTAGTCGGCCACCAGCTGCTGCAGCGGGGCATTCGTACAGGTATCCATGGATTGCTTGGCGCTGATTGCCAGGGCGCGTAGCGCAGGGTCCAGTTCAATCCAGCCCACCCGCAGACCAGGAGCAAGCACCTTGGAGAAGGTGCGCACCGATACGATGCGCTGGTTGCCCGGACTCAGCTCGTCGAAGCCTGGCACATACTCACCGGCAAAGCGCAACGCCCCATAGGGATCGTCATCGATGATGAAGGCATCCCATTGTTCGGCGAGTTCGATCAGCTTCTGCCGACGAGCTTTGCTCATGGTCCGCCCGGAGGGGTTCTGGAAGTTCGGGATCACATAGATGACTTTGGGGATCTTTCCCGTAGCTTCGACGAGCCCCGGTAGCGCCTCCACCACCAAACCGTCGTCGTCTACCGGTGCTTCGAGGATCTGTCCCTGATAGCTCAACGCCGTGGCTATGCCATTGGTGTAGGTCGGGGATTCGACAATGACAAGGTCTCCAGGATCCACCATGAGCTTGAATGCGATGTCCAGACCCTGCATGCCTCCTGTAGTGACAAGGATCCGCTCTGCGTCGATATGCCGAGACAGCCGTGCCTGATAGGCGACGATCTGTTCGATCAGTTGAGGATTGCCTTCGGTGGCAGCGTAGTCGTAACGTCCCTCAGTCGGCTGTCCGTAGAGTTCTGCCAGCTCGGCTTCGGGAATCAGTTCCGCGTTGGGTGCACCCATGGCAAACCGGACGATATCGTGGGTCTGGCTGGCAAGCAGCGAGGTCGAAGAATCAATCACCGAGCCTTTAAGCTGGCTGGCTCGGGCTGCAAGCCGCGTTGAAACTGGTGTCAGAAAAGATTGCGTAGTCATCGGTAAAGCTCCTTGGATTGATGATGGTCAGTTCACGAGGAAGGTCGGCGAGAAATTCAATGCCGTTGGCCGCCACCCGGATCGGTTCGGAAACCTCGAAGCCGAAGCCGTCGAGCCACATGCCCGCGATCAAGTGGAAGGTCATGTTCTCCTGCAACAACGTGTATTCGCCACTGCGGAAACTAATCGTTCGTTCGCCCCAGTCCGGCGGGAAGCCGACGCCGATCGAGTAGCCCAGCCGAGATTCCTTTTCGAATCCGCGGGCGTTGATCACCCGTGTGAAAGCCCGAGTGACCTCGTCAGGCGTCGCTCCCGGGCGAACTTGATCGAAGGCTGCCTCGATGCCCTCGATGGTCGCCGCGGCCACCCGCTGCAGCGATGAGCTCGGCCTGCCCAGCACCGCGGTGCGGGCGATCGGCGCGTGGTAGCGTCGATGCACCCCGGCGAGCTCAATGGAGATCGGGGCATCGGCCGGCATTGGGTCTTCGTTCCAGGTCAGATGCGGCGTGTCTGCTCCTGCCCCGGTGGGCAGCATCGGCACGATCGAGGGGTAGTCCCCTGCATAGCCAGCTACACCCCGGGCCTGTGCCGCCATGATCTCAGCGGCTACGTGGTTCTGCGGCCTGCCCGGCGCCAGCGCACCGAGAGCGGTACGCATGGACTGCGAGGCGACCTTGCCAGCAATGCGCATCAGCTCGATCTCGTAGGGAGACTTGATCAGCCTGACCCAATTGACCAGTTCGCGAGATTCGCGCAGTTCCCATTCGCCCAACGTCGCTGACAGTGCTTGGTACATGCGGACGGAGAAAAAGTGTGAATCTCCTTCGTAGCCAACTGCGAGCTTTCGCCCATAGCCACAGTCCCGCAGATGTTGGGCAACCCAGTCGCCGGGGTGAGCTTGGGGTTGGTGGACCAGTTCCTCGGGATACCCGAAGATCCGATGCGGGTTGATTCCGACCGCAGTCCGGTGTGCGCCCCGGGCATCCATATGGCGCATATAAAGCAGCGGTTGTCCTTCGAGGGGCAGCACCAGCATCTGCGCTGTATAGAACGACCAAGCGTTATAACCAGTCAAGTAGTTCAGATTCGCAGGATCGGTGATTAGCAACAGCTCTAAGCCTTGCTCGGCCATGCGCTCCTTGACTCGTTGCTGGCGGATTGCGAACTCGGCGATTTCCAGGCTGACGTGGCCTGCTGAGGGCTGCACCATTTCGGTTTTCATGCTCCTTGCGGATCAATGGAGTTTTTCGTGTGATCTAAACCATATGACCGACGTTCTATCAGATAAAGTAGGTGAATCTTGTTCGTATCGTTAAGTAGAACTTACGGATAATGCCGCAAACCCCGCCCAGTAAGGAGAACCGCATGCTCGACTTCAAGAGACTGACGCTACTGCGGGAATTGCACTTGCGCGGAAGCATCGCCAGCACCGCGCGCATGCTTGGCGTCAGCGCCTCGGCCGTGTCCCAGCAGTTAGCCAAGCTGGAAGCGGAAGCCGGGCTGCCGTTACTGGAACAGGTGGGGCGCAGCATCCGACTCACCCCTGCCGCGCAGCAACTGATTGCCCGTGTGGATGAGGCAGTGTCGCTGCTCGAAACGGCCAGCGCCGAATTGGAAAACCGGCGCAGCCGGATTCAGGGCGTCATCCGCTTCGCGGCCTTCAGTACCTTCGCGCGCACTTATCTACCCGAAACCTTGCGGAGTATGGCGGCAATCCACCCTGACGTGGCCATTGAATTTACGCAGCTCGAACCCAGCGAAGCATTGGATGCGGTAACCAGCCGTCGGGCGGACATCGCGATAGTCGACGAGTTCACCCACGTGCCGCGCCGTGCCGATTCCGGACTCGTCCGCACTTTAGTCACGACCGACCAATTGGACATCTACTTGCCGCATCCGGTTTCCTCGGTGGCTGAATTGGCGGAACTGAACTGGGCTTTCGAACCGCGCGGCACCGATGCCTATGTGTTTTCGCGCAACTACTGCCGAGCGCTGGGCTTCGAGCCGCGGGTGCTTTTCGATTCCCCCGATCCTCGGCTGCACTGCGAACTGGTTGCCGCCGGGGTAGCCGCGGCGTTCCTACCTCAAATGGTCTTCAACAGTTTCGGCCCACGCCCCGGAAACATCACCCGGTTTGAGCCGCCGGCAGGGCTGAACGCGCCTCCGATGTTCCGCGAAATCCACGCCGTAGGCCGACGCAGCAGCAACCTCCGACCGGCCGCCAAGAGCTTCCTGCAGGTCTTGCAGGACGTTGCCCGTTAAGCGCACGCCCCAAAGGAGAACCATGCTCGATCTAAATCGCATTCGCCTGCTGCGCGAAGTCAGCCTGCACGGCAGCATGAGCGCCGCGGCGCGAAGCCTGTCCTATAGCCATTCAGCCATCTCCCAGCAGCTCTCCCTGCTGGAACGAGAAACGGGCGTCAAGCTATTGGAACGCGCGGGCCGCAATGTACAACTGACCGCAGCGGGCCGCGAACTGGTACGAAATACCGAAACGGTGCTCGCCGCCATGGAAAAGGCTGAGTCAGATCTGGCCGCCTCCCATGGGCGAGCTCAAGGTGCGTTCACCGTTGCGGCGTTCGCGAGCATCAGCCGCGCGGTTATCCCCGCTGCACTGGTGCGCATCGCCCAAGAGCATCCCGACCTCGAAGTACGAATCCAGCGCTACGAACCCGAAGACGCCATCGTACGGTTGGCCTCTCGACAGGTTGACGCGATCATCACGGACTCTTTCCCCGGGACCTCTTCGGGCAGCGCCAACGGCCTGCACACCACGATTCTTGGGCAGGACCCGATCCGCGGTTACCTGCCGGCAGGGCTGGAAGTCTCCGATGAGCAGGCTGCCGCGACCATTCCTTGGGTCATGGAGCCCGCCGAATCCGCCGCCGCGCAATGGGCCCTGCGGATGTGCCGGGAACGTGGCTTCGAACCACGAGTTCTACATGTCTCCTCGGACGTACTCTTCCATCTGCGCATGGTCGAACGCGGACTGGCGGCTGCCTTCCTGCCGGACATGCTCATTGCCGAAACAGGCAGTCGGCTGCAGCCAAGCAACTGGTTGCCTGCCGACCAACGTCGCACCCTACTGCTCATCGCCCGCAAGGGATCGGAGCGCAACCTGGCCCTTACAGCCGTACGGCAAGCCTTAGAAGACGAACTTCGGCATGTCGACAAACTGTAAGTAAAACTGACATAAAACTGTCTAGATCTATCGCTTTTCATAACGGGATTTGCTTCCTAAATTGGTACTCAACACCACTGATCGAGTATCTGAAAGGAGCGGATCCACATGACCGCCAACGACCTGGCCCTGTCGGACTCCCCCACCAACAACATTCTGGACGCGCCCTCCCTGTGGCCAGCTCAGGCCCACACTCCTACCGTGAACGGACGCCAGTTGGTCATCGAGCGCGGCGAAGGAGCTTGGCTCTACACCTCAAATGGCCGCAAGCTCTTCGACGGCACCGCCGGACTATGGCACGCGAATGTCGGGCATGGCAACGCCGAGCTGGCGCAGGCCGCATATGAGCAAATGCTGCAGCTGGAGACCTATCACATCTTCGCTCGCTACTCGAACGACAAGGCCATAGCGCTGGGCGAAAAGCTGGCAGAGCTCAGCCCCATCGAACGCGCCAAGATCATCCTAAACTCGGGCGGTTCTGACGCTATCGACGTCGCCTGCAAACTCGCCCGCAGACACTGGCAGCGCGAAGGCCGCGGCACTAAGAAGATCATCCTCTCCCGCGAGTTCGCCTACCACGGCTTGCACGCCTACGGCACTTCCATTGCGGGACTTGAATTCAACCGCGAAGGCTACGGCAGCGACTCGTTGGTACCGGAAACCGCACGCGTCAGCTTCAACGACCCGGCCGAGGTCGAAAAGGCCATCGAGCGTATCGGGGCCGAAAATATCGCGGCCTTCGTCACCGAGGCCGTACAGGGCACCGGCGGGGTCAACCCTCCGGCTCCGGGCTATCTGGAAGCCATCGCCCGGATCTGTCGCGAGAAAGACATCTTGTTCATCCTCGACGAGGTCATCACCGGCTTTGGCCGCATGGGCACAATGTTCGCGGCCGAATACTACGGCCTGGAACCAGACATGATCACCTTCGCCAAGGGCGTGACCAGCGGCTACGCACCGCTGGGCGGGGTCATGGTCGCACCGCGGATTTGGGAGCCGTTCTACGTCGATTCCCCTGACACTCCGATCTTCCGACACGGGGCCACTTATGCCGGACACGCAACAGCCAGCGCAGTGGCGCTAAAGCATCTGGAGCTCTTGGAGCGCGAACAGCTCGTGGACCGGGTGGCGCAGCTCGCCCCGCAGCTGCGCCGCGAGCTCGACGCCCTAACCGCCGGTCGCGCAGCGATCACCGAGGTGCGCAGCGCTGGTTTGCTCGGCGGCGTCTCACTGCACGAATCACTTTCCGCTGAGCAGATCTGCGACGACCTGGTCGAACTGGGCTTCATAGGCCGGCCACTGCGCGGCAACACCATCCAAATCAGCCCGCCATTCATCGTCACCGAGGCTGAACTGTCCAATTTCATCAACGCCATCGGCGAAGCCATCGACGCTAGGAGCGGCAAGTGAACACGACTGTTCAGCACAGCACCAGGCCGCTGGCCGCGAACCCGCAATATGTCGCCGATGCCGATTCCTCCATCGCCGCCCTGCACGGTCCTGCCTCAGGCATCGCAGTCCACGATCCATCCACCGGTGAGAAGATCGCCTTCGTGCCCGATTCGACGCCGGAGGAAGCGCTCGCCGCAGTGGGCCGAGCACAAACGACCGGGGTTGCCTGGGCCGAGCAGAGCGCCAGGCACCGCGCCAGTATCTTGCACCGCTGGTACGAGCTGCTCATCGATCATGGCGATCAGCTCGCCAAGCTGATCTCCCGGGAGATGGGCAAGCCGCTGGCCGAAGCCCGTGGCGAGGTGAAGTACGGAACCGACTTCGTGCGCTGGTATGCAGAGGAAGCGGTCCGCCCTGGCGGTAATTTCCAGCCAGCTCCCGACGGTGGAGCTGATATCCTCACCCGCCGCGCCCCGGTGGGCCTGGCGGTGTTGATCACTCCCTGGAACTTCCCGTTGGCTATGGCCACCCGCAAGATCGCCCCCGCGCTGGCCGCAGGCTGCCCCGTCGTCATCAAGCCGGCGACCGCGACACCGCTGACCACTTACTACGCTGTAAAGTTGGCCGTGGAAGCAGGAGTCCCCGAAGACCTGATTCAGGTGGTTTCCACCTCTGGCTCCGCCGCCTTCAGCCAAGCGGTTCTCGCCGATCCGCGCGTGCGAAAGATTTCCTTCACGGGATCCACACCAGTTGGCCGCACGCTGCTGGAACTCGCTTCGAAGAATGTGCTGCGCAGTTCCATGGAGTTAGGCGGCAATGCTCCACTCTTGGTATTCAACGACGCCGATTTCGAGCGGGCCATCGAGGGTACGATCGCAGCAAAGCTACGCAATGGCGGTCAATCCTGCATCGGAGCCAACCGGATTTACGTGCAGTCTGGCATCGCCGATGAGTTCGCCGCCGAACTGGCCCGCCGCTTTGCCGAGGTCGAGGTCGGAGCCGGACTGAGCGACAGCGCGCAGCTCGGCCCGCTGATCGATCAGCGGGCGGTGGATCAGATGCAGGAGCTGGTCCAGGATGCCCTCAACGGCGGCGCTCACTTACTGGTCGGCGGGCATGGCTACTCGGAGGCAGGGCACTTTTACGCCCCGACAGTGCTGGACCATGTCGCCCCGCTGGCGCGGGTCTCCCGTGAGGAGATTTTCGGGCCGATCGCCGCAATCCGCCGCTTTGACAGCGAACAGCAGGTGCTGGACTGGGCCAATGACACCGAGTTCGGCTTGGCCGGCTATGTATTCACCCAGGACGTGGACCGTGCTTTGAATGTCGCCGACCGATTGCAGACCGGCATCGTGGGCATCAATCAGGGCGTCCCCTCCAACGCCGCCGCACCATTCGGCGGTGTCAAGCAGTCCGGACTGGGCCGCGAAGGGGCCAGTGAAGGTCTCGAAGAATACCAGTCCATCCGTTTCTACAATATTTCACGCCGTTCCACCCGCTAATTGTTCATGGACATTCAGGTCCACAGCATTACCAGAGAAGAGAGTCCACCGATGCACGTCTCCGTTGTCAAAGAAATCAAGCCCGCAGAACAGCGCGTTGCCATCACCCCAGCCGGGGTCGCCGCACTAATTGCCGAGGGTCACACGGTTCGCGTCGAATTCGCCGCCGGAGCCAACGCCGGCTTTAGCGACGAGCAGTACGCCGCTGCTGGAGCGATCCTCGTGAATCAGGCCGAGGCCTGGGCAGCGGCCGAATTACTGGTCAAGGTCAAGGAGCCCATCGCCAGCGAGTACCAATTCCTCCGCGAGGACTTGGTACTGTTCACCTATCTGCATCTGGCGGCAGATCGTCCGCTGACTGAAGCCCTGCTGCAGGCTCGAACCCTGTCAATTGCCTACGAAACTGTCCAAGACCACACCGGTTTGCCGCTCTTGACCCCGATGAGCGAAATCGCTGGCCGCCTGGCCGCCCATGCGGCGGCCACTTACCTCACCGGCCCGGAAGGCGGTCCAGGAAAGCTGTTGGGCGGTTCACCGGGAGTCGCCCCGAGCCGCGTACTGGTCATCGGCGGCGGCGTGGTAGGCACTCAAGCTGCACAACTGGCTCTCGGCATGCAGGCGGAGGTCACCATTCTTGAAATGTCGCCAGCCCGGATCCGCCAGCTCAATGACCTGTTAGGCAACCGCGCTCGCGTGCTGATGAACGATCCGCTGACCCTGGAAAGCGAATTAGCTCAGTCAGACGTGGTCATCGGTGCCGTGCTTATACCAGGGCGGGCCGCTCCGAAGGTCGTGACCCGTGAACAGCTCGGTCTGCTCAAGCCCGGATCATTGCTGGTCGATGTGGCCATCGACCAAGGAGGAGCTTTCGAAACCTCGCACGCCACGACATACCAGGATCCCATCTTCGAAGTCGACGGGGTCCGCCACTACTGCGTGGCTAACATGCCAGGCGGCGTACCCCAGACCTCGACCAAGGCCCTGACCAACGCCACCTTGCCGTACGTTTTGCAATTGGCGAATCAAGGCGTCGAGGCTTCACTGGAATCGAATCCTGCGTTGGCGAAAGGCGTCAATACGAAGGACGGATACATTGTCTACCCGGGCGTGGCGACGGCTTTCGCAGATTTGCCGAACACCACATCATCATCGCTGCTGGTCTGAGCTTGTTGCTCGCCCATGAGGTGTCCGAACAGAGGACCTAGGTTGGTAGGCACCCCTTAGAGTTACAAGTGAAGACGTAGCAACTGGCACTGTCGCTCGACAGTGCCAGTTGCCGCATCCGAACCCTTTTCTTTCCGCAGGACACCAGAGATCAGCGGACAAATTTTCGTCTCATTGCCATTGTTTCCGTTGAGAGTCCTTTCCAAGTTTGCGTTAGAGGCGTGGATCATAGAGAGAAATAGAGCAGAATAAATTTACTCAAGAAGTTGAAGAGACTTTGTATTTGGAGATTAGGCGAGCTGCTGGTCTCGGCTTTTCATCGCATCGTAGCTAGTGCGCGTTAAATTGGGCCAACAGCTGCCGATGGAGAACTTCTTGCTTATCAGAGCCGAGCACCACGTCCAGCAGATCCACCGCAGCGGCTCCATAGTCTCCGGCTCCGAGATCCACGCTGATGATGTCCGGATCCGCCGCGTCACTGATTGGATCTCCAGGCAGTGCAGCGAATAACGGCAGAGTCTGCTCGGCAGCGCTGCGGGAGTGCCAGGCTTTGCGCAGAGAAGAAGCTAATCCTTGATAAGCAACGACTACCAGCTGAGGTGCGCTGTCAATCATGGCGTCGATAACACCGTCCAACTCCGTGCCGGCGGCAGCAGGTACTGCGTGCAGGTGAGCTTGGACGGTACGTTGCGCAGCTTGGGCAGAGAATGCTTCCCTGATCTCTTGGACCCAGATGGGCTTCTGCTCCAGACTCGCACCGACCAAGAAAACCGAGCTCAATTCACCTGTGCGTTCGGCCGCTTCAAAAATACGTCCAATGCATTCCTGATAATCAATACTGACGGTTCCGCAAATCTTCTCCGCCTGTTCTGCATCGACATTGCCAACGGTGACGACAGGAATTTTTTCCTGAGCCATTTGCTCGATGGTGCGGTCCCGCGAGGTGGGGTCGCAAATGATCACCCCGTCCACCGGGGCATTGAGGGTCACTTCGGATGTTTCGTCGACGCTCGTGTACAACATCAGATTGCTTTTGCGCTGAGCACAGGCCTCGGAAACTCCGAGTACCAACTGCATGTAGAAGGACAAGGAGCGCACATCTTTAGGGATGACCAGCCCAATGGTTCCATACTTGTCCGCACGCAGTTGCTGGGCGGCCTTATTGGAGACGTACCCCATGCTTGCAGCAGCTTGAAGCACTGCTGTGCGGGTCTCTTCGGAGACGCGGCCACGGCCGTGCAGTGCGTTGGAGACCAGAGTTTTTGAGACACCGATCTCTTTCGCAATGTCCACGATGGTCACACGTTTTTTCTCCATGGCATCAGTCTACGCAAGCGCAATTTAGGAATTGACTCTTGACGCGAGCTGTAACTGCAGTCACAATTTTATATTGCTGGAACGTTCCAGCATAAAGACTCGCAGGAGAACCACATGCCCACCTCTTCTCTATCAAACCGTGCCAGACTCACGCCCAAGGTGATCGGTGGATTCATTGGCAGCGGCGTCATTTCTTTGGTGGCCGCAAACTTCGTCCCGGTATTTATGTCCGGAATGACCAACGATCTGGGATTCAGCCTAGGCAACGCCGGACTGGTTGCCACCGGAATGTCCCTAGCCTCGGTCGCGGCCATGTGGATTTCTAATCTCTTCGTCGCAACCCGCAGCCGTGCATTGATTGCCCTGATCGGCATCGCTGCCATGGTGGCTGGCTTCGGCACAGCAGCCCTGTTCTACACAGCGGCTGGGGTCTGCATCGGTCTACTGATTGCCGGAGCAGGTTGCGGCGTCATGGGAGCTGCCAGCATGGCAGCAGTGTCCTCCACCGAGAATCCGGACCGGGCCACCACTGTCGTAGCCGTCATCAATCGGGCCGCGGTCTCGGCACTGTTTCTACTCGCACCGATCTACTTCAACGACCTGCGCCAGGTCTTCGTTGTTCTATGCATCTTGGGCCTAGTAGGAGCCACACTGGTACGTGGCCTGCCGAACATGCCGCAAGGACTGCTCAGCCACAAATCCTCCGAGCCTACCGACCGCGTCGCCGCCCTGCGCCCTGTAGGCATCGTCCTCGCATTAGCCTTCGGTGCCTGGTCCATGACCGAGGACATGGTCTACTCGCTGACCTCTGCCGTCTTAGGCATCCACGCTGGACTGAGCGAAGAAGCCTCCACGTCCATGCTGGCCTACAAGGTACTTGGTGGCTTACTTGGAACTGTGCTCGCCCCACTAGCACTAAAGAAGTTCGGCCGCCCGGCATCCATCCTGGGCATCGTCGCCGTCAGCACCATCACCAAATATCTGATGATCACTACTACGACCCCATGGGTTTACATGACTTCCATCGTGGTCTGGGGCATCGTCTATATCGCCATCGTGATCCTCGTTCTCGGACTGGCCTCCAGCATCGACATCTCCGGACGCACAGGAGTGTTCGTGAACAGCATCTACGTGATCGGGATCGCCCTGGGCCCCATGGTAGGCGGTCGGTTGCAACCGACCATGACATTCAGCGCCTACGCCCTACTGGTTTGCCTTCCGGCAGTCATCTTTGGACTCGTCATTGCCTATATCGCCCGCCGTTGTCAGCACAACGAAAGAACCACAACCGCCCGGCAAACCAATGCCGCAGTGAACAGCTAGAAAGACACGTAACTATGAAAAACGCAGCTGATCTGATCATCAACGCAACCAAAATCCACACCCTCGCCGGCACCTCGGTGCAGTCCCTAGCCATCTCCGAAGGAAAACTTCTGGCGCTTGGCACCACAAACGACACTGCCGAATTCGCGGATTCCGACACCGAAATTATCAGCATCAACGGAGTCGTCACCCCCGGCCTCATCGATGCACACACTCACGTTGTAATGGGAACCATCTGGACCCGCGGCATCAACCTCACAGACCTAAGCCGCGAGGAAGTCTGCACCGCACTATCCGAACAAGCCGCACGGACCGAGAAAGGCGCTTGGCTTATGGGTTGGGGCCTGGATCCAAACATCTTCACCGAACAATTCGACGGCCGCGTTTTCGACGAATACACTGCCGACTTCAACGCATTCCTGCGAATGCGCGACGGCCACTCGGCGGTAGTGAACTCCACTGCCATCGCCACCGCCGGGTTGACCGGCGCCGAAATGTTTGAAGACGAATCAGCCGTAGGAGTAGATTCTGACGGTGCACCCACCGGCTATTTACTAGAATTTGCCGCTATGGCTACGGTGCTTGCCCACTGCCCAGAGGAATCTATCCCTGAAATAGGCACACGCCTGCTTGAACGGCTCGAAGACATGGCCGCCTGCGGCCTGACCGCCACCCATGTTTTGGACTTGGAATCACCGGCATTGGAAGTAGTGCAGTGGATTGAGGAGAATCATGAGCTGCCCATCGAACTGCGCTTTTCGCCCATGATCCACCCGGGAACCAAGGCGCCTCAGTGGGAGCAGCTGGCCGCATTGCAAGGAACCCATGGACGGCGCTGGCGCATCGAAGGGGTCAAGTTCATGATCGACGGGACCATCGACAACGGCTCAGCTTGGCTGCAACGCCCAGACCACTTCGGTGAAGGAACCAAATCCATTTGGACCAACACCGACGACTACCGCCAGGCTTTGAAATTCTTTGCCAACCGCGGCGTCAGTACCGCTACCCACGCCATCGGCGACCGCGGGGTGGAATTCGTCCTCGACTGCCTTGAAGAACTCGGCGAAAATCGCGGTCTGGCAGCCCACCGCATCGAGCACATCGAAACCATCCCGGATGAGACGGTTGCACGCTTCGCCCAATTGGGTGTCGCCGCTAGTATGCAACCGATCCACGGAACCCACCACACCAAAGCCGACCAAAGCGACAACTGGTCACAACGTCTGGGCGCCGAACGGGCCGAACACGGTTGGCGCTGCCGCGACCTAAGAGAATCCGGAGCCACCTTGGCGCTGGGGTCCGACTGGCCCATCACCCCCTACGATCCGCGAGAAATGATGTCTGATTCAATTCTGCGTCGTCCTGCACGCAAGGCCGAGGTGGCACCAGTACAACCGGATCAAGGATTGAACGTCCTCCAAGCACTGGAAGGCTATACTTCACACGCGGCCCGCGCATCCAACTTGCAACATAGCGTAGGCACCCTCGCCACTGACTTGTACGCCAACCTCACCGTGTTCGCACAGGACCCACTAGAGCAAACCGGACAAAGCATCGCCGACATCGAAGTACTGACGACATTCATCAAAGGGAAAGACACCAAAAAGCTCAAGCAGTCGGCCGCAATCAACTAGACCCCACCATTCGCAGAACCTCAGAAGATGGTTTACTACTTTGCAGCGCCTAAAGGCTCACGACCAATCCACTACGGTCTATGCATAGCAGGTGTCACGAAGCGACAATAACATCGTTTCCTACGGCCATCTTGATACCGCGGAAAACATATATATGGCAGCCATGATTGTTCATACTTTCTACGGCAATATCACTGGAAGTTGCCTCGAACAACGCAAAATTCCTCGTTCATGACGAAGCAATTGCAGAAAGTGCCGGCCTGATTTCTCAGGCCGGCACTCTCCTTTCGACTCAGCAGGTCTGTCGGAAATAAGCCGTCCCGGAGCCGCGGAACAAATATCTCCCCTACCAGTTAGGCTCGCACCAGCAACTACCAACAATTCAGCTAGTGGTTTTGCTTGTCCTTGTTCAGGTATGGATCTTGGACACCGCCCGCGTGTGGTCGATGCGGCCGTTGCCGGTCCCTGATCATCGCCGCGGTGGTGCGGATGAACACCGAAATCCAGGTAAAGAGGATCGCCACCGCAGAGAGTTCAAAGCCGGTCAGGTTGTAGTAGCCCCAGGAGTTCCACAACAAGAACGCCAGCCACAGCGCACCCACCGCAGACAGCGACATCAGGTGGAACACCGCCGGGTGCCCGGGCAGCAGTACCCAGGTTCCGAGCAGCAGGATCACCATGGCACCGGAGGCAAGCTGTACGAAGGCCGAATGCACCTGCGGAGCAAGGTCCATCGGGATGCTGCCCACACCGATCACCCCAATGGACACCGCGATCAGGCACCAGCGCACCACGCGCGGGCGGGGTCGCAGCCTGCGGATCATCGGGTAGCGTTCAAGGCTCGGCCGGCAGCGGTAGGTCTGCGAGAGCACTGCAAGGTCGCGGGTGAGGAATTCTGCGAAGGCGGCGAGCACCAGTCCGGAGATCACCATGGTGGTGTTGAAGGTCCAGAAGGATCCCATTCCCGAACCAGAGGTGCCAAGGGTGGAGAACATGCCCTGCCACCAGATCTGGTTTTCGGCCAGCAGCATGCTGATCAGCACCCCGGCGGCCATATAGATGCCTAGGACGATCGAGAGGTTCTCGGCGTTGGTGCGCGCGGTAGCCACCAGCGACAGGTACGCGCTCAGCCCCGAAATTGCAGCGACCGACAGCGAGGCCGCCAGCACATCCATATGAAGGCCGAAGAAAGCCTGCTGGAACAAGTAGGAGACGACCAGCGTGATCATCACCGTACTGGCAACATGCACCACGACCAGGCCCAGCCCCACCACGTACTGCCGCCATTTGGGGATGTCCCGCAGCCAGGTTTCGCGGTGGCGCAGCAGCCGGCGGAACGCATAGGCGCTGGCGGTGCCGGCCGACACCCCGGCGGTCACCGAGGCAACGCTTCCCACCGAGAGCCCGCCGAAGAGCGCCGGCCGCTGCCCGGCAAAGATAATCAGCCCCGTGCTCAGGCCGAAGAGCGCACAGAACAGGCCCGCCCACAGCGCATAGCGTTCAATGTCTAGCTCTGAAATGCGCTTGGCCCGGAGGTTCTTTTCTACTGGTGACTGCACGGGTCTCATTCTTCCACGGGTACCTGGTCTAGTTCAGGTTCAGGATTCCGTTGATCAGCAGGCTGATCGCTCCAGTGAAGGCGACGAACACGACGAAGGCGCGGCTGAACTTCGGCGGGATCTTGGGTGCTAGGAAGTTGCCCAACAAGATGCCCAGGATCAATGCACCGACGCAGGCGATCCACTGCGCCAGCGATAGGTCCGGGATGCCGCCCTTGGCGATGATCGAGGAGGAGGACACCACCAGGAAGTACAACTGCACGGAGATTGCGAACTTCGACTGCGGCCAGCGGCTTGCCACCGCGTAGCCGGCAATGGCAGGCCCGGACACTCCGGCTGTCACCGACATAAAGCCGGAGACGGCACCGGCGCCGATGGCCAGCCCATTGCTCTGCGCGGCAGGCAGGTTGCGGATCAGGAAGCTGGAGCCCAGTGCCAGGATCACCATGATGGCGATGCCAATGGACAGCCACGGCCCATCCATCCATGATGCAACCCAGGCGCCGGGGAAGGTCATCAGTACGGCGGGGATCAGCAGCAGTGCAACCTTTTTGTATTCGACTTGCCTGAATACCTGCAGGAAGATCAGCAGGCTGCTGAAGGCGCCGAGCAAGTTCACCACCATGATGCCGTGGTAGGGGCCCAGCGCCATGACGATGAACGGCGATGAAACCATAGCGAAGCCCATCCCGGAGATCCGCTGGGTGGATGCGCCGAGGAAGACTGCAGCCGCAAGGCCAAACACTGCGCCTAGATGTACTGCCTGATCCACGCGGCCTCCGATTCCCTTGAAAAACTCACCACTATTACGTTAGTCGAGATGGTGCATAGTCTTCGAATGGAAAATTTTCGGCATCCAGAAATAGGCTTGGTTCATGAGCGCACACACTGATTATCTGGTCATCGGCGGCGGAGCCATGGGTTCGGCCACCTCCCATTTCCTTGCTGCGGCCGGCCATGAGGTGGTGCTGCTTGAACGGTTTGATCCCGGCCACGTGCAGGGAGCCTCCCACGGCAGCACCCGCAACTTCAACCCGGCCTATGACCACCCCGAATATGTGCGCTTCCTGCAGCGCTCGCAGCTGCTCTGGGACGAAGTGTCGCAGCAAGCAGGGGTGCAGCTGCTGCACCGCACGGGACTGGTCAACCACGGCGACGTTCCCGGCCAGCGGGTCATCCACCGGGTGTTGGGTCGAGCGGGGTTCGACAGCGAACTGCTGAGCATCTCCGAGGCGCAGGAGCGCTTCTCCGGAATGCGCTTTGAAACCGAAACACTGTATATACCGCAGGGCGGACAGCTCAACGCCGATAAGGCGGTCAGTGCCTTCCAGCAGCTGGCCGCGGCGAATGGCGCCGAAATCCGGCACGGAGCCCGGGTGCTGCGCATCGAGGTGCTCGGCGACGAATTGGCCTCGGTCACGGTGCAGGATGCCTCCGGCGAGCACATGATCACCGCGCGGCATGTTGTTGTCACCGCTGGTGCGTGGACGCAGGCTCTGCTCGGAACCACCCTTGAGCTGCCGAGGATCCACGTCACCGAGGAGCATCCGGTGCACTTTGCGCTGAAGGATCGCGATGCCTTCTGGCCGGGATTCAACCACACCCTCGATCCGGCGCGGAGGACCGGCTCAAGGGTCTTCGCCCCGGTGTACGGAATGCACACCCCGGGTGAAGGCATCAAGGTCGGATGGCACGGTTCGGGAGCGGTCATCGACCCGGAACACCGCCCGCACCTGGTGATCGAGGAACAGCTTTCCGCGCTGCAGGACTATGCCGCGCGCTGGCTGCCGGGGGTTGACCCGCAGCTCTTCGAACCGGTCTCCTGCACCTATGCGAACACCGAGGACGAGCATTTCATTCTCGACCGCTTCGGCCCGGTCACCGTGGGCGCCGGCTTCAGCGGCCAGGGCTTCAAGTTCGTCCCGGCCATCGGCGAACACCTTGCCCTGCTGGCCAGCGGCCGCACCGGAACCATTCCCGCATTCAGCGCCGGACGCACCATCGACACCCCGATCTTCCTCAACCGGCGGGCCCAGGCTGGGCTGGCTTAAATGCAGCATCCCGCATCCGCCGAGAGAAGCAACGGCAGATGCGGGATGAAGCGGCGTTTAGGAGTGTTCCTCCACCTTCAGGTACCTGGTTTCAGGCCGTGAGCTGTAGAACTCCGAGCGGCGCTTGCGTGCACCGATCAGGAACACCGCGCCGAGCAGCAGGATGCCGGCGCCCACCAGGAACACCAGTCCCATGCCGGCAATCTCGGTGCCCGAACCGTAGGCAGGATCCAGCGAGTCGATGATGGTCTGTGCGAACACCGCCACCAGGGCAATGCCGCCCAGCAGCGGGGCCAGTCCGCGGGTGAAGAAGTTGCGCGCCGAGGCGAACAGCGTGTGCCGGAAGTACCAGACGCAGGCGAACGCGGTGATGCCGTAGTAGAAGCAGATCATCATGCCCAGGGCCAGGATCGTATCGTTGAGCACGTTCGTGGAGACGAAGCGCATCAGCGCATAAAACACGGTGGAGATCACCGCAGCAACGATCGTGGAGAACGCCGGGGTGCCGAACTTCGGGTGGATCCGGGTGAACACCTCGGGCAGCGCACCGTGGTGGCCCATGGCGAGCATCGAGCGGGCAGGCGAGATCATCGTGGACTGCAGCGAGGCGGCGCAGGAGGCGAGGGTGGCCAGCGACAGCAGGATCGCCGCCGGGCCGAGCACCGGGCCGCCCAGCGAGGCGAACACGTTGCCGATGCTGTCAGGATTGGCAAGGCCCAGCCCGGTGTCCCCCACGCCCGCGTACACGGTCGCGGCCACGGAGGTGAGCAGGTAGATGCCGAGCACGATCACCGCGGTGAATCCTGCGGCCAGGCCGGAAGTGCGCTCGCCGTTCTTGGTTTCCTCGTTCATTGACAGGCAGACATCCCAGCCCCAGAAGGCGAAGATCGACAGGCTCAGGCCGATGGCCATGGCGGAGAAGGAGTCAATGCCCATCGGGTTGAACCACTCGAAGGAGAAGTCGACGGCCGGGGCGGCCTTGGCGAAGGCGGCGATGGAGAACCACACCAGCAGCACTACCTGGAATCCAACCAGCAGGTACTGCACCAGCGAGGCAGCATGCAGGCCGCGCACCGAGACCCAGGTGGCCCCGAACATGAACACCAGGCAGGTGGCCACGTTGATCCACGGGTTGGAGGCGAGCTCGGCCAGCGAATCATTGCCGGTCAGCTGCGCGAGGAACAGGTAGAAGAAGTCCACCGCCACGCCTGCAAGGTTTGAGAGCACGATGATGTTTGCGGCGAGCATGCCCCAGCCGCCCATCCAGCCGGCGCGCGGCCCGAAGGCCCGCCACACCCAGGTGAAGGTGGTGCCGTTGTCCGGCATCGCGCGGTTCAGCTCGCGGTAGCCCAGGGCCACCAGGAACATCGGGATGAAGCCGAGGATGAAGATCGCCGGCAGGTGGGTGCCTACCGCCTCGGCGGTGGGTCCGAGCGTACTTGCCAGCACATAGCTGGGTGCGATGGTGGAGACGCCGATGACGATCGCGGTAAACAGGCCGATCTGTCCCGCGGTCAGGCCCTTGCCGGTCTCGGTGACGGGGCTGGTGCTCAGGGTGCTGGTCTTGGTGCCGCCGTTCATATCACCGGTGCCTTGTCTTCGGCGCAGAGCGCGAGTGCGTCCATCATTGAACCCTCCAGAAACTAAAACGAATGAAATTCATTTAAGATGATAGAGAGTGACCCAGCTCTCACGCAAGGGAAAAATGAACGACTTTCATATATCCGGGGCCTAAAGGAACCAACGCTCCACGACCCGTCATTAAAAGGCACACCTCACCGCCGCATTGCACGGCAACCGGCACAGGAATCGCACACAGAAAATTAAATGCAGAATGCCCCCGAGCTGCAGTAGCTCAGGGGCATTCTGGGTGAGGTTTTCCAGCCGCCGCTAGTTTGCAGGCACCTGCTGGGTAATGCAGTGGATACCGCCGCCGCGAGCGTAGAGCTCGGTGGCGTCAACCGCCACGACCTCGCGCCCCGGATAGGCATCAGCCAGGATCTTGGCCGCCACCGCGTCGTTCTCATCATTGAAGGAGCAGGCAATCACGCCGCCATTGGTAACCAGGTGGTTGATGTAGGAGTAGTCCACCCACCCCTCCTCGTCGCGCAGGGTCTTCGGCGCTGGAACGCCGATCAGCTGCAGCTTGCGACCCTTGGCGTCAACCGCGGCTTCCAGGGTGGCGCGCACCTGGGCGGAGATTTCAAAGTCCGGGTGCTCCGGGTTCTGCTGGTCGTGGTAGAGCGCCACACCGGGAGCCGGGAAGCAGGCCACAATGTCCACGTGCCCGCGGGTGCCGAACTCCTCGTTGTCGCGGGTCAGGCCGCGATCGAGCCAGATGACCTTGGAGACGCCGAGCTGCTTGGCAAATTCCGCCTCGATGTCAGCCTCGGTGGCGTTCGGGTTGCGCCCCGGGTCCAGCTGCACGCTGCGGGTGGCGAGCATGGTGCCTTCGCCGTCCACATGGATGCCGCCGCCTTCGTTGGTGATCGACGCCTGTACGCGGGTGGTGTCCTCGAGGCCGGCCACCGCGGCGGCGATCTTCGAGTCCTTGCCCCAGGCCGCCCATGACTGGGCGCCCCAGCCGTTGAAGTTCCAGTCGATGGCCGACAGTGCGCCGTTTTCATCGCGCACAAAGGTCGGGCCGATGTCGCGCATCCACGCGTCGTCCAGCTCGTGCAGCTCATAGGCCACCGCATCTCCCAGGTGGCGGCGGGCGTCGGCCTCGGCCGACGGGTCAACCACCATGGTCACGGGGGTGAAGGCTGCCACCGCACGGGCGACGTTGGCCCAGGTAGTGCGGGCCGCCTCAGCGTCTTCTTCGGTGTCCCCCAGGGTGTAGCCGCTTGAGGGGAAGGCCATGTAGATGCGCTGATGCGCCTCGGTTTCGGCCGGCATGAAGAACTTAGACATGTGCACCTTCCTCCTGCTCGCCCAAGGCCGAGTCATTGCGCTGCTGGGTCATCGCCGCGTAGGTTTCAGGGCGGCGGGTGCGCAGGAATGGGAAGAGTGTCAGCCAGTCGCGGCGGGCATCCAGGTCAAGGGTTGCCACCAGCACCGCCGACTCGTCGCGCGGGGCGCGGGCCAGCACGCGGCCATAGGGGTCGGAGATGAAGGAGGAGCCGTAGAAGGTCAGCGCGCCCTCGTCGCCCCAGCGGTTGGGAACGACCATGAACAGGCCGTTGGCGATGCCGTTGCCGATGATGGTCTGGCGCCACAGCGGTTCGGTGTCGAAGTCCGGATGGTCAGGCTCGGAGCCGATGGCGGTCGGGTAGGCCAGCAGGTCGGCGCCCGCCAGCGAGTAGATGCGCGGCGGCTCGCTGAACCATTCGTCCCAGCAGGTCGGCAGGCCCATGGCCAGGTCGCCCAGGGCCTCGATCTTGTGGACCGGGTATGGATCTTCGGCCGGACCCTCGCGGAAGTACTTGTCCTCGTAGTAACCGGCGGTGCGCGGGATGTGCAGCTTGTTGGTCAGCGCGACGATCTCGCCCTCCGGGGAGACGACCACTGCGGTGTTCAGGCCCAGGCCATCCTCGGCGGGAGCCTTGCGGAACAGCGAGATGTGCACGTGCAGGTTGTACTTGGCAGCCATTTCACGGGCGAAGGCCACGGTGGGGCCGGTCTCGAGATCTTCGGCGGTCTCGTCGGCGGCTTCCGGGTTCGGCACCACGAAGGCCGGGTACTTGCTCAGCGTAACCTCTGGCAGGTAGACGATCTGTGCACCGTGGGAGGCGGCACGGGCAATGCCGTCTTCCAACTCATCGCGCAGCGCCTGTGGATCTTCATGCCAGCGGTGCTGGACCAGCGCAATGGTAATTTCGCCGCGCTCAGGTGCGTCGACACGGGCCAGCGAGGTGGGGGCCGAAAGTGCGAGTACTTCCTTCATGGGGTGCTCTCCAAGAAAATAAACGAATGAGATTCGTTTAAAACTATAGGCAGTGTTCCGCCGCTCGCGCAAGGCTAAAACGAATGTTTTTCGTTTAAGTTCGATATGCTCTAATCAGACAGAATTCCAGGAAGGTCGCTTTCACCATGGCACGCCCCTCAAAGCCAAAGCTCAATACCGACGTCATCGCCAAGGCCGCGCTGACGCTGGTAGACAAGCACGGTGAATTCACCCTCCCGCAGCTGGCCAAGGCGCTTTCCGTCAGCGCCTCATCGCTCTACAACCACGTGCAGGGCAAGGATGAGATCGTTGAGCTCATGCGCGGACGGGCCATGTCCGCCATCGAACTGCCGCAGGGCGAGAGCGAAAGCTGGCAGCAGACGGTGTGTTTGATCGCCACCGCCTACTGGAACTCCTATTCAAAGCACCCGCGGCTGATCCCGCTGCTCACCAGCCATACGGTGCGCGACCGCACCACCTTGAGAGTCTACGACGCGCTGGCCGAGGCGTTCGCGCAGGCAGGCTTCGGGGCCGCGCAGCGATTGCAGGCAATCACGATTGTCGATTCCTTCGTGCTCGGTTCGGCACTGGACGCCGCCGCTCCACAACTTGTGTGGGAGGCAGACGACACCTCAAGCCAGCAGTTCAAGGAAGCGCTTGATGCGGGCCTGCCCATGGAGCAACGCGCCGAGGTGACGTTCACACTGGGCCTGGACGTCATCCTCGATGGGCTGTCGTCCATCCCCCGTTCCTAGTGCGGAGTACAGGTCAACCTCTTGTTGGCGCCCAGGAGTCCTGCCGTCGCATGGACCTGGGTGAAGCTCACCGGCACCGACTGCCAAGAATTGTAATTTGCGTAAATGGCCACGGTGAACGTGCGGTCGAAACCAACCAATAGGTCAAGCAGTGCTCCAAGCAGGCTGTTGCTGGAAGTGATGCTCGTGCTGTAGCTGCGCGCAGAAGCCGCCAGAGCTTCACTCTTGACCGTTGAGCTTCCGTTGAGCTGTCCGGTCACCGTGAAACCCGTGGGAGCAATTCCCGTCGTTCCCCAGTTGAACCTGATGGTTTCGCCGTTGCCTTGAACATTCGTGCAGGTCACGTTGGCTGGCGGCGCGAGCGTTGCCGCCTGCGGAGATCCTGCGGCCCTTGCACTGCCCAAGAATGCCGCCTCGGTGGAAACAGGCGAGGGAGCCATAAGTCCCAGACCGAGTAAGCAGGAGGCGAGCACGCCGATCAGCACTACTCGCCCCAGAGCCGAGGGCTTGGTCGCGTCCGATTTCCCGGATGCGCGGGGTACTGTAGAGCCCTTGCTCTTTTTTCCCTGAGGGCCACCGTTGCCGCCGCCGGAGGGCCCCTTCTTCTGCCCCGTGGAACCGAAAGCCACAAATAATAGGTAGGCGCACAGCAGCCCACCTAGAAAATACGCCCACGGCTGGCTCATCCAGGACACGACATAGCCCAGCAAAGGAACGCTGAAGATCAGCTTCTCGACCGAAGCAACGTGATATGGTTGCAGGTCGGCAACCGGGTTGGCATCGCCCTTCAGCACCAGGCCTTCGGGCAGAACCTCGACCACCCGGTGAGTAATTCGCACATCCTCGCTGGTCTGGACCGAAACAACATCCCCGACTGCGACCTCATCTATGTTTACCGGCACCGCGATGCCAAGCGCACCGGTGGGAATCGTCGGGCCCATTGAACCGCTGACGAATATCAGTGGCTTCAGTCCAAAGAGCACCGCGGCCAGGGCAAAGATCAGGCACACGGCTCCCAGCACGGCACCGACGTTCAGCGCCGCCGATTGGAATGTTGTTCTTTTTCCGACCATCTTATGACCCGACCGAAGCGGTGAAGACGACGTCGATCTTTGTCGTCACGCCCTGCAAATTGCTGACCGCGGTCGTGGGCAGCGTGTATTGCACGCAGAAAGATTCCGACCCATTGGGTGCTAGTTGGGTGGGTCTGGCGACCGGCGCGTCGAATGCCGCTCCGGCGGCCTTGGAAATAACAGACGTTCCGCCGGTGCATGTTGCTGCAGGGGCGGTGCCGGTGACGGTTCCCCCGCTGCGCACCGAGACCTGCATTGCCTTCCCCAATTCATATTGGGAGGACTCGGTGATGGCACCCTGCATGGAGTAGGAGACCGCCACCGAACTGTTGTTCTTGACCGTCACCAGGGCCGCGGCGCTTGATCCCGGATACCAAGCGGTGCCTGAGAGCGGCACGGTGTAGGTACTGGTGGTTGCGGACGTGGCGTTGGCTCCCACGCCCAACTGCACCGTCGCGGAGGTAATGCTGGTGGTTGCTGTTGCGGTGCCAGTCCAGGCAGCAAGTGTGGTCACAGTTCCAAAGCCAGCGAGCAGGCCCAAGGACAGCAACGCCTTAATCTTTGTCGATCGGTTGCTCACTGGTGGCTTCCTTCCTCGTTGGAATTGGCGCCGCTCATGCGGCTAAGGATCGTTCGGCCGACCATTCCGGCGACCACCAGCGCCAGGCCCGCGAACAGCGGCCAGGACCCAAAACCGGTATCAGGCAGTTGATCTGGAGTAGGCGAAGGTGATTCGCCCTCGGCGGCAAGTTCACTGAATCTCACCTGAAGTTGCAGTAGCTCGGTCCTGCCAGCCGACAGGTTCCCGGCGCCCTTCGGCAACTCGACCTGCAGTGCAATCCAAGTCTTTTCCTGCGGGGCTAGCCGGAAGCTCGACTCTCCGATGGTCGTGAACTGCAATGCTGATTCTTCCTCCAAGACCTTGGGAGTCACTGCCATTTCTACCCCAGCTGAATGATCATTGCGGATCCAGATCCCTCCAACACGCCGGTCCCCCGGAATCATCCGTACCGCATCGTCAAAAATTGGAGCCGGGTGGTGGGTAAAGCTGCGTCCATCTGTGCTGAAACTAAATGAATCATGCTCGACCTCGTCTGCCGCGCTCGGCACGGCGGTAATGCCAACGGCAGCCATGGCTAGCGCAGTACCAACACCCATTTTGCTCAGCCTCGCCCGAAGAATCACGACTTCACCTGCTTACGGCGATCGCGAATTGCGCCGGTAAACATCACCAATGAATAGGCAGACAAACCGATAACAGCTGTCCACGTGAGCCAGGTACGCTGCTGTCCGGTGAGGGCCGAATTCAGATAACCTAACCACGGCAGCGAGTACCAAAGCCGGCCCCGCACCTGTTCGCTTTGCACCGGTGCATCATCAACGTTGTTCGCGTCTCCACGCGCTATCAGCCGCTTGCTGCCGTCGACCTTCACATCAATGCCTACAACTCGATGCGTCACGACCGCCGGCTTTCCGGATTCCAACTGATAGGTCACTACATCCCCGGATTGAATCTGGTCGAAGGGCACCGGCTTGACCACTATGAACTCCCCTGGCGGATAGGTGGGGCGCATGGATCCTGTCAGCACGGTGTAGGTTGCGGCCCCGCCGATCTTCGGGACCACAATCATCACCGCGATCAGTAGGACAACGACGAACAGGGCAAGCCAAGAAACGATCTGCCCGATCCACCAGAAGACCCCTGTTTTGGCTCGCTTGCCGTGGTGCTGTCGCCGCGTTGAGGTGTTCACGATTGCTGCCCTACAAATCTCAGGACGAGGCTGAGCTTTCCGCCGGAGGCTTGTTGTGAAGCATTCGAAGGAAGCGCCACGCGGACGCAAAGAGATTCAGCAGAGCTTGCCCCTGGCCCGGCTGCGAGGACTCGGTTCTGGCCGAACTTCGCACCGGTTCCGAGTGGTCCGGAATAAAGAAGTTGACCGGTGAGGGCCGCGTCGGCGGCGCAATCCTGCGGGTTCATTCCCGTATAGATTGACAGCAGACTCTGCTCAGCAAGCGACCTGTCCGCCGCAGTAGCATTGGCCGGGGCGCTCACAGCATCCGCGAGGTTGTAGCTCAGGTCCACCGAACCGGTATTGAGAACTTCCAAGGGTGCCTGAGCGAACTTTCCAGGCAAAATGTTGCTCTCCTCCAATTGGCTGAAGTTCAAAGTGGCGCTGCTCTGACCTCCGGATGCCAGCATCAGCTTCAAAGATCCTGTCGTCATCGCGCCGGCGTCAATTTCATTATTGACGCGCCACGACGCGACCGTGCCCTGCGCACTCAAACCAAGCACCAGGATCACGGCCGCGACGAAGAGAACTTTAAGCTGTTTCGGCATTACTCTCACGAGAACAGTCTGCTTATGGGCGCACCTGATCAAGTGTCAATGACAGGTTGGAGAGGTCAATGCTCTGGTCCATGGTGGACGACGGTGTTGAACCGGTAGTCCCTTCGGCAAACGCTACGGTGATGCTGACAGGTACGTTGTAGTTGCCCTCGTCGGCAAAGGAAATGACGTTCCCGTTTTTCTCCAGCCCTGCAGCGCTCGCATCCGCGTCGACAGTCACGGTGACCTGGCCAGTCAATGACGCAGGAATGGCGTCCAGCGTTCCCACAGTCAGGGCTCCCTGCAGGTTCTTTCCTGCGGCGGCAATGCTGGCGGTCTGGGTGAACTTGACCGTATCGCCTGGAACCAACTTGAACTCCGACACATTGGCAATTGGTTCCGGTGCAGCAGCATCGCTGACGTCGCTCCACTGCCCGTCGGCACCGAGGGTGAGATTTAGGTGTCCTGTGTTGATCTGTCCTGCATCAACAGTGTCGGTGCTCTGCCAGAGTGCAATAGTTCCTGCGCCTCCCAGCAGCAATGCGCCGGCAGCTACCGCGGCAATAGTCGCTTTGGTTACTTTCTTCATAAGAAATGCATCCTCAAGATAAGTGTGTCCCGCTGACACTCCTTCCAGTACAGCGCATCACTTATTTAAGGTCAATAGATTACTAAACCATCACAACCTTCGTAAGCTCAGAAGAACTCGATGGGCCACCGCAGGTAACTATCAACTGTGGACTATTCGATCGACAGCTATCTACTTGCCAGAGACGAAATTGCGTTATCGCCAGAATAGTATTCCTTCAACCATTAGCATTGTTACATTCGAGACAAATCTATATTCCGATGAAAATAGTAATTAATTTTAATAAATAAAATTCAAGGAGCAGGAAAACTAACGAACGTCCACACACTGTCCGTGAGTTCCCAAGGAGCGGAGATCCCCAAACTTTCACGAGAGTGCGTATCTTTCAAAAATTCCGCAGACTCCGTTCAGCGAAAGCTTCTCGGTGTCGCTTTAACTTCATCGATACGGGGCCTGCAACTCAGCGCCCGGAATAACGGTTGTCGGGGGTAACGGTTCGGCTCCACACCGCCAGTCGGGCGAAAAGAAGCCTACCCCGTCAAGCATGCTGTCCGCTTGAAGCGCCGGATACCAGATGATATTCAACGGATTGAGCAACTGGTGTAGTTCGTCGAGGGTATCGAACATCCGCTCGGTATGAGACGAGGATTGAGCTGATTGAGATTCCGTGCTGCGCAGGAATGCCGCCCAATAGCCAGTAGCTGCGGCAAACATTTGAGCCCTCGTCGGCTCTACCCATTCGGAAGATATTTCACGTTTCTGTTCAAGAGTTGGAAGATCTTGAACCTCGACAACCACATAGTGGTTCTTGAAATCTCCGTCATTGGCGAACCCCATAAGATCGGATTGCCACCTGCTGATGTTCCATTCAGCTGGCCCGAGGTTTGAGTTCTCCGGCGCAGCAAGTTCGATCTTCTTCAACCGTTCCGTGAACAGCGCCCGTCGCAGCTGCTGAACTTCGCGCTTCGCCTTCCCAAAGAGATTCACCGGGAGCACCCGATCAGTGCCCGCGTTCGGGTGCGGATGCGAAGAGGTTCAATCCCATGGCTCGCGACAGATGGCCGATGGCAAGCTGCCCACGCACCGAGTTGCCTGCCATGTCCAGCAGAGGCGAGAACGCGCCAATCGCGCCCTTGCCCGGAGCCACCGCCACGATGCCACCCGACACCCCGGACTTCGCCGGGATTCCGATTTCGAAGAGCCAGTCTCCCGAGCGTTCGTACAATCCGTTGGTGGCGACCGTAGCCAGGGTATCGCGGCAGACATCCGCACTGACTACTCGCTGGCCAGTCACCGGGTTGATCCCACCATCGGCGAGCGTTGCACCCATCACCGCAAGGTCGTTCGCCGTGACGTTCAACGAGCACTGCTTGGTGTACACGTCCACCGCGTTCAGCGGATCTCCATCCAGTCGGCCGTAGCTCTTGAGGAGCCGTCCTAGCGCCTTGTTGCGTTCGTTCGCCTCGGACTCGGATTCGTAGACCTCGTCGTCTAGGCTCAGGGAACGTCCGGCGAAGGCGGACAGGCCCTCACGTACGTTCTCCCACTTTTTGGCTGAGCTCTTGCCGGGGATCATTTCGGTGGTCGCGATGGCGCCAGCGTTGACCATCGGATTCATCGGATGCCCGTTGTTCAGTTCAACTGCCATCACCGAATTGAACGACATTCCCGTGTTGTTCACGCCGATGCGCTCGTGCACCGCCTCATGCCCATGTTCTTGTAGTACCAGCGCGTAGACGAACATCTTGGAGATCGACTGGATGGAGAACTGGTGCTGGCAGTCCCCTACACCGTGCAGCGAACCACCGACGTGGGACATGGCAATGGCGAATGTTTCTGGATTGGCTTGGCCGAGTACAGGAATGTAGTGGGCCAGCAGACCGTCGTCGACATCTGCATAGCGGTCATGAGCTTCAAGCAATAGCTCGTCAATGCGGTTATGTGCCAGGGTACCGGTGGATACCTGCTGGACAACGTCATCGAAATCGGTAGGAATGCTTTCATTCCCGTCCGAGGTGTAGCTCATGATCACCTGTTTCTCCGCTAGTACGTTCAATTCGCCAACGCATTGACACTATCAACAACGACCCAAGTTGACACGCGTTTTCTCACGGTTAACGCTCTGAACTGCAACGGTTGCGTCACATGTGTTTTCACCGACATTGTGCAGGAGCTTACTGCAATGCGAGGCTTGCCTGACTTAGCATTTCTTCTATGGCTAAGGGTATTACTTTTCACACGCGCAAGTGGGTTCGCCCAGAAGACTTGAACGCCAATGGCACGCTGTTCGGCGGTAGCCTGCTGCGTTGGATTGACGAAGAAGCGGCGATCTACTCGATCATCCAGCTGGGCAACAAGCACGTAGTAACCAAGTTCATGTCCGAGATCAACTTCATCGCTTCGGCCCGCGAAGGTGATTTGATTGAAATGGGTTTGACGGCCATCGACTTTGGCCGCACCTCAATCACCCTGCGGGCAGAGGTTCGCAACATCTTTACCCAGGAATCCATCCTGACCATCGAAAAATTGGTCTTCGTGAACATGGGCGAAGACGGCAAACCACAGCCGCACGGCTATGACCAGATCACCTACACCCGGGATCGCATCCCGCTGGAAATCACCAAGGCACTGATCTAGGTTTACCTCCGATATCCTCAGCCGCTCCAAATATTGGATTGAGCTGTTTCTTCGCCCGTTGTCTTTGCAATTTTCTGCTTAGACAATGGGCGAAAAACTTTAACAACCAATTTCCCCCAAAGCATTGCGCTCGACGAGTTCTTCTAGCAGAGTGTTGCCCGACCTCATAAGCGCCGTCTGGCCACAGCAAAGGACTATTCATGAGTCAAATGATTTTCGTCAATCTCCCGACGTCGGACCTTGATCGGGCAGATAAGTTCTACTCGTCCCTGGGCTTCACCAAGAACGACACCTTCTCCGATGAAAACGCAACCTCATGGTTCATTGCGGAGAACATCCTCGTCATGGTGCTGCGCGAGGAATTCTTCTCAGGGTTCCTAGTCAACGGCGACGTTGCTGTCACCGGTAGCGGGCGGCGCGAATGCCTCAACGCTCTCTCCGCCGAGACCCGTGAAGGTGTGGACCAGTTTGTTGCCAATGCCCTGGCGGGCGGCGGCGAAATTTACCGCCCCGCCGACGAACCGTTCCCGGGCATGTATCAGGCGGCCGTGCAGGACCCCGACGGCCATGTTTGGGAAATCGCATGGATGAGCCCTGAGGCTATAGAAAACCCGGGCGCGTAGGTCAGCTCCTAGCTATGCAGTTCCGCAGTCGCCCTATGGCGTCTGCGGAACTGTTTTTTCATGCCCTTCGCAGGGTAGATCGGAGTCGGCCAGCGCGGCTCAAGCTCATCCCCCAAGGTCACCCCGCGCAGTCGGCGCCCGAACATCGGCAGCACCCACTGCTGCATCCATTCGACATCCCGCCGCATCATCTGGATCGGTCCCATGCGTTCGGAAAGTCCCAGAGGTTCAAAGACCAGTTGATGCTTGGCCCCGAGGATTTCCAGAATTCTGATGGCCATGTAGCGGTGGCCGGCGCGGTTCATATGCAGCTTGTCCACATCCCACATGCGGTGATCGCGGTAGATATCCCAAGACCAGTAATCGACCAAGACGACGGACTTGGGATGTTTTGCGGCAATCAGCCGAACGCGATCGTTGAACTTCCAATTACGGCGCTTAAATGGGGCCAGTGCCGGATGCACCGGGATGTCGAAACCGGTGAACAACAGGATCTGTGCCCCGCTGGCAGCCAAGCGGTCCACCGCCGCCTCGTAGCGGTCCAGAAAATTCTCCATGTCCTGCCGCAGTTCCAGGATGTCGTTGCCGCCGGCGTAGAAGCTGATCACCGTAGGATTCATCGCAATCGCCGCATCAATCTGTTCATCAACGATGCCGTCCAGACGCCGGCTGCGCAGTGCGAGATTCGCGTATTGCCAACTCGGATCGATTTTCGACAGCTGCTTGGCAACCCTGTCGGCCCAGCCGCGAACCCCATTGGGCAGGCGTGTTTCCCAGTCGCCCACGCCTTCGGTAAAGGAATCACCCAGCGCAACAAATAGTCTGCCCATGGGGTTCAGGCTAGGTAAGGTTTGCAACTTTCTCGTTGACGAAAATCAAACTGCCGGTGAATCCGTGCGGGGTTTCGGGTTTTCCATAATTAACTACTACGGAACCCTCGGTGTTCGAAGTTTACGGCCCTGATTAGGGTTGAGATATGACTTCAACACAGCAGGGACACCCGGGCATGCTGCCAGCTCGGCCGGGCCTGAGACTATGGTCCACCCTCCTTCAAATGGCAGCCCTGGGTACCTTCGGCATGGTATTTATTTCGGTGCTTGCCGCATGGTTCGCCGCCGGGGTGGCGTTGACGTTCCTGCTGGGCTTCGGCCTGATACTTCTCACGGGTCTGCTCTACGTCGTCTTCGGCACCGCCCGTATGGAAGTCCGACGCGTCGCAGACCTCTACCGGCTGCAAGTTCCGGACCTCTACTGGATCCGTCAGCAGGCGCCCGGCTTTGGCGCGTGGGTCCGCTCGCTGCTCAAGAATCTCGGGCATGGAAGGATGTGGGCTGCGTTCGGCAGCTTCGCGGTCTCCTGTTTCCTCGGCACCACGATGCTGGGCGGACTGGAATGGATGATCCGCCTGAGCATCACCTCCTTTGCCCCGTTGACCGAATCGGAAAGCATCAGCGGACCGTTCGGATTGACGGTGCCTGCCAGCGATGCCCCGTGGATGTTCCTCGTGGCGATTCTCGGTGCCGCCTTGGCGGTGGGAATGATCTTCCTGCACCGCGTCATCACCGTGTCGATCGTCGGCACCAGCGCCCTGCAGACAGAGCTGACCGAACGCGTACGCACCACGACGGTGCAGCGTGAAGGGGCGATGCGTGCAGCAGAGCTTGAGCGCACCCGCATCGAACGCGACCTGCACGATGGCGTCCAGCCCCGATTGGTGTCGGTGGCAATGACCCTGGGGCTCGCCCACCAGCAAATCGATACCGACCCGCAGCAGGCAAAGGCCCTGGTAGCCGAGGCGCACGCTTCCACGAAGTCGGCAATTACCGAGCTGCGCCAGCTCACCCGGGGAATCTACGCCTCGGTGCTTGATGACCGCGGACTTGATGCAGCACTCTCTGCCATCGCCGGTCGCTCCCACATTCCAGTGCAGCTCGATGTACAGCTTGCCGGACGCTATCCTCGCCATGCCGAAGCCGCGGTGTACTTCGCCATCGCCGAAGCCCTGACCAACGCAGCCAAGCATTCTCGGGCGTCAAGTTGCCGGGTCACCGTGCGCGAGCGCACCGGTGAGAACGCTCAGCGCACCCTCTGGGCGCGCATCGAGGACAACGGCACCGGTGGCGCAAGGATCACCCCCGGCGGCGGACTTGACGGCATCACCAACAGGGTCGCCGCAGCCGGCGGAACATTCACCCTCGACAGCCCGCAGGGCGGTCCCACTGCACTGGAGGTCAGCGTCCCATGCGCGTCTTAATCTGCGAAGACTCGGTCCTGCTGCGCGAAGGGCTGGTCCGCCTGTTGGCCCACACCGGCCATCAGGTGGTGGCAGACCTGCCGGACACCAGCGGGCTGATGGATTTTTTGGAGCAGGCCGACCAAGACAGCTTCCCGCAGATCTGCATCCTCGATGTCAGGCTTCCACCGACGTACACGGATGAGGGCATCAGGGCGGCACTTGCTATCCGCGACCGCTACCCGGACCTGCCGTTGCTGGTGCTCTCCCAGTACGTCGAGGAGCGCTACGCATCGGAGCTGATCGCCACCCAGTCCGGATCCCTGGGCTACCTGCTCAAGGACCGCGTGGCAGATGTATCTGACTTCATTGCATCGCTGGAACAGATAGCCGGCGGTGGCACAGTACTGGACCAGGAAGTGGTGGCCCAGCTGTTGACCAGGAAAAACCACGACGCCAAGATGCAGCAGCTGACGGACCGTGAACGCACGGTCCTGGCGGCCTTGGCCGAGGGCAAATCGAATCAGGCGATCGCTGCACTGCTCTTCCTCTCCGAGGCGAGCGTTGAAAAATACATCACCTCCATCTTCCAGAAGCTTGGTTTGGAAGCTGACGGAACGGGTAACCGGCGCGTGCTGGCAGCCCTGGCCCACATCGAAAATCTGGGCACTAATCGCACAGACAGGACGAACCAATGAGCACGCCGACCATGAACCCGCTACCGCCAACTCCCCCGGCCCCACGGGGTTCGGCAAAACCACTGAATATCATTTTGGCGGTGCTTGGAATACTGGCGCTGATGACCATGCTGATCAGTACCACCCGTGAAGCCATCGCCACCTTGAACACCAGTCATGTGGTGCAAAGCGTGGATGCCAAGGGGGTGACAGCATTGGACATCCGCGCAAGCACAGGGTCGTTCAATCTTGAATTCGCACCGACCGATCAAGCGGTGCTTGATGTGCGCAGCTCCAGCGGCGACGAATGGACCCTCGAACGCAGTGGACAGACCCTTGAGGTCCGCCCTCCGGCTGGCTGGATGAGCTTCTGCTTCTTCGGCTGCGCCAAGGATGACAACGAAATCACCCTAACCCTGCCGCAGGAGCTAAATGACGGAAGCCTGGATGCAGACTTTGCTCTCGGAGCAGGTGAATTCAACGTATATGGCAACTTTGATGACCTGAAACTCAATGTAAGTGCAGGGCTGCTGCTCATGAACGGCGCTGCAAGAAACGTCGATGCCACGCTGGGCGCGGGCAGAGCAGACCTCACCTTGAAAGATGTCCAACAGGCAGATTTGGATGTGTCCGCCGGCCGCTTGGACGGAAAGTTCTCAGGTACTGCGCCGCAACAAGTTGACGGGAAGGTTAGTGCCGGAACCCTACAGCTGACAGTCCCGGACACCGTGTACAAGGTCACCAGCAGTTCCTCGGCTGGCAGTGTTGAAAATGGTTTGCAGACCTCTACTTCGTCGCCTAGGACCATCAACGTCACTACTTCTGCAGGCAGTGCGGTGCTGATTCCAGGCGGCATGCCAACCACAGGCAAGTAGGCCCTGACGGGGCTGAGGTGCGGCGAAAATTCTGATGTTTCAGAGAGTTCGACTGCAAACTCTAAGTATTGTCGGGCCAGGACTGTCTAGGCTACTACTAATATTGTTAAAGTATTCGCCCGGCCGGAACTTTCCGGCCGGGCGTTTTGCGCGGAGACCCACTGTGCAGCACAGGGTCCGTTCTCACTTCGAATGGGTCAGCCTGGCTCGAATCGCTGACCTTAGGAACCCTCACGCGCGACGATAAGTTTATTTTGCCATTCGAGCGCCGTCGCCAAGGTGTGTGGACCGCATCGTTCTCGTTCCTGCTGGCGGCTCTGGCAAAGGCACGATGTTAGCCTCTGCGCTTCCTGATTCCACGTCAATGGCCCGCTCAATAGCATATGCACTCCTGCATAATTCCAACGAGCTCATCACCCATCGTTAAGACAGCGTGGTGGTGAGATCACTTCACGAAGCGATTCACTTGTAAAATGTCACCAAATTGCTTTCGACCGTTTCAGAACACTTCGCCTTTCTGTACCTAGTCACCGCGCACTCAACCCGCGGAACGTAAGCTGACACTAATCTTTGCCACGGAAACGTGGGCTGCATTCTTCCGGCGTTTGGTGCAATGTACACCGCGGCCGGTCCGGACGCAGTACTTTGGTGGCCTCAGCCATACGCGTAGACCGATTGATAAATCTTCCGGCAAAAACATGTGTATCCCCGCAATAGCAATTTGATCTGAAACTATTTATTGGAATGCCCCAATCGCAAACTGTCGTTTCGGCTATTAAGCACGCATAGGTTCCCGATCTCTGGGTCAAGCACATACACCCACCCGGCGGCGGGCAAGAAATGCATCGAAAGATCCCGTTGTGTGAAGGGCAACGATGCCTAGCGTCAGTATGAGAAACGCACTTGCCAAAGTTCTACTGAACTTTTTCATCTACATTTCATCCAAGCAATTCGACGCTAGAAGCGTCTTCGGGATTGTTCTGATGTGTTCAAGTTCTGAGTTGTATAGATAAATGCAACCAAGTCACTTACTGTAAGTTCGGTGCGGGTGATTACCAGCTGGGCAGAATGCCCCACGCTAAGACAATCGTGCTTAAAGTAGAGAACCTTTCTCAACTTGCATTGCGCTGGCCTAATATTCACCGGGGACTAACCCGTTAAGGATGAGTTGTCACCGGTGCGCTGTTGGCACGCGATATGAATTGATCGTTACCTATGATTGGAGACTTCTGATGGAGCATAAGCCTGCTACAGCGGCAATCCGCGCACAGCAAGAAGCTGCCCGTGCAGCATTGCCATTCAACGATATTCGCGACTTTGAGGCCACCGAGCGCGGCTTCATCGCGGATCTCACTCCCAACGTCGTCCACAATGCCGAGGGCAAGGTCATTTGGGACAACGACAGCTACGCATTCCTCAAGGGCGATGCACCTGATACCGTTCACCCCAGCCTGTGGCGTCAGTCGACTCTGGTCGCACGCTCGGGCCTGTTCAAGGTCGTCGACGGCATCTACCAGCTGCGCGGCATCGACCTGTCGAACATGACCATCATCGAGGGCGACACCGGCATCATCGTGATCGACCCGCTGATTTCCACGGAGACCGCCGCCGCAGGTCTGAAGCTGTACCGCGAGCACCGCGGCGAGCGTGAGGTTAAGGCAGTGATCTTCACCCACTCGCACGTCGACCACTTCGGCGGCATCTTCGGCGTGACCTCGCAGGAGGAGGTCGATGCAGGCAAGGTGCAGATCATCGCCCCAGAGGGCTTCGTTGAGCACGCAGTGTCCGAGAACGTCTATGCAGGTACCGCCATGTCGCGCCGTTCGGCCTACATGTACGGTGCAGCCTTGGAGCGCGGTCCGCAGGGCCAGGTCGGCGCTGGCCTGGGCCAGACCAACTCCATCGGCGAGATCGGCATCCTGCCGCCAACCCTGGAAATCACCACCACCGGTGAAACCCACACCTTCGACGGTGTGGAGATCGAATTCCAGATGGCTCCGGGCACCGAAGCTCCTTCGGAGATGCACTTCTACTTCCCGCAGTTCAAGGCATTGTCGATGGCCGAGAACGCCACCCACACGCTGCACAACCTGTTGACCCTGCGCGGCGCTGTGGTTCGCGACCCACACGTGTGGTCCAAGTACCTCAGCGAGGCGATCGACCGGTACGGCGACAAGACCGACGTGGTCTTCGCCTCGCACCACTGGCCAACCTGGGGTACAGAGGAAATCATTGATTACCTGGGCCTGCAGCGCGACCTCTACGCCTACCTGCACGACCAGACCCTGCGCCTGATCAACCTGGGGTACAACGGAGCCGAAGCCGCCGAGGTCTTCGAGCTGCCGCCAGCACTGGAAAACGCATGGCACGCCCGCGGCTACTACGGCTCGGTCAGCCACAACGTCAAGGCCATTGTGCAGCGCTACCTTGGCTGGTTTGACGGCAACCCTGCACGCCTGTGGGCCCACACCCCTGAAGAGGGCGCCAAGCGTTATGTGAAGGCCATTGGCGGCATTGACCGTGTGGTCGAGGTTGCTCAGGAAGCCTTCGATGAAGGTGACTTCCGTTGGGCAGCGACCCTGTTGGATCACGCGGTGTTCACCGACCAGAACCACGTCGCCGCACGCGCACTGTACGCAGACACCCTGGAGCAGCTTGGCTATGGTTCCGAAAACGGCACCTGGCGCAACTTCTACCTGGGCGGTGCCACCGAGCTGCGCGACGGCAGCTTTGGCACCCCGCTGTCCACCAACGCTCCTGCAGTGGTTGCACAGCTTTCGCCGGAGATGCTTTTCGACGCCATCGCCATTCAGATCAATGGTCCAAAGGCATGGGACTTGGACCTGGCGATCCGCATCAACATCACCGATCTGGACCGCAGCTTCCGCCTGACCCTGCACAACGGTGCCTTGATCTACCTGGAAGACGGCAAGGGCGACGTTGACGTAACCCTGTCCCTGTCCAAGCCGCGCCTGCTGCAGCTGGTGGCCGGCGACTCGGAATCCGAGGGCGTTGAGATTGACGGCGACGTTTCGGTTATCGGCAAACTGCTGTCGGTTGTCGAACCAGGCGATCCAGATTTCGCCATCGTGACCCCATAGGCGAGAGTCACATGATGCTTCGTGCCCGTCACTTTTCAAGGTGGCGGGCACACTGCTATCCGGAATATTTACGGCGTAGATAAAGGGCTCTTCGCATACTAACGTGTAGCATGCCTTGCCATCGAGATCGTCGAAACAACGGTGATTGTTTATCAGCGGATGATTTGTACACGTCGGGTGCCTTCGCCGGGCTTTGGGAAGATCTTTTAGTGGGATCTGCTCCATGACCTGACCAAAGCCTTGCCTGCGGAGACGATCGAAGTGAGTTCTATGGCGAACACTCTGAAGAATCGGTCGTCGGCATTTCGGCGTATTTCGATTGTCTGAGCCCGTCGTACGAACCAACCGCAACGACTAAGGGTCGATGGAATCATCCCGTGGTTCGACGATGCCTTTAGGAACTTCGGGAATTGAGTTGCAAAGTCTTAGTTGGACTCCGGTGTTTTCAGGTCGAAACTACGCCCTAGCTGCTAAGAACCATCAAGCCGCGTCACCCGCAGACCTCCCCTGGAAACCGCATTAATCCACATCGCAGCCTGCCATCATGAATTATTAATCAGGTCTCGGAAATTGTGAGGATTAGCGAAGATTTCAGCGACCATCCAGATGCGCACGAACCAGCCGAATAAAACCGTCCGGGTCAGTGGCATGAACCAGATGACCTGTTTGCAGCGTGCTGATGCTGCAGTCCGGGATCAGGCCGCCAAGCTGCTCAACTAATTCGGCAGGGACGAAGCTTTCTCGGCCTCCGGAAATGATCTCGGTGGGTACCTTGATGTTTGAAAAGATCTGCTCCCATGGAAAATCGGGCTGATCGATCTGCGGGCGGATCTGTTCCACCATGGCCCAATCAAATTCCAGCGCCCCTTCTGGACGGGTTGGGGTACTGGGAATGCGGGGCCGCGGCAAACCCACGTCTTCCAGTACCAGGCGCGAAACCCACTGACTGTCCTGGGCGGCGTGCGCCGCCACCAACCCACCCAGTGAATGCCCCACCAGATCAACTGGACCGCCAAGTGCGGGCAGCAGCTCCATGACATCATCGGCCATGGCCTGAATACTGTATTCACCTGGCCAGCTGCTCAGCCCATGGCCCCGAAGGTCCACGGCATGCACCATGCGGTCCCGAGCTAGATCCGCAGCAATGCAATTCCAATCAGCCGCGGTCTCTCCGGTACCGGCTAGCAAGAGCACCGGTCGCCTACGGACAGTTCCATTCAACCGGCTATGAACGGTGAGCTTGATCCCGTTGCTGGCAACCTGCCACACGCGTTTCACTGGTTATTGGCCTGCCCCGGTGGAACTCGTCCCAAGAATGCCACAAGCCTGTCCGATGCATTTGTACTCTCCGGCACCTGCCGCCGCGGTGCAAAGTGCGAACCGCGCAATTCGTCGGTAAGCATGCCCCTGGCCAGCTCCAGTACCTTTTCGGCGAGCTCTTCGGGGATCCGGTGCTGAGGATCCATTCCGATCCCAAGATCCCAGCCATGGGCGGTGAATTCGATGGACGCCATGTTCAGCATGGGTCCGCTCTCCAGCAGATCCAATGCATGTTCCACCGAGGACGCAGCTTCCTTGGGGGTACTTGCAATGGTTTCGGCCTGCTTGGGGACCGCAAATGGCGCGCCTCCTGCGGTCTCACAGACGGCGTTGGCCACCTGCGCCACGTGATTGATCAGGTGTTGTTCGTCCCAGTTCGCGCAGCCGCTTTGCCGGTGAAGATTTGCAGTGCTCAGCAGCGCCATCTGTTCTTGCAGATAGTGTCCTGCCGCGGTGAAGCTTGCGCGGCTCATGAGAGCTCACGCTCCGGCATATTCCACGGCGCTGTGGGCAGCACCGAGCCGGTTTCCAACAGGGACTTGAGATTGGCCAAGACCGCTGGCCAGCCCCGCGCGATGCCGTTGCGCATATCCAGATTTGGAAGATTCTCATGTCGGACCGTCAATCGGACGATGCCTTCATGAGGTTCAATGTTGAAGTGCACCACCGATGAACCATGTTCGCGAGGTTCGTCTGAATCCTCGAACGTGATCACCAATTCGTTGGGTGGGTCCACGGACAGCACCTGCCCGGTGACGTCGGCGCGGTCCGAGCCGTCGACTCGTCGATGCTCCCACGGGGAGCCGGGCTGCCAATCGGAAATATTTGCATGGCCCCAATATTGGGCGGTGAGGTCCGCATCGGTCAGCGCATTCCATACTTCTTCGGCGCTGGCCCGAATATAGGTCACGTATACATAGGTGGGGATGGGTGTTGAACTGTTTGTCATGGCTGAGTCCTCAGCTCGATGCTTGATCGCAGAAAGTGTTTCCAAACGTGGAACCTCGTAGGCGGAGATCCAACGCTCGCCGATCGCATGGATGGGCGTGGGATTAAGAAAATGCAGACGTTCTCGTCCGCGACGAACAACGGTGATCAGATGTGCGGCGGCCAGGATATCTAGATGCTGGGTTATTGACTGGCGAGCCATGCTGATCTTGCCGCATAGCTCGGTCAGTGTTTGCCCGTCATGGTGGCGCAGCTGGTCCAACAATAGTCGCCGGGTGGGATCAGCCAAGGCTTTGAAGGCAAGTCCCAATTCGGCTTCCATGTCCTTCATAGGAACATCATGCAGGCATTTACCTGCATAAGTCAATAGGCCGGGAAAGGCACTCGGGTGGAGTTAGCAAATTGCGAACCCGCTTTTAATAGCCAAGTCGAGTTCGAATGTCATTGAGTACATGCGATGACCGCAATGCAATATCAGGCCCAACCGCAGTAATTCCTTGAGCCAAGATGTCGCCAACAATTACTGCCGTAAAGCTATCTGAGGTCAGCCCCGTCGGCGTCAAAGGCGCTCGGAGAACCACAGAAACATTTTGTGAAAGCTTTTCATGCAAATGATCTGTAACCAAGATGGTGGAGCCTCCTACGAGTTGCACCTGATCAATCAGGGCCTCAATGTCTCTCGTCTTGCGCCCTGGGGAAAAAATGATCAGGGTGTCCTGGGCGCCGAAATGTAGGATTTCATCAGCCAATCGAAACCCATCTGTTGATAGCCGTCGAGTGGGGATGCCGGTACGGCCGAGCCGAATGGCAAGATGGTCAGCAGCGACGGCCGAGCTCCCTAGCCCATAACAATAAATAGTGTTCGACCTAACCAGGATATTGATCGCGGATGCAAAAGTGTCGCTTGAGTTGGCGCCTTTACCAACTTCAAGCAGACCCTGAGCTTCCGCCCAAATCTCTGCCTGAATACGATTCAAGTCTTGCCCGAGATGATTAATGCGGTGCTGGAGGCGCACTTCCGGAGAGACTGTCGAGGTTAGGGGCGCCGCGATTTCCTGCTTTAGTTCAGAAAGCCCCGAATACCCAAGTGACTGCAAAGTGCGAACCACTGTGGCGTTGGATGTCTTGCTTTGCTGCCCCAAGTCTGCCGCGCTGGAATAGAGAAGATGCTCAGCTGACGTAGAAGACAAGACTCGACAGACCGACTTTTCAGCTCTCGAAAGCTCATCCCAAAAGCGTGCAATTCTGTCGCGCAGTTTTGTTATTGATGGATTAGCTGTATCGCTTGTTACAAAGTCGTCCATGTGTGTAAGATCTCATTCATAATCGTGAACTTCTGTAATGGTTGTTCCATACTTTACCCGCTTTAGGGAGATTGAGAGGAAGCCAGCGTGAACACTTCACTGATCAGACTGGTTGAGATCAGCGGCACTCCGCGCCAGAGAGGTCAGCAGTACGGCGAGCAAGCACATGATCTTATTGCGCTTGCCATCAACTACTACTCCGCTGCATTGAAGCAACAGACCAGCATGGACTGGCCGTCTATTACAAGCTCAGTACTTAAGTGGCTGCCATTGTGCAATCAGCTAGCCCCGCACCTTGTCGAAGAAATGCGAGGAATCGCTGAAGGGGCGGACGTGTCATTTGAAGAAATTCTTACACTCAATTTGCGTGGTGAATTCGTCCATAGCTACCGGGCTCAACAGGCAGGCCAAGGACTCGCACAATCAGCATTGGGCGTCGATGAGGAAGAACGCAGTTCGGTTGACGGCTGCACTTCGTTTTTCCTCACCGGCGATGCCAGTGGCACTGGGCATACGCTAATTGGACAGAATTGGGATTGGCGGACTCTCACTGCTGAAACCACAATGGTACTGAGGATCAAGCAGGATCCATTGCCAACCATCGTCATGCAAGTTGAAGCGGGACAAGTTGGCCGTCACGGAGCCAACTCAGCTGGCATCGCTCTCAATGCCAATGGCATGGGCGGTACGTTCGGTGAAGAACTAGGTCTTCCTCAAACTCTTATTCGCCGGCTAGTACTCGATCAATCCGATCTAGCTTCAGCTCTGAAGATGTTGCTCAAAACCCGTCCCCACATCGCAAGCAATGCGCTTTTGGGACACCGCAGTGGTTTCGGGATTGACGTTGAAACCACACCCCATGGTGCTGATTGGATATACCCAGAAGGCGGTCTGATTGCACACGCGAATCACTACCAAGCATCAGTACCACCTCAATTAGCTGGCCGGTACCGACCTGCCTCGGTTGACTCGCTGATCCGATTACCGCGCGTGACCGAGGGGCTCCGAAAAGTGTCAGCTGCTACAACTCCCGATCAAGGCCGAGAGTTAGTAAGAGCTGCAATGTCTGACCATTTGGGATATCCGGAAGGGGTCTGCACCCACCCGGTGACAACATCAGACCCGCTGAAACAGTGGTCAACCTTGCTATCCAGCTGTGTTGATCTAACTACTGGCGAATATCACGTAGCGGCTGGCTACCCGTGCGAAACACCCTATACACAGCTTCCGTGGAATATTTACGACGGTCCAGGCGGCATAGAATCCGCCGAATACGTTTCTAGCCTTTCCAATTCAACGCATCGTTAGCTCAATGAGGAGTATCACCATGATGAACAAGAAGTATCGCTGGGTCGTATCTGTAGCGGGCCTAACGATGGTCGCCACCCTAGGCCTGACTAGTTGTGCGAATGGTACTGAAGGTGCAAACAGTAATGCCGGCCAGAACCTCAATGTACCTTTCGGCCCTTCCTCCCCTAAAGCTGAAGGACCCTTGGAAACTGTAAGTTGGATGCTGCCCGGTGAACCCACAACACTTGATGCAGACATTGACGCAACGACGCCGGATGACATGATTCTGGCAAACACGTGTGATCGGCTAATGCAAGTTCAGCCGGACCTATCGTTGGGCAAGGGCATCGCATCGTCAGCAGAATGGACCGATAAGACACATTTAGAATTGACCATTCGACAAGACGCCACATTCCACGACGGAAGTAAGGTATCGACAGCTGATGTTCTGTGGAGCTTGAAGAGACACGCGGCTGACGGCGCAGCCGAGTCAGATGAATACCAAAACGTGGTTTCGATTGATCAGACGGCTGACGACCAGATAACAGTCACCACTACGCAGCCGGACGCGATCTTTTTACAAGCAATGGCCGGTGACGGAGGCATCGTTTGGAACCCAAGGGTCATCGAATCAGAAGGTGAGAAATTCGGTAGCCCGAATTCAGAGTCAGCGTGCGGAGGCCCCTTTAAGGTTGAGGATTGGGTTCCTGGACAGCACCTGACCCTAGTACGAAACGATGACTATTGGCAGAAAGATCGTGTCGCGAAAACAGAACGTGTTGTCCTCCGTTGGGCTGACGAAGCCGCAGCGATCAACAGCTTGACTGCTGGAGAAGTTCAGGGTGCATACTTTGAGAACCCTGGGGCAGCCAGACCATTCATCTCGAATGCCTCGAATCTGGTATTTCAAGGCCCTTCAACAAATGCTTGGGTCGGCGAAGTAACGCCGAAAGGGGCACTTACCGATGTGCGACTGCGCCAAGCGTTATCGCTCGCAATTGATCGTGAAGGTATCGCGAAAGCAGCCTTTGGCGGTTTGGCAATGCCATGGAAAACTCCCGTAGGTTCTGGAGCTTGGGGATACGAACCTGAAACATTCAAAGCTGCCTACGACGAACTTGAAGGTGCCCCAGCAAAGCCAAGCGACGCCGACATCGAAAAGGCCAAGGCCTTGGTTTCCGAGGCAGGTATTCCGGAGGGTCCATTAGTCATAGCTTCGAACGGTTCCTCCGTGCACAACGTGATTGCGGGTGCATTGACAGATGCAGCTAAGAAAATTGGGATTGAAACCGAAATTCTTGCAGTACCGGAAGTCCAGTATGGAGATTTCTACAATGATGAACAGCTCCGTAACTCTGCAGATATATGGCCGGATGTTTACTACATCTCAAAAGCAGATCCACTGGGATTTTATAAGAATGGACGCTCAGATTCCGCACGTAATTTCGTGGGCTACTCCGACCCCGAATACGACAAAATCGTGGACGAAGCGTACGCCTCAACTGATGACGCAGAACGAGCAAAGAAAACCATCGAGCTGGAAAAGAAATGGGTCGGAAACGCAATCTGGCTTCCGCTCGTCGCAACTCCCTCAACGCTTGTAATGTCCAATCAGATTACCGGGGCGCCATCGTCGGCCGCATACATTTACTACCCATGGGCCGCGGACCTCGGCAGTACGAAGGGATAGTTAGAAATGTCGCGTACTATCCGAAAACTCGGTGGACTGATCCTGACGCTTGCAATCGCATCATTTGTAATTTTTGCTGCCATGTTTGCGGCTCCTGGAGATCCCATAACGTTCCTTGTCGGTAGTTCTGAGGACATCACGCCAGAACGGCTTGCAAGTATTCAAGCTCAATATCATTTGAATGAACCGCTCATTGCTCAATACTGGCATTGGGTAACGGGGGTCTTCAGTGGCGATTTGGGCGAGTCATTCAAATATCGCCAGCCGGTGTCCATGATTTTGGCATCACGCCTGCCCGTTACTTTAGGTCTTGTCACGTACGCCGCTGTCCTTATATGCATTTTCGGTATTGGGCTTGGCATCATTGCGGCAGTTCGTCGACGGCGTGCAGCGGACACGATTATTGTTGGAGCAACAACTCTTGCCGCAAGCATTCCTGCGTTCGTACTAGGCATCACACTCGTGGCAGTCTTTGCAGTTGAACTGCAATGGTTTCCTGTGGCTGGTGCAGGAAGCGGTGGGCTGAACAGGTTGTACTCGTTGACTCTTCCTGCCATTACCCTCTCACTCGGTGCCCTGGCCATAATTAGCAGAGTCACTCGGCAATCAATGGTCGAACAGTTCGATTCTGAACATGTTGAAGCAGCTCGTGCGACGGGGCTCCGCGAGCGCTTCATCGTTCGGGACCATGTGCTTAGAAGCGCATGGGGTCCCATCATCACCATGGTTGCGTTGGTGACAGCAAGCATGATTGCTGGAACCGTCGCTGTGGAAACGGTCTTTGGCCTTTCAGGAATCGGATCTCTACTCGTTGAAGGTATCAACACCCATGACTTCCCGCTAGTTCAGGCTGTTCTGCTCTTTATGGTGGTCGCTTACATGCTCGTAACGACCATTGTGGATGTATGCCTACCACTTCTGGATCCTCGAATAAAACAACAGGCGGTGACCTCATGACTATACTCATGCCCCCACAATCGCGCATACGCCGTAAAAAACGAAAGAACAATTCCCTTGGTTTTTGGGCGGCATCAGTATTTCTTGTGGTCGCAGGTCTTGCGGCAATCGCCGGACCATACATGGCGCCATACTCCGGAGACGAAATTGATTTTTCGTCCATTTGGGCAGGGCCAAGTGCGGAGCATGTTCTCGGCACCGATCAGTTGGGGCGAGACCTCTATTCCCGCCTCTTGGCCGGAGCTGGAGAAACGCTCGTAGGTCCTGTAATTTTGTTGGCTCTGGCTACGACATTTGGGGTCGCCATTGGTGTGACGGCTGCATGGCGTGGTGGTTGGGTAGACACCGTATTGGCTCGTCTTACCGATGTCATGTTCGCATTCCCGGGCTTGCTATTCGTTGTGCTTGTTATCGCGGTATTCGGGAAGGGTAAATGGACCGCCATCATCGCGCTATCCCTTGCTTATGCTCCAGTCATTGCAAAATATGTACGTAGCTTAGCCTTGAGCGAGATCGCAAGACCATACATTGACGCCTATCGTGCCCAAGGGCTGGGCGGTTTAACAATCTGTGTACGCGGCGTGATTCCGAACTTGCTACCAGCGCTAGTGGGTTTCTTGGTCGTCCAGTTCGGTGAAGTGCTCATGAGTCTAGCGACGCTCAGCTACTTAGGATTCGGTGCCCAACCACCAAGTTCTGAGTGGGGTCTAATGGTTCAGGAAGGCCAGGCTGGAATTGTCCAAGGATACTTCTTGCCAACGCTCGTTCCAGGTATGGCAATTGCATTGGTCGTTGTCGCTGTCAATATCGTCGGTGTACGCGTTGCGGACCGTCTTCAGGCGAAGGGATAGATTGTGCTCTTAGAAATTAAGGACCTGCGGCTCGCGTTTGAACGACGAGGGGAGCCTATTGAGATCTTGCACGGAATTGATCTAGAGGTTGCCCAAGGGGAATTAGTCGGACTCGTTGGAGAATCAGGCTCTGGAAAGTCGACTAGCGTTAGAGCCTCATTGAGGCTATATGGTGACGAAGCTGAACTAACTGGCAGCATCAAGGTCGATGGTGTCGAAATGATTGGGGCTGATGCCAATACCGTACGCAATGTGCGTGCCGATAAAGCCGCACTGGTACAGCAGGATCCCCGAGCTGCGCTTAATCCTGTACGACGGATCGGTGACTCACTTGCAGAACAATTGGTGCGTGTTCACGGATGGACCAGGACACGAGCCAACGACCGTATTGTGGAATTGCTGGATACGGTGGGGATTACGCATCCCGAGTTACGAGTTCGTCAGTATCCGCACGAGCTCTCCGGCGGCATGCTGCAACGTGTCGTAATCGCCGCAGCTTTGAGCACAGAGCCTCGTCTAATATTTGCTGACGAAGCGACTAGCGCACTGGACGTCACGACTCAGGCAGAGGTCTTGGCAATCTTTCAAAAGCAGATCCGCGAGCGCGGTGTGGGCATGCTGTTCATTACGCACGATCTGCATCTCGCTGGTGCCATTTGCGACCGTATTTATGTTTTACGAAGGGGCGAGATCGTTGAAACGCTACATAAACCGGGACTGTTTTCTGAAGCGACCCATCCTTACACTCAGACTCTTATCGAAACTGCACCGGTCATGAAGAAGGGCGTTGAATCATGAGCCTCGTCGAAGTCACAGATCTGCACCGGGTATTTCGAATGCGCCACAGCATTTCCGACGTGATCGCCGTAAACAAAGTTAGCTTCTCTATCGAGTCTGGGGAAGCTGTGGGTTTGGTAGGTGAATCGGGGTCGGGAAAATCAACTATCGCTCGCATTCTCCTAGGACTTGAGCATGCCGATTCTGGGTCCGCCGTGATTGACGGTGATGATCGGCTCACACCTGCCCACGGCCGTACGAAGAGAATGCGCCGGGCAAGAACCGTACAGATGGTTTTCCAGGATCCCAATGGGACGCTTGACAGGCACCTTTCTGTCGATGAAACCTTACGTCGAGCACTCAAGGCTCATCACATGATGCCCTCGTCCAGAGAAACCGAGTCGCGTGTAGCCGAGTTGCTAGACCGTGTCCGTTTAACCAAGCAGCAGGGAAAATCGAAACCGCATGAACTTTCGGGTGGCCAACGTCAACGCATTGCCATAGCTCGCGCCTTGGCATTGGAGCCGAAACTTGTTGTGCTTGACGAAGCTGTTTCAGCCCTTGACGTTTCAGTTCAAGCTCAGATATTGGAATTGCTCGCGGAGATTCAACGTGATTCAGATGTAAGTTACCTGTTTGTAAGCCACGACCTAGCGGTGATCCAGCAACTTTGCCAGCGTTCGCTAGTGTTATTTCGTGGCTCGCTCGTCGAACAGGGGAATACGACGCAGGTATTATCACATCCGCAGCATCCTTATACGAAGCTTCTAGTCGCATCGACTCCAGGGCCCGGTTGGAAACCGGACAAGGTGGTTCAGTCCAGGAAAGAATTCAACGAATTAATGGCGTTCAGTTAGGAATCGGACGAGGGATCGATCCTAGCAGTTATCTCGGCTCTTTGGCAGGATACATTTCGTAGATGTAATGTCTCGTTTGTCCCAGTGGGTCTGCCATCGGTATGCCCCAGATGCTCGGCGACGGCCACGATCGTTGCTCTGATCGTGGCCGACCGAATCGTTGAGATATATGCTTTCATCCCCAAAGTGGTTGACGTCAGCGCACCCACTTCGGAACGTGACAACATACCTCCAACGCTCAGTCGCCTAGTCGCATCCTCAACCTCGGGAAGTTTCCGGCTCAATTGTTAGAAAGGCGTGCAACTTGGTGCGGCGAATTATTGGTGGATAGTTCATAATTCCGCCAACTAAGAGTCATCAAAAAATCGACAGAAGCTTTAGGCCTGATTCTTCTTCATGGTCGCCAGGCGGGCCTCGATCTCCGACAGCTCCGGGGTGCTGGCTTCAATGGCTTGGGCACCGTCGGCCTCTTCCAGGATGTCAGCCTGCGGTGCGTTGGCAGCCTTCATGGCGGCCAGGCGCGCATCCACCTCGGTGGCGGCGCCCAGATCTTCCAGCTGCGCAAACTGCGAGTCCAGGGAAGATGCTGCCAGTTCAGCTGCACCGCGCACCTTGGCCTCGTCCTCGCGGATTTTCTGCTCAAAGCGGCTGATCTCGCTGCTTGGATCATTGACGTCCAGCGCCTTGACGGCTTCCATCATCTGGTTCTGGGTCTTCGCGTTGCGGGCGCGCGCCACCAGTTCGTCACGCTTGGAGACCAGCTCCTGACGCTTGGTTTGCATGGTGTTTAGCCCGGCTTTGAGCTTGTCAACCACTTCGTTCTGGGTGCCGACGGTAGCCGCCAGTGAGTTGACCTTCTTTTCCGCAGCCATCTGACGCTGAATGGCTACGGTAGCCAGCTGGTTGAACTTCGACTGATTTTCCGAGTCTCCGGCGGCCGCGAATTCTTCAGCCTTATTCGAAGCGGCAAGTGCCTTGGCGCCCCAGTCTTCGGCTTCCGTTTTGGCCTTAGCCAGGTCGTCTTCAGCCATACGCAGGTTTCCGATGGTCTGGGCAACCGCCTGTTCGGCTTCTGCGATGTTGTTGGTGTAATCGCGGACCGTCTGGTCTAGCATCTTCTTTGGATCTTCCAACGCATCGATCGCGGCATTGGCGTTGGCCTTGCCGATACCGAAAATTCGAGCCCAAATTGATTGTTTCTTGGCCACGTGACTTCCCTTCGTTTCGCATCTTTAACTCTAGGGGAAGTGGTTTCGGTTCCCGAATTCAACAACGTTTTTGTTCCACCCCGAGCAAGTCACAGAGAACTCCCCTGCCGTCCAAGAGTGTCGGGAACCTGTCAGCTCGCTAAGCCCTGAGAACCGTGTCCATCTTGGCCGAATTGCACATAAACACAGGTCAAAATCCTCAATGGCGGTTTGGAAAACATGACATCAGCGGGTCGATCGGCAATGGCCAGCAGCGAACTGCATTGACAGCCGCTTCGCCCCATCCTTAGCGTGAAGTCAAAATCCTTCAACCCCGAAAGCACCATGATCAACGAGAAGTATCAGAGCATCGACTACCACACCGCAGGTGAACCTTTCCGGATCATCACCGATCTGCCAGTTGCTCTTGAAGGTGTAGATGTACCGGCAAAACGCGTTTTCGCGATGAATGATCCTCGGGTGGAACGCATCAGGAAGATCTTGTGCTTTGAACCGCGCGGGCATGCCGACATGTACGGCGGGTTCATCACCGAGCCCAATGATGCCGGCGCACACTTCGGGGTGCTTTTCTGGCACAAGGACGGATTTTCTACAGCCTGTGGCCACGGGACCATCGCCTTAGGCATCTGGGCCATAGAACACGGCAGGGTTCAGGCAGACCCATCCGGCATCACCGACGTGGTGATCGACGTACCCTCGGGCCGGGTGATCTCCCGCGTCCACACCGATCAGGCCGGTCTCGTGACCCACGCCGAATTCATCAACGTCGCAAGCTACGTGCTTGCCACAGACGTAGCGGTGCACACCGCACTGGGCGAGGTCAGCGTCGACGTCACCTTCGGCGGCGCCATTTACGCACAGCTTGATGCAGCGTCCGTGGGGCTGCGTGTGACACCGGAGAACTACGCCAAGATCATCGAAATCGGCCGCGACATCAAGTGGGCCCTGAACGAATCAATTTATGCACAGCACCCCAGCGATCCACGCCTGAGCGGGGTCTACGGGACCATCGTTTTTGAAGATCTCTCCGTAGGCTCCGAGGTGATTCAGCGCAATGCCACGGTTTTTGCCGACGGCGAGGTCGACCGTTCACCCTGCGGATCTGGAACCAGCGCCCGCGTGGCGACGCTGACCGAGCGCGGCGTCCTCGCTGCCGGACAAGTATTGAAGCACGGTTCGATCGTCGGTTCGACGTTCACCGCGGCGGCGCTGGAACAATTGGTGGTTGAGGGACGCCAGGGGGTTATTCCGCAGGTCACCGGCACCGCATTTCAGACCGGTAAACATACTTTTGTCATTGACCCGCGCGATGATCTCACCCCGGGATTTGTCCTGCGCTAATCCTCGAAGTGGCGTAGGAAGCGGCCCGGCGCATCAAGGAATGAACGCCAGCTGCGGACCATGTCCAGCTCGTCATAAGTGCTTTGCCGAAGTCCCCACTCCCCCAGCTCGTAGATGGTTGCCTGCGGCAGCGAGGCAAGAATCGGTGAGTGGGTTGAGAGCAATATCTGAGAGCCGGCACGCAACAGGTCGCTGATGTGCGAGAGCAGCATCAGACTGCCGTTGAATGACAACGCGGATTCGGCCTCGTCGAAGATCCACAGCCCATTGATCGGGGCGCGGTCGGTGAAGAACTCGATGAAGGATTCTCCGTGGCTTTGGAAGTTGTTCTTCCCTCCGGACAGGATGGAATCAAGATAGGCAAAATGCCCATGCATGGTTTCGGCGCGCAGGAACACTCCCTGCCGCGAGCCGCCGGCGCTGCGCACGAGCTGAAGATGCTGTGCCAGCGGCGATTCGGTAGCCTGCGTTTGGTGCATGGCGTGGACCGTGCCGCCCTCGGCGTTCATCCCGAAGGCGGCCGCGATGGCTTCAACTAGCGTGGATTTTCCTGCCCCGTTTTCACCCACGAGGACCGTCAGCGCCGAAAAATCCAATCCTTCGTCAAGTACCTGACGGACGGCCGGAATGGTGGCGGGCCATTCTCCGCGGTTCATCGGGGCAAGGCGGTGCTCTGCCACCCGGCGCAGCGGGAGCAGATCGGCGTAGTTGCTCATGGCTTGACGCTAACAGCCTGGACCTACAGGTCAGCCGACCAACACCACGCGGTATTGGTCGGCTGCGGCTGCTATTTTTCTAGCCCTTAATGCCGTGCTCCACCGGGAGCATATTGCCTGCAAAGAACTCGGAGATTTCATCACGGGCATCCAGCGGGAAGATGCCCGCCACATACTGGTCGGGGCGGACCACCACGATGGCCCCCGCCGTGCTGATCTCGCGGTCGCGGAAGATGTCGCGTCCGTGGCCTGCTGAGAACACCTGGTTGATGTCGTGCAGGCCGAAGGGAACCTTCAGCGGCTGGAAGGTCTTGGGCACGTCGTGCAGTTCAACCTCGGTGTAGTCCTGCTGGTACACGGCCTTCAGGTCGAAGACCGCGTCTTCGTCTCCCCCCGCAGGGGTGTACAGGTTGCGTGGCGAGGTGGCGTCTTCGGCCCACCAGGCGGCGAAGTCGGCCATGGCGGTGCCCTGCAGCGCAGGGGCCGCGGCGTCGGCGAAGGCGTAGACACGCCAGCGTCCGTCGGCCTCGTGCAGGTGGCCCAGGTGGCGCCATCGGTTGTCCGCCCGGCGGATCACCTCCGCGGACTTGAAGCGCTTTCCGATGGGGAAGCCCTTTGCCAGGTGCTGGTGTTCGGTGCCGGTGGTGATGGCGGAGGCCTCGTACTGGGTCATGAAGCCGGCGGGGAATTCCATGGTCTTCACGTAGTACTTTTCGAGCTCGTCCGGATCCTCCCACTCGTCCACCGGCTTGGCCATCAGCGTCGACCATTCCTTGTCGAAGTCGATCAGGTTCTGGGCGATGACCTTGCGCTCCTCGGCGTAGGTGTCCAGCAGGGAAATCGGGGCGCGGCCTTCCAGCACGGCGGCGAGCTTCCAACCAAGGTTGAAGCCGTCCTGGATGGAGACGTTCATGCCCTGGCCGGCCTTGGCCGAGTGGGTGTGGCAGGCGTCGCCCATGATGAAGGCGCGGGCGCAGCGGGTGCCGCGCTCATCATCTTCCACGTCGTCGAAGCCGTCGGTGATGCGGTGCGCCACCTCGTAGACGGAGAACCAGGCGACGTTCTTCACGTCCATGGTGTACGGGTGGATGATGCGGTTGGCGGTGGCGACGATCTGTTCCACCGGGGTCTTGCGGATCGCTCCCGCATCTTCCGCGGTCAGTTCGCCAAGGTCCACGTAGAAGCGGACCAGGTAACCGCCCTCGCGCGGGATCAGCAGGATATTGCCCGCCTCGTGGGACTGGATGGAGCACTTGACCTGGATATCGGGGAAGTCGGTGTTGACCATGACGTCCATGACGCCCCAGGCGTGCATCGAGGCGTCGCCGTGCAGCTTGTGGCCCAGTGAGCGGCGCACCTGACTGCGGGCACCGTCGCCGCCGACCAGGTACTTGGCCTGCACGGTGCGCTCTTCACCCTCGCGCTCACCCGCGGTGTACTTGATGCGAGCGGTGACCGGGTATTCGGCGCTCGGGTCAATGTGGCAGTCCAGGAATTCGACGCCGTAGTCCGGGACGATCTTGCCCGGGGCGCGTTCGGCATCGCGCAGGAAGTAGTCCAGGATGCGCGACTGGTTCACGTAGATGTGCGGGAACTCGCTCATGCCGGTGGAGTCGTCGGCGGCGCGGGAGTGGCGCTTGATGTTCTGCGGATTCTCAGGGTCCGGGGTCCAGAAGCACATTTCAACATTGCGATAGGCCTCTTCGATGACCTCGTTGGCGAAGCCGAAGGCCTGGAAGGTTTCCACCGAGCGGGCCTGGATGCCGTCGGCCTGGCCTACCTCGAGGCGTCCCGGGCGCAGCTCAATGGCGCGGGCGTTGACCGAGGGGAAGCGCGAGAGCTGCGCGGCGACCACCGAGGCGGCAGGTCCGGTGCCGACGATCAGCACATCCATCTGGTCCGGAATTTCTGCGGGACGATCGACGCCATAGCCCGCCGCCGTCTTGACGCGTGGATCTCCGGAAACATAGCCCCTGTGGTGAATCTGCATATTCTGGCTCCCTTGTGGTGTCGCAGAAACGTCTTCGTCTCTATAATTGCGACACGGTTGTAACTATAGATACAAGCCTAGCTTTGAAGTACGCTGTCTTCAAGACCTGCATCACAGCACCCATAGACCTAGGTCACGTCCCGTTCCTTCAAACGCGGGAATTTCCAGCAGCGATGAAAAGATTATTAGATGAGCACTTCCGACAAGGCCGCCGTTGAGGGCGGATCCCAGACCCTGGGCCGAGGGCTTCACGCACTGACCCTGATCGGCGAATCGCCGCAGCCGCTGAGCGTTGCAGAACTTGCAGCGCAGCTGGGAATCCACCGCTCCATGGCCTACCGGTTGGTGAAGACCTTTGAGCAGTACGGGTTCGTTGAGCGCACCGCCTCCGGGGAACTTGAGCTCGGCGCACGCCTGGGGGCCCTGGCCCGCAACGTAGCCCAGTCGCTGCAGTCCGCCGCGGCCCCGGCGCTGGCGGCGATCTCCGACGAGCTGTTGATGACCGCCCTGCTGGTCGTATTCGACGGGGAGGAAGCAGTCACCCTGAGCACCGCCGAACCCCGTGCGGCCGACGCCACCGTGGCACAGCGCCCGGGTACCCGCCACCCCATCGACAACGGGGCGCCAGGTCGCGCGATCCGTTCCCAGCTGCACCCGGATCAGTACCCCGCCAAGGACTTCGAGTACAGCCACGACGAGGTCATCCCCGGACTGACTTCCATTGCCGTGCCGCTGCTGCTGCCACAAAGCAAGCCTGCCGCGATCGCGGTGATTTACCCGCCGCGCGAGGTGGATGAGTCCCGGGTGGTCGCGGTGCTGCACAAGGCGTCGGCCGGAATTTCCACCGCACTGGGTGTCAGGCTCTAGGCGGTGCAGGCCTCGTTGGAGCACCCCGCATCGCGCGGCAGATAGGTTTCGGTACCTTCGACCTTTTCCCACACAATGTGGCGGTGCTGGCCGCAGCGCTGACAGGATGGTGCCAGGTACGTCGCACGTTCTTCCATGGTGTATGCCCGAAAATCGCCCATTTCAACCTCCCATAGTTCATGCTTGGCCCCGAGGAATCCGACGACGGGGCCAGTGCGGTTCACTCACTCTACGCGCAGAAACCTACCCCGGCTAGGGATTGCCTCAGCAAGTTATCCACAGTGCCGGGAGCAGAATTTTCGGTAAGGTGCCAGACTGGGGCCAGCAGCCTCCACCACCAACCAAAACCCAGCCTCAGCCCTGCAAGGAAGGCATCATGAGCACCCCTGAAACCAAGCTCAACCGTTTGAAGGAACGCATCGCCCTGTTGCTGAACAAGGCGGAGAATACGCCGTACCCGCACGAGGCGCAGGCATTTCAGGAGCATGCCGAGCGACTCATGGTCCGCTACGGAATCGGCAAGGCTGAGCTGGATGCCCTGGGCGCGCAGCAGGGCAAGAAGCAGGAGCCGGTGATCGAGGTGCACTTCGATATCCGCGGCAGCTATCGGCTGGGCCAGCGCGACGGGCTCAGCGCCATCGGCCACGCATTCCCAACCATCACCATGTTGCAGACCAACTATTCGAACTACTGCCGGCTGTATATCATCGGCCACGAATCAGATGTTGCCACCGTCAGAACGCTGTTTTCCTCGCTGCTGGTGCAGGCGGGCAGCGCGATGAGCCAGTGGTGGGATACGGAAGGCAAGCTCTGGACTTGGCAGCACAGCGACTCGGAAAAGCGGATCGAACGCAGGGAGTTCCAGCGCAGCTTCCTCTTCCAGGTCGCGTCGCGCATCAAGAACCTCTATGCGCAGGAAACCACGCAGTCGGGCACCGGAACGGAGCTGGTCCTGGTCGGCCGCAAGGAACAGGTGGATGACTTTGTCTCCGAGCAGTATCCGTTCCTGCGCCGCAGCCGCAACCGCACCGCCAGCGGCAGCGCGGGGGCGATGCTGGCTGGACGGGTCGCCGGCAACCGGGCGCACTTGGGCTTTGAGAAGCGTCTCAACTCCGGTGGGACCGCCGCCGGCGAGGTTGCCAGTTAGTGGATTTCGATGCGGTGTTCGTCTTCGACGTAGCGCGGACGGCCTGCCATCATGCCGGTGATGGTCTGCAGCACGATGAGGGAACCCAGCAGCCAGATCGACGGGGTCCATGACTGCGTCACCTCATGCAGCGCACCCACGGCGAAGGGCCCGGGGATGGCCAAGAGGTAGCCCACCGACTGCCCAAAGGCCGAGAGCTTGGCGACGCCGGCGGCGGTGCGGGACTTCAGGCCGATCATGGTCAGTGCCAGCGGGAAGTTCGATCCGCAGACGCCCAGCAAGACGGCCCAGAGGTAGGCGCCCTGGACGGGGATCGTGAGCATGCCGGCGATGGCGATGAGTCCCGCGACGCCGTTGATGATGACCAGCGGACCCTGATGCGGGAAGCGCGAGGCCAGCGACGGCATCACGAAGGCCAACGGCACGCCGACGCCCATGATGATGGCCAGCAGCACGCCGGCCGAGGCCGGGTTCACGCCGAGGTCGGTGAAGATCTTCGGGGCCCAGCCCATGAAGATGTAGGCCACCGAGGCCTGCATTCCAAAGAAGATCGCGACCCACCAGGCGGTGGCGTTCTTGGACATCGGACCCACGGGAGTCTGGGTCGATGCCTCCTGCTTCAGCCCCGCGTTCTTCGCCGCGATCTGCGATCGCAGCCCAAGGAACACGATGAGCCAGACGACCAATGCCACCAGGGCTGGAATGCCCCAGACGGCCAGGCCCACACGCCAGTTGCCGCCCAGCGCCTCGTTCACCGGCACCGCGACCCCGGCAACCACCGCGGCGCCCAGGGAGATCGATGTCGTGTAGGCGCCGGTGACCAGTCCCAGCTTGTGCGGGAACCAGCGGTTCACGAGCACCGGCATCAGCACATTGCCGATGGCGATGCCGGCCAAGGCCAAGGCGGTGCAGAGCAAGAAGGTCCAGGTTTCCGGGGCGATGGACCGCAGCAGGATGCCCACCAGGATGGCACCCATGGCGCCCATGACCACAAGCTCTGGTCCGCGCTTACCCGCCAGCTTGGGAGCCAGGGGCCCGAGCAGTGCAAAGCACAGCGGTGGGACGCCGGTGATGATTCCCGCGATGAACCCGTTCATCTGCAGACCTTGGATCGCCGGGTCCAGCAAAGCACCCAGCGAGGTCACCGCAGGTCTCAGGTTCAAGGCGGCCAGGACGATGGCGATCACCAACAGAACGCTGAAGGTGCGGGATACAGGAGGGCGGCTCTTCGAAGAATCTAACATGGTATACCAATTCTAATAGCCTAGCTCTATAACGTCGAACCTAAGTGACGAAGCTTAAAGACAGTTCACAGGTCCAAGACGACCAGCACCAGGGCGCAGCAGGCCAGAACCACAATGGCCAGGCTCATCGTCAGCACCGAAGCAACGTTCGCCGGAACCCGCTCGGCATGCAGCCCGTGGGCCATGAAGCGATAGCGCCTCACCTGGGTGAGGTAGATGAGAAGGCCCACGAAGATTCCAAGCCCTGTCGGAATCAGCACTCCTTGGCCGTAGTGCGGCAGCCAACGCATCAGGACCACCGAAACCACGAGAAAAGACAAAAGGGTCCGCCCCCAGGACAGCACCGTCCGCTCGGGCTGCAGTCCCGGGTCGGCGATGGGAATCTGCCTCTTGCCCAAGCTAAAGGTCCTGCAGAATCATTAGGAAGACCACCAGCGCCCCCGCCACCGCGGCCCCGCTGAGCAGCGGAACGATCCCCGGCAGCGGCAGCGGCTTTCCGGTGCGCATGCTTCGCTCCACTCGGATCCAGCGAATACCTGCGCCCAGGGCAATCAGGGCGCCCACGGCGATGACCACCACCGAGAGCACCGTGCGCAGCGGCGTCGGAAAGGCGCTGGCGGTGAAGGCCTCGATCGCAATGCCGCCGCCCAGGAAGGCCAGCGACGTACGGATCCAAGCCAGAAAGGTGCGCTCATTGGCCAGCGTAAATCGGGGGTCGGGCTCGCTGCCCTCGCCCAATACGCGACGGGCAAATCCACCCCGCTCGTGTTCTTCCATTTCAATCCTTGCCATGGGTCGCAAAATCTCACCTGTTCCCCAGCCTAGGTTCAAGGGAACCAGCCGGGCAACGGCCGCCGGATTACAGGCTGCGCGGTGGGAACTTCTTGTACTTGACGTAGTGGTTGACCGCGTTGAGCAGCAGATACACCCGGCGGCGCGGATTCTTCTCCGGGGCGAACTTCAACGGGTTGGACACCTTGCCTGACTTGAGCAGCATCGCAGCCTTGCGCCCGGTATCGCTGTCCAGGAAGCGGCGCAGCAGGTGGTGCGGCAGCACGGTAAAAAGCTGTTCGCGGCTCAGCTGCAGCACTCCGGCATCGGTGGGCACCACGGCACTGGTTTCAACGCTGTCGGCATCGAACTGCGGCCCGAGGAACTCGGTGACATAGAAGCGGGCAGGATTCACCCCGGCGGCGGTGAGGTAGAAATGGTTGCGGCCTAGGCGCGGGTTGATCTCGAAGAACTTGATCTGCCCGTCGCGGTGGTCGTATTTGGCATCGATCATGGCAATGCCGCGCCAGCCCAGCTCCTGCAGCATGCGTGCACCGTCGGCCGCCATTTGGTCGTTGCGGCCGGTGACGATGGCCGCCGAGTTGCCCAGCACCAGCGGCGCGTGCTCCTCGATGACCACCTCGCCGTAGCCGGCGAAGATGACCTTGCGTTCATTGGTGGCGAAGTAGGTGCACAGGCGCATGGCATCGTCGCCGCCGGGCACATACTCCTGCAGGATGTAGCCGGAGCTGTAGCCCGCGCCGTCGATCTTCGCCATCAGCTCCGCCAGCTGGCCGAAGTTCTCGATGGTGTGGATCTTCTGCTTGCCCTCGAACTTCGCTGCGATCCAGTCCCCCGAGCTCGACGGCTTGCCGATCAGCGGGAAGGTCAGCTCGCCCGCCAGCTGCGACAGCACGTCGCCCGGATGGTAGACGGCGGTGCGCGGGTGGGCGATGCCCAGGCTCTCGGCGAGCGCATAGAAGTTTTCCTTCAGCGCCGCCGCCTCGATGACCTCAAGCTCCGGGTACGGGATGACATAGTGCTCTTCAAGCGCCGCACGGTGCTTGGCAATGAGCATGATGTGGAAGTCCAGCGAGCCGAAGAGCATCAGCGGGCGCCGTGTCGAGTCGAGCTCCCGCGCCAGGTCGATCAGCGCGGCGACGACCCTGGACTCGTCGGCCATGGAGCCGATGGGGCGCAGGTCGATGGCCACGGAATGTTCGATGACCCCGTTGCCGGCGGCGGGAAGCACCACCGAGCGCACCTGGTAGGCCTCGAAGAATTCACGGGCCAGGGTGTAGGTGCCGATGTCTCCGCCCAGGATGACCGGGACGAAGCGCTGCTGTGGATCAATTGCCATGGGTGTGCGGCTCCTACTTCTTGCGCCAGTTCATGTACTTTTCAAAGGCCCAGGCCAGGGGCTTGTTCAACGCCAGGTCCCATTCGCCGTTGGTCTGCACGATGTCGCAGCCGGTGTTGGTCTTGAACTTGGTCAGGCCGGACAGGTGGTGTTCCTTATCCAGGGTGGCGCTCACGCCGCCCTGGTCGAGGTAGCGGCAGCCTGCCTGAATGGAGTCGGCGACCATGTGCTGCATGATGGCCTTCGGCGCGAAGAGCTTGCGCTGTTCGGAGGAGGAGGCGCCGTAGAGGTACCAGGCGAGGTTCGAGGAGCGGATCACGATGGACGCGGCCAGATCCGTTCCTTCGTTGCTGGCGATGTACAGGGTGCAGGAGCCCGGCACCGCGGCGTTGAGCACTGTATGCATCTTCTCGAAGTAGCTCAGCGGACGGCCGGTGAATTCCTGGCGGTCTGCGGTGTGGTTGTACAGGGCGTGGAAGCGCGCCATGTCTTCAACCTGACCGACCTCCACCTTCAGGGTGCTCTTCAGCGCCTTGCGGGTTTCGTTGCGCGTGGTTGCGGAGTAGCTGGCCATGACCTGCTCGATGTCCAGCTGCTGGCCGGACTCGTCCTGCAGGGCCACGCGGGCCACGTATTCCGGCTGTCCGGCAGCGAAGTCCAGACCCACGTCTTCCTTGGTGAAGCCCAGCTGGGTCAGCGCGTCGTTCAGCGCCAGTGCGGGGGAAGACTCGTTGAGCACCTCAAGGTCCGAGAGCTTCTCAAAGCCCTCCTTGCCCAGATTCTTGCGCACGGCGGCGGCGCCCCAGGTGCGCACCGTCAACCCCGGGCCCATCTTCAGCGTGAAGGCTCCGCGGTTTTTCAGGTAGGCAGCCAGCGGCGTCAGCACCGCCTGCGGTTCGAAGGCCGAGAAGTCGATCACGGGACCGTCGGGAATATAGGCGAGGGTCTTTTTGATCACCGGTGCACTGCGGTGCAGCACCAGCGCGGCGCCCACCAGCTTGTCGCCGTCGAACCAGCCCAGGGATTCGCCGCGCCACCCGCCCTTGACCGCGGCCCACTCCGGCCGCTGCAGGAAGCTGACGTCTTGGGCGCTCGCAAGGAAGGCTGAGTGTTCGGTGCTTGAAATCGGACGCACGTGCAGTTCATTGTGGCTCACGGTTGAAATCCTATCGTGTCCGGCCTGAGAAACCCGTGATTAAAATACCCCCTAGGGGTACTTGACAGGATACCCCCTAGGGGTATGATCGAAGTATGGACACGAACCCAGCACACGATGCGCAGGAACACCATCACGGCTACCACGCCGATAAGGCCGCGCTCCAGCGGCGCCTGAGCCGCATTGAGGGCCAGGTTCGCGGGGTGGCCAAGATGGTCGACGACGACAAGTACTGCATCGACATCCTGACCCAGATCTCCGCGATCAACGCGGCGTTGCACAAGGTCAGCGTCCAGTTGGTCGAAGACCACATCGGGCACTGCGTGGTTGACGCAGCACAGAAGTCCCTTGAAACCGGTGACGAGTCCTACGTCAATGACAAGATCACCGAGGCCACCGCGGCAATCTCGCGCCTCGTGCGCTGAACGCGCCCACCGACCCTATCGCCCACCCATCACCACTACTCGAAAGAGAGCAAAATCATGAGCCAGAACTGCGGATGCGGATGCTCCTCCAACAACGCCGATGAGGCAAATGACCTGCTGCAGATCATTCCGCGCCCCGAGGCAACCCCGGTTCAGACCCAGACCGAGGTAAAGATTTCGGGCATGACCTGCGGACACTGCGTGGCTTCGGTCACCGAAGAGCTCAAGGAAATCGCCGGCGTCGAAAACGTCGACGTCATCCTGAACGCTTCGGGCGTTTCCACCGCCACCGTCAGCTCCTTGACCGCCCTGAGCGAAGAGAGCATCCGAAACGCCATCGACGAAGCGGGCTACACCGTCGAGGCAATCAACGCCTAGCCGCAACGCGCCGGGCACCTAGCCGCCACCCCAGGGCGGCAGAAAAGTGCAAAGGTAACCCATCATGACTTCCGAAACCCACCAGGATCCCACCCCGGACCTGCGTACCGTAGACCTTGACATCCAGGGCATGACCTGCGCTTCCTGCGTCAACCGCGTGGAACGCAAACTGGGCAAACTGCCCGGTGTCAGCGCCATGGTCAACCTGCCGCTGGAGAGCGCCAAGGTCCAGGTTCCGGCAGACGTCACCAACGAACAGCTGATCCAGACGGTTGCAGCCGCAGGCTACTCGGCCAATGTGAAGGCCCCGGCCCATCCGGCGGCGCACACCAGCCACGAACACCACGGCGGCCGCGAAGATCAGCACGAAACCATGTCTCACGAGGATGAACACGGCTCGCACGGCGGCCACGACCACCTGGTTCCCAGCCACCTACTGCGCCGCCTGATCATCTCCGCGATCTTCACCGTCCCGCTGTTCATCATCTCCATGGTGCCAGCCGCCCAGTTCCCCAACTGGGGCTGGGTGGCCTTCGCCCTAGCCACCCCCGTGGTGCTCTACGGGGCCTGGCCCTTCCACAAGGCAGCTGCCATCAACGCCCGGCACTTCGCCTCCACCATGGACACGCTGGTCTCCATCGGCGTGCTGGCCGCCTACCTGTTCTCCGCGGTGCAGCTGATCCTCGATCCGTCGATGACCGCCCACACCGGAATGAAGATGAGCGAGCACGAGCTCTACTTCGAAACCGCCGGCGTGGTGGCAACGCTGCTGCTGCTCGGCCGCTACCTCGAACACCGCGCCAAATCTTCGGCCAGCGACGCACTGAAGTCGCTGCTGAACCTGGGCGCCAAGGACGCCGTGGTGCTGCGCGACGGCGCCGAGGTGAAGATCCGGGCCGATCAGGTCCAGGTGGGCGATCAGTTCGTGGTCCGCCCGGGTGAAAAGATCGCCACCGACGGCGTGGTCGTCTCCGGCGCCAGCGCCATCGACACCTCGCTGATCACCGGCGAATCTGTCCCACAGAAGGCGGGCGAGGGCGACGAGGTCACCGGAGCCACGCTGAACGCCTCCGGACGACTGGTCATCCGCGCCACCCGCGTGGGCGCCGACACCACCCTGGCCCAGATGGGCCGGCTGGTTTCCGAGGCGCAGTCGGGCAAGGCGCCGATCGCCCGCCTAGCGGACAGGATCTCCGCGGTCTTCGTCCCGATCGTCTTGGGCATCGCGGTGCTCACCTTCCTGGCCTGGTGGCTGGGTACCGGCGACATCTATGCAGCCTTCACCGCCGCGGTCGCCGTGCTGGTCATCGCCTGCCCCTGCGCCCTCGGTCTGGCAACGCCCATCGGGCTGCTGGTGGGCACCGGCCGCGGCGCCCAGCTGGGCATCCTGATCCGCGGACCGCAGGTGCTGGAAGATACCCGCAAATTGGACACCATCGTGCTGGATAAGACCGGCACCGTCACCACCGGCGTGATGACCCACCTGGGCACCACTGCCCTGAAGGGCGTCGACCCGGACCAGGTGCTGAGGCTGGCAGGCTCCGTGGAGCACCACTCCGAGCACCCGATCGCCCAGGCCATCGCCAAGGCCGCGGCAGACCGGGGCGAGCTGGCCCAGGTCTCCGGCTTCGATTCGGATCCCGGCGGCGGCGTGCTCGGCATGGTCGAGGGCCGCAAGGTGGTCGTCGGCCGGGCCAGCTGGCTCGCCGCCCAGGGCACCGAGTTGGACCAGCAGGCCCGCACCATGCTCGCCGACGCAGAGTCCGAGGGTGCCACGGCGATCCTGGTCTCGGTGGACGGAGCGTTCCAGGCGGTGATCAGCGTCGCGGATAAGATCAAGGATTCCAGCGCCGCGGCCATTGCCGAACTGCAGCAGCGCGGACTGCGCGTGGTGCTGCTGACCGGCGATAACCAGTCGGTGGCGGCCAAGGTCGCCGCGCAGGTGGGCATCGCCTCCGAGGACGTGTTCGCCGGGGTCTTCCCCGCGGACAAGGCCAAGGCAATCACCGCCCTGCAGGAGCAAGGACGCGTGGTGGCCATGGTCGGCGACGGCGTGAACGACGCCCCGGCCCTGGCCCAGGCGGACCTGGGCATCGCCATGGGTTCGGGCACCGACGTGGCCATCGAGGCGGCCGACATCACCCTGATGGGGAACGACCTGCACCAGGTCACCGCCGCCATCGACCTGTCCGCCAAGACGCTGTCAACCATCAAGATGAACCTGTTCTGGGCCTTCGCCTACAACACCGCGGGCATCCCGATCGCGGCCCTGGGGCTGCTGAACCCGATGATCGCCGGCGGCGCCATGGCCGCCAGCTCGGTGCTGGTGGTACTCAACTCGCTGCGCCTGCGCCGCTTCGGCAGGTAGCTGGCGCATCACCTCCAGGGGCCCGCGCCCCGGTCTTCTCCGACCGGGGCGCGGGCCCCTGGGGTTTGCGGTGATGCGTCGGCATTCGAGGTGGAATCGTGGCAGACGACAACGACATCACTCGGCGCCAGATTTCTCTCCCCTTTGAGCCACTCAGGCACATCCTCAGGCGGATACCTACTTCTGCCAAGAAACCGGGTAGCAGCCTGAGTAGCACCTGACATCCCTATGCCGCTGTCCTCTCCAATGTCATGATGAGCCTAGAAAAATGGGGCTTTGCAAGGGGAATATTCAGTGACCAACACCGGACCGCGGCCAAGACCAGACATGGGCCAGCAATTGGATCAGTTGCCCGATTGGCAGCTCGGCGACGATGCGTTGCGGGTTGCCTATCGATTTGAGTCTTCGGCGACTGCACTCGAATTCATTGCCACAGTAGGATTGGAGGCCGAGAAAATTAATCATCATCCAGACATGATCTGGCGTCGCGAGACCGTACAGGTGGAGATCGTTTTCAGCAGTCTGAAGAAGGTAGCAGACCAAGATCTCCAACTGGCGGCGCGCATCGGTTCGAGCGCCGACGCGGTGGACGGCATCCCGATCGATCTTGAGTAGCACTACTTTTCTTGCTCACCGCCTCAGGCTTGAGCTGCGCGGCCTGAACCTTGCCCTGCGCAAAATGGGCCCCGATGACTCGCGGTCTTCCATGCGTTCGATCAGTAGATCCAATGCGTCCGCGCACACCTCGTCGGGGTTCAGTTGAATGGCGCTGATCGCCGGACGGCTGAATCGTGCAGCCTCCGAATCGGAGCCGGTGGCCACCAGAAGATCGCCCGGCACCCCGATGCCCTGGTCCACGGCGGCGCTGACCAGGCCGACCGCGTGGCGCGCAGTCATTGCGTAGACCGCATCAATCGATCCCTGCGCCCAGACCTGGTCGAAGAGCTTGACAGCTCCGGCGACTCCCGCTGATTCATCAAGGACATGAACCCGCGGCTCGATTCCCTGCCCGACACACCACGCCCTATAGGCCCGTTCGCTGCCCACGTTCCACGAGTTCTCGCTGGTTCCACGCAGTATTGCTGGGCGTTCTGCGCCCTGTCGGCGAAAGTGCTCCATCACCTGCAGGCAGCTTTCCTCGTCATCCTCCGAAGCCCACGAGGTGAATTGCCCGCGCCCCGGGTCGCTGCCGATGCAGGCGTAGGGGATCTGCCGGTTGCCCAGCATCTCGATCACGGGGTCGTTGCGCTGCGGAGAGACGATGATGTAGCCGTCCAGCGCGAGCGAAATGGCTGGAATGTTCGGCCCGGTCAAATCCGGCAACACCATCGGGGCCAACCCGCGCTGCAGTGCCAGCGAGCTGAGCGTGCTGATGGTCCGGTCGAACGCGTCAGACCGCGTGCGAGGGCATCCGCCTGGTAGCCGATCCGTTCCGCGGTGCCGATAATGTGCTCGCGCGTTTGGTCGCTCAGCGTCCCCTTGCCGTTCAGGGCAAATGACACGGCGGTTATGGAGACGTTCGCTGCCTTCGCCACGTCGTGAATCGTGGTCTTTTTAGCCCTCGCCATTACCTTCGATCAACCTTTATCCCTAGTCACCAGCCACATTGTTAAAATTTGGCCCGACGCGTTGTATAAAACGTTTTATGTCCTTAATGTGTAACACAGCTTACAACCCCTCTCCGAATCCAGCTTGGATTGCGGCGACCAGCTGAGGAACACCGTGCATTTACATTCGCTACACACCACTACGCTCGATCCCGCCGAACGCGGCACGATCATCGCATCGACCTTCGGCCCCTTCATCACCCGAAACATCGATGACTACCTAAAGCATTTTGCAAGCCTGAACATCCCAGCCGACACGGTGCGCGGCATTGCGCTCCACAGCCAGCAGGAGCTGAAAAAGTGGGACGAACCACTGGCCCTGGAGCTGGAGGCCCAGGCGGCTGAGCTGGACATCGAGCTGTGGAGGCTGGCCGCGCTAAACGCGCGCACCGAAGTCCTCGCGGCGGCACCGCCAAGCAAGGAAGGCGAATGCTCCACGGCAGTTTTCGTCCCGGCACAGGGCGCGCCTGCCACCTTCCAGACCTGGGATTGGCATCCGCACCTCGCCGCCGACGGACTGCTGCACGAACTGGTCTGCCGCGACGGCCGCAGCGTGAAGCTCTTCACCGAGTTCGGCATCAACGGAAAGATCGGTGTGAACTCGCACGGGCTGGGAGTCCACTTTAACATCCTTGCCCACGCTCAGGACAATACCAGCGGCGGCGTCCCGGTCCATTCGATCGCGCGCTCGGTGCTTGAACGCGCCAGCAGCATCGACCAGGCCGTCGAGCTCACCGAGGGCGTCACCGTCAGCGCCTCCACGGTGCTCACCGTCATCCAGGGCGGCGAGCACCCCGAGGTGGCGAGCATCGAGTTCAGCCCCAGCGGCCGCCGCATCGTCAACCGAACCATCTCGGGGTGGGCGCTGCACACCAACCACTTCCTCGACGCGCAGCTCTTTGCCGGGGATGTCATGCCGGCAGACTCCACCACCGCCGAACGCTACGCCTACCTGGACGAGCGGACGGCCGGAGCCGAGCCCGGCTCCACCCAAGAGGTCATCGACATCCTTGCCAGCCCAGAGGGTCAGGCCCCGGTGCTGTGCATGGCCCCGGAGGCGGGAAAGCCTGCCACAGAACAGTGGGAGACCCTGCTAAGCGTCGGCATCGACACCGAAAACATTGCACTGCACTACCTCAATGGCAATCCAGATTCGGCCGCCCGCACCGGGCTGAAGATCTTCTAGCCCTCAAGGACAACAATGAATACGACTGAGACCACCACCGAACCGGCGATGAGCGCACGGCGCATCTTCATGATTTCCGGATTCGGCACAGCCCTGGAGTTCTACGACTTCACCGTCTATGGGCTTGCCGCCGCGTTGATCTTCCCCAAGCTCTTCTTCCCCGATTTCGATCCGCTGGTCGGCACGATCATCGCCTTCGCTGCCTTCGGCTCCGGGTTCCTCGCCCGGCCGCTCGGCGGCATCGTCTTTGGGCACTTCGGGGACAAGTACTCGCGCCGCACGGTGCTGATCACCACCCTGACGATCATGGGCACCTCCACCTTCCTGATCGGCTGCCTGCCCAGCTATCAGACACTGGGCGTCGCAGCCCCGATCCTGCTGGTGCTGCTGCGCCTGCTGCAGGGCTTCTCCGCCGGCGGCGAATGGGGCGGCGCCTCGCTGACAGGTGTGGAGAACGCGCCCGAAACCCGTCGCGGGCTCTTTGGCAGCTTCACCTCCATGGGCATCGGGCTGGGCAGCCTGATCGGCTCCGGCGTCTTCGCGCTGCTGACCCTGCTGCCCGAAGACGTGCTGTTCTCCTACGGCTGGCGCGTAGCGTTCTGGCTGGGCGGCATCCTGGTGGTTGTCGGCCTCTTTGCCCGCCGCAATATGCCCGAAGAAAAGCCGTCCGCAGACGCGGCCAAGGGCGCCCCGCTGATCGAAGCGCTGCGCAATCATCCCAAGCAGATCCTGCTGGCCATCGGCATTGCCTACGGCTACAACACCATCGCCTACATCGGTTCCATCTTCACGGTGACCTATGCGGAACAGCGCGACTACTCGCCGACCGTGTCCATGCTGCTTCAGGTCATTGGCGCGGCGGTGTTCGTGATCTCCGCACCGGTGATGGGTGCACTGTCCGACCGCTATGGACGCAAGAGGATCATCGGCTGGGGTACTGCCATCTATGCCGTCGTCTTCTTCCTCTTCTTCCCGATGGTGGACGCTCACATCGCCTGGATGGTAGTCCTCGCCTATGCCCTGGTGAACATCTTCATGGCCGCACCGCAGGGCTGCATCCCGGCGTTCCTCTCGGAACAGTTTCCGCGTGAAACCCGCATGTCCGCGATCAGCGCGACCTATCAGACCGGTGCAGCACTGGGCGGCGGCACGGCCGCCACCGCAGCTGCGGCGCTCTTCGCAATGATGGGCGGCAACCCCTTGGGCGTCGGCCTGTACACCGCGTTCGCAGCCATCGTGCTGATCCTCTGCGCCCTCGGCCTGCGCGAAACCTACAAGGTCCACACCCGCGACCTGGGACTCGCAGCCTAGGTTAACCACATAGGCTCATCGCGGTACCACCCATTGTCTCGTGGTACCGCGATGAGCTTTTGTTGTGCGCGCAGAATACCGCTGAGGATGCGCTATACCCGACAATGTCACAGCGGTTGTATCATGCGGACAAATTCATGTGCTGCAGCGGTAACTTTTCGCTGATTTTCGACTTAAATTCGGGGGCCAACGTCATTTTCACTGTAATTTAATCATCTCGATGCACCATACTGCTACCATAATTTCAGCTCACCGCTCTCAGGCACCCTAACCGCAGTATCCGCGAGAAACGTTCCAAGAAAGCACTATCTAGGTGTGCTCAGAACATCTTTACTTGGAAGTACCCGCCCATGAATGCCCCCGGCACAAATCTTGGTCTTCGCACGGAAAAAATCGCCGTCCGCAGCAGTTTTAGCGCCCTGACCAAAAGCCTGTCCCAGATCTTTTTCGCGTCCAATTGGGCCACTGGCTTAGCTTTCCTCCTAGCTTTCGCGATATGTGATCTCATTATGGCCGGGTTTGTCCTGCTGGGAACCCTGGCAGCGGTAGGCACCGCCAAGCTCCTCGGAAATAACAAGGGCCCCATTCGACTTGGGATGCAGGGATACTGTGGTGCACTCGTAGGCGCCTCCGTCTTCATATCTCTTGGTGCAACCCCGGCGGCGGCCTTGGTGACGCTCGTTGGGGCCGCCACGACAATCCCTGTGACAAAGTGGCTCGCTGCCATATTCGAGCTGCCATTCCTGCGTAGGTTCCAGCTGCCCTGCATTACGGCACCGTTTTGCATTGTCTCCAGCGTCATCCTGGTATCGGCGGTTGATCCGAGAACACAGCAAGCTCTTGCTGCGCCGACTACAGATAACTTCACCGAGCTCTTTTTCTACTACGTACTCACTGATATTTCCGAAGTTATTTTTTTGAATGCCGCGGTGTCAGGTCTCATTATCCTTATCGGCCTATTTCTGGCTCACTGGAAATTGGGGATCGCCGCACTGTTGGGCGGAGCTGTCGAATCGAGCATCGCGTACTTCCTGGCCAGCCCGGATGCCGAGATTCAGAATGGCTTGGCGGGTTACAACGGGGTCTTGGTCGCCATCGCACTAGCCACCGTATTCATCACCGGAACGTGGCAGCCGTGGGTTGTCGCCGTCGGTGGGCTGCTGCTGCTCATTCCGATCGACGCACTGATCAGGCAGCTGGGAACCCCCGTGTACACCTGGCCATTTGTCATCACAACCTGGCTGGTCCTGATCATCGTCAACTACATTCCGGTCATTCGCAGAGCAGCCTAGCCCGGCCGGTGATGGCTATTTGATGCGTGTTGAGCGCAGCTCGTCGATGCGCACGAGCACCACGCCGCCCACAATCAACAGGCCGCCAAGCAGCTGCACCGTGCCCGGCAGCTCTCCGAGCAGCAGCCAAGCCCAGAGCACAGCAAACAGCACCTCGGTCAACGAAATGAAGCTTGCGACCTTGGAACCAAGCGCACGGGCGGCCATCACGCCGGTGGTGTAGGAAAAGACCGTGGCGATGAGGATGAGCCCGATCAGCGCCGCCCACCATGGGGTCTCGTGACCGGCGAATGAGCCGGAACCGGTGGAAAACTCCATGGGCAGAATGCCCAAGGCGCCCACCACCAGCATTGCCAGCGCGCCGATGGCCATGCCGCCGGCGGAAAGCATGATCGGGGGCAGCGCCCCGTCGGCCTTCGCGCTGATGAAGAAGTACACCGTCAGGCCCACCGCTGCGCCCAGACCCCACAGCACGCCGATCGGGTCGATGTCCGAGGCTCCGGTCAGGTCCAGCACCGCCACCAGTCCACCCAGCGCCAGCAGCGTACCCAGAATGGTCGCCACGGACGGGCGCTTCTTGTGCCGGATCCACAGCACCAGCACGATCAGCACCGGGGCCAGGTACTCAAGCAGCAGCGCCACACCGACGTCAAGGCGCTGTACCGCAAGGAAATAGCACAGTTGGCAGGCTCCGACTCCGAAGAGCCCGAAGAGCAGGATCGAGAGCCAGTTGGTGCGCAGCAGTGTCCAGCGTCCCCGCATGGCAAGCAGCGCCGGAATGGTCAGCACCAGCGCGGCGCCGGCCATGCGTGCCGTGACGGCGGCCACCGGAGACCAGCCCGCCTCGAACAGTCCTCTGGCGAAGGTTCCCGACAGGCCGAAGGCAGCGGAGGATGCCAGGGCAATCCACACGCCGGCGGCCGAGTTGGAGACCCGCTGGGGTTTGGTGGACAGGGCAGAGGAATCCACGGAGTCCGGGGACTGAGACATAGTGCGGTGCGACCTTTAAAATGCGTGCCGCCGGACAAGAAATCCGGCGGTGATGAATCATATGTTCCAGACGATACGGTTAGGCTGGAATAGCAGTCAATCCGCAAGCTCGTTCAGGACCGAATTATGACATTTGCCCCCGATATCGAAGCCTCGCTCAAGCTGGTCGTGAACCTTCTGAACACCGAGGTGCAGATCGTCGACATGCTCTCCACCGTGGCAGACCTCGACGAATTCTTGGACTCTCAGGACTTCGCCGGGGCACGCGCCCACAACCAGGCCGAGCTGCGTTCCATCCGCCAGCTGCGCTCCCAGCTCAAGAGTATTTGGACCGCCACCGAGGAGGACGCGGTCTTCCGCGTCAACCAGATCCTGCGCACCGCCAATGCCCAGCCGCAGTTGGTGAAGAACGAAAAGCTCGGATACCACCTGCACGCCACCACTACCAGCAACCCGCTCTATGACCGCTTCGCTGTGGATGCCGCCATGGCGCTGGCGGAGGTGATTCGCACCGGTGGTCTGGAACGCCTGCGCATCTGCGCTTCCTCCGACTGCAACAACGCGCTGCTCGACCTGTCGCGCAATCGCTCAAAGCTGTATTGCGATGCCGGCAACTGCGCTAACCGGGAACATGTCCGGGCGTATCGCGCTCGCAAGGCTCACAAGGGCCTGCCCGGTTAATGAGACGGACATTTCACCGCGCCTCTCGCATTTAGAGCCTGTTGAACTCTAAAATAAACAGATAGCCGACAAACCGGGTTGTCGCGTCGAAAGGGCAGGTCATGACCGAAGAAACACACGCATCCGCCGATTACGAGGCACGCCTGGAAGCAGTAGAAACCGGGCCGCTCAAAGCGGCCGGACGCTGGGTCGTGGCACTTGCCTCCGCCACCTTGGGCGACGGCGAATTTGAAGCCAATGAGCCTCAGGTAGTGGTGCACTCACGGGTGGACGACTCGGTGCTGCTGCGCATTCGAACTTCCAGCCTTGAAGAAGCAGAACGCCTCATCGTCCAGATCCGCGAGGATCTTGAAACCATGAGCGCAGAAGAGTTCAAGGACGAGTGGGAAGCCGCGGGCGACAAGCGCTAAACGGCATCCAAGGGAAACTGCCCGGCCAGCTGGCCGGGCAGATTTTTCGTTAACGCTGTTGTTTGGTTCTCCTGGTTGCTTCCGCGGCAATGCTCGCACCCAGCGCAAGGAATGAGATCCCCACCAGAATCACACCCCAAGGGTCGGGGATGCGCTGATTCCAGGCAAGATACATCGAAGCGAAAAAGACGATCGCAAGTAGTCCGACGGATGCTCGATTTGCTGGTTTCATGCGCCTACCGTTCCACCAGCACGCCGTCGATGTCCGCGTAGACCATGGCTCCGGGGCGGATCGCTACATCCCCGATGGTGATGACCTCGTCGACCACACCGTGCCCGCGCTTCACCGTCTTGCGCGGATTGCTGCCCATGGCCTTGACGCCCAGGGCGAGCTCGGCCAGGGCGGCCCTGTCCCGCACCGCCCCGTAGATCAGTACCCCGGCCCAGCCGTTGGCCTCCGCATTGGCGGCGATCATGTCCCCCATCAGTGCATAGCGCAGGGATCCGCCGCCGTCGACCACCAGCACCGCGCCGTTGCCCGGGAAGCTCAGCGTCTCCTTGATCAGCCCGTTGTCTTCATGGCATTTGATGGTCCTCGCGGGCCCATGGAATGCGAGCCGTCCGCCGAAATCCTGGAACTGAATGGAGATGGATTGGAATTGTTCCCCATACTCGTCGTAAAGGTCTGCGGTGCTGATCGGATCCTGCTGCATGCTGCCTCCTGCACGAAAGTTATGGCCTTTCCTATAGCTCAGCCTAATTGATCGGCGGGCAAATACGGCGACGGCTCGGGCCGCTGCAGCAAAGCAGCACCCCGGGCCGTCGTTTCTGCGCTCGGTGTTTAGAGCGCGAGTTCTTCCTGGTATTCATGTTCATCCAGTGCGCCGAGGCGTGAATGGCGGCGGCCGTACATGAAGTAGATGCCGATGCCTACGAGCATCCAGATGCCGAAGACTACCCAGGTGATGACCGCAAGGTTCAGCATCAGGTACAGGCAGGCGGCGATGCCCAGGATGGGAACCACCGGGTACAGCGGCACGCGGAATGAACGCGGCGCCTCGGGCTGGGTCTTGCGCAGGTACATCACCGAGACGCTGACCAGCGCGAAGGCGAACAGTGTGCCGATGCTGGTGGCCTCGGCCAGCTGGCCCAGCGGAATCAGCGCAGCGGTCACGGCGACGACCAGGCCGGTGACCAGGGTGCCGGCGCGCGGGGTCATGGTCTTGGGAGAGACCCGGCCGAAAATGCCCGGCATCAGCCCGTCACGGGACATGGAGAACAGGATGCGGGTCTGGCCGTAGAGCACCGTGAGCACCACCGAGATGATCGCGATGACCGCCGAGACGGCGAAGATCAGCACCAGCCAGCGCTGGCCGGTGATCTCGGAAACGATCTGCACCAGGGCCGCCTCCGTGCCGGAGAACCATTCCCAGTCGCGGGCTCCCACCGCGGCCACCGCAACCAGCACATACAGTGCGGTCACCAGGGCCATGGCGATCATGATGGCGCGCGGCAGGTCGCGCTGCGGGTTCTTGGCTTCCTCGCCGGCGGTGGAGGCCGCATCGAAACCGATGTAGGAGAAGAACACCATGGAGGCTGCGCCGCTGACACCCGCAATGCCCATTGGCATCAGCGGTTCAAAGTTGCCCGAATCGAAGGCGGTGAAGGCAACGATCACGAAGAAGATCAGGATGGCGATCTTGATCAGCACCATGATGGTGTTCGCGGTGGCCGATTCCTTGGCGCCGCGCAGCAGCAGGGCGGTGGCAAGCACCACTACCAGCAGGGCCGGGAGGTTGATGATGCCGCCCTCGGCTGGCCCGTTGGCCAGCGCGTCAGGCAGCGACAGGCCGAAAATCTGCAGGGTCTCATTGACGTACGCACCGGCGCCCACCGCCACCGCGGCGGCGGAGACCGCGTATTCCAGGACCAGACACCAGCCGCAGATCCAGGCGATGCCTTCGCCCAGGGTTGCATAGGAGTAGGAGTAGCTGGATCCAGAGACCGGAACCATGCCTGCCATTTCGGCATAGGACACCGCGCACAGCAGCGCGGTGATACCGGCGATCACGAAGGCAAGCCAGGTGGCAGGCCCCGCCATCGGCACCGCCTCGCCCAGGATCACCAAGATGCCGGTGCCCAGGGTGGCGCCCACGGAGATCATCACCAGCTGCACCACGCCCAGGGAGCGTTTGAGGTGGCCCCCGGAGTTGGATTCTGCGTCGCGCGACATCGCTGCAATTGATTTGCGGCGCATCAGCTGACGCCCCAATGGGGTTTCAACCGGTGCTGCGCCTCTACTGGTACTACTCACGTGTTTCCTTAGGTTGTGCTGCGTGCAGGCGTCCTTGCCTGCACTATCCCACACATGACAAAGCGCCGGAACTCTCCTTGAAGTCGGACAGTCCCAGCGCGATGCAATGCCTGGTCAATTTTTTATAATCAGTCTTCGAACTTCTTGTCTGGGTTGGCCGAGGATCGGTTCACGCCGGTTCCCTTGCCTAGCTCTGGATCATTGTCCTTTGACGCCATGGTCAAAACGGAGATCACCAGCAGGCAGACGATGAACGCGATGCCGAAACATGCAAGCCCGATGTCCAACCGGATCGGATTGCGCGATCCACCGGTTGAGCTGATCATGCCGACGAATCCGGCGACGATCGCCATGACCAGGGAGAAGCTCAGTGGGCCCTTGATGGATTGGCTCCACGGCTGCTTCTTTTTCGGGTTGTTTCCCACCGAAAGCTCCGTTTCTACTTTTTCTGAAGACATCAGTTTTAGTTGCTCCCCTCGGCCGGCTGGTCGTTCGGACCATCGACCTCAGGGTCGGCTTCCGCTGACGAAGCCTTCATTTCGTGGCGGTGTCCAAACCCTGCGATGAGGGAGAAGACCGCTAGGACGATAGCGCCGCCGCCGATGATGCCGAACATCGCGTGCGCGTCCATCTGGTAGCCGACGACGGCCGCCACGGCAATGACCAGGGAGACGACGCCGGTGACCAGTTGGTTGCGGAATGGCGGGAACTGCCGGCGCAGCGTGATGAAAACGTAGAGCTCGGCAATGCCGCCGGCGAGGAAGCCGAAGGCCGCCATGAACCCTACCCACATCGGGGTGCTGACAAAGAGTGTTGCAATGCCTGCGATGAGCATCAGCCCTGCGCCCAGTGCGTAGGCTCCGCGGGACTTCTCAGGGGCGCTGTCGACGGTGACGTACTGCCACATGAACACGCCGGTAAGCACCAGGAACGCCGCGGTTGAATAGGCCAGGACCTTGGTATCTGCACCAATCCAGAAGATCGAGATCAGCGCGTAGATCAGCGCTGTTCCGCCGCGCAGCAGAACTGGGCGGACGACATCTTGGGCTTGGGCTGGGGTGGTTTTTGGTGCTGGCACGCTTTCCATTCTACCGGCCATAGAACTATCTGCCACTTCGGCCGGGCTTAATCACATTGCGCCGCAAACCTCCTAGACAGTGCGCCGGCGGATGAGGTCGGGGGTCAGGTCCTTGATGCTGGCTGCACCCATCAGCTGCATATTCACCTCGATCTCCTTGGCGAGCAGCTCGATGGCGCGCGATACGCCCTGCTCGCCTCCGGCCATCAGACCGTAGAGATAGGCGCGGCCAATCAGCACGAAGTCGGCGCCGGCGCAGAGGGAGGCAACGATATCTGCTCCCGACATGATGCCCGAGTCCATGATGATTTCCATCTTCGGTCCGACCTCTGCACGGACCTCGCTCAGCGCCTCAAAGGCGATCGGCGCACGGTCCAGCTGGCGTCCTCCGTGGTTTGAAACCACCAGTCCGTCGGCCCCTGCAGCCTTGGCCTTGGCTGCGTCTTCGGTGGTGAGCACGCCCTTGACGAAGAGCTTGCCCTTCCACAGCTCCCGGATCCATTTCAGGTCGTCGAAGTCCAGTGAGGAGTCGAACATCGAGTTGATGATCGTCGGCAGGTCGGCGGCGGTGTCGGAGAGGGAGGCGAACTTCAGTGAGTCGGTGGTCAGGAAGTTGAACCACCACTCGGGGCGGTAGGAGGCATCCACCACGGTCTTCAGCGTCAGCTCCGGCGGGATCTTCATGCCGTTGCGGGTATCTCGCAGGCGCTGGCCGGCCACTGGGGTGTCGACCGTGACCAGCAGGGTGTCATAGCCCGCCGCCGCGGCACGCTGCACCAGTGCCTTGGACTTCTCGCGGTCCTTCCACAGGTACAGCTGGAACCACTTGCGGCCCTGCGGCGCCGCCTGCGCCACCTCCTCGATGGAACGCGTGCCCATGGTGGACAGGCTGAAGGGAATCTCCGCCTTCGCGGCGGCCTTGGACCCGCCGATTTCCCCCTCGGAGTGCATGAAGCGTGTGAATCCCGTCGGTGCAATGCCAAAGGGCAACGCGGATTCCCCACCGGCGATGGTGGTCGAAAGGTCCGACTGCGCGGTACCGTGCAGAATCCTCGGCAGCAGCTGCACCGAGTCGAAGACTTCACGGGCACGGGTGGCGGTGATCTCGCGGCCTGCAGCGCCGTCGACGTAGTCAAAGGCCGAGGTAGGGGTGCGGCGCTTGGCGATCTTGCGCAGGTCCCAAACATCGGCGGCGCGTTCGAGTCGGGCGGCTCTGCGGTCGAAGGAAGGAACCTTGAACCTCATCAGGCTGACCAATTCGTTCAGGTCCGGCATTTGACGTTTGAGGTTACCCATTAATGACACCTTCGAGTTCGTGGTTCGTCGTTGTTCCCTTTTCACCCTAATTGCAGGTGTTTCAGATCATGACCACAGCGCACCGGAGAAACTTTAATATTTGGGCTCCTCACGCCCGGCTCTTAGACGGCAAAGGCTGTCCCACAGCATCGTGCGAGACAGCCTTTGAAAATTGCCAGTCAATCTACCCGTGCTGGAACCAGGTGGTCTTCAACCCCACATAATTGTCCAGTGCGTGGGCCGACAGGTCCCGACCAAATCCCGATTGCTTGAAACCGCCGAACGGCGTGGTCAGACCCAACGCATCCACGGTATTCACCGACACGGTGCCTGCCACCAGCCGCGAAGCCACACGGTGCGCGCGGGATAGGTTCGATGTCCACAGCGAAGCCGCTAGACCGTATTCGGTGTTGTTGGCCAGTGCGATGGCTTCCTCTTCGGTGTCGAACACGCTGACGGTGGCCACCGGGCCGAAGATCTCGGTTCGGTGCAGCGGGTGTTCGGCCGGCAGATCGGCGATGATGGTCGGTTCGATATAGGCGTCCGAACCGTTGATATTCAGTCGCTGCCCGCCGGCCACGATCTGACCATCGCCGCGGGCGCCCTCAATGGCACGTTGAACATCCTCGGCGTGCTCGCGGCTCACCAAGGCTCCTGCACCCTGGTGGTCCTGATCCAGTGGATCACCCGGCAGATAATCGGCACTGTGGCGAGCGAAGGCTTCGAGGAAGCGTTCATACACCCCGCGCTGCACTAGCACCCTCGAGTTCGCCGAGCAGACCTCGCCCTGATTGTAGAAGGCACCGAAGGCCGCCTTCGCGGCGGCGGTCTCCAGGTCTTCCACATCGTCGAAGACTAGGTTGGCGCTCTTGCCGCCAGCTTCCAGGCTCAAGCGTTTCATGTTTGACTTGCCCGAGCATTCAAGCAGGCGCTTGGCTACGGCGGTGGAGCCGGTAAAGGCCAGGGCGTCAACATCCATGTGCAGGGCCAGTCCTTCGCCGACCACGCGGCCCGAACCCGGCACCACGTTCAGCACCCCGGCTGGGATGCCAGCCTTCAGGGCCAGGTCGCCGAGCAGAAGCGCCGACAGGGTGGACTGCGCCGCAGGTTTGAGGATCACGCTGTTTCCGGCTGCCAGCGCCGGAGCCAGCTTCCACGCGGCGATTTCCAGCGGGTAGTTCCACGGGGTGATAACCGCCACCACGCCCAGCGGCTCCCTGGTGACCATGGCGGTGGAACCGGGTGGTGTGGCGGGCACCTCGTCGGTGATCTTGTCCACCAGTTCGGCGTACCAGCGGAAGGTCTCCACACTGCCCGGAGCGTCCACCACAGTGGACTGTGCGATGGGCTTGCCCATGTCGAGGCTGTCCAGCAACGCTAAAAGGTCGCTGTGCTCCTCCATCAGATCCGCCAGGTGCAGCAGCGCTTGCTTACGTGCGACGGCGCCGATGCGGCTCCAGCTTCCTTCGTTGAAGACACGGCGGGCGGCGGCCACCGCCTGTTCAACATCCTGTGCAGTGCAGCTGGCGATGTCTGCCAGGTGGCTACCGTCGATCGGCGAGTAACTGGCGAATGTCGCGTTGTCCGAGGCGTTTTTGCGTTCACCGTTGATGATCGCGCGTCCGTCTATAGGCAGTTCCTGCGCCAGCTGTCGCCAGGAGCGCTCGGCAAGTTGGTTGGTCATTCTCTTCTCCAATTTTCAGCTCAGTGAGTGGTTCCGGTCAGCGATGCCAGGGACAGGGCGGCATCCAGCTGCTCGGTGGTGAGCAGCCCGCGTTCGGCGATGAGCGCGGCGATGCTCTTGGAATCGCGCAGCGCCTCCTTGGCCAGCGCCGTAGATTTGGCATAGCCCAGCAGCGGAGTCAACGCCGTAATGGTGCTCAGCGTTTCCTCCATGCGGCGCGCCAGCAGTGGTTCGTTGGCGCTGATACCCTCAACGCAGCGGGTGCGCAGCAGCTGGCAGGCAGAGCCCAGCCACTGGATCGATTCAAGCAGCGCATCGACCATGACCGGCTCGAAGGCGTTCAGCTGTAGTTGGCCCGCCTCCGCCGCCATGGTCACCGTGGTGTCCGCCCCGGCAATGCGGAAGGCCACCTGGTTCACCATTTCAGGGATTACCGGGTTGACCTTGCCCGGCATGATCGATGAGCCGGCCTGCACAGCCGGCAGGTGGATCTCGCCGAAGCCCGCCTGCGGGCCGGAGGACAGCAGGCGAAGGTCGTTGCAGATCTTCGACAGCTTCATGGCAGCGCGCTTGATAACCCCGGAGAGCAGCATGAATACCCCGGTGTCGCTGGTGGCTTCCACTAGATTGACCGCAGGGACGACGGGGATCCCGGAGATCTTGGCCAGCTCGAGAACCACCTGGGCGCGGTATGCGCGGGTGGCAGTGATGCCGGTGCCGATCGCCGTGGCACCGAGGTTGACCTCGCGCAGGTGCAGCAGCAGTTCCAGAATCCGATCACGGTCCTCCCGCAGGGTTTCGGCGAAGGCGCCGAATTCCTGGCCAAGGGTCATCGGCACCGCGTCCTGCAGCTGGGTGCGGCCGATCTTCACTATCGATGCGAACTGGTGCGCCTTGGCGGCGAAGGCCTGGGCCAGCCGCTCATGCTCGTCGCACAGGAGCAGCAGCTCCTGGTGAAGGGCCAGCTTAGCCGCGGTCGGGTAGGTGTCGTTGGTGCTCTGAGAACGATTCACGTCGTCGATGGGATCCAGCTGCGCATAATCGCCCTTGGCAAAGCCCAGCAGCTCCAGGCCGCGGTTGGCGATGACCTCGTTGACGTTCATGTTCGTGCTGGTCCCGGCCCCGCCCTGGATGCGGTCCACCACAAAGTGCTCATCCAGCTCCCCGCTCATGACCTCTGCGGCCGCGCGGCCGATGACCGCCGCCCGCTCCGGGGCCACCAGGCCCTGGGCCGCATTGGTGCGTGCAGCGGCCGCCTTGACCGCGCCGAAAGCCCAGATCAGCTGGCGCAGGCTGCCCACCGGGCGGCCAGAGACGGGAAAGTTCTCCACCGCTCGCAGGGTACTCACGCCCCAGTAGGAGTCGGCAGGCACCTCCAGCGTCCCGAGCGAATCGGTTTCGCTGCGCACCGCGGCGGCGGGGGTGGTCAGTGTGCTCATGGGTTTACTCCGGCAAGGTAGTCAAGGGCGGTGGCGGCCAGGGCAGCGGCGCCGTCGTGGATTGCCTGGTTGGCGGCAGGTCCCACGCAGCGCGCTTCGAAGGCAGGCTGGTGGTTGGACACCGGGTAGCAGTTCAGTCCGATGTACGGGTGGATGGCCGGTACCACCTGGGACACATTACCCATGTCGGTGGAGGCCCGGTTCATCGTTGCGTGTTCGGCCGGGGCGTCGAAGTTACGGCCCAGCGCGATGGCGTGGCTCCGGTAGATCTCCAGCGCCCTGTGCTCGGTGCGGAACTCAGAATAGGGCTCGGATTCCGGGGTGACGGCAAGCTTTGCGCCGGTGGCGTGGGCCCCTGCTTCAAAGCAGCGGCGCACCTTCTGATCCAGCCTTTCCAATTCCTCCAGGTTCTCGGCGCGCACATACCATCGCCCCTCGGTTTTCCCCGGGATGGCGTTGGGCGCCTGACCCCCGTTGGTCTGGATGCCGTGCACGCGCGTGCCCGCCGGCAGCTGCTGACGCAGCAGCCCCAGCGCCACCTGGGCCACGATGAACGCATCGTTGGCGTTGACGCCCTGCTCCGGGTAGGCGGCCGCATGGGCCGAATGACCCCGATACTCGATGTGGTGGTGGGCCACCGCGTAGGGGTTTGCCTCCGCGGAGTCCACCGGACCTGGGTGGGCCATCATCGCCAGGTCGAGGCCGGCGAACGCGCCGCGCTTGAGCATCTCGATCTTGCCGCCCCCTCCTTCCTCGGCAGGAGTACCGTAGAGTTCCACGCTCAGCCCCGCGGCATCGGCCACCTCGGCCAGAGCCAAGGCTGCACCCACCGAGGTGGCGGAGATGATGTTGTGACCGCAGGCATGGCCCAGTCCGGGAAGTGCATCATATTCGGCCATGAGCCCCACGCGCTTGGCCCCCGTTCCGTAGACCGCGCGGATCGCCGTGGGGAAGCCGAGGTAGCCGCGTTCCACAGTGAATCCTGAGCATTCCAACAGCTGAGCGGTCCATTCGGCGGCCCGGTGCTCGTCCCAACCGAGTTCCGGATTGGCATGCAGTAGTTCGGAGAAGGAAACCAATTCGTCAAGGCGCTGGGCAACCACCGTTGCCGCCTGCCGGTGCAGGGCCGGCAGGTGCGTCAGTTCGTTAGCGTGCATCGCCGGGCACCCCATAGCCTTCGGAGGTTGCGGGATCCAGCGCGCGCACCACATAGGCGTCGCGCTGCGGCATCCAAATCTCCAGCACCCGGGCCAGTTCATTGATCGGATCCTCGTGCCAGTCCACGCGCAGGTCGGAGTCGCGCCAACCGTGCCCGGAGACCACTGCCAGCCCCGCAGAATGCACCGGCCCCGCTTCGCCGCCGGCGTCGACGCCGGCCTGCAATGCCGCCAGCAGCTTGACTTCCAGCGCGCCCTTCGCCGCCGCGAACCCGTCGGCCACCGCCTGCGGCACGCCCTCGTTAGCCAGCATGTTGCCGGCCGCGATGCAGTGCTCCGCGGCGCCTGCCCCGTGAATTCCCAGGGTTTGGGCTCCGTGGAAGACGGCTGTATTGGACTGCGCATCCAGCACGGTGATCTGTCGGAAGGCGGCGTCCGGGTAGTCCACGAGCGCCGCATCCAGCGCCTGCTGGGCGTCGGCCCCGGATTCCATCAAATCCAGGATGCGGGTGCCTAGGCGAGGATCGGTGATGTTCTGCGAGCTGACTGCTCCCACCGCGTCGCGCAGGTGGGTGCAACGCGCCGCGACGGCCGGGGAAGATGAAGAGACAGCCAGGCCAAAGCGGCCGTTGCCGTCGGTTCCAATCACGCTGAAGGTCATGAGAACTTACTCCTAGAAAGTTGGTCAGCTACTGTGAGATCACGGCGGTGGCGTCGATTTCGACAAGCCATTCCGGGCGAGCCAAGGCCTGCACCACGATGCCGGTGGATACCGGGAAGACGCCCTTGAGCCATTTGCCCATGGTGCGGTACACGGTCTCGCGGTAGCGCGGGTCGATGATGTAGACGGTGACTTTGACGATGTCCTCCAGGCTGGAGCCTGCCTCCTTGAGCAGCATGTCGATGTTTGCCATGGCCTTTTCGGTCTGTGCCTCGACGTCCCCGATGCCTACCGACTCGCGGGTGTCCAGGTCCTGGCCGATCTGGCCGCGCAGGTAGACCACGCCGTTGGCAACGACCGCCTGGCAGAGGTCATTGTCCAGGTTCTGCTCCGGGTAGGTTTCCTTGGTGTTAAAGGTGCGGATGCGGGTGTGCTTCATGTCTTGGTGTCCTTCGAGATCTGTGGGGTGCGATTAGCTGGCTGCTGCTGAAGAGAGCTGCGCGCTGCTCGTGATCGGCGGGTGGGCTGCGTAGCCGCGCTGGATCATGATCTGGTCGGCAATGTACCGGGCATCGTGCCAGACACCCCAGATGAAGCTGGAACCGCGGCGCGACTGCCATGGCAGGCCCAGGAAGTAGACGCCGGGCTCCTCGGAGACCCCCTTCTGGTGCTTGGGGCGCCCCCGCTCGTCAAAGGTGTCTGCCTCCAACCAGCCGTAGTCCACCGAGAATCCGGTAGCCCAGATGATGGTTGTCACCCCGGCTGCTTCAAGGTCGAGTTCCAGTAACGGGTTGGCGATGCACTCAGGCAGCTCCCCCAGTTCGCGGGCTTCTGGCTCCAGTGGGAAGTCCAGGCCGTTGGCCTCGATATAGGCATCCGCCTCGTCGAGCACCGAGAGGTAGTTCGCATCTCCGCGGGCCACATTGTTCGCCAGATCAGCGTCGAAGCCCAGCACGCCGTCCTTGTAGCTGGAGGCACGGCCGACCAATGTGATGCCGTTGTGGGCTAGGGTGCGGAAATTCACCGTGTGTCCCCCCTTCGCCCCTGAGACCGCGATAGTGACGTGCTCGGCGCCCTGCGGCGGAGCCGACATCTCCCACTTGTTCAGCACGCCGAGCCACCAGACGAAATCCTGGCCGCGGTAGCGCCGTGGCGGGCGGTCATGCGGTCCCACCGCAAGGTAGACCTGGCGTCCGGAACCTCGCAGCTCGTCGGCGATCTGCACTCCAGAGGAGCCTGCCCCCACGACCAGCACGTTGCCTTCCGGCAGCTGCTTCGGGTTGTGGTAGGAACTTGAGTGGATCTGCTGCACGGCAGCAGTATCGGGAACAATTTGCGGTATGACCGGCTTCTGGAAGGGTCCGGTTGCCGCGACGACGTAGTTCGCCTCGATGGTTCCCTCGCTGGTTTCCACGGTGAAGCCCGGACGGCTCACATTGCGGGTGACCTTGGTGACCTCAACTCCGGTGCGAACCGGTGCTTCCAGCTTGGCGACGTATTCCTCGAAGTAGTCGGCAACCTGATCCTTGCTGGCGAATTCCTCGTCGGCGACGCTGCTGAATTCAAGGCTCGGGAAACGATCATGCCATGCCGGGCCGTTGGCCACCAGAGAATCCCAGCGGCCGGTGCGCCAGCGTTCGGCGATGCGGTCGCGTTCGAGCACCAGATGCTTGATGCCGCGGTCCCCCAAGTGCTCGCTCATTGCGATGCCTGCCTGTCCGGCCCCGACCACTAACACCTCGGTTTTGATATTTTCCATGCTCTTTCTCCGTCCGGTTTCTTCCGCTTCAGCGGTTCATTAGTTCTAGAATTGCCGATACCAATCACATCTGTAAAGAAGTTCTTTGAGGTTCATTGCATCTAAAAAACAGATGAAAGGATCATCTGCCCGGAACGCGCAGTCTGATGTCGAACCGATGTCATTGGTGCTGGATTTCTGCGCTAAATGCTCGCGTCGGCATAATATTCGATCACCCCCCTCCTACATCTGCGCGTCAAGAGTATTCAGAGAGCGACTGACCGAACGTTCAAAATAAAAGCCTGCGGGTCAGCTTCAGAAAGAAGCTGACCCGCAGGCAAGAACCAATAGATCTCCAGAATTCAGATTCGCCCGGCAACAAACGCCGCGGGCTTAAGAGAAATCTCCATTTCAGCAAACACGGGTCGCAGCGCCGCTGGCGCTTCCGGCGCCTGGGCAGGACGCGCCGAGAGTACCCGAACCACCACGGCGGCAAGGAATACCAGAAGCAGTTCATACCCGACCAACCCCAGCATCTGCAGCATATGACCCGATGCCGAGGCGGCCTGGGGTTCGGCTCCATGGCTATGCCTACCGGCGGCATAGTGAGCGGTAATCAATCCCATATGCAGCAGGGCTCCTGCAGCGCTCATCAAAAGCAGCGTCATGCTTTGACTCTTGACCTGATGCCGGCTGAATATTGCATGACCCGCGCAGCCAAGGCAAAGCAGCCCGCTGATCAGCATCACCACGGCCATAGCCCCAGAAGATTCGGCTGCCAGCCAGATGTGCGCGGCACTGGAGATCAGCGCCATCATGGGCAGGGCCCAGCGAGCGGCCAGAGCGATTCCGACGCTACTCATGCCTGAACCTCGGGAACTGCCCTCTGAACTTCATCATCTGCCTTGGCGGCGAGCCGCTCTAAACCCTGATCGAGGATCTGGCCACTGCGCACGCGGCGGCCTCGGATATAGCCGACCACGCCAAGCGCGAGGATGACGGCAAGTGTTCCGAGCGCGAAGAACTCGAATTCGCCCTGGGTAACGCCCCAGGTATCTTCAAAGCTATATTCGACCCCGAAGACGTATTCCAGGGTTCCCGGGAAGACCGCCACCCACGACCCCAGGACAATCCAGCCGAAACAGATTCCGCCCAGAATCTTGAATCCGGCGTTCGATACTGGAACTCGGAAGGGGCGCGGTACGTCCGGGAATTTGGTGCGCAGACGCACCACAGCTGGAATGGCAATCAGGTAGCTGAGCAAGAAGGTTGAGATGGAAATCGTCAACACCACCCCGAAGATGGATCCGTTGGAGCCGCTGAGCTGCATCGCCACGAGCATGAAGACAGTAGCCACAACGCCGGAGAGCGTATTGACTCGCATCGGGGTTCCCAACGTCGGGTGGAAGCGGCCGAAGAAACCGCCGAAGAACGAACCATCTGCCGCCGCCATCGCCTGCATGCGGTCGGAGATGATCATCCAGGCACCGCCTTGCGAAACCAAAACGAAGCAGAACACTATCGCGGCAATGGCAAGCATGACCGGGGCGGCAGAACCGAAGATCGAGAAGACCTGCTCAACGGCACCGAACAATCCGCCGATACCGGTGATCTGGTCCAATGGCACGACCAGCAGGATTGCCAGAACCGGAAGCAAGTAGCTGCCAGCGGCCAGCAGAGAGGTGCGGGCAATGGATACGGGAACATCCTTGGCCGGGTTCTTCATTTCACCTGCAGCACTGTTTCCGGATTCAAATCCGAGGAAGGAGAATAACAGCAGCGGGGTCAGTCCGAGGAAGCCTCCCAGGCTAGGAGTGAAGTCCCCCAGCGTCAGTCCGTTGAATCCATGCATGAACCCATAGATCATGGTGACCGCGAGGAAGAAGATCAGGAAGCCCAGTTTACAGATGGCACCCAGAGATGGGAGCCATTTGCCATGCTTCAGGCTGATAATCGCCGAGGATACCGTAATCCAGATAAACCCGAGCTTGAAGATGTAGTCCCACACCGAACCAGCCTCGATCGGGCTGACGTAGGCCGACCAAGTTTCAACGGCCACGAAGGCCATGGCTCCGCCTACCCACACGGGCTGCGTCACCCAAGTCAGCAATGCCGCAATAGCCGCAGTAACGCGCCCAAAGGCCATGCGGGTCCACACATAAACGCCGCCTTCTTCGGTAAATGCACCTCCCGTTTCAGCGAAGATCAAGCCATAGGGGATCATGAAGGTCAGCGCCAGAACAAAAGTCCATGTAAAGGTCTCGGCGCCGAAGCCCGAGACCTCCCCCAGGACCTCGATGGAAACCACAGCTGCCACGACTAGCAGCAGGATATCCATCCGCCCCAGACTTTTCTGTAAGTGTTTCGTTTGCTCTTTGGCAAACTGCGTTGAGGATACCTCTCGCACGACTACTCCCTCGCCTTGTCCATTTAACGCCACGTCCTCGTGTTTTCAGGAGCCCGGCTTTTCTGCATTTTCCTAGGATGATCGCGGGCAGGAAGTCCAACACTTATTGCAGAGGCAATCTACCTCGATACTGCTGGTGCTCCCCGTCACACTAAATAAGACTAAGGGCGCACTAGTATCGAGTAAATAAATATAAATTGATAGTATTCAACGATTTTGCAGATGCAGAAATCTGTGAATCAAACCAACCCAAGAGGCATCAACCCCCGCCAACCACTCCAATCGCACCCCTAAATGGGCGCCACAACTAGGCACAACACTTCGCACTGGCGGTCCCGACAGGGATCGCCATCTAACATGAAGTTTGCCGAAAGGGCGAAGTTCTCCACGATTGCCGACCGCAGTGCGGCGCCCCTCGTTTGGTGTGGCCAAATTTTTCTCCGGCACGCCCTTTACTAAGGGCTGCAACTTCTGCCACAATCAAACTATTATTTTTGAACAAGCGTTCCATCAAAGATTGTGAGAGACCCCAATGACACTTCAAACATCGGCAACAGCAGTGGGCACGTCCCACCCCCTGGAACAGATCACCTCCGAAGAAATCGTTCGTGCGCGCCAGCTGCTTGATAGTGCCGGTCTGGTTTCCAAGAACACTCGCTTTGCCTATCTGGGCCTGCTAGATCCACTGAAGAAGGATCTCTACTCTGCGACTCTGGTTGAGATCGAACGCAAGGTGCGTGTCATGCTCTATGACCCGACGATCCCGAAGTCATTGGATATCACCTTGTCCCTGACCTCTGGAGCCATCGAATCGCAGGAAGTCATCAACCCGAAAACCGACGGGCAGGTTCCCGTTCTGCTCGAAGAGTTTGAAATCGTCGAGGAGATCCTCGCCAAGGATGAAGGCTGGATCAAGGCGTTGGAAAGCCGCGGACTGTCTACCGATCAGGTTCGCGTGGCACCGCTGTCTGCCGGTGTCTTCGACTACGAAAATGAAGAAGGCAAGCGCCTGCTGCGCGGCCTGGGCTTCGTCCAGTACAGTCCTGAGGATCACGCTTGGGCGCACCCTATCGACCGCCTCGTAGCATTCGTCGACTTAGAAAAGCGCCGCGTCGATCGCCTGATCGACGACGGCCCGGTCGCGATTCCGGATGTCAATGGCAACTACACCGATCCAGCGGTCCACGGCGAACTGCGTACAGACATCAAGCCGATTGAAATCACTCAGCCAGAAGGTGCCAGCTTCACCGTTGACGGCAACCACCTCTCTTGGCTCGGCTGGGACCTGCGCATTGGCTTCGACGCCCGCGAAGGTCTGGTCCTCTACCAAATCCACCACACCTCGGGCGGCACGCGCCGTTCGCTGATCCACCGCGCATCCATCTCGGAAATGGTGGTCCCCTACGGTGACCCCGCCCCATACCGCAACTGGCAGAACTACTTCGACACAGGCGAATACTTGGTAGGCCGTGACGCGAACTCACTGAAGCTCGGATGCGATTGCCTCGGCGAAATCTACTACATGTCCCCAGTGGTTGCCGACGACTTCGGCAACCCACGAGTCATCGAAAACGGCATCTGCATTCACGAAGAAGACACCGGCATTGCGTGGAAGCACACCGACGAGTGGGCCAACTCCAACGAGGTCCGCCGCAACCGCCGACTGGTGGTTTCCTTCTTCACCACCGTAGGCAACTACGACTATGGCTTCTATTGGTACCTGTACCTAGACGGCACCATCGAATTCGAGGCCAAGGCCACCGGAATCGTTTTCACTGCGGCGCTGCCGTACAAGGGCTATGAATACGCCTCGGAGGTCGCACCTGGCCTGGCGGCGCCCTACCATCAGCACCTGTTCGGTGCGCGCCTGGACATGATGATCGACGGTGAGACCAACTCGGTCGAAGAGCTGGACATCGTGCGACTGCCGAAGTCCACCACCAACCCGCTGGGCAACGCCTTTACCCAAAGCCGCAAGCTTTTGAAGACCGAGCGCGAAGGCGTCCGTGACGCAAATGCTGCCACCGGTCGGCTGTGGCACGTCAGCAACCCAAATTCGCTGAATCAGCTGGGCACCCCGGTGGGCTACACGCTATACCCACAGAACCAGCCAACCCTAGCGATGGCCGATGATTCATCAATTGCCGCCCGTGCCGCCTTCACCCGTCACGATCTGTGGGTCACCCGCTTTGCCGAAGGCGAGCTGTATGCCGCGGGCGATCTGGTTAACCGCAACCCCGGCGGGGCTGGCCTACCGGCCTTCGTCACGGCGGACCGCAACATCGACGGCGAAGACATCGTACTCTGGCACTCCTTTGGCCTAACCCACTTCCCTCGCCCCGAAGACTTCCCGATCATGCCTGTTGACGTGGTGGGCTTCGCACTGCGTCCGCACGGCTTCTTCGATGAGAACCCAATCCTGAACCTTCCTTCGTCAGCCGCTTCGCACTGCTCCGCCGAAAAACCTTCCGGTGAGCATCACTGCGGCTAGCAGCGGCCCCGTGAAAAGATAGTTTGGTGGTGGGTATCTACAGGTACCCACCACCAAACTCATGTCGCCCCATTATTCGGCCCTCACAGCGGAAAGCTTCAGAACCTATGCCACGACTGGTTGACCACGAAGAACGACGCGTTGCCATCATCGAAACCACCTGGAATATCATCGCAACCAAGGGTATCGAGAACGCTACGATGCGGGACATTTCTGCAGAGTGCGGCTACGCCACCCCCGGGATCATCGCTCACTATTTCGCTAACAAGCGTGAACTGCTGGTGGCGGCCTACGAACTGATCTGCCGGCGTACCAATGAACGTATCGATCAAGCGCTGGAAAGCCGCAGCAGCCTCGAAGCACTGTTGGCGATGTGTCTGGAAATCATTCCCGCCGAAGAATTGACGGTCCTAGAAGCTAAGGTCGCCGTTGCATTCTGGCAACGTGCCCAAACCGATGAACAACTTCGGCGAATTGGCGCTTCGGCGCTTGACCGCTGGAATCGGCAGATCATCCAGTGCCTAGCAGAAGCTAAATCTGCAGGAGAAGTTTCTTCCAGTCTTTCTGTCGACAGCTGCTGCAGTGAGTTGATCAATGTCATGGTTGGTCTGCACATCACCTCGATGCTTGAGCCCCACAGCCTTACGGCTTCGAACCAACGCCATCTTATTAAGCGAATCATTGACTCGTGGCGAATCCGATTCTGAACGGCTAATGCTGCATCGGCATCTGTGACTGCTCGGCAACCTGCGCATGTACCGCCGCGGCTACCGCCCGCATGCGTCCGGTAGGACGCTGCGATCCCAAATAAGCAAGCACCGTCTGTAGCTCTGGAACTTTGTCTGCGATCTCTACGATCGCTACACTGCTGCCATCGTAGGTATAAGGATGCGCTGGTCGCTGATGCAAAATGGCGTACCCGTGATCATGGGCAACGAAGGTGCGTACCGTTTCATAGCTCGCCGACTGGAAGCGGATCTTGGGTTCAATACCGGCATTGGTCAAAATTGACAGCATTAGCTCACGGCTATGCGGCATATTCAGCAGAATGAAAGGATCAGCCGCCAGCTGTTGCAGCTCCACGCTTTTCTCCCTGGCCAAGCGGTGACTTGGGGGCAGCGCGAGGTATGGGCGCGATGTTCTCACGGAGCTGGTAGCGATATTTTCCGACAAACCAAGGTCGTAGCACAGTGCCAAATCCACTCGTCCTTCACCCAAGGCTTGTGCGCAACCCTCCGCATCAGCTTCCAATACCTCCAAGGTCAGGTCAGGATGCTCAGCCTTGAGTCGATTGACAAGGTCAGGGATGTGGAAGGGCGCCAGCGTCGAGAAACACGCTAATCGAACCAGCCCTGACAAGCTCGTCTGATCTCCACGCGCATTTTCAACAATTTCTTCTAAATGAGCCAAGACCGAATTGGCATCTTTAAGGAACAGCTCGCCAGACTGGGTCAGAAGAAGGCCCTTGGACCGTTGACGGATAAAAAGCTGGGATCCTATTTGCTTCTCCAGCTGCGCCACAGCACTCGAAACCGCCGACTGGGCGACATTGAGCCGCTCGGCGGCTGCAGTCATCGATAAACGCGAGGCGGCTTCGCTGAAATAGCGCAACTGTGTCAGGGTGATGTCCATGATCAGATTATAGGTTTACATCTTTTCGGTTGATGCAATTACTAAGATTCATCTTGAAATCAGTTTTATGGTTGACGGACCGTTCGAGAACACAACTGGACTAGACGCCTAATCGCATCCACGCGGTGCGGCGGGCGCGCAGGTAAAGGGTCAGTCCACGCATGGCCATGTAGCCAAGGGCGAAGGACACCCAGATCCACAGCAGCGAAGTCTGCGGATCGTGCGTGAACTCCTGCACCGCCCACAGCATCGGCGCATAGACGGCGAGGTTCAGCACGCTCACCAGGCCCAGGTAGCGGGCATCTCCTGCACCGATGAGCACGCCATCAAGAACGAAGACCAATCCACACAACGGCTGGGACAGCGCAAGTATCCACAGCCCCGAGGTGGTCAGGGCCCTAATCTGCTCGTCGGTAGTGAAGATCATCGGGAAGACCCAGGCGGTGGCCAGCAGGAACAGCCCGGTGGCAATGCCGAAGTAGACACCCCAACGGTTCATGATTGCGGTGAGTTTTCGAACCTGCTCTGCATCCCCCTTGCCCAGTTCCTTGCCGATCATTGCCTGAGCGGCAATGGCCAGCGCATCCAGCGCAAAGGCAAGGAAGGAGAAGATCGTGAAGACCAGCTGGTGCGCCGCCAAGGTCAGTTCGCCTGCATTGGTTGCCACCACGACTGTCAGCAGCAACGCTGCACGCATGCTCAGGTTGCGCAGCATCAGCCAAGACCCGACCTGCCCGGTGGAGATAAACCCTGACCAGCTCGGTGCGATCGACACGTGCTGTTTAACGATCCGCGGCAGGATCAACCACAGGTACACGAGGGCCATGATCCACTGGGCGATCGACGTACCCAACGCCGCGCCGGCGACCGACATATTCAGCCCGTACACGAGCGCAAAATTCAGTACGATGTTCAAACCGAAGCCTGCGGTGGCAACTACGAGCGGCGTCTTGGTATCGTGCATGCCGCGCAGCACGCCGGTGGCTGCAAGCACCAGCAGCATGGCAGTCAAGCCGGGCAGCGAGTAGTGGATGTAGTCCACGGCGAACCTTGCGGTGTCGCCTTCACCGCCCATGGCAGCCACCAGCGACTCTGCGGTGAAATAGCCCAGAACGGTCAAAACAATGCCCAACACGACGGCGAACCACATGCCGTCGCGCCCTGCAGCCATGGCCTTGCCCGGTTGGCCAGCGCCCAAGGCTCGGGCTACCGCAGGGGTGGTGGCATAGGCCAAGAAAATCATCAGGCCCACCGCGGTCTGCAGCACCGTGGTGCCCAGCGCGGCACCTGCCAGTTCGGCGACTCCCAGGTGCCCGACGATCGCCGAATCGGCGATCAGGAAGAGCGGTTCGGCAATCAATGAGCCCAGCGCCGGGATGGCCAGGGCAAGGATTTGGCGTGGGATACTGCGGGTAGATGCGGCGGGCGTTGATGAAGTCACGCAGTTAACTCTACGAAGCTGGAAAGTCGAACACCATTTCATCTCGCTGGATGGGATCCAACCTCATGGATGTTCAGCGATCGACTCTTCCACGCCTGCGGTTCAGCAACTAGGATCGGGCCATGCGCAGGTTTTCACCCCTCAACCCCCGCCTGCCGGAAGGACGACATGGCCGATCAGTCAGCAGCGGTGCCTGAAATCGTGCATTGGCAGTGCGCCGGGTGCGCAGTGGAATTTCCTCCGGGTCAACGCCCCACCGGCCTTTGCCCGATCTGCGCCGACGAACGCCAGTACATTCCGGGTGGAACCCAGCGCTGGGTGAGCACCGAAGAGCTGGTGGCCGCCGGGCACACACTGGAGTTCACCCACCTGGAGCCGGGGCTGACTGCGCTGACCTGCCATGAGATCGGCATCGGGCAAAGCGCGCTGCTGGTTGAAACCGCGGCCGGGTGCCTGCTCTTCGACGTTCCCGGAATCATCACTGACTCCGCCGTGGACTACATCCGCGAACGCGGTCCGCTGTTGGGCATCGTTGCCAGCCATCCGCACATGTACGGGGTGCAGCAGCAATACAGCCGTGCCTTCGACGGTGCGCCGGTCTTCATTGCCAGCAAAGACCTCCAGTGGGTGCAGTATTCATCCGATGCCATCGTGCAGTGGGACGAGCCCTTTGAAATCACCGAAGGAATCTGGCTGCATCAGGTGGGAGGCCACTTCCGAGGGAGCACCGTCGCGGTGTGGGACAAGGGAGCCGAAGGGCGGGGAGTCCTATTGGCAGGCGATGCGATCTTCCCCGTGGCGGACGGCAATGTCACCTTCCTGCGCAGCTACCCCAATCGCATTCCGCTCTCGGCCGCGGTAGTCCGTCGGATCGCCGCCCAGGTTGGCGGCTGGACCTTTGATCGTTTGTACAACAATTTCTCCGGTGTCGTCCCCAGCGATGCCCAGCAGGTGGTGCAGTTTTCGGCGGAACGCTATGCCCGTTGGGTTTCGGGTGAATTCGACGCCCTCACCTAAATATTCCCTATGCGGAATATTGATGTTGAAATGGCTATTTAGCGTTTTTTGGACTCAAGAACGAAGCGAGGACCAAGGCAATAACCTGCAGCCCTGCAACGCAGAGAACGACCATAGACCAGCCGTTGTTCATGAACGGAATGCCGATCAGCCACCCCAGCACTGAGGAACCTACGTAGTAGAAGAGGTTGTACAAGCTTGCCGCCTGCGCTCTCGCATCAACCGCCAGCACCGGCACCCAGCCGCTGGCCACGGCATGCGCGGCAAAGAACCCGGCGGTGAAGATCAATAGTCCGCAAATGATCAGCAGCAAATTGCTGCTCAGGGTCAGCAGGAGTCCGGCAAAGCTGACAAGGATGCTTAACCGCAGCGTATTCATCCTCCCGAGCTTCGCCACCAAACGCCCGCTGGCCACCGAGGTGTAGGTCCCCGACAAATAGGCCAAGAACACGAGCGCGGCCCAGGAGGTAGGAATCAGAAAAGGCGGGGCTTCGAGCCTGAATGCCAAGTAGTTGTACACCGCGACGAATCCACCCATGAGCAGAAAACCCTGGGCGTACACCAGAACCGTCTTGCCGCGGAATGCCTGAGCGAACTTCCCTGCAATCGAGCCAAGGCTGCGGTTCCGAATCGGTGTGAAGCCCTGCGCCCGGGGAGCCTTGACCAGGAAGAACACCGCAGCGCAGGCGGCCATGAGGCTGACCGCCGCGACGCCCCAGCGCCACCCTGCGGGTTCCCCGACGAAACTTGCCACCAGGCGTCCAGCTAATCCACCCAGGGTGGTGCCTGAGATATACGTTCCGCTGGCTACCGCCACGGCCCGCGCACTGACCTCATCTGCCAGAAACGCCAAGGCACTGCCTGGAACGCCCGCCAGCGCCAGCCCTTCAAGAAACCTCAGCGCCACCAGCATCTGAAAGCTCGGGGCAAGTGCACACAGCAGGCCGAGCACGACCGAGGAAACCAGCGCGATGCTGATGACCCGCCGCCGCCCGATCCCATCGGAGACGATGGCCCACGGAGTGACCGCCAGCGCCAGCCCGAAGGTCGCCGCCGACACCGTCAGCGCCGCGTCGGAGGAGGAGACCCCGAAGTTCTGCGCAATGACCGGCAGCAGGCCCTGCACCGCGTAGAGCTGGGAAAAGGTCGCCACGCCACCGGCAAACAGTGCCCACAGCATGCCCCTGTAGGCGGGGGTGTGAGGTTCGTGTCCGGTGAAAGGCACGGGTTAGATGCCTTGGGATGGAAGCAGCGGGTACACCAGGTAGACCATCAGCAGCGCCACGGTGTTGTTGATGACGTGCAGCATGTAGGAATAGGCCATCGACTTGCCCGAGAGGATGTAGGCCACGGACATCATGATGCCCAGCATTACGTAGGGAACCACCTCGGTCCAGTTGCCCACGCCCGCCCCCACGAAGTGGATGCTCATGAACAGCACCACCGAGATTGCTGCGCAGACCCAGACGTTGAGCTTGCGGGAGAGTTTTCCGATCAGCAGGTGCCGGAAGAAGTATTCCTCGACAAAGGGCCCGAAGAGCGCCGTGACCACCAGCATGACTGGCAGCGGCACCGCGTGCGACATGCCTTCCAGCGCCTGCTGATTTTCGCTGGTCTGCAGTTGGCCCAGCAGCGCCGAGATCAGTCCCGTGGACATGATGGTCAGGAACCAGCCGCCGGGAAGCATGAGCCACTTCGCCACCGGGTGGTAGCGCATGGTTTTGAAGGACTCGAAGAACTGGGGGCCGCATTGGATCATCGCCAGGATGAAGAAGGTGACGTACAGGATCAGGTTGATTCCGAACAACGCCTGTTCTGCGGTGGCGAAGGCTTGCATATAGCCGGGGATCAGCCCGATCAGCGAAGCTCCGCCAAGTATGAAGAACAGGATATAGGCGATGACCGTCAGCAGATCTCCGCGGGTGAACCTGCCCGCATCGAAGACTCGTTGTTTGCGCCGCGGAGCCGGCTGGTAGTAATTCGGGTATGGCGGCGGCTGATGCATGCTTCTAGCCTAGCTGGCTTGCCTGTTCGTTTCCCCAGTCCACGCTTAGCCTGGCTATATTCAACAACAAGCAAGCCTCGGACCTGTCGTTGCCGACAGGTCCGAGGCTTGCTTGATCTAGCTGCGCGGTGCGCGGCTGTAAGGTGCTTATGCTGCTACGCGCTCGGTCACCACATCTGGGAACAGGAGCTTGTAGGTGGAGCCTGCGATGGCGGCGCCGATGATCGGAGCCACAAGGAACAGCCATACCTGGCCCAGTGCTTCTGGACCTGCGAACCATGCAACGCCCAGCGAACGAGCTGGGTTGACGGAGGTGTTGGTGATCGGGATGCAGACCAGGTGAATCAGGGTCAGTGACAGACCTATACCCAGCGGGGCAAAGCCCTTTGGCGCACGGCGGTCGGTGGTGCCAAGAATGACGTAGAGGAAGATCGCGGTCAAGACGATTTCAGCGACCAGACCTGCCAGCAGGGAGTAGCCATCAGGGGAACGGTCGCCGTAGCCGTTGCTCGCAAAGCCGGACTCAACCGCGTTGAACCCGTCCTTGCCGCTGGCAATCACGAACAGCACCGCGCCGGCAGCCGAGGCTGCAATGATCTGGGTGATGATGTAGGCAGGAACGTCCTTCCATGGGGTGCGGCCTGCGATAGCTGTACCCACGGTGACAGCTGGGTTGAAGTGGCCGCCGGAGATGTGTCCCACTGCGTAGGCCATGACCAGCACGGTTAGACCGAAGGCAAGCGCAACGCCGAGGAATCCGATGCCCATGTTGATCGGTCCATCGGCGAGGACCTGGGCGGCGAAGATTGCTGCGCCACAGCCTCCGAAGACAAGAACGAAAGTTCCTAAGAATTCTGCTGAGAGTTTTGCACCGGTTGACGGTGCCGCGGTGTCTGACATGCTGCGTTTCCTTTCCTCAAGGTTTTGAGCGAGTGCACGTACTTATTATTCTCTAGCCATGGCCCATTTTGTCTACCTAGGGGCGAAAATTAGAGTGAAACTCACCATAAAATAACTCATGAAACTAATTCGAAGTAATATTTCCCCTGTTCTGTGCCGATTATTCTTGGCCAACGTACTCACAAGGCCACGTTTAGACGTACGAATTCTTACTTCTATCTGAACGTTTTAGTTCTAGAATCATTCGTCGTCCTATGTAGAGTTCCACAATATGCAGTGGCCCCCGCGTTGGCAATGGATCAGCCGACGGCCCCGCCGGCATATTGGGTTCGCGGACGGCGGTCGAAAATGGCGGCGGCCGCGATGCCCACCACTACACCGAGCAGGTTGCCCATGGCACAATCCCAGATCAGTTGCGCACCGATCGCTGGATTCGCCTGCTGCAGCATCACGATAATCAACGGCGTGAAGAAGCTGAGCGCCAGACCGTAGTTGCGCACCATGTACGCCTCGGTTGGGAACATCAGCAGGATGATCAGAAACCCGAGAACCATATCGCTTGGCTGTAGATAGTAAATGCCCAACAGCACGCCGATGCCGACCAGCGTTCCGGCGATGCGGTGCACGCCTCGACGCAGCCTTCCGCGCGCATTGCCTGCAGCCAGGGGAACGGCGGCTCCCGCCATGGTCCACTGCAGATGCTCCACCTGAAGCAGGATGCCAATGGCGCCCGCCAGAAAGACAACCACCATATAGGTACCGGCACGACGCAGAACGTTCGGCCAGGGGAAGGCTACCGTTTCGATGCCATGCTCTGCGGCAGGCCCAAAACGGGCCAACTGTCCAAGCAGGATGCTGAACAGCGCGGTGGCGACGAAGGCCGCCAACCCGTCCACTGCCGGCCCCTCTCCCACCGGCAGGGTGCCCAGGGCGCCGAAGGCGAAGAGTGGGAAGAACGCGCCGCCGGGCTTGAGCCCGTAGCGGTCGGCAATGATGGAACTGAAGCCGGCCCAGAACATTCCTCCGGCAAGAAGCGGCCACCCCTGCAGGCCAAACGGGGCGACAATGATGCCGCAGGTTCCGGCTCCAAGCATCATAGCTGCGGCCAACACCTGGTTCTTCAGGCGCAGCAGCCGGTGCGGGTTGCGCCCATACATGCCTACCACCGATCCGAAGACCGCATAGGCCATGAGGTCGGTGCGCCCCATGAGTAGCAGTAGCATTCCCGGGATGGCGAGTCCCATTCCAACTCTCAGCGCAGGCCGAACTTCAGGGCTGTGGGAAATGATGAAGTGCTGCCAGTCAGCCAGCGAACCCAATCGTGTCTTGAACGTGGGTCCAGCTGCAGGCATGGGCGAATGTCCGCTGGTCATCAGAACGCGTTCCGGTTCGACGCGGCGCTTGGCTGCGAGTGTCCACCCCTTGGGCCGCTTGGCAGTAATGCACTTCTTATTTCCACGATTCTCTCCCCGGCATACATCGGCACCGCTCATTCATTGGCGAATGCGGGCCTGTTACTAGGGTCGAGGAAGTTGTTTGATTACGTCCAACAATTACAAGCAATAGCTCAATAACTATTGGTTATCATGCCTACTGAACGTAATTTCGGATTGCGGAAACGTCTCAAGAATAATTTTTGTTAATGCCTGTGACATCAGTGTTAAGGGAGCGCTGTCTTCCATGACGAGCGAAATTTGCGAGGTCACTTCCGGCGCGTCCAGCTTCGTGATGACGATTCCAGGAAGCTCCCCCAAGGGCGGCAACCACTGCTGCGGCACGATGCTTGCCCAGTGTCCAGTGGACACATGCGCCAGCAAGGTCACGATGGAATCACATTCAATGCGCGGCGAAACCTTCATTCCCGACTGTTTCAATTTTTCGTCAAGCACCTGGCGCCCACGCAGCGAAGAATCCAGCAGGCACAGAGGCAGCTTCAAGGCCTCCTCCCATGCAATTGCAACATCCGGGTCAATCATGCCCGGAGTCGTCAGCAGCACATGTTCTTCTGCGTAAAGTCGGTAGACCCGCAAGCCTCCAAGGTCCTGAGGCTCCGCATAGATCAGGCCGGCATCGAGCTCGTAATTTCTGATCTGACGAGCGATATCAACCGAGTGCAGGCTGGCCTGCACCTTGATGTTCACTTCGGGATGTACCCGGGCAAACCTGTCGGTGAGGGTGGCTACCGTCGACGAAGCTGCGGGAACCGTTCCAACGCGCAGGGTTCCGCTCAGCCCGCCCTGAAGCGATGAGATTTCCTGCTTGAGCGATTCCTGATCCTTCAGCAGCTTGCGCGCCCACTTGAGGACTGCCTCGCCCTCCACGGTCAACCCTTGAAACGCATGACCACGGCGGACCAACGGGGTCCCAAGTTCCTTTTCAAGCTTGCGGATTCCTTCGGATAATGCAGGTTGGGAGACCGAACATTCATCGGCGGCACGTGCGAAGTGCCGCTCATTGGCCAATGCAACGAGGTACTCCAGCTGTCTAAGCATCATGGCTCCATTGCATCATTTTCTGCTTCAGGTAGCGCCATCGATGACCTATAGCGCGGGAGCCAAGTGATAGCAAAAGAATTCCTTACTATCACTTAGCGAATAAGTGATAGTAAGGAATTCGGATTGTTGCAAAAGGGGCCTTGATGATCGGCACAAGCCAAGCATCAAGGCCCCAACGAATTACTCGGTCTTGTCCTCTGCCTCCGGGGCAGGGGCCGAGACCACAGGAATTCCACCGGTGGCGGCAGGAATGGCCGCGGTGGCAGGATTTGCATCCACATCTTCTGCCGGACCGGAGAACTGCGATTGGTACAGGCGGTAGTAGGCGCCCTGCGTCTTCAGCAGCTCTGCGTGGTTGCCCTGCTCAACGATCTTGCCGGCCTCCATCACCAGGATGGTGTCGGCATCGCGGATGGTTGAGAGGCGGTGGGCGATCACAAAGCTGGTGCGGTCGCTGCGCAGCGCGGCCATGGCCTGCTGCACCAACAGCTCGGTACGCGTATCCACCGATGAGGTCGCCTCATCCAGGATCAGCAGCGATGGGTTCGCCACGAAGGCTCGGGCGATCGTGATCAGCTGCTTCTCACCCGCCGAAACGTTCGTACCCTCTTCGTCGATGACGGTGTCATAGCCGTCGGGAAGCGCACGCACAAAGCGGTCCACGAAGGTGGCCTTGGCCGCGGCGATGACTTCCTCATCGGTGGCGTCCAGTCGTCCGTAGCGGATGTTCTCCATGATGGTGCCTCCGAACAGCCACGCATCCTGCAGCACCATGCCCACCTTGGAGCGCAGGTCTGCGCGGGTGATCTTGGTGATGTCCACGTTGTCCAGGGTGATGCGTCCGGAGTTCAGCTCGTAGAAGCGCATCACGAGGTTCACCAGCGTGGTCTTGCCCGCGCCGGTAGGACCGACGATGGCCACGGTGTGCCCGGGATCCGCCTCGAAGGAGAGGTTCTCGATCAGCGGCTTGTCCGGGGTGTAGGAGAAGCTCACGTTCTCGAAGGTCACGTGGCCGTCGGCGCGCTCCGGAAGCTGCTCGCTGGCATCCTCCGGATCCTGTTCCTCTGCATCGAGCAGCTCGAAGGTGCGCTCGGCGGAGGCCACGCCCGACTGCAGCATATTCGCCACGCCGGCGATCTGCCCCAGCGGCTGGGTGAACTCGCGCGAGTACTGGATGAACGCCGTGGCGTCGCCCAGGCTCATCGCGCCGGAGGCCACGCGCAGGCCGCCGACCACCGCGATGCCCACGTAGGCAAGGTAGGAGATGAAGTTCATTACCGGCATGATCATGCCTGAAACGAACTGTGCACCGAAGCTTGCCTTGTACAGCTCCTCGTTGCGGTCGGTGAAGCGCTGGACCATGTCCTCTTCGCGGCCGAAGACCTTCATCAGCTCGTGGCCGGAGAAGGACTCCTCGATCTGGCCGTTCAGCGCACCGGTGTTCTTCCACTGGGCGGTGAACAGCTTCTGCGCGCGCGAACCGATGATGCCCGCGGCGGCCGCTGACAGCGGCAGCGCGACCAGGGCGATCAGCGCCATCTGCCAGGACACCACAAACATCATGATCACGATGCCGATGACGGTCATGATCGACTGCACCAACTGGCTCAGGGCCTGCTGCAGGGCGTTCTGGATGTTGTCCACATCGTTGGTCACGCGCGAGAGCAGGTCGCCGCGCTGACGGGTGTCGAAGTAGTTCAGCGGCAGGCGGTTGAGCTTGGTTTCCACATCCTGGCGCAGCTTGTAGACCACGCGCATCACCAGGCGGTTCAGCAGCCAGCCCGAAGCCCACGAGAACAGCGAGGCGATGAAGTACATGGAGAGCACAATGAGGATGTACTGCGAGAGCAGGGAGAAGTTGATGCCTTCTCCCGGCACGAAGTCCACCCGCGTCAGCATGTCAGCCAGGGATCCCTGGCCGGAGTTGCGCAGCTGCTCAATGACCACGTCCGCCGGCGCTCCGGCAGGCATCTGCGAACCCACATAGCCGGCGAAGATGACGTCCATCGCCTTGCCGAGGATTCGCGGAGCCACCACCGAAAGCACCACGTACACGGTGATCAAGGCGAAGACCGCGACCATGCCCAACTTGTAGGGGGACATCAGTCCGATCAGGCGCTTGGCCGAAGGCCAGAAGTGCTGCGCCTTGCGCACCGGCGCCCCGCCGCTCCAGTCGTCGGAACCTGCGGCCGCGTCGAACTCGTCGACGTCTGCCAGCTCGGCGTCCAGCGCCGGCGCCGTGTTCTGTTCAGGTTTTTTTGCCATTTAGGCCACCTCCTCCGCACTGAGCTGTGAAGTCACGATTTCTTGGTAGGTCTCCGAGCTTTCCAGCAGCTGCTCGTGCGTGCCGCGGGCGACGATCTCGCCGTGGTCCAGCACCAGGATCTGGTCTGCGTTGGTGATCGTTGAGACGCGCTGCGCCACGATGATCACCGCCGCGTCCTTGGTCGGCTCCACCAGGGCTGCACGCAGCTTGGCATCGGTGTTCACATCCAACGCGGAGAATGAATCGTCGAAGAGGTAGGTCTTCGGCCTGGCAGCCAGCGCGCGGGCGATGCACAGGCGCTGGCGCTGGCCGCCGGAGACGTTGGTGCCGCCCTGCGAGACCTTTGAGTCGAGCTGGCCGTCGCGTTCGCTGACGAAGTCCGCAGCCTGGGCTACCTTCAGCGCATCCCAGAGCTCGTCCTCGCTGGCCTGCTGCGCGCCGAAGCGCAGGTTGCTGGCGATGGTTCCGGAGAACAGGTACGGGCGCTGCGGGACGGAGGAGATGTTCTGCGAAATGGTTTCGCGTCCCAGCTCGCGCAGCGGCCGCCCGCCGATCAGGATCTCCCCCTCGGTGGCGTCGTAGAGCCTCGGGATCAGGTTCAGCAGGGTGGTCTTGCCGGCACCCGTGGAGCCGATGATCGCCGTGGTCTGCCCCGGCTTGGCGGTGAAGGAGATATTCGACAGCACCGGCGCCTCGGCGCCCGGGTAGCCGAAGGTGACATTGCGGAACTCGACGGTGCCCGGCTGCGGCAGCAGAACGTCGCTGTCCTCCGCGTCGAGCATGCTCGGTTCGGTGTCCAGGACCTCGGAAATGCGGTCAGCAGAGACCATGGCGCGCGGGACCATCATCGCCATGAAGGTGCCCATCATGACCGCCATGAGGATCTGCAGCAGGTACTGCAGGAAGGCCGTTAGCGCGCCAACCTCGACATCGCCGTTGTCCACGCGGTGACCGCCGAACCACAGCACCGCCGCGGTGGACAGATGCAGGATCATGGTGATGGCGGGGAACATCAGCACGAACAGGTTGCCGACCTTGATGCCCAAGATCGTCAGCTTCTCGTTCGCATCCGCGTAACGCTCGGTTTCGTGGTCCTCGCGCACGAAGGCGCGGACCACGCGGATGCCGGTGATCTGTTCGCGCAGCACGCCGTTGATGCCGTCGATGCGCACCTGCATGTCGCGGAACAGCGGCATCAGCTTGACCACAATCAGGCCGACGACCAGCAGGACTACAGGTACGGAGACCCAGACCAGCCATGACAGCCCCGGGTCTTCGCGGATGGCCATGATCACGCCGCCGATGGACATAATCGGGGCGTTGACCATGAAGTTCAGGGTCATCAGGGTCAGCATCTGGATCTGCTGCACGTCATTGGTGCCGCGGGTGATCAGGGTGGCTGCACCGAACTTGTTGACGTCCTGGGCGGAGAAGGTGGAGACCTTCTCGAACACCGCCTGGCGCACATCGCGGCCCACGCTCATGGCGGTCTTGGCACCGAAATACACGGCGCCGACCGCGGTAATGACCTGGACCAGCGCGACCAGCAGCATGAGGCCGCCGGTGCGCCAGATATATCCGACGTCGGCGGTGACCACACCGACGTCGATGATCTTCGCGTTCAAGCTTGGCAGATACAGGGTGGCCATGGTGGTGGCCAGCTGCAGGATGACCACGACAATAATCCATGCCGTATAGGGTTTTGAATGTTTAAGGATCAGCTTTAGAAGCATGTGGATAGTCCTCGCTAGCATCGGACTCCCAACCGTCGTTGACCTTCGTTTTAAAGGCGCAACAAGTCAAGAGCGATAGCAAGTCTAATCGCATCCACCGACAAGAGAAGTCATCCTTGCGATTGATTTTTGCCAATCGGTGAAATTCGTGGAATTTCTCTCCTGATATAACCCACTGGTACAAACAAGTTTTTAAATTCCAATCAACCTGCAGGCAAACACTGCGCAGGAACTTCAAACACGGAATTGCGTAGCGATTAATTCTCTCGGAACTTGTCTACACAAGAGCAGGAAACACCGAAATTACCACTCGGGCAGCAGGCACCATAGTCCTAGCCCGTCGGTTCTCGATGGGCATCCCTTCCTAAGAAGTTGGAGCAACATCGTGAAATCATCCTCGCGCTTGCAGACGTCAATCGCAGCATCCGTTCTAGCACTGGCAGTCATTACGCCCGCAGCCGTCACCGCACCGGCGACAAGCAATCTTTCGGTTCATGCAGCGCCCAAGAAATCAGCCGCCGACTACAACGGCCTGCCCTCCGGGAGCACCAAGAAGAAAACTTTGGTCATCGGGTTGGATGGCGCCGCGCTGTCCCAGATCAATGAGTCAAACACCCCAAACCTTTCAGCACTCGCAGACGGCGGCATGGTTTCCAGCTCAAACCTTTACGCGAGTCCGATGGCTCCCACGGTTTCAGGAGCCGGATGGTCCAGCATTGCTACCGGCGTCTGGCCCGACAAGCATCAGGCAGTGGACAATAACTTCACGAACCCGAATTACGAACAGTATCCCGATTACCTGACGCGCATCGAGAACCAGAAACCACAGAACTCGACGATGGTCATTGGCACCTGGGGTCCGATCCCCGACATCATCTTCAAGCAGGGAGCCGACCTGAAGCTGAGCGGAGGCAACGACGCCGGTACCACAGCCAAGGCAGTGGACTACCTCAAGAACGGAAACCCAGACAGCACCTTCATCCACCTGGATGAGATCGACGGCGCTGGTCACAATAGCGGCAGCGATTCGACGGCTTACACCAAGGCCCACGCCACCGCAGACGCGCAGGTAGGCCAAATCCTGCAGGCTGTACATGAACGTGAATCGTTCGCAAAGGAAGACTGGCTGGTCATTGTCACCGCCGATCACGGCCATACCCCGAACGGCGGGCATGGCGGCAGCAGCCCTCGCGAACGCGCCACCTTCGTTATTGCCAACGGCAAAAAGTTCCCGGCAGGAAACGAACGCAAGGACGTCAAGATCACTGATATCGCGCCGACAGTGCTCGATCACCAGTCAGTTGACATCGATTCAAGGTGGAGTCTTGATGGCCTTCCGATCAATTCCATTCAGCCCGATGACTTTGATGCACTACGCAGCGAACTAAAGTCAGCAGTCGATGAAACGAAACTGGGCACCGCGCTCAAGGGGTGGACCACCAACATTCCTGCCGGTTGGAGCATCGACAACTCCAAAATGCCGACCGGCGGAGTTGCCGAGTGGAGCGGATGGTCATTTAGCACGGACGAGTTCTGGAGCAATACCGACAACAATCAGGGTCGTGAGACCAGCGTGCACAATCGCAATGTTTTTGCGGTGGCCGATTCCGACGAGTGGGACGACAAGTCCCATGCGGCCGGTCAATTCGATTCAACGCTGATCAGCCCGAAATACAAGGTCAATGGTGCAAAGAAGGCCGTGCTGACATTTGCCTCAAATTACAAGATCGACGGTCCACAATCGGCGCAGGTACTCGTCAGCTTCGACGGGACCGCACCCGTGCTGGCAAGGTCCTACACTCAAGATTTCAATGGAGTCGAGAACATAGAGCTGGAAATTCCCGAGAAGGCCAAGCGGGCACAGCTTTCCTTCCATTACACCGGAACCAACTCTGCGTTCTGGACAATTGACCAGGTGACGTTGACTGCCAAATAAAGACAGGGCACCCAGTTCAATGACCGCTCATTAAACTGGATGCCTTTCCCGTTGCGGCAGAAGCGACGAACGACAACTAACCCGCGTCGGGCCAACGTCCGGCTTCGGTGCAGATGCAGAACCTGTTCCCCTGGCTGTCGGTAATGACGGTGAACGCCGGCGCACTTTCGGCGTCGGCTCCGACTCCCGAAGCTTCAAGTTCGGCAAGCACCGGCTGGCTTTCTGAGTCGGGCAACCAAACGTCAAGGTGCAATCGGTTGTCATTCGGCGTCCGCGTCTCCTGAAACCAGATGGCAGGTCGGCGCCTGTTGGGGTCTGCCAGACTTCCGTCCGTCAGGAACTTGTACCCCAGCCCTGCCGCCCACTGCGAGGCGATGGCCTCGGGATTACCGGTGTCGATGCCAATTTCCACGGTGCCGATCAAATCGATGCGAGGCTTGGCTCCCAGCGCCTCGGCGCGCTCGGAAATCTTGCTGGCCAACGCGATATCTCGCGTGGTGATCTGGCCGCCAACATCATGCGAGCTAGTGGTGACGAAGATCAGGTTGTAGCGCCAATCGACATCGGGGTGATGGTTGTCCATTTCGGCGGCGCCAGCGATATCGCTGAAAAGTTCGATGGCTTCGGCGGCCGTCCTCGTTTGGTAAACGGTGGCAATCGCGCCGGGAAGTTCTCTCCAGTGCGGTAATTCCTTGAGATAGGTGTTCAACTCATCCTGCGTGATCACGTCGTTGTTAGGCATGGGAGGCTCCTTTCGCACCCAGCGTGCCAGCATCAGCAACCAACGTTCAATAGTTTCCACAAGATTAGTAGTGATTGAATTTGTCCAGCCTCCACGAAGCACCGATTTTCGACTGATGGCGTGTAGTAGCGAATCATAGGGTAGATACCTGCGCATCGAGAATATGAGTTATTCATAGACCAAATATCATTAACTCGAAGCAAGTTTCCCTATAACAATTAACTGAAATGTGCGCAATTGACTCAAAAATTCTCATGCTATTAACAAACTTCTTCCAGACAATTTTCCGCCTCAGGGGTCCGTGGTTTTTAGATCTGTATGTTGAATCTTGCAGTTGAAAGAATCAACCATGTTAGGAGGGCACGATGGGTCTCGGAGACAAGATTCAGAACAAAGCGCAAGAAGTATCAGGCAAGGTCAAAGAAGAAACCGGAAAGGCTACTGACAACGAGAAACTTCAGGCTGAAGGCTTGAAGGACCAAGCGGCTGCCAAAACAAAGCAAGCAGCCGAGAACGTAAAAGACGCGTTCAAGGACGCGACCGACGATAAATAATCGTTTAGGACGCGGCGACAGTTTTTAGTCAAGGCTGATAGCCAGAATTGCGGGGCGGAACATCCTAGATTCCGCCCCGCGGTTCTGGTCCTTTACAGATCGGCAGCGAATTGCTCCGCAGCGACCTCTGCGACCAGGTTGACACCGCCCTGTTCCCAGCTCAGCCGCTGTCGCTGAGCACCGTTCCCTCGGCGATGTAAGGCCGCAAAATAGCTCTGAACGTAGTCAAAGTCGCCGTGACATTCCAGTTTTTGGCCTGTGAATTCGAGTAGTGAAGAGGTAATTCCTTCCGCGTCCAGCAAACGACCAGAAAGACTGTCATAATGGGGCCACATGAGCCCCGACTTCGCAGCCTGCCACAAGCTGAGATCCAGCAGTTCTTCATGCGGCGACAACATCGGCACATGCTTCTCCAATGCCGATTCAACTAACGCTCTCACAAGCACCGCATAAGCGACAGATTCCCCGGCCGTCAATTGAGAATCAGCCACACGAATCTCGATGGTGGGATGGCGTTCAGATAGTCGCACCGCCCATCCTATGTGTCTGCTGTCCAAGAGAGCGCTCGTCGATAAGATCGCCTCTCGATGTGCTTTATAGTGTTCGACGTCTACGAACGCTGGAGGGATTCCGATGACCGACCACCGTCGGTAATGTACGGTGCGCCATGATTCAAACCCTGACAGCTCACCATCCCACAACGGAGAATTAGCACTTATTGCAGCCAATTTGGGCAACCATAACCTGAGCACATTCATTGCTCTTATTCCGACAGAAACATCAGGTATCCCAATATGAATATGAAGCCCACTAATAAAGTGATCTCGAACGATTCCAGGAACGAATCGATGAATCTGGTCGTATCTGTCCGAATGGGTAACTTTTCTCTGCCGGGGAAGAATTACTGGTGTTCCAACTGCCAGTAATAGGTAGCCCTCACTTCGACAAATCGCATCCATTTTCTGGCGGCGCTCAACTAATGCTTCCAGTGCATCGCACCGTCTATGAAAAATGTCCGTCACCACTTCGAGCTGCCACTCTAACAACTCAGATTGAACACTCGTTCCAGCAGACTGAATCGCTGATAACTCTCGCCGAAGCGAGGTGGGGACGGGAGTCGGAAAGTAACTCTTCGCATCGACGAGAAAGTACTCTTCCTCAATGCCGAACGTGTGTTTCATTGAAATCCTAACGATTCGACACCGATGGCAGGGAAAATTCCGACGTTCTGCCGCCTCAACCTTCTATCAGCGGCATCGCTTGCCACCGAGAGATTCAACGACCCGTTAAACCTTCCGACCGCCTAGTAGTTGGCTGGCGGATCAGAGGCAGGGAACGACTCGGCCTCTTGCTCACGAAGCAGATCTTCTTCAGTTAAGGGATTCTCATTCGTGTTTTTCAACTGCTCTTCACTATTTATCGATGAGCGTTTGCTCTCGTCGGGCTTTTCTTTGTGCATTTCGTTTCACTCCTCTGAAGATTAATTTTGGAATAGCGCAGCTTGCTCCACGATTCATACGAAACGAGCACAAATGTCTGTTCGACCTGTTCAGCTGACGAACAGATTCCGCCAAGTTCCCACAACCAAGAAATCAGCTACGCCTGACTTGGACGGTACAGTTACCAAATCCCAAACGAAACTCGTTCCCATCATTCTTTAAGCATTGCTTACAGAGACGGTTGAGCACATTTTTTGCCTTCGCCAATTTCTCGGTCTATGCGCTCGAAAATCGACAAAAAAATCGCCCCTGTTACTATCCGCAGAGAACAACTAGAATGCTCCACGCTCAGCATAGATCTCAGCCCCGGGTAAAGGCCTGATGGTTTGCAACTTGCACATATTTCGGCGTTTAACATGCGTTTTCCCTAAGATCTATGCCCGGTACGCCTGATAAGTTCGACGCCCGTCGTAAGCGGAGCATCAGAAAAGAATAGGTCGAGACATCATGAACCTTTGCCAAGTTGAAAAACCTTGAGAATTCCCTCCAAATCATTCCCCTAGAAGGTCAAGTTTTCTAAGCTGATTAGACACTCTGCGACCCTGTCTAAGCGGAAAGGGCTTTTAGTTTCCGTCTTTGATGCAGCGTGGCTGAACGACATTCTCTGAAGGTTACGAACAAGTGGAGGTAAACCCATGCCCGGACGATACGCCCGAAGCAACACGGCACAGCGAGTAGCACAGTTGATAGGAACGCGTGAAGGCCGAGACTACCTTTGCCAATACAATTGGCAGCAGGGTATGCCTATTGTCATGGCTGCCGAACATGAGTTGCTCGACGATGTTATGGGCCTGGTCTCGCTACACGCTCAGGCGGTCCTCGTCGCGATGCTGGAGCAGAGTTCTGGAAAGCTAATGTTCATTCACGTTTCCGAACCCAATGAAAATCTGCATTCCGTAGACCTACTCGACTCTGAATTTCGCATTGACAGGTTCATGCACGAAGTCGCACAAAAGGGCGGGGTGACTTTCAGGGTCAAGTACTGGAAGTACAGCGCGGTGGCTCACTTTATTCCAGAGTTCCAGGTGTCAGCGGATCTGGTCCGCACGAGCTATCATCGCACGCTGGTCAACTAGTCAATGATTCGGGGTGAACTGCGCTGTTCAAGGTTCACCCCGAATCACTTTGCACGTCGTTTCGAGCACACAACAGCGACCTAGTCGAAACATAATTCAATGATTTCTAATCCGCCGTATTAGCACCGATTAACACATACTTGCAATTTCCGGCTCGTGGTCATCACCCCATTGCTAGTTAAACTGGCCGCGGTTCAATGACAATGTGTCCAACAGAAACGACGAACGGCAGATCGTTGTGCGAGCGTGGCAGGAAACAGAATTTTCGGTTTCGATATCCTTCGGATGGTCCTTTTCTCGTCTGGCTGAAGGTAGTCTATGAAACTCCGTTGTTTCCACAAGTCTGGCACATCTCACGGTTAGCGTGCTGATATCAAGGACAAGGCGACTCCATGCGAACCATTTTCAACGCAGACGTTTCCAATTCAACGCTGAAAGACGTTATCTCAGAAGAGCAGAATAAAGGACGCCGCACGATGAGCTTGGTAACTCTTGTTGTGGTTGCCGGATTCATCATTGCTGCTCTCGTCGGACTTTTCGACCGCGAAGCTACAAGAACAGCTGAGGCCTCGGGGCAGTCGGTCGAAGTTGAATATCAAAGCGTTGCCAGGGCAGGTAATGAAGTTGAACTCGAAATTCGGGTTTCCTCTCAAAACCCATTGCCAAAACAACTCACTGTGTATTTGACCGAAGAGTATATGAAGTTCTTCGAGGATCTCGCGGTGTTCCCGGACCCAGAATCACAAACGGCTGATGGTGAGGGTACTGTGGCATTCACGCTTTCGGCTCCAAAAAACGCGCGTGAAACCGTAATTCGAATTACCGGGCGTGCCTCGGACCAATGGGACTTCCACACGCCAGGAATCATTCAGGTGCAGTCAGGTTTGGAGAAGATCGAGATTCCGGTTGTGACATGGAGGGTCCCCTAATGGAAATTGTCATCAGAGCAGCCATCGCCTTTATAGTTCTCTGGCTCGTTACTCGAGCCGCAGGACGGTCAACCCTTGGAGAACTCAGTTCCTTCGAGTTAGTGCTATTCATTGTGCTTGGCGATTTGGTGCAGCAGGGCATTACGATGGAGGATCGGTCGCTCACCGGAAATCTACTTGCCGTACTCACCATGATCTCGATGGCGGTACTTCTTGCCTATCTCAACGTACGGTGGCCGAGGTTGGGAAAACTTACTCAAGGTCGCCCGATCGTCCTGATTCGAGATGGACTCCTTGACCGCAAAGCGTTGCACCACGAGCGCATTGGTCTCGATGAGTTGAGCATGCTTGCCCGCCAAGCCGGCATTGAAGAATACAGTTCGATACGCCTAGCGATACTGGAAGCCAACGGCAAAGTTTCATTCTTCACCTCAGAAGCGGAAGCGACATCGTGAATAAGGAATCGCAAGGCAAACTTAAACGAAAAATCACAGGGGCCCTACTCTACCTTTTCATCCTCGGAGGCGTATTGGGGGCTGGAATTTACGCCCTAGTTGGCGAGGTCGCGGCAGAATCTGACGGTGCTGTTTGGGCTCCATTGCTCATGGCGCTGGTACTATCGGCCCTTACCGCAGCCTCTTATGCGGAACTCGTCAGCAAGTACCCCCCAAGCCGGAGGCGCCGCACTTTTTGCTGAGCGAGCTTTCAGATCGCCCCTGATATCGTTCGTGGTTGGTTTTTGCATGTTGGCCGCTGGAGTGACCAGCGCCGCAGGTTTGAGCATTGCATTCGCCGGCGATTATCTCTCTACATTTTTCGATGCACCCAATATTCCGGTGGCCTTGGGGTTTTTAGCTTTGGTGGCATTGCTAAATGCACGAGGCATCAAAGAATCTGTGCAGACCAACGTGGTCATGACGTCAATAGAGCTGACAGGCTTGCTGCTGGTGATCATCGCGGCAGCAGTTTTTGTGGGAACCGGCAATGGCGAAATTTCGCGACTCAATGATTTTCCTCAAGAGACCACACCAGTATCGGCTATTTTGGCTGGATCTTTGTTGGCCTACTATTCGTTCGTCGGTTTTGAGGTATCGGCAAACGTCGCCGAGGAGGTGATCGATGCACCGCAGGTTTATCCGAGAGCATTATTCGCCGCCCTGCTCACGGCGGGCATCATCTATCTGCTCTTGGAGTACTGTCGTCTATTGCAATAGATACGGGAGAACTCGCCGGGTCATCCAGCCCATTACTTGATGTTGTCGCAGCTACGGGTTTTGCGGTTCCTGAATCGCTGTTCAGCATTATCGCATTGGTAGCGGTTGCCAACGGTGCGCTGTTGACAATGATCATGTCCAGCAGGCTAGCCTATGGCATGGCAAAACAGCATTTGTTACCTGTAGCACTGGGAAAAGTACTCAAAAATCGAGGTACGCCCTGGGTTGCCATCGCAGCTACAACGCTTGTAGCCATGGCACTGACGATCACCGGAGATCTAGCGACGTTAGCCAAGACAGTTGTACTTCTACTGTTGTTTGTCTTCTTGAGCACCAACCTTGCGGCGATCGTTTTGCGAAAAGACAATGTAAATCATCGCCACTTCACAGTGGCTTTGCCTATCCCCTATCTTGGGTTGGCTTCCTGTCTTCTATTAATGTCACAGCAGGACGCGGCAGTTTGGCTCCGCGCAGGCCTACTGATCGTCGTAGGCGTGCTCCTGCACTTTAGTACGCGTCTCTTCTCCTCGTCGCGCCGCAGACGCGCGATCATTTGATCGGTATGGGAAGCTGATGCGCGCAGGCTGAATACCTGTCGCGGAAATCAATTCGGAGCTAACTTCCTGCGATGCTGCGTTCCAATTCAACGTATTGGCGCAGGAGGTCTAGGCCTTCGAGATTATTTTCTGCACGTAATCCAGACATCATTAATTCAAGTTGTTTGTCGCTGGCGTGCGGAGGCAGTAGCGGCGTATTTGGATCGGTGTGAACTTCTAGTACCACCGGCCGGTGCTCGGCTAATATCAAAGCCCACATATCCTTTAAATCCTCGCCAGGTTGCACTTCTACGCCAACTAGACCCAACATCTTGGCGTACTGGGAATATGAGAAACGTGGAAGCCGCTGACTCTGTTCAAAGCGCGGCTCCCCTTCGGTTTCGCGTTGTTCCCAACTCACCTCGGCTAGGTCCTTGTTTGCCAACACACAAACCACGAACCGGGGATCCTCCCATTGCCGCCATCGATCCGCCACGGTGATCAACTCGGCGAGCCCAGACATCTGCATGCCGCCATCCCCGGCCAAAACAATGGTCGGTCGATCCAAGTGGAGAAGCTTGGCCGCTAGCCCGTAGGAGACACCGGCGCCCATGCTGGCCAGGGTGCTGCAAAGATGTGCCGATGCCTTCGGTGGCAACGATAGTTGCCGAGCATACCAATACACGCAGCTTCCCACATCCATCGCAATCTGAGCTCGTTCGGGCAGCTGTGACGATAGCTCGGCAACCAACGCCTCGGGGTTCACTCCGTTCATAGGTATGGTTGCCCTTTGTCGACGCAGCTGATGCCAATTCGCCACATGGTGCTGAACTCGATTACGCCAGTCTCTTCGATGCCCTGGCTCTCCTGCCAAATTTGCCCGGAGTTCCCGCAATGTGGCGGCCGCTTCCCCTGCCAGACCAACCTCAATCGGATAACGGTTTCCCAAACGCGCGGCAGACATATCAATCTGCACAGCCCGTGCCTGATCCGGCGCCGGATAAAATTCTGTCCACGGGTCGTTCGATCCGATAATCAGCAGCGCATCGCATTCACTGAGCACTGCCGCACTTGCTGTCGTCCCCAGATGACCCATCACGCCCGCAGCCATCGATGATGACTCATCAACATAGGGTTTTCCCAAAAGGCTCGTCACGATGGCGGCATCTAGGTGGCGGGCTAGTCGTCCCACTTCCTCCTGGGCATGCCGTGCTCCCTGACCAACAAGGAAGGCAATCCGCCGGGAAGCGTCCAATAAGGCGGCGGCTTCTTTGATCTGCGCATCGGGAGCTGTCGTACGTGGAGGCTGCCACAGTGCGGCCGTCGGAATTTGGGCATGCACCCCATCTGGCTCGTCCAAGCTCATCTGCTGGACATCATGTGGAACAATGACGACTGCCGGCCCAGACTTAGCCAATGCGCTTCGGATAGCGCGGTCCATCACCGGGCGTACTTGAACAGGTGTGGCGACTTCCTCTCGATAACAGGCGACCTCGGCAAAAAGTGCCTCCAAGTCGATTTCCTGCTGGTAGTCGCTGCCCAGGGAGGGCCTGCTCTGTTGCCCGACGATGGCCAGCACAGGTACCGAGTCCAGTTTTGCATCGTAGAGTGCGTTGAGCAGATGAACGGCGCCGGGCCCCTGAGTGCTGACGACGACGCCGAAATCTACCTTGGGTTCCGGATCGTTCAACCCAAATTGCCCCGCGGCAAACTTGCTGTGCGCTACCGCCATGAACCCTGCCGCTTCTTCATGGCGGGCCTGGATAAATGGAATGTCGCTACGTCTGACGGCCGCGAGAAATGTATTAATTCCGTCGCCGCTATAGCCGAAAATTCTTGATACTCCCCAGTCCTTGAGCCGTGAAACCATGTGATCGGCAACGAGCAATTTCATGTCATCCCCTAGTCCGCATCCGGAGAAACACGTCGATCAGAAGCATCAGTACCTCGTTCAGCGTCGATTCCGGGATCGTCCTCCAGCTCGACATCGTCGATAGTCCGCTGTTCATCGAGTGGTTCTACCTGCAATGTCTCGGGATTAAGTGCTAGCGGATCCCTGTCGTTGTCATCAAGTATTGCCGAACCGCCGTGCAACGGGTCATCAGATTCAAGCGACTGCACATCGTCGGAGGTACCCTCGCTCGGCTGGCTGTCGCGGCCGTCCAACGGTTCGTCTTCATCCCTGTCGCGGCGGACATTTTCAAATTCTTCATTATTCAAGGTCATCGTAGAATCTCCTCTTCGCGTCTTGTTACACAGATTCATTTGAGAATTTCGTTACCTACCATGAACAGCGCAGCAACCACTTCCTTGGTCTTTCGCAGTTCCTGCCGGTACTGAGCATTGAGAAATTTCAACGTCATCTCTTCGAAGCTTTCATCCTCCGCAGCCAATGCATCGCAAGCCAGCACCACCTCCAAATTGGCGGCGAAGGCATCCGTCGCGGTGGCTGAAACACAGGTTTCTGAGGAAACTCCTGCCAAGATCAGCGAGCTGATCCTGTGACGCAACAATATGGTGAGCATTTCAGTGTTCCAGAATGCACTGTCTCGCCGTTTAACCACCTCAACGCTGCCCTCAATGTCGAGTTCTTCAAGATTCGCCACCTGCTTGGTGTTTTCAAACAGATACCCTTGGTCGTCTTCGAGCATTTTCAAGGTCCATGTGGACTTGTCTTTTTTATGCACGGTACGCACATTAATGACAGGGGTAGAAGTCGCACGGGCAGCCGCTATCAACCAGTTGCAGTTCGCTACCAAGCGATTTCGCTCCCGCGCGAGGGCCGGAGTTTCAAAGAATCCTTCTTGAAGGTCAATGAGCACCAATGCCGGATAGCGTAAGGGACTGGGGACGGACATGATTCAGCTGATCCCGGAACAATGCTCGCAGCAGTAGGCAGCGCCGCCGGTGTAGACCGGATGACCGATAATCGTGCAGTCGCAATGGGCGCAGCGCTCTGCTAGATCGTGAATGGCGCACTCAAAACTGTCGTATTTTCCGGTGCGTCCGTCATAGGCCAATTCCAACGGTCTGTCGGTTTCATTACCGCAGGTACTACATGTTGCCATCTTCCTTCTCCTTTGCTTTTTACCGGAGCGGCGGCTGGTTAGCGCTCGTCTCCCTCCTGATATTGGTCCTCAACCGACGCGTCAAGGTCAGGGTCGTTTCCTTGAACCGGTTCCGTCGTTGAAGGCTCTTCTTGCGCGTATTTGGTGTCTCCGGGTTCTGGATCTTCACCCGCTGGCCAGGAGTCTTCCACAATCGTTCCGTCAGGATCCTTGATCCGTTCGGCCGCATTGCTAATAACCTCTTTAGCCTTATCTAAAAAGCCCATGCTCATGTCCTTCCACAAACATCTGGTAGGTCGGTCCTTCCACTTCCACGTAACAGGGCTTTTTTGAACACGTACACGGTTAAGAGCGAGCTATAAGGTTTCCCGGCCTTAAGCCTTGAAGGATACTGGCAATCCTTGTTTCTTTTTGCGCTCTCTACCAGCGTGGAAAACGTTCCAACCACAAAAATTCGAAAGGAGTAGAACCATGGCTACAGCGCGTGAATTGATGACTTCATCAGCAAAATGCGTCAATGAGCAGGACTCGATCCAGCTCGCCGCCCAGCTGATGAAGGACCTCGACGTTGGCATGTTGCCCATCTGCGGCAAGGACAATCTCCTAGCCGGCACGATTACCGACCGGGACATCGTGATCAACTGTGTTGCCGACGGGGTGGTCACCTCAAGTACTAAGGTGGCCGATTACGCTCAAGGCAAGCCTGTTACCATCGGCGCCGACGATTCAATAGAAGAAGCCATCCAGACCATGCAACAACATCAGGTGCGCCGGCTACCGGTCATTGATGGACACAAGCTCGTGGGAATGTTGGCTCAGGCAGATATTGCTAGGTACTCAGACGAGAATGACACGGGTCATCTGGTGTCCGGCGTATCGGAACCTTAAGGGTCGGGACTCAGCACGATGCATAACCTAATAAACAACTTTGGCTGTCACCGATACCGGTGGCAGCCAAAGTTGTTGTTGCAGTGCTAAGTGCTTCGTACGGCTGATTCATCGGCCTCCAGCATCGGTACCCCCACGGCGGTGGTCCAGATTGCTCCGTCCGCGAATCATTCGGTAGAGCCCAAAGAGGAAGACCAATCCGGCCCAACCGACTACTATCCAAAAGGGACCCGCAGTGCTGTCCGAGGATATTGTCAAAGCGAGGACAGCGAAGATTATCGCCACCACCGCGCCGATGAGAACAAGCCACAAGCCCGGCCGCTTCTGATGGGCCGGAGTGTTTTCGTAAGTCATGATTTCCCTCGCTTATTTATCCGGCGTCAAATCCCTCTTCGTCCTCATCGGGTGCGTGACCTCCGTGGCGCTTGTATTCTCCCTGCCGAGCTAGGTCTTCGTCCTCGACTCGTTCCTGCCCGGCTTCGGACTGGTCAGGCTCCGTGGTCCGAGCGGATTCTTCGGATTTCTTTCGTTCGCGCATTTCAAGCCATCTCCCTTGGTTTTCAGCGCTGCACTTATGAATTGCGCAAGGCGTCAATGAGCTCGTTCTTGTTCATTGTTGATCTGCCGTTAATTCCAATCTCTCGGGCCCGTTCCAGCAGTTCGTGTTTGCTCCAATCTTCATAGTTGCCAGCCTTGCCACCGCGCTCTCCTACCTTAGAGCGGCCGTCTCGCGCGGCAGCATTGGCGATTCGAGCCGATTTCTGTTTGGAGTTTCCTTCGTCGCGAAGCTCCTCATAGAGTTCTTCATCCTTGATGCGGTTGTCTGTCTTCTTGGCCATGATGCTCCTCCAAAACAATGAACTGCTACGTCGGTCGATGCCACCCACGGTAGCGAGAGCCGCCGAAGGTTGACAGCACGCCGTCAAGCCTTTGCGCGAAAACTCAGACTTCTGCCCTAGCACAATTTGTATCCATGGTCTGGAAGCTGGAGCCCCGCCGAACGTTGGCTGAAGAAGAACACGACAAGCAGGCCTTAGAGTGTTGATCTGCTCAGGATCCCCTAAGACTGGCAGCATCTCACTTCCCCGCACTGTCAGTGCGGATTCTCAGTGCACCGCAGCGATTCTGGAAGGAACACCATGATTGACCATCCAAATAACGAATCAACATCCGCCGATCGCGCAGGGAAAGAGCGCATCACTCCTCCCAAACAACAGCAGCCCGAACCGGGACTTGACGCGAAAATGACGCCCCTGGCGGATCACGGTGAAAGCAGCTACGAGGGCCGAGCACGGCTGAAGGGCAAAAAGGCCCTGATCACCGGAGGCGACTCGGGAATCGGGGCCGCCGTAGCCATTGCCTTCGCTCGTGAGGGCGCCGACGTGGCGCTGGCCTACCTACCGGTAGAAGAGCGGGATGCGCAGAACATTGAGTCAATCCTCGAAAATGCTGGTGTGCAGGTCCATCGCTTCCCTGGTGATCTTCGAGATCGAAAGTACCGCGATGGGTTGGTTGATGACGCCGCAGCCGCCCTGGGGAGACTGGACATCCTCGTAAATAATGCGGGAAAGCAAATCTCCGTTGAGTCATTGGACGAGCTTCCAGATTCGCAAGTTGAAGCAACGTTTGACGTGAATATTTTCGCCATGTTTGCCCTGAGCCGGGCCGCGCTCAAGGTGATGGGCCAGGGTGGTTCGATCATCAACACAACGTCGATCCAGGCCTTCGAACCCTCCGCGCACCTAATGGATTATGCAGCGACCAAAGCGGCCATCAGTAACTTCACCAAAACTTTGGCGGAACAGGCTGCGCCTCGCGGCATTCGCGTCAACGCTGTGGCACCAGGACCAATTTGGACCCCATTACAGCCTTCGGAGGGTCAGCCGATCGAAGCCCTGCCTAAATTTGGGCATGACACCTGGCTTGGCCGGGCCGGGCAGCCGGTGGAAGTCGCCCCGGCCTACGTGTTCTTGGCCAGTGATGAAGCCAGCTACGTGGTCGGTTCGACCTTGCACGTCAACGGAGGCAAAAACCAACCCTAGACAATAGGACAGTGCAGTAGCGCCCGGGGCCTCTCGGCCGCGGGCGCTGCACCGTGTACACGGCGGTTCTCTTATTGATCTGACTCATCATCTATATGAAGATTCCTTCGTTCAAATTCACGTTGGCTGAACGTGGCACGCTGAACCAGCTTTACGTCGTCAAAGCTTGAACCGATTGCGCCTCCCAGGGTTCCCAACGAGGCGGCAAGCCACGCCAGGTTAAGGTACTCCCTAAGGCTCGACTCATGCCCCAACTGCGTCGACAAATACTCTTGGTCGATCACCACTAGGGCTGCGGCGAGCAATGCAAGGAACAGGAGAATATACATGGCAGTTGCCGCCAGCGTCACGGTCAGCACGGTGGCAACGTTGTACACAACTTTTCGTTCACGCCGGCGGTGTCCTTCAGGCTTCTCCCAAAGATGGTTGTGGAAGAGCAACCACAGACTCAACATGGTAATGCTGCTGAAAGTTATAAGAGTGAGTCGCGCGTTCGACAGATAATCGGCCATAGACCAGATACTGGTATAGAACACGCCGAAGGCTCCCGTTGCGGCGGCACCAGCCATGGCAGAGGACAGTTGCGGCACAAGTTTCCATGGACGGTTGCTCCGAATCATTCCCGCGATGAGCCATAGCCGTGCGCGCAATCCCTCGATGCTGTTGATCTTGGAGGATTCATCTCCGTCGGTCTTCCGTCCGCGCATGCTGAAGGCCCGCTCAAAAGCAGTCGAACGTGGCGGATCCCCAGTGGCAAGTTCACGCACGATCTCCACTAACGCTTTGGCCACCGATGCAGGAGTGGCAACCCCCAGGCTGGGAATGCTCAGGGTAGCCGAGGTCTGCAACTTGTTGATCACCGACCGTACGGGCTGATTCTGTTCATAATGCGGCCCGTCGGTGAGGTAGATAATGTAGTCCCATCCGTACTTTGCGCGGAGCCTTGGAATATGGTCGTCAAGGTTCACCCGGCCAGACTCATGCAACGGAAGTGTCAGCGGGTCGGCAGTGACATGCCATGAGTAGGCATACTCATCGAGTTTGTTCAGTCTCCTCTCTAAATACCGACACACACGATCCGCGAATGAATGGGCAAGCCCTGGATCCGCGATAAGTCCTACGGTGCGGACTTCCGGCTCTGTATCGCCCACCAGCCCTGCCTCTCAATGATTCTGGGACATCTTGCCGTGCCAGCCTACGGCTGGCACCAGATGCGGGGGCCGTATGTCCAGCGATTATTCAGGATTTCATAGTGGATGAGAACCAGATTTCCGTGTCGTTTCAGGGTTCGAATCGGCCGACCCGATAAAGACCCTAAAGGGGTTGCTCCATGCAGCGCAGCGTGCAACCCTCGGTGGCATCAGGTTTCGTGCTTATTGCAAGAGAAAAGGGGCAGACCATGGAGTACTCAAAACACGCCCAGGACAAACTGCAAACGCCTGTGGATGGGACCAAGGAACCGCCAGATCCAGAAGTCGATCCGTCGCGAGTGCCAGACCCGAGCAAGGTCAAGATCCCTGAACAAGATGAGCTGGAGGACGAGAAGGCTGAAAAACAGAGGGAGAAGGACAAAGCGAAAAGAAAAGACCCAGACCATGAAGACACATCGCAATTCAATACCGACTAGGACGATGATGCCTGTGCTTCCGCAGTCCTGATTCAAGTCAAGCGCTCTTCTTCTTAGAGGAGCGCTTTTGCGCGTTGCCCTTTTTCGAATTCGTCCCTTGAGTGGACTTGTTCTGAGCTTTGCCGCGATCCGCAATGCTGCGTTTCAGCGCATCCATCAGGTCCACGACTTCGCCGGGCTCTGTCGAGCTTTCCTTCCCGAAGGTGGCCTCGGTATCGATGCCGTCGCCCTGCTCAATCTTTGCTTCGATGAGCTGGTGCAGCTGCTTTTGGTAGTCATCTTCAAAGTCTTCTGGAGTGAAGTCGCTGCTGTACTGCTCCACCAACGTGGCTGACATCGCAAGTTCTTGTTTACTGATACGCGCAGTTTTCTCGGGAGCCGCGACCCCGGCGTCTCTGACCTCATCGGCCCACATCACCGCCTGTACCACCATGGTTTTAGAACGAACCCTCAGGACCCCAAGCCGTGTTTTCTGACGGAGGGCAAAACGGACTACCGCTACTTTCTCCGTCTGCTGCAGGGTTCTGCGCAGCAGCTCATAAGCCTTCGGTGATTTTGAGTCCGGTTGCAAGTAGTAGCTCTTTTCCAGCATGAGCGGGTCAATCTGCTCTGCTGGCACAAACTGAAGAACCTCGATTTCGCGGCTTTTTCAGCTGGAAGTGAGTCCATATCCGCATCGGTCAGAACGATCGTGCGGTCTGAATCCTGGTAGGCCTTGTCGATATTCTTATAGGCGATCTTTTTGCCGCAGACCTCGCAGCGGCGCTCGTATTTTATTCTCCCGCCGTCTTTGGCATGAACCTGATGCAGCTCAATATCGTGGTCCTCGGTAGCTCCATAGGCCTTGACCGGCACGTTCACTAGTCCAAAGGCAATTGATCCAGTCCATATGGCTCTCATGCCGCCAGTGAAACACCAATTGCCAGATAACAACAGGAACATTTATATTTTCCAGCACCTGCCAAGGCACCCGCGAGAGAAATCGCAAAGCTCTCTAGGAACGGTAGCTTTTCACGGATAGGCAGGGAACATTTGCCACTAACGGCAAAGCGAGGATCCCCATGGCACAGAAAGAACAGAAAGTCACCGTCGCGGGACAGACGTTGAGGGTCAGCAATCTCAACAAGTTAATGTACCCGGAAACTGGAACCACCAAGGGCGAGGTACTCGACTACCTCTTGCACGTCGCCCCTGCGTTGCTTCCTCATGCCGCTTGGCGTCCAGCGACCCGCAAACGGTGGGTCAATGGCGTAGGCACTGCAGAGAATCCGGGCCAAGTGTTTTTCCGCAAAGACCTCGAAGATTCAGCCCCCGAGTGGCTCCCGCGTGCCGAGATTCAACACCAAACGCATACAAATACATATCCGCTGATCAATGACAAAGCAGCGCTTGCTTGGGCCGGGCAGATGGCTGCGTTGGAGATCCATGTCCCGCAGTGGCGGTTGGACGCGTCGTTAAGGGCGCGTAATCCAGATCGGATGGTATTGGATCTTGATCCCGGTCCCGGGGCCGAGCTCAAACAATGCGTGGAAGTTGCGTTCCTCTGCAGGGAGGTCCTTCACGGCATGGATCTGAAGGTTTACCCGGTAACTTCCGGTTCCAAGGGCATCCATCTCTATGCGGCGCTGGATGGCACTTCCACCTCGGACGAGGTCAACGAGGTGGCTAAAGAACTTGCCCGCTCTCTAGAAAAGGAACATCCCGATTTGATCGTGGCAAATATGAAACGCTCCCTACGTGAGGGAAAAGTTCTGGTCGATTGGAGCCAAAACAACGGCTCGAAGACTACCGTTGCTCCGTATTCGCTACGCGGGAAGCTTCATCCGACCGTGGCTGCGCCACGGACGTGGAAAGAGCTGGAAGCTGGCAATCTGGCTCAGCTCGATTATCGAGAGGTCCTCGACCGCCTCGATGAGGGTATCGATCCGCTCGCAGATTTGGCCGCCGGCTATCAGCAGGAGCAAGACAAACTGGCCCTCTACCGTTCCAAACGCGATGCCGCAGCGACCCCGGAACCCGTTCCGAGTGAAGCCGTGTCCGTAAAAGCTGTGGCGAATACAACGAGGGAATCGAGCTTCGTCATCCAGAAACACCATGCCCGGGCCCTACATTGGGATTTCCGACTGGAACATGACGGGGTGCTTGTCTCGTGGGCTGTGCCCAAGGGTCCACCGTTGACCGAAGGGGCGCAACGCTTGGCCGTCAAGACAGAAGATCATCCGCTGTCCTATGCCAACTTTGAGGGCACCATCCCCAAGGGCCAGTACGGCGCCGGAGATGTTGAGATCTGGGACTCGGGACTCTGCGTCATTGAAAAGTGGCGTGATGATCAAGAAGTCATTGCTGTTCTGACCGGAGCATCGGACGGCGGGCTTAAAGGGGCACCACGCCGCTACGTCTTGATCCACGCCCACGGCATGGGTGAGAAGGAGAATTGGCTGCTTCAACTGACCAAGGAGCAGCCGCAGACAACGAAGGCAGTGCGCCCTGACCCAATCACCGAGCCGCCGAAGCCGATGCTTGCCCAGATTGGTACCCGCGAAGATTTGGCTGAGGAGGATGATTGGCAGTTTGAAATGAAGTGGGACGGATATCGTGCGATTGCGATCGTCCACAATGGGCAGGTGTCTTTATACAGCCGCAACGGAAAACATCTGGAAAAGGATTTCCCCGAACTTCAGGAACTTGCTGAGTTAGCCGGCGACGGGTGCATCCTTGATGGAGAGATCATCGCTCTCGACGCCGAGGGACGTCCCAGCTTTTCTCTCCTTCAACAGCGGATCTCCCATGAGCGGAAAAACGCGCGTCGCAACGCCGAGAAGATTCCCCTCCGCTTGATGCTCTTCGACGCTCTCCGGGTGCCGCAGAAAGGCAAGAACGGCAAAGCGCAGAGTGAAAACCTCATGAGTCAGCCCTATCAAACTCGGCGGCAACAGTTGCGTGCTTCAGTTCAGGAAGGAGAACACATCAAAATCCCTGAGTCGTTTTCCGGTTCCCTGAATGAAGCACTGCAGAACAGCCTGGACCTGGGGCTGGAAGGTATCCTCGCGAAAACTGCAGACAGCCGGTATGAGGCGGGACGGCGTTCTGGCAGCTGGATCAAGCTGAAGCACCACCTGCATCAAGAAGTCATCGTCATCGGTTGGCGCAGGGGCAACGGAGAACGCAGCCAGAGCATCGGGTCTCTGCTACTGGCAGTTCCGGAGGCTGGCCAGCTGGAATTCGTTGGCCGCGTCGGAACAGGGTTTTCGGCCCCCGAGCTGTCGGAGATCAGGCATCGGTTGGACAAGATTGAGAGAAAGACTCCAGCGGTGAGTGGGATACCGCCACGGTTCCTGCGAGATGTCCATTGGGTGACTCCGAAATACGTGGCGGAAGTTCAGTACTCAGAACTGACCAACGACCAGAATTTGCGCCACCCGGTATGGCGTGGCTGGCGCGAAGACAAGGAACCAGGCGAAGTCCGGTGGGAACAATCATCTAAGGAGAAGCAATGAAAGCACTCATCAAAATTTTCAGTATGACATTGTCCCTCGTCGCAGGTTGGGTAGGCGCGAAGCTAGTGAGTGAAATCTGGAAGAAAAGCACTGGTGAGACTCCCCCGTCGCTAGGCAACCCCTCGGCTCAGCATGAAGAGGCGCTTGCCAAGGTGTTAACTTTTGCAGCTATTTCAGGCGCGAGTGCGGCAGTAATTCAGGCGCTGACTAAGCGTTGGACCAGGCAGCTTGAGGCGAAGGCAGAGTCCCACTGAGACTGCCCGGGCGTCAAAAAACGCTGGCGAATTTCTGCGCTGCCGGACCCACTTCGCAGTGTGCGGCACTATAGCATGGTGGCCTACTATTGGCTCTTTCCTCAACTGTTCCTTACCTGAAGCTTGCTCTTCGGTCATTCGTTTCGAGGTCATCTTGGAACTCCTCATTCGCGTTCGTAACGTCGAGAGTGCATTCCCGGAGAGACCGGGAACAGTCAAGAAGGGAGCAAGACCATGGCAGACCAAAACAACCCCGGACAGTTTGGCAACCGAACTGACACCGAGGAGCAAGCCCGAAAGGGCGGCGAGGCAAGTACCGGAAGTTTCGGCGAAGAAAACAGCGCCGATCCGAGCAAGGCAGGCAAGAAGGGCGCCGAAGCTCAACCTCACGAGGCCAAAGTACGGGGCGGAGAACACAGCCATCAGAATGACTGACCATCCGCACTCACCACAGGATGCTGGGGCCGCATGGCCCCAGCATCCTTTCCTTTTAATCTGACATCTCCCTGTGCAGGTTGTCTTCTTTCAATCGATCGCTAGCGAACAGCAACAACAAGTCCTAGAATGAAAAGAAAATACCGCTATACGAAAGTTGAAGAAATGTCTGAGTACTCAACCCCATTGACCGTTGGCCAGGAAGCACCAGCTTTCTCACTGAACACCGCCACCAACGAGACCGTCTCCCTGGGCGACTTCGCCGGCAAGAACGTCATCGTGTACTTCTACCCGAAGGCTGCAACCCCAGGCTGCACCACCGAGGCATGCGACTTCCGCGACAACCTGAACTCGCTGCGCGGTGCGGGCTACTCCGTGCTGGGCATCTCCCCGGACAGCCCGGAAGAGATCGCCAAGTTCGCCGAGGACGAGTCGCTGAACTTCCCACTGCTCTCCGACCCAGGCAACCAGGTGGCCAAGGCCTACGGCTCCTTCGGTGAGAAGACCATTGGCGAAAAGACCATCGTGGGCACCCTGCGTTCCACCGCTGTCATCGGCACCGACGGCAAGATCAGCCACGTCGAGTACGGCGTTGACGCACAGGGCCACGTTGCCCGCCTGCGCGAAACCCTCGGAGTCTAATCTAGACTCAACATCAAGCCGGTGTGCTTCCGATCTTTTTCGGAGGCCCACCGGCGTTCATGCATTAAGCGCCAGGTTCTAGGCCCTCGGATCCACAATGATCTTCACGTGGTGTTCATTGTTGTTGATCAGCTGCTCGAATCCCTCGGTGACCAGCTGATCCAAGCCAATGCGTCCGGTGATGAACTTGGACAGGTCGATCTTTCCGCTCTGCACCAGTGCGATGGTGTCCGGATGGTCCGAGGCGTAGCCGATGGTGCCGCGCAGATCGATTTCCTTGAGCACCAGCTTTGGCATATCCACCTGCGGCTTGTGGCCCCAGATCGAGACGTTGACGATGGTCCCGGCGGGGCGCACCGCATCAAGCAGCATGTCCAGCACCACCGGCACCGAGGAGCATTCAAAGCCGACATCGGCGCCGCGACCTCCGGTCAGCTCTCGGACCTGCTGCGCAACATCGCCTTCGCGCGGATCGAAGACCTGGTCCGCCACCCCGGTTTCCCTGGCCTTGGCCTTGCGGGCCTCGGAAAGTTCGGAGATGTAGACGGTCAGTCCCTTGGCCTTGAGCACCGCTGCGGTGAGCAGGCCGATGGGACCCGCACCGCCGACGATCGCCACCTGGCCCGCCTTGGCATCGGAGCGCACAAACGCATGGTGGGCCACCGAGAGAGGTTCGATCAGCGCCGCCTGATCCAGCGGGATCTGACCAATGGGGTGGACCCAGCGGCGCTGGACAACGATCTTCTCCGAGAGCCCGCCGCCGCGTCCACCCAGGCCGATGAAGTTCATGTCCTTCGACAGGTGATAGGGCTGGCCCTCGCTGGTGTCGACGTCGTCGGCGATGATGTACGGTTCGACGACAACGCGCTCGCCAACGCTCAGGTCCGTGACGCCCTCGCCCAGCGCGGTGATGGTGCCGGAGAATTCGTGCCCCAGGGTCACCGGCGCACTTTCGCCGGAGATCGGGTGAGGGTGCCCCGCCGGCGGCACGAAGATCGGGCCTTCGAGGTACTCGTGCAAATCGGTGCCGCAGATGCCGCACCAGGCGACGTCGATGGCCACGGCGCCCGGCTGCAGGACCGGTTCATCGATATCCTCGATGCGGATGTCTTTTTGGTCGTAAAAACGTGCTGCTCGCATGATCGCTCCTGACGTGTTCCACCCCGGCAGCCACGCTGAACTGCCCGTATGTACTCCACGCTACGCACTTGCCGATAAGTCGAACAGGGTTTGATCGCTAGTACACGGGCTTGGCCCCGGTGGCCTCGACCACTGTTCCAGTGACGTAACGCGCTTGGTCCGAGGCGAGGAACAGCATCACGTCAATGATCTCCTCGGGAGACGCTATACGTCCAAGTGGGACCGTGGCATCCAGTTCCCGAATGGCGCTCTCGGCATCAAGCCCGCGGTGTTCAAATCCACTGCGCAGCATTGGCGTATCGACCTCATTGGGGCACACCGCATTCACCCTGATGCCCTGCGCCGCATGGTCGCGGCCCATGCATTTGGTCATCGTGATCAGTGCGCCCTTGGCGGTGCAGTAGGCAAGGTGCCCCGGGCCTGGATACAAGCCCCAAGCAGAGGCCGTGTTCACGATTGCTCCGCCGCCGTTTTCGCTCATTGGCGCCAGCACCGCCCGCGAAAACCTGAAGGCAGCGGTGAGGTTGACCTCCAACGCTTCGTCCCACATCTGATCGGTAGTCTGTTCCGCAGTGCCGCGCGGGATACTTCCAGCGTTGTTGAAGAGCAGGTCGACTCCCCCAAAATGAAGTACCGCGTGGTCCACTAGATCTTGGCAGTATTTGGCGTCGGTAATGTCGCCGGACAGCGCCCTCAGTTGATGACCAATGCGCTGTTCCAATTGGGCGCCTTGGTCAGCATTGCGGCCGGCCGCCACTACATTGGCTCCCGCCGTGATGAGGCGGCTGACCAGTTCCTTGCCAATGCCTCCGGTGGCACCGGTGACAATGGCGGTTTTCCCTTGAAAAGTCATTCTTTCTCCTTTACGATCATCTGCTCCGGCCGCAAAGGAGAATGACTCCTAGCGTGTGGCCGGCAGGGTATCGGTCAATGACACAATTCGCTGGCGAACGCGCTGGGCGCCGTCGAGCAGCTCATTGATTTTCTGCGTTTCAATTTTGTCCGTGCCGATTCGATGGCGCGGAGCGATATATGCGAGGGAAGCCACCAGATCTCCGCCAGCACCGCGTAGCGGTACCGCAACCGAGATGATTCCTTCTTCCAACTCATCAACCGTGCTGGCCCACCCCTGATCTCGCACTGCTTCCAGCTCTGCCTCTAGGCCTTTCCATGTGGTGATGGTGACGGGCGTCAGCTTTTCCAACTTGTTGCCGGTGGCCACGCGGATCTCGTCGCGGTCCAGTTCTGCCAGGAGCAACTTTCCGGTGGCGGAAGCATGCAACGGCCAGCGCATGCCCTTCATGTCAGACATCGTCACACCGATTGAGCGTGGCGCCGCCTGCTGAACCAGGTCCAAATCGTACTTTCCTCGGCGCACGCTCAAGGTCACCGTTTCATTCATCGCATCTGCGATTTCCTCTACGACATCGCTGACCCGGGAAACCAGCCCCGCAGTCGGGTCTACGTCTTGTGCGATACGCGCCAGATCCCAGCCGAGGAAATACATGGTGTCCTGGCGATCGACGAACCCCTCTTCCTCTAGAGTGAGAAGCAGGCGGAATACCGTGGCCCGCGGCAGCTGGACTCGTTTGGCAATCTCGGTCACCGTCTGCCCGGATCCCTTGACAGCCAGTGCGCGCAGCACAGAAATAGCTCGGGATACAGAACGGTTGGCAGAAACTCCGCCGGAAGTTTTTTCGGTCGTCTCGCCCATATCAGGGTCACAGCCTTTCAGGTCGCTTACTACCAGCCTAGCCGTTTGACCGCACAGTGAACATTCCGCCCGTTGTCACCGCGGTTATTTTGACATCCCTAATTCCTCAACAAGCCCGTAATTACGACCTTAAACGAGCGCCCTGTGCATGACCGCTGCTCAACGGAAGCAAACGGATCCCGTCTAGCTTATGAATGAGCTTTCGATCGGCCTGGCCGCGCCGCCTGATCCACAGGAAGCGACCTTCTGCATCGAGATCATCAACCACCGCGTGAAATCGTGCACCAGTCCGGGTATGTACCGAGACTAGATCGCCAGAGCGCAGTTCTTCCCACTTTTGCACCACCGCAGCATTTTTCACAGCCTATTCCTTCTTTAACTTCATGTGGACATTACGCGGATGCTCCTCAACCACCGAGAATTTGCCGTGCCCCATTGGAAATCAATGCACTATCGGTGCTTACGGGCATGAATCTGAAGCCAAGCTCAATCATCTTGCCGGCCAAATTTATTTCACCGGCATAGAGCCCCGGAACTACTCCAGCAGCTGCCGCACGTTGGGCGATCTCACGCAGCACATACTGCTTGTCGCCCGTGGTCAGTTGCTCCATACTCCACCCGCAACTGAGCGCTAGATCGTACGGACCGACGAATATTGCGTCCGGTTTAGCTGCGAGGATTTCATCTAGATTCTCCATTCCCAGCTTGGTTTCAATCATGAGAGCTACCAATGGGTCGCTCTCAGCCACTCCGGGCTCCTCCATTGGATAGCGCGGTATCAATCGCGTTGGCCCAAAGCTGCGCTTGCCTCGCGGAGCAAAACGACAAGTTTCAACAATGGTTTTGGCTTGTTGTGCAGTTTCAACGGTAGGCACAATTACAATACGCGCGCCTGCATCAATGGCTCGTCCAATATGTCCAACCTCGTGGCTTGGAACGCGCACACCAGCTGGAACTCCATATAAATGCGCCGCTTCGAATAGCGCCCGGTAGTCCGCCAGTTCAGCATGACCATGTTGTCCGTCGACGCAGATCCAGTCAAAGGATTCCGCTGCCGCGGTCTCCACAATGGCTGCGTCTCGGTAGATCACCCACAGCCCTAGCATCGGAACATCGTCGCTGAATCTCATTACTGGCAGCTGCTGGTTGCTAGTACGTGCACTGGTACCGTGAATTTTCATATTCCACCTTCTTCGCCACGCCCAACAACTATCGTTGGCCGGGTCACACTAAAGAATACTCTTTCGATCACTTAGTAATCAATATGTTCATAGAATGAATACAAAAAGAGTGCCGTGCAATGAACCGAATACCAATTCAACGCACAGCACCCTTCCATGCCTAAGACCAAAGCTACCCTCGGGTAACCAGCATCATTGTGGAGGTATCCAGATGCTCATTGGAATCCTGGCCACTGGCAAGCGCCCCGGCTTCTTCCATGCTTCGAACCACCGGCACTGATCCGAGTAGAGGACGAGAGGCGGTTTCACGCAATTTGAAGGTCACCAAAAGAGCCACCGCCGAGAAGAACATAATGTAGTAGGCTGGCGCGAAATGATTTCCTGTAACATTCACCAGAATCTGGCTCACCAACGGAGTTGTACCACCGAAAATCGAGATCGCCAGATTGTGGGTTACGCCCACTCCCCCGTAGCGGGATGCCGTAGGGAATAGCTCAGACATCACCGAACCGGTCAACGCGAGGAAAAACGCGCTGGGCACCATCACCATGGCCAATGAAAGGTAGAGCGACCACAACTCGCCCACATGCATCAACGAGAATGCTGGAATCAGCAGGATCAAGTTACCAATGGTGGCCATGAAATAGATCGGGCGTCGACCGATTTTATCGGACCAAACAGCAACGACAGGAATGAGGATCGCCTGAAGGACAAGCACCGCTACAGCCGCAATGGCCGTATGAACCGCCGGTGAACCAACCTCGGCCTCAAGATACGTTGGCATATAGCTGGTGAGCATATATGAAGAGGTTCCGTCCGCAGCAATCAACGCGCATCCGATCAGAATCTGCGGCCAGTAGAAACGGAAAATATTAGGCAGATTGTGTCGAACAAAGATCGGGTTCACATTATCGGCATCGGATAGTTCTTGAGCCGCTTCAAAACTCGGAGATTCAGGAATTCGATGGCGAAGCATGATGGCAATAATGCCCAGCGGCAACGCGACCAGGAACGGAATTCGCCAACCACCGTCAAGCATGGCATTCTCGCCCCATGCCGAGGTTGTAAGCATCGTCGTCACCGCTACCACTGCTGCGCCGGCAGCGAATCCCAGCATGGATCCGGAGTTCAGCAGGGCGGTCATGAAACCACGACGATTGTCCGGAGAGAATTCAGCCACGTACGTCGCGGCGCCGGAGTACTCTCCACCCGTAGAGAAGCCCTGCATCATCTTCAGCAGATACAACGGAATAATGACCCAGAGCCCAACCTGGCTCGCTGTAGGCAGCAACCCAATCAGCGTTGTTGCCGCGGCCATCAACGCAATCGTAAAGAACATCACCTTCCGTCGACCGATCTTGTCTCCAATCGGCCCAAGAATCATGCCTCCGAGCGGGCGAACCACAAATGACACGGCAAAACCCAGCAGCGTGACCAGCAAGCCCATGCTTTGATCCATGCCTGCGGTGAATACCGAGGTCATAGTCACCGCCAAGTAACCATAGACGCCGATGTCATACCACTCGATAAAGTTGCCAATGCCAGCACCAATCTGCGCTCGGCGCAGCTCAACCTTATCTACGACAATGCAATCATCGGCACGCAGCCGTCGAGTGGTTTTTGGCAACGCTGGGCGCTGCGCCTTCGATGTTTCGCTCACCGTGTTCTCTTTCCTGCCGGGAATAGTAGGGGCCCCATTAGCCCTGATGGGTGCTTGAATCTTTCACTGACCGAGATCCGAAACACCACCTCAAGCGTTCAACTAATGATCACTTGATTTATCTAGTGAACATTAATACCCGGTGATTTACAACACGTTTTCAAAAAATTTCTAGTTGTCCCTACGTCCCGCACAGAAATTCCGGAACCCGCTTCCCTCGAGGATTCGGTGTTGACATGGAAGGAGTTGAAGAGTCGGATTATCTCGAAGGCTCATGGAAGCTTTTTCTTCGGCATCCGTCGATGCAAACCTTGAATTGCTTTCGACGCCACCTAGCGTGAAGTGCAGATCAGCTGGTAGCGTGGCTGTATTCAGCGTTCACACAGTGATTAATGCGTCCGCTGAATAACCCCATCCCTTCGCACCTCTGATCCGCGGGGCACCACCATGATCTGCTTCAGCTGCTTTGATGACACCCGCCGTTATGCCACGGCCACGGCTCATCAAACTGCACCCATAGAGACGCTTGCAGCCTTTCTTACCAGCAGTTTCAGCGCCAGGGCAGGGCGAACGCCCGGCACGTCGTTAACGCTCACGCGTTAGCGACGGCCGTTCTCATCCATCACACCGCCCGAGAATTCTAGGGCGGCATTGAACCTGACTCACTTTGAGCACAGGTCAACTTTTCTGGCGACCTCAATCGTCATTCCCTTGAACCCGCTTCCTTGATTGAGAAGGTGAAGTGAACACCACCCTGCTCCGTAAGCGCAAGCCCCTGAGCGCTTACCCAACACTGAATCTCACCGGCTCCGGCGTCGCGTTGATCGCGGTATGTTATGGGCTCGCCCGTTTCGGCTTTGGATTTTTTACCCCAGTTTTCCGAACCGAGTTCAGCTTGTCGCCGTCAACCGTTGGCATCTTCGCCTCAGCCTCATATATTGCTTATTGCGTAGCGATCATCATGGCAACTTTGCTGACGGCTACCCTCGGTGCCCGCAATCTAATCATTGCCTCTGGGATTCTTGCCGCAGCTTCCATGACCGGCATTGCGGTGGCCCCGAATGCCACCGTCCTTGGAATCGCAGTGGGAGCCACGGGGTTGTGCACAGGGCTGGTGTCACCGCCCCTGGCCACGGTTGTTGCTGAAAGCGTGGCACAGAAGTATCAGAATCGTGTGCAGACCGTGGTGAACTCTGGCTCGGGTGTCGGCGTGGTTATTAGCGTTCCGATCGCTTTGATGGCTGCTAGCCAGTGGCGCATTGCCTGGCTGCTATTTGCAGTTCTGGCAGTGGGAGCCACGATTTGGATCTCCCTTAGCGCTCCGAAGCGCACACCGAACTCGGCGCCGCCGTTTCAGATCGAACGTCGATCGTTCAAGGCGCGATGGCTTCCCCGACCGTTATTCCCTAGTGGAAGCGCGCGGCTACTTATTGCTTCTGCGTTGCTCGGCGCAAGCTCCACAGCAATGTTAACCTTCGGTAGAGAATTTCTGGTTACCATCGGCGAGCACTCAGCGAATGTCACGACTGCAGCCTGGGTGCTACTAGGCGCAACAGGTTTGGTTGGGGCCGCTGCAGGTAGCCTCACTTCTCACTTTGGGCTCATGACCTGCTGGTTGTTTGGGAGCTTGAGCGTCAGCGCAGCGTCCGTCATGTTAGTTCTCGCCCCACACAGCGCTATCCTAGGGTTGCTATCCATGGCGTTGTTTGGTGCCGCATACACCACAGCTGCAGGCTTTCTGTTGATTTGGTCGACTCAGGTCTATTACCGGTCTCAATCAGTAGGAGTCGGCATGGCGTTCCTAGTGATCGCCTTGGGACAAGCAGCAGCTACCCCCGCTCTCGGGTTGCTCATGGATCACTATGGGGCCGCAATGCCGTTCTATGTTGCAGCGGGGTTCAGCTTGGCAGCTTGTGCAATCAAACCACGTTTCTCTGTCACACCGATCACTATGCTGATGGAGATCATCCCACTTCCACCGGCGCCCTCCCACAAAAGTACGGAACAGGCTCCATGTTTCACCGAGTGATCCTCGTTCGAGGCCCTTCACTTCAATCCGAGCGGGTTCGAAAACAATGTATTTTAGTTGATTTTGTAGAATCCTCCGCCTAAGAATCTGCATTTAGCGCAAGGGCATAGGAACATCGGTGAAGCCGTGAACTCGCACGAGCTCACGGCTTCACCGATGTTCCTACTGATCATAAATTACTGGCACCCACCTTGTAGCTGCTTAATGGCTACCAAATATCGCCGATGGTGAAGCCCTCAGGGAAAGGATCCGTTGAATCCAATACATACTTGCTAAAGCCTGAAATCCAACACTGACCGCCGATAGTGGGAACAATCGCCTTCCTGCCGTGCAGCACGACTTCGTCTACAACCTTGCCAGTGAAGCGAATTCCCATGAGTCCTTCGTTAATCAGGGAGTCTCCGACTTTCAGGTTTCCCTTTTCATATTCCACCGCCATGATGGCGCAGGTTCCGGTACCGCAACATCCCCGGTCTAAAGCCCCTGTCCATGTTTCAGGCCTGTCGAATTCCACCTCTCCGGAAAGCATCACGTTTGAGGTTCGGATATCCACGCCCGTTGTCGGCGATGGTTCTCGCATGATCGATAGGGTAATTCCGATCCCTGGATAGTCAGGGTGGCTTACAGGCAGTTGTTCCTGAGCGGCCTTGGTCACCAATGCGGAAATCCTAATGATCTCTTTGCCGCGATCCGGAGCCAATTCCAAATCCTTGAACTGCGTGGCGTCAATAATCACGTAGAACATGCCTCCACATGCGACATCGACTGTGACTGGCCCAAGGTGAGGGACATCAATAACTTCGTCGATATACACAGGAAAAGATGGAACATTTTGAAAAGTTACCTGTGTGGCTTTTCCATTCTTACACTCGGCGGTAATCGGAATCAGACCAGCGGGGGCTTCAAGGTTGAAAGCGGTTACCGGTTCCTGCATTCTCACCATTCCCGTTTCCAGCAGGGCAGTTGCCACGGCCAGCACGTTGCCACCACTCATTACCGGATATTCAACTTGCTCCATGATGATGAACCCCGCCTCGGCACGCGGGTCTTTTGCTGGAACGATGAGATTGGCACATAACGCGGGCACTCCCCGCGGCTCGCACAGCATCAACTTTCGTAGCTGGTCATCGTTGGCTTCCATCCAACGTGCCATTTCATATACCGAGTCGCCAGGTATGGTCGGTACTCCGCTGGTAATCACTCGCAATGGAGCACCCTCATGGACCTCCACGGCATCAAACATTCTTCTATATGCCATCTTTGTTTCTCTCCGTGTCTATTTCACCGCAGCGGCTGCCATTATCAGTTAACGGCCGGCGGTACGAGAACGAGCTTGCCCATATTCGATTTCGACAGGAAGTCCTCCTGCGCTTGAGCTATTTGTTCCAGAGGGTAGACCTTGGCGACATATGGTCGAATTTCATTGCGTTCCACGTAGCCGATCAGGTTTTCGAAGATGTGGTCATCCTGAAAAGTGCAGCCCAAAACACGTAGATCATTCAGGTAAATAGTGCGCAGGTCCACCTGTGTGCTCGGCCCCCCAATGGCTCCCGCAATCGCGTAACGGCCGCCTTTGCGCAGCGCCGACAACCGCTCATTTACACCGTCGCCACATACGACGTCCAGCACTACATGCACCGGTTCCGCCAAGTCCTTGGACAAGTCAGCCGTCCGGTCTAGTACCTCGTCAGCCCCTTGCTGCAGAACAGTCTGAGCCTTCGATGCGCCGCTCAAGGCGATCACGTAGGCTCCACGACGTTTAGCAAGTTGCACCGCAGCCAAACCCACGCCCCCGGAAGCGCCAGTGATCAGCACTCGTTCTTCAGCTTCTACACCGGCGCGGTCAAGCATGAGTTCCGCCGTTGAGTACGCACAAGGTACTGCAGCAAGCTCCTCGTCGCTCCAATCGCTGTTTACTGCATAGGTCTCACGTGACGGAGCAACCGCATATTGAGCGAAACCGCCATTGCATTCGCTGCCAAACGTCCAGCACTCCCAGGGGCGGTAATCCACATAACTACGCAGCATATTGCGAACCAGCACCCGCTCACCAATACGTGACTCGTCCACGCCCTCCCCCACGGCAACGATCCGACCGCAGACATCTGCCCCCTGAATCAACGGAAACTTTAGCGACGCTCCGGACCAGCTGGCATCCTCTTCATCGGTATCCTCGAATCCGCTTGCTCCTCCACGTTCAGTAGCTACGGAAATCTGCTTTGAATACCATCCGATGCGCGTGTTCACATCAGTGTTATTGACGGCCGAGGCCTTGACGTTAATTAACACTTCGCCGGCCTGTGGGTGAGGCACCGCAACGTCGGTCCGGTAATCAAGCTTGTCGATGCCGCCGTGTCCGGTCAAAAGCACCGCCGCCATTGTCTGGATTTCAGTCATTCATAAGCCCTTTCTCATAGAACATTTCCCGGCAGCCTCTTTTGGGGTGCTTCAGGAAGAAGAGATTCACTTTCGTTCAAAAATTGAACGCATGCGTTTAAAAGTTGAACGCTGTAAGCTAATCTAGAATTCAAACGAGGGCGGGTCAAGACCTAGCCAATAACGAGCAGAAATGTTTCTCGACGGTCAATGTGAAAAAATGACTGAAACATCAGGAAGGTCTGCCAACGATGAGTGAAGCCCCCGCCAGCGAGCCGAATAATCTCGCGAATAAGTCGGTGTTGAAGGCGCTGGGAATACTTTCAGCGCTAGGCAGGTTCCCCAACGGCGCTACCGCAACGGATCTTGCCGAAGCTACAGGGAACTCGCGCCCCACAGTATTTCGCATGTTGCTCAGCCTCGAAGCAGCGTCCTATGTTGAACGGACTGACGCAACCTACCATTTGGGTTGGGAACTTCTACGGCTCAGTCGCCTGCCACATTTGGATCAAGGCTTGGCAATGAAGGTCAAGCCGATCTTGGATAAGTACGCCCAAGTCGTCAACGAAACCGTCAATTTCGCGCTGTCTGGACCAGGCGGATCTTTTGACATCGTCGCTGAGGGTACAGCACGAAGGATACTCACTATCGAAGAACAGCTGGTCGGCAAACCCTTTCCTCCGCACGCAAGTAGCTCAGGAAAGCTCTTGCTCAGCGAACTGTCGAAGGAGCAAGTCCTCCATTTACTGCCGGAGAAACTTGAAAAGTTCACCGCCCACACCATCACGTCACAAGATGTGCTGCTCCGAGAACTCGCACAGATTAGAACTCAAGGGTTCGCCGTACTCGATGGTGAATTAGAAATTGGACTCTACTCACTGAGCGTTCCGGTTCGTGATGCCGAGGAAAAAATCATCGGAGCCATTGCTTCCTATGGCCCCTCTGAACGAATGAAAATGCAAGGCGAGCAAGCCATTTCAGGGCACCTCATTAAGGCGGCCGCAGAAATCGGTCGCATTCTCGGACCGAGGAACTCCGAGGCCTGAAGCCTCGCCAACTCGGCGCAGACAGACAGCTGCCCGGCAACCAAAAGGCTACCGGACAGCTATCGTATTAGGCAATGTATTAGCTTGCGAGCTCGTCAGCTACTTCCCTGGCGACGCGTAGACCGCTCTCGATAGCACCGTCGAAGAATCCAGCCCAGAGATTGGCAATGTCAGCACCGGCAAGATGCAGGTTACCTTCTGGACGCTGCAGCTCTGCCTGGCTCTGCGAGTAGGCACCTGGTCGATGGATCAGCCACGTCTCTTTGGCGTAGGGGTCCGCGTTCCAATCATGAGCGGCAATCTCAAGTACCTCAAGATCATCACGCCATACGTTCAGCGCCTTGGATACCTGCTCAATGCTGGTGACGTCGATACGCGAGGCATCGGCGCCAAAGGATACGAGAACAGCGTCGTCCTCACCGACAAACTCCGTGCGCACCACCGAAAGCGGGTGATCCTTGGTGGAGTAGGCAAAAAAAGGCTTAATGGGACCCTTGACACGGATCCACAACTTCACACCTTGAGAAGCAGTTCCGGCTTGGCTGGCCTCTCGCTTGGTCTCCGAAAGCGCCGGAGTGATATCCAATTCATGCAGGATATTCAACGGAGCCGTCAGAATAACCTTTCTCGCTCGCAGCGTCGAACCATCTGCCAACGAGACGGTGGCGCCCTGCGCGTCATGGGCAATTGCCGTCACCGGGGAATTGAGCCGAATTTCACCCTTGACGTCTGCGGCAATGGACTTCACCAGCTGGTCGTTGCCATCCTTAAGGCGGTACACCGAGCTTGCCTCGTGCATGACCTTCCAGGCACCGGACGTTGCAGCGGTCCAGCGTATTGCCGCGCTGAATCCAACCTGGTCCAACGGTCCGTTGCAGTGACCTACCCAAGCCGCTTCATTGGCCTGACGTTCATCATCACTAAGATCCAATGCGTCTAGCGCCTGTTGCAAGGTCAATTGATCGGCGGACGCAAATTCTTCCCCGTCGGCAACAAGGTCCGGACGAGGCAGCAACTTGCCTGCATCTCCTACCAATGCCTCCATCCCCGGGTCGATCAATTCCATGAACCCCGGCAGATCACCCTTCTGCAGCTCCCCGTTGGCAAACCAGAAGGTTTCTTCTGCTCGGGCCAGTCGGTCTGCCTCTAGGCCATAGCGGGTAACTTCAGCCCACACATGTGGCTGCGTCCAGTGCATCCAGTTGCCGCCGAGTTCAAGGTGCTTGCCGAATCGCTGTTCGGTAAAGAGTCGACCGCCCAGGCGGTCGCGGGCTTCTAAGACGATCGTTTCGATGCCGCGTGCGCCCAATTCGCGGGCCGCGGTAGCTCCAGCCAGTCCCGCTCCGATCACAATGACATCGGTATCGTAGTTTTCGCTCATGCCAAGCTTCCTTCTATTCAATGAATTCTCTTGAAAACGACAATAGGAAAGATCGCAACAATAATCCTTTGTACAAAGGTAAGATATTCCGTAAATTTTCATTCTCTTTGCTAAGGAGTTGCAGTTGTCATCACTGTTAACCGTTGCCGATGTCATTGCCGACCCCACGCTTGACACTACGGTCATTGCCGGGTCACGCGGTTTGAATCGAACGGTGCGATGGGCTCAGACAAGCGAATCCGCAGATCCGTGGCATTGGCTTGGCGAAGAAGAACTGCTGATGACCTTGGGGTTGAACCTCCCGGTGGTACCTGCAGCACAAGTTGAGTTCATTCAGCGCGCCCACCAGGCAGGCATTGCTGGAATGACAGTTGGTCAAGATGGCTTGGCACCTGCCCTAAGCCCGGAGATGCTTGCCGAAGCGGACAAGCTCGCTTTCCCGTTATTGTCGACCGGACCACAGACCCCATTTATTGTCATTGCTAGGACTGTTGCAGCGGTGACGACCAATGAACTAAATCGGGGGGTGCTCATCTTGTCACGGCTCTATCAAGAGGCAGGAAGCCGCTCCAAGGCAGAAAAGCGTCGAGGTGTATGGCTGGAAAAGCTTTGTGGGGTCAAAGTGGCAGTGCAAGATACCGCTACCGGCTGCCTAGTGATCGGGGCGATGCCGGCTACCGCAATCCGCCGTCATTCCCTACCTACGCTCCGGGCCACCCAATTATTGCTTTCGGTGGATGCACAGATTGATTCGCTGGTGTTGGTTCACCTCAAACAAATCCTGACAGTAGACGCCAATACACTTCTTCAGGAAGCCGACAACGCCATCACCGCTGCCGATACCTCGCTGCGATTGGCGCTAGACGGGAGGCTGAGCGAGGGTGAAATTCAGTCTGGACGATGGTTGCGTTCAGATGAGCCATTCCGCCTGGTATGCGCTGCAGAATCGGAATTGGGGCTCATAGCTATGACTCTTGCACTGCTTGGCCTCACTCCCCTCGCCGCGACTTGGAAACAGCAGGCCGTCGCTGCGGTGCGAGAACGAGACCTGTCAGTTGTTGAAGAGCTCTCCCACAATACCGGCATCCACCTGGGGGTGAGCGCTGCGCACTACAAATTTGCAGATCTCTCCGGCGCCTTCGAAGAAGCACGTAGTGCGTTACAAGATGCCACAGACCAACAGCCACTAAGCAAGTTTTCCGGCACACAAGTGTCCCTTCTTGCCCGGTCGACCAGCGAAGCCGAGCAGATCATCACCAGCGTGCTCGGTCCCCTCATGGCAGACACGGCGTCAGTGCGAACCTACCGGGAATCGCTATTCGCACTATTGGACCATGATCTGCAATGGCAGAACACCGCCGCCGCGTTGGGCATCCACCGCCAGACCTTGGTTTATCGGATTCGCCAGGCCGAGTCTCTGTGTTCACGCAGCGTGCGGCGAGTGGCCGATCTATCCGAGTTGTATCTTGCCCGTCAGGCTTGGCAGAATTTAAAGCGCGAGTAAGCAGAACCGGACAGTAGCACTCGGCCGGTGAAACCATATTAGAAGCCTTCCCGCAGTTACTTCAACGTAGGTTGCTTTAGGTTCACCGCTCGCCCCTCCTTTGCCCCAATACCTCAGGAGCGTTATTCCCTCCAAGAGATAGTGGGCTCTCTGGAATGCCCACATTGGCCGTTCAGAATTTAGCAGCACGGCCTCGATTCTGGTGAGACAAGCAAGTCTGCTGGAGCCGCATTTCCTCATCGACTCAAATCGCGCTATTGCCGAGTTGATCCATGGCAGAGGTTCGCCAAGTTCCTGCAAGGCGCCGAGTATTCACCGCCCATTTTGAACAACCATGAAGCGCACGCTTGTTTCACAATGCGAGAAGTAGTGTTGACTGGATCACAGGATTCCCTCTACTCTTTTATCCATCAGGTAATCATCATGATCATTCAATGAACACAATTTATGGACTAAGGCTCGCGAAAACCCACCAGCACCACCTCGGCCCCGCGACCCGAGACCACCACTCGTCCAACACATCGAGTCCCCACGAGAGCATTTCAGCAGGAAACGCAGCGGGCCTGAACACCGGGGTCAGACAGAGAGCACTTCGCTGCCCCTGACGTGGACACCAGTAACGGCTGCAGAAGATTTACAAGGCGGAAAATGTCAGAGTCACTACCACAACGAAATCAGCTCAGCGGGCCTTCACGGCGGCTACGGGCAGAAGACTGCATAGTTGCCGATAAGAAGTCCCTTCACCAAGCCCAAATAGGCGCGGGAGTCGGCAACTTCATCGAATGGTACGACATCGGAGTCTACGGATACCTCGCGGTACTCATGACTCAGGTGTTCACCGAAGGTATGGACCAGTCATGGGGTCTGCTCGTTACGCTTTTGGGTTTCGCCGTATCTTTTGTTGTACGCCCCATCGGCGGAATGGTCCTTGGCCCGCTCGGCGATCGCATCGGCCGGCGCAAGGTCATGCTGTTCACCATCATGCTAATGGCAGCGGCCACGACGCTTATCGGATTATTGCCCAGCGCATCTCAGGTAGGACTCTGGGTCATCATTCCGCTGTATCTGCTGAAAATGCTGCAAGGTTTCTCCACCGGCGGCGAATACTCCGGTGCCGCGACCTATATTGCAGAATTCTCACCCGACAAACGCCGGGCCTTCATGACCTCGCTGCTCAATGTGGGCTCACAACTGGGATTCGCAGCCGGTGCCGGAGTCGTAGCCTTGACTACGATCATCGCCGAGAATAATTTCGGACCCGACGCCATGCTCAACGGAGGATGGCGCGTCCCGTTCCTCCTCGCCCTGCCCCTCGGTATCATCGCTGTCTCACTACGCAGTCGCTTGCCCGAGTCCCCCGCCTTTGAAGCCGCCGCGGAAGCCCCGGTCAAGCACGACCCAGATTCGATCTTCATCCGTCACAGTCTGCCGAGGGTCGTCAAGCTGTACTGGCCCCACATTCTGGTAGGCATGGCCTTAATCGCAGCGGATGGAACCAGCTCCTATACCCTTACCAGCTACATGCCGACCTATTTAGAAACCCAGGTTGGCGTTCACGCGTCACACACAGCCATTGCGGCCGTAGTCATCTTGGCAATCCAGGCGGCGATGATTCCAATGTTCGCCTTGCTGGCAGACAAAGTGGGTCGTAAAAAGGTGTACATGATCGCAACCATCGGCAACCTTGCGCTCTTGCTGCCAGCCTTCGCCGTGATGCAGGCAGGAACCCTGCCAGCACTCTACCTAGCGCTATTCATGGTATCCGTCCCAAGCTCAGCGTTCTTGGCACTGACAGCATGCGTCATGTCCGAACTCTTCCCTACCGCCTCGCGCTACACGGGGGTCGGCATTACCCACAACCTCGCCATTTCAATCTTCGGAGGTACTACGCCCCTGGTTTCACAGGCACTGGTTCAGACCACCGGGGATTGGTATGCCCCAGCGCTCTACGTCATGGCTTTCTCCCTCATCGCGCTCATTGCGCTTGTGAAGATGCGAGAAACGGCTGGGCGACCGCTGCTGGGTTCCTTCCCAGTCGTGGCAACGCACGAAGAAGCTGTGGCACTCGCCGGCAATCAAGACGACGATCCAAAAATCGACACCAATACCTTCCCATTAGCGGGCGCAAAATAATCCACCATACATGCGCGAACTCAGACGGGGGTCGTAACCAAACGGTTTCGACCCCCGTCTGATGTAACTTGCAAGCCCCAGCACCCATCTGGAGTCAAGCAGCGCGAAATTTCATTTTCCAACTCTGAACACCTCGTATTCGTTGGCCGAAAGGTCGTCGATTCACAACGACCCAATAGCACGGTAGCCAAAGTAAAACGATCGTTGTACTCTAGGTGCATGGATACCCTGAGGGAACAGATCGTTAGTGGTTCGGAAAAGTTCTTCGACCAACATGGATTCAACGGAAGTGGGATGGATCAGCTCACTCAAGCCATCGGCGTTTCCACTCGCACCCTGTATAAACATGCGGGCAATAAGAACTCGCTCATTGCAGCATCCCTAAAACTTCGCAGCGAGAAGTTCTTCAGCAGCATCGCAGCCACCAACGTGGATGAATTCTTCGGGGATTTAGAACGATGGCTACGCGAGGAAGGTGCACGCGGCTGCCTATTCCTGCGTGCTCGGGGCGAAGGGTTGGGATTCATCCCGGAGATAGCGCTCATCATCGACCAGTACCATCGGCAGCTTCGCGATCTTGTGGCCGACCTCGTGGACCACGACGCTACAGGTGATAACAGCGAGTTACAGACGCAGATTCTGGTTCTCTTTGAAGGAGCCGTAGCGGCAGCACCGTATGCGGGACTCCAAGCCGTATTCTCTGCCAGATCAGCGGCTGCCACCCTACTGGACGCATCGAAACGATAGCGTCGTCGAATTTGTTATCGAAATTCAGAAAAAGAAGGACAACGATGCCACATCTTTTAACAGTATTCGCCCACCCCGTACCTGGCACGTACCCCAATGCCGTTCTTGGAGCCTTCCATCAGCCATTCCTCGATGCTGGATATTCAATCGATCTACTAAATCTGCATCAGGAGCAATTCGACCCCCGATTCACCAATGCAGACCATGCCCATTTCTGGGGTGGACCCGTCCCCGAGGATATCCAGCAAATGCATGATCGGGTTGAAGCCGCAGATCGACTTGCGTTCATCTACCCTGTGTATTGGTGGGGCATGCCTGCAATGATGAAGGGGTGGATAGAACGAGTCTTCACCGGCGGCTGGGCCTATCAGTTCGGAAGTGGCGTAGAAGATCGCGGTACCCAAGACCTCCCGGCCTCGCTTCTACCAAGCATCCCCACACTCCTACTGGGGATAGCCGGATCTACTCAGCGAACCTACTCGAAGTACGGGTATGACGAAGCCATGCGGACTCAGATAGACGTAGGCACTTTCGCGTACTGCGGGATCACCGATGTCCAAAGCCATCTCATTTTTGACATCGAAGGTGATCACAACGCCCCGAACCGAGATGCTGGGCTGCAAGATGCCGCTCGTTGGGCTCGAGAATTCTTGCGTGTTGACCGCACCGTGCGTAATGCCAAAGAAGACCACCTACATGCCCGAAACGCCGACTACGACACTTCGGTCAAACTCCGCAATTAAGCACCCGAGCAACGAAGGCTGGACGCCCACTCCCCCTGGATAGCCTTGGGAGACCTCTTGCGCTTGTCCTGCATGTATGTCAGGTATTTCGCTCAAGGCCATAATTCAACAGTGGAATGGCATGCGGCACGGCAACGGATCTTTGCCCGAGCCTCAAACGTATCCCCCAAAATAATCGCTCACCCCGCCATCGAAGCAGCCACTCCGAACAGGTATTTCCGCCGTTAAGGCCGAATTAGAGTCGCCGCGCAATTCATGTCAGTTGTTAGCAGACATGCCACCACCCATGGTTTCTAGAACCCCGTCATATCACCAACAATCCAACGAACAAGTGAGCCCACAGGTGAAATATGAAGTCATAGAATGAACACTATGGTCATTCATTGAATATTTGGTTACCCTGTAATTGCGGGCTTTTGACGAGAAGCACCGCCACGAGGCAGACTCGGTGAAATTACCGATCCCCCGAATGCCGGCGACGCCGCCTCAGCGGCACATCGACCTGTCGCCCTAGTTCACGGGGTCCACCCAAGCTTTGGAGTGCTGGATAAGCAGCTCCATAGAATGCTTCACCGGGTCTGCCTCGCCGTGTTTCAACGAAAGGTAGCGTCATGAAGGCAATCCAGATCACCGAGTTCGGCGGGCCCGAAGTGTTGCGGCTCGCCGATGTAGCCGAACCCGTCATTTCTTCTACCGAGATCTTGGTGCGCGCAGAAGCTATTGGTGTCAACTTCATCGACACCTACTACCGAGAAGGCGTCTACCCGACGGATCTGCCTTTCATCCCGGGAGACGAGGCTTCGGGTGTAGTAGTTCAAGCAGGTGCCGAGGTTTCCGATATTGCCGTCGGGGACCGCGTCGCATGGACCTCGCCGCACGGTTCCTACGCAGAGTTAGTTGCAGTGCCTGCCGCGGCGGCCGTTAGGGTTCCCTTGGGCTTGGACCCGCAGCGGGCGGCATCCAGCCTGGCGCAGGGCATGACCGCCCATTACTTGGCGCACTCGACGTATTCCATTCAACCGAACGACAACGTGCTGATTCATGCGGGTGCGGGAGGGGTCGGCCTGTTGTTAACCCAGATGGCTGCGGCTCGCGGAGCCACCGTAATCACTACCGTCTCCAGCGCAGAAAAGGCCGCCTTGTCTTCCGCCGCGGGTGCCTCACACGTGCTCTCCTACGGCCCCGACCTCGCCAATCAGGTACGCGAACTGACCGGTGGCGAAGGAGTTGCGGTGAGCTACGACGGCGTTGGAACGGCCACCTTCCGCGCTTCGCTGGAGGCAACCCGGGTGCGCGGAACCGTTGCCCTCTTCGGAGCGGCCAGCGGCGCGGTAGCGCCCATGGACCCGCAGGATCTCAATCGCGCTGGATCGCTATTCCTTACCCGCCCAACCATCGGCGATTACACCCGAGACCGCACCGAACTGCTCTGGCGCGCCGAGTCGGTGCTGCGCGGCATTCAAGAGGGTGAACTCAACGTTAATATTGGTGGCAGCTACGCACTGGCGGATGCCGCTCAGGCCCATGAAGATTTACAATCTCGGCGCACCTCCGGCGCACTGGTACTCATCCCCTAAGGCATAGGACGACACCGCACACCGAAAGAGGAAGGCGCCCGCGGCGCCTTCCTCTTTTTCAATTCAGTTCTTTGTCGCCAGGTACATCATGCACCGACGAGCCAGACTCTTACTCAGTCCCGCCTTTTGCGCAACACGCTTGGCATCGGGGCGGCTACCCGAGAGCGTGTCATTGCGCTGTATCACCGTGGCAACACGCTGCACCGCCCAGGTAGGTGGCGCCGTTCGCACCGGCGCTGCCTGCAGGCTCATGCCGGCACCGCCGACCGATGCCGCGAACGCTCACGCGTTTGCGCAACATCTAGATGCAGCTGATTGATCAACGAGGCGCCATCTACGTAGGTGACCTGCGGACGCTGGAAGTCGGTAAGAAAAACCACAAGCTTCTGGCCATAGAGATCCTCGCTGAAATCAAGCAGGTGAGCTTCGAGCAGCACGTGCCCACCCTCGCGATAGAAAGTGGTGCGGCGCCCCACGGACACCGTAGCCAGGATGCGTCGGCCGTCAGGCAACAGCACCTGCGCACCCCACACGCCATCGAGCTCATCATTTTGAGACATGGCAATATTTGCGGTGCGGAATCCCAGTTCCCTGCCCCGGGCATCCCCGTGCTCCACAATTCCCTCAATCACATGCATGGCGTGCTCCTTTCTTGATTCCTGCCCACCCCGCCGGGCCACCAGCGGTGCCTAACAATGTTCACTTATTGATCATTGTGTTTATCTAATGACTACATTCTATGATGTGCCGCACCCCACAGTCAATGAGATTTCCGCTATTAACTGCGGCGGGCCCTCCGACATTTCATCGTCAGAGGGCCCGCCCGTAGTGCGCCGAGGTTAGAGCGACGCAGTAATGTACTGTTTCTTAAACTGTTCGTGGATATGCCAGGTGCCGCGGAATCCATTCGGTATGACGACGATGTCTCCCACACCATGAGCGGCACGGTGTCCGTCTTCTGATACCAGGGTGCCGGATCCTTCCAGAACCAAGATCACCTCGTTCACACCCTGCCGGGCAGTTTCGAAAACCCCAGGAGAACAAGCCCAGAATCCGATGTCCACCTTTACTGCGTCCAATGAGATCACATTGTCGGTGGCATCAGAGGGTGTAGTGCCGTCTACGGCGGTAGGCTTCAGCACCAGATCGCTCAGCGAAGCGTTCTGAAGGTTGCGCAATACCGTTGCCCGGGCAGGCGCTGCTGTAGTTGAATCCATCGCCGCCACCTCAGTACCCAGCTTCCCGTTGACCAGCTGCGGCACCGAATCAGGATTGGCATCCTGAAGTTCCGCCGGCAGCAGATGCTGCGGGAAGTTCTGGAAGGCCACAGGACGCTGGAAGCGCTCGATCGCCGCGGTGCCCACCGAGGTGGAACCTGCTGACGTGGTTGCAGGGTACGGGCCTCCGTGCTGCTGCGCATAGGTCACCGAAACTCCGGTGGGCCACTGGTTCCACAAGACGCGTCCCGCCTTGTGCGCCAATTCTGCCACCAGCGGTGCAACCTGGTCAGTTTCCTCTGCCTGCAGCGTCGCGGTGAGCTGCCCTTCAAAGGTTTTGGCTGCGGCAACCAGCTGCTCTTCATTGTCATATTCCACAACGAGTGCGCTGGGGCCGAAGCATTCGGCCTGGAGCACATGTGGCTCAGCCAGCAGATCTTCAATACCCGTCACCAATAGGGTTGGTGACGGGGCCTGACCCAGAGGTTCGTCACCCTGCACCAGCACCTCGACGCGCTCATGGTTCGACAACTCACCAAGCACCTGGGTAAAGCCCTCATGAATACGCTGGTTGAGCATCAACGAACCTGCTGGCAACTGCTGCTCCACCAGCTGCTCACGCAGGTTGGAATCGCGGGGAATGAACAGCGTACCCGGCTTAGTGCAGAACTGCCCCGAGTTCAGCGAGAAAGATCCGACGAATTCAGCGGCAATCTGCGCTCCGCGCAGGTCTGCAGCTGCCTTGGTGACGAACACTGGGTTGTTGCTTCCCAATTCACCGTAGAACGGGATAGGTTCGGGGCGGGACATCGCCAGCTTCATCAGCGCACGGCCACCGGGGATCGAACCGGTGAATCCTGCGGCCTTGATCCGCGGATCAAGCAGTGTCCGGCGGCCGGCTTCGGTGCCGAAGACCACGTGGAACAATCCCTCGGGAGCACCTGCACCCTGCAGCGCCTTGACGACCACCTCGCCGGTCAAGCGGGTGAGCTCAAGGTGTCCGGAATGGGCCTTGACGATCACCGGGTTACCTGCTGCCAAGGCGCTGGCAGTATCTCCGCCAGCGGTGGAGAAGGCAAACGGGAAGTTACTGGCGGAGAACACCACAACGGGACCCAGTGGAATATGGGTGCGTCGCAGGTCTGGACGCGGCGCCCCCATGGGCCACTGTGCATCGGCATGGTCAATGCGCGCATCCAAGTATCCGCCGGCACGCAGCAATTCACCGAAAATGCGCAGCTGGAAGCTGGTGCGCTTGAGCTCCCCGCGCAGGCGGGCCTCGGGAAGGTTGGTTTCTGCCATTGCGACGGCGACCAGCTCATCGGCCGCTGCGTCCAAACCATCGCCTACCGCATCTAATACATTGGCGCGTTCGCCGGGGCTGGTCGCGGCCCAGGGTCCAAAGGCCCGTTGCGCGGAGGCAAGATAGGTTTCAAGCTGTTCTTCGGTGGTGTTCTCGGTACTCTGTGCGATGGCCACTGCCATGATGTTCTCTTTTCTGCGTTGAATCTTGGTGCAGGTCTATTAGTTTGCTGCCGCGTACTCGAAGGAGATCTCTCCCCAGCCTTCAAAGCGTCCGGTAATGGAAGTCCCCGGGATCATCTTCTCCGCGGCAAGGCAACTGCCGGGGAGAATGAACTGTCCCGCCTTGAGGGTCACGTCATATTCGGCAATCCTGCGGCACAACCAAGCGATCGCCGAGATCGGATTGCCGTAGACCTCATTGGTGTTGCCTCGGGCCACCTCTTTGCCGTCGAATTCAATCACGCCGGGCTGATTGGCAAGATTCACTTCCGATAGCTTGCGGGGCTGTCCGCCGATGATAATGCCACCGATGGAGCCGTTGTCTGCCAAGGTGTCGAACAGGCCGATGTTCCAGTTCTTAATACGCGAGTCAATGATTTCCAGGGCAGGAACAACGAAGTCCGTGGCGGCCATGACCTCTGCTGCCGTGACATGCGGCCCACCGAGGTCTTTTTTAAGGACGAATCCAGGCTCAAGCTCAATAAACGGCTCGATGAACTCGGTTTCCTTGATGCGCAGGTTCTCCGGGTAGAACTGGCTGGCCAGAATATATCCGTAGTCGGGTTCGTCCACACCGAATTTATCCTGCATCGCCTTGGCGATGTTGCCCAGTTTGAACCCCGCGACGGCGTCTCCCGCCGCGACGTTCCGCCGTACTAGTTCCTGCTGCACGGCGAAGGCGTCCGCCGTCGTAGGATTCAACGATTCATCAATCAATGAATCCAGCGGCTGTCGCAGCGTTCGGGCGTCAATGAGCTTCTGCGCGGTTTCTGCAATATTCAACGTCATAGGTATAGGGCCTTCAAAATCTAAAGGTGGAAGGGTGCTACTTGCGGCGGCGCGTATCGCCGAGGTGCCAGATGCTCATCGCCGAGAGCATTTCACGCGGGTCCCAGATCACGTCTTCCTCGGTGATCTTTCCGTCCGCGAAGCGGATGAAGGAAGCGCCGCTGACGATGACCTCGCGACCGGTAGGAGGCACTCCCATGAATTCTCCGGTGTGACGACCTACGCTGCGCCAGTGGATGGCCACTTCATTCTCGCCTTCGACCGATCGCAGGATTTCCATGGTGAAGTCGCTGAACGCGCGGTGCGAGTCCTCAATCTGCGACACCACCTGAGCCAAACCTTCATGGCCGGACTTTGACTGACGGCGGTAGTCTTCGCTGACCAATTCTTCAAACGCCTTGGTTTCCCCTTGGCTCCAAGCCCGGGTCCATGCGCTGGTAACCTTCTCTAGCATTTCCGACATCGGATTAACCCTTCTGTGCTGCTGGGGCCGGGGCTGGCCACAGATCGAACTCGCCAAATTTGCCGCCGCGGAACAGCAGCGCTTCCTTCTCGGTGGCCTCCATGGAGTCCACACCGCCGACGATCATGTAGTGGTCTCCGGCCACTACCTCTGAAAGGACCTCACAGTCGATCCAGGCGGTGGCTCCGGCAATGCGCGGGGTGCCGTTTTCACCGATCTCATAATCGACGCCGGCGAACTTTTCATCCCCCTTGCGCGACAGTGCACGGCAGACCGGAAGCTGCTCGGTGGAAAGGATATTCGCGGTGAATCGGCCCAGCGAACGCAGCGTCGGCCAGGTGCTGGATCCCTTGTCCACGCAGAAGGTCACCAATGGCGGTTCAAGCGACAGTGACATGAACGTTCCTACGACGAATCCCATCGGCTTGCCTTCGGCAGTCATGCCGGTGATAGCGGTGACGCCGGTAGGCAGGGCGCCGAAAACTTTACGGTACTCGGCGGGATCGATGTCTTGAGTGTCTGGGGTGACGATAATCGACATGATGTTCTCCTTAGGCCTGAGCTGGCTGCAGCTTGCGGTGGGCGGTTCCGGGGTGGTCTTCGGGCAGGCGTGCGACGCCCTCGCCGAAAAGATGCTCGCGCAGGGTGGAGCCGGCGAATGAGGTGCGCATTGCTCCGCGGCGCTGCAGTTCGGGTACGACGAACTCGGTGAAGTCCTTGATGTCCTGGAACTTCACCGCATTGGCTACATTGAATCCGGTGACGCCGGTTTCTTCCATCCAGGAAATCAGCTCATTGGCACAGGTTTCAGGTCCGCCGACAATGACCGGCGAGGTGCCGCCGATGCCGATGTACTCTGCGATATCACGCGGGGTCCATTCCTTCTCCGCATCGACCTTCTGGAAGAAGGTGAGCATGGTTGCGGTGCCCTTGGCCTCCACATCCTTCAGCGGCTTGTCCGGGTCGAAGCTGGACATGTCCAGACCGGTCCAACCGCTGTAACGGGCCATTGCCCCGTCGTAGGAAACGAGGTTTAGATACTCCTGGTACTTGGCCTGTGCTTCTTCATCGGTGGCCGCTGAAATCACTGTAATCATCTGCAGCGTGGCGATGTGCTCGGGATCGCGGCCGAATTCAATGGCCTCGGCACGCAGTGCGTCGACCTGCTTCTTCAGCGTTGCCTTGTCGATCGCATTCATGAAGACTGCCTCTGCAGTCTTGGCGGCAAGCTCCACGCCGCGCGGCGAACCGCCTGCCTGGAAAATCACCGGGGTGCGCTGCGGAGACGGTTCGCACTGGTGGATGCCCGGGACATTGAAGTGCTCGCCCTCGAAATTGATGTCATGAACCTTGGACGGATCAACATAGATGCCGTTTTCGCGGTCAACGACCACGGCGTCGTCTTCCCAGGAGCCTTCCCACAGATTGGTTGCTACGTCGATGAATTCTTCGGCGCGAGCATAACGGTCAGCGTGCGCTTCGATCTGCTCCTTGCCAGCAAGGTTGCGGGCCGCAGCAGTCGAGTAGGAAGTCACGACATTCCAGCCGATTCGGCCGTCGGTCAGGTGATCCAGAGTGGAGAACTTTCGGGCCAACTTGTAGGGAACGTCGTAGGCGGTTGACGAGGTCACGCCGAAGCTGAGGTTCTTGGTCACCGAAGCCATCGCAGGAATCAGGTAGGCCGGATCGTTGGTAGGGATCTGCGCTGCGTCCTTCAGCGAATCGGCTACCGAGCCACGGTAGTTCTCGTGGTAGCCGTCGTTATCCGCGAAGAAGATGCCGTCAATGCAAGCGTCTTCCAGCAGCTGAGCATATTCAATCCAGTACTTCAGGCTGGTGTATTCATGCCCGCGGTCGCTGGGGTGGCGCCACGTTCCGGCAGACAGGTGTGCTGGTCCATTGAAGTCGAATGCGAATACGCGCATTTCTTGAGTCATCTCTAACCTCACGATTCTAACGTTCACTGTATGAACGATATGTTTATCTATTGATCACAGCATAGGGTGTGCTACGCCACAGCGTCAACAGTAAAAATTGAAGAATTCCGCAGCTGGGGAGTCCGTGAGCATCAAGTGGTCAGCGATAATGACCGGCCACATCCTTCACGCGGACCGAGATTCACTCGGCCTCGGCTCCACAAGATTTAAAGAAATGGAATTTGACTTGGACATTTCGATTCGTCAAGAAGATTCTTCCGCCCATAGACCCTGGCGGAATACGAGGATTAGAGGGCTGGAAGCCGGGTGAAAATTTTTCAAAGATTGATCATATATTTCATTGAATGATCAAAATTGAGCGGATACAGAAAGCTTGCCCTTCCACCGATCCGACATTGCCCAAACCTAAGAATCACCGCAGGCTTCATCTCAATAGACCATCAACCAAGGATGTCGGCAATCACAAATACGCGATATAAACTGATCACGCCTGCACGATCCGGAAGGACTTCGAGAATGACAACCCAGAAAAGCACCACAGTTGCCGCCAGCGAAGCTTCCGCGCCAAGGCACCACCAGCTGATCGTGACACTCTTCGGCCTCTACGCACGTCAATACGGCGGCGCCCTGCCGGTGGCGACGATCATTTCCCTGATGCAGGATGTCGGAGTCGAGCCGACGGGCACCCGTTCCTCGATCTCCCGGCTGAAGAAGCGCGGGGTGATCGACAGTGTCCAGGTCAACGGGCGCAGCGGCTACGTGCTCTCCCCGGCAGTGTTGAGCAACTTCGCCGAGGGCGACGAGCGAATCTTCCACCCGCGCCGGGCCACCAAGGATGAGCGCTGGCTGCTGGCCACCTTCACCGTGCCGGAGACCCAGCGGAACATCCGCCACAAGATCCGTACGGCGCTGATCAGCATGGGCTTCGGCTCAGTGGTTCCCGGCCTGTGGATCGCACCGGAACATATCAAGGACTCGGCCCTTGAATACTTCAGGCGCCGCGAACTGGACGGCTACCTCCAGTTCTTCGTCGGCGAGCACATCGGCGGAGCCGACGTCAAGAACAACATCAGCTCCTGGTGGGATCTGGGCAGCCTGGAGCAGATGTACTCCGAGTTCCTATACGCGAACCAGGGCCGCCTTGAAAACTGGGAAGCCCGCTTGGCCGCGGCCCAGGATGACGACCCGGAGCTTCAGGCCCGCGCCTTCGCCGACCACCTGGTGCTGTTGACCCAGTGGCGCCGGCTTCCCTATTCGGACCCGGGGCTTCCCGCCGAATACTTGCCCGATGGCTGGAATGCGCTGAAGGCGGAGTCCGTCTTCCAGCAGCTGCACGCGCTGCTTTCCCCCCTAGCCTCCAAGCATGCGCAACGCGTCATCACCCTAGGCTCCTAGGCCCGCAGAACTCCCCATTAACGCGATCAGCCGCGAACCAACAACAGAAGTTGGTTCGCGGCTGATCGCGTTAAGCCTTTGCTAGCCGCGGTCCTGGATCACCGCAACGCCCTGGATCTCGATGAGCGCTTCTTTCTGCCACAGGCGGCTGATGCCGATGCCTGCCATGGCAGGGTATTCGGTGCCAGCCATTTCACGCCACAGCCGCCCGATTTCACGGCCGTTGGCCATGTAGTCGTCCACATCGGTGAGGTAGATGGTCACGGACACCAGGTCTTCGGGCTGGCCGCCGGCCTCCACCAGGGTGGCCAGGACATTGGAGAAGGCCTGCTTGAACTGCTCCACGATGCCGCCCGGAACGATCTTCATGTCCTTGTCCAGCGCGGTCTGCCCGCCCAGGTAGACGGTGTCGCCGGCCTTCATTCCGTGCGCATAGCCGGAGGGCTTAGGCAGGGATGCCGGGTTGATGGTCTGGTTCTTGTGCAGCTTGGTATCCATCGTCTTCTCCTTCGGTTGGCTTTCGAAAATCGCTGGAACTTGACCCTAGCGCTGTCGATGTGACGCATGCTACATTGAGCTTACGTGACGACGGTAAAAAAGTCGACATATCGAAAACTCAAGCTACGGAAGTCGGGAACCAAGCGATGAAACTTGCCACGATCCAACTGGAAGGCGAAGCCCGGGCGGCAGTCCAGCTCGCCTCGGGCTATCTGCCCCTCGCAGCCGGCAGCGTGTCCGAGCTGCTTGCCGACGGCGCGTGGGAGCAGCAGGTTGAAGCGGCCATGGCTTCGCACCAGGAATCCGAAATCCTCCCAGCTAGCTCGGTTGCGCTGTTCAACCCACTGCCAACCCCTGCCAAGGTCATCTGCTGCGGCCTGAACTACTCGGAGCACATCCTGGAAATGGGCCGCGAGCTGCCTCAGCACCCCACCCTGTTCGCCAAGTTCGCCGACACCCTCACCGGTCCGACCGAGACGATCACAAGCCGCCACTCGCAGAACGTCGACTGGGAAGCAGAGCTTGCTGTGGTGGTCGGCGAGCGCCTGAGCGGCGCAACCATCGAGGAAGCGGCCGGCGCAATTGCCGGATACACCGTTGCCAACGACGTGTCCATGCGCGACTGGCAGCGCCGCACCCTGCAGTGGTTCCAGGGCAAGGCTTACGACGCCTCCACTCCCATCGGCCCGGTGGTCGCCACCGCGGATGAGATCGACCCGGAGGCGGGCGTGGAGGTGATCTGCCGGATCAACGGCGAAGAGGTGCAGCGCGGCAATACCAAGACCCTGGTCTTCTCGGCCGCGGCCCTGCTGGCCTACGCCTCGCAGTTCACCACCCTAATCCCCGGCGACATCATCCTGACCGGCACCCCCGGCGGGGTGGGCATGGGCATGGAGCCGCCGCGGTTCCTCAACGACGGGGACGTGCTGGAAACCGAGATCCCGGGCATCGGCACCCTGTCCAACAAGATTTCAATCCGCGTGGCAGCCGACGCCGCCGCCCAGTAAAAAGCCCAGAAGCTACCCGCACACCAACCACTAGAAGGAAAGAGCATCCCGATGAGTGAAGCACCAGCAACCTACGCCACCGAAGGCGACAACTCGATCTACGCCGGAGCTGACGGGCAGGTAGTCCCGGTCGTGACCCGCGCGGGCGAAGAAGACACCAACACCGCGCAGTCCGGCGACTGCGTGCGCGTCTCCGGCGTGAGCATCCAGCACACCCCGGCCACCAAGATCTGGTTCGGCCAGGTCTCCAACGTCCCAGGCTACCGCTCGCTGCCGCACCACCACGGCGAGGCGGAAACCGGCGGCTATGTGCTGTGCGGTCACGGACGCATCTACTACGGCGAAAACTACGAGCAGTACCAGGACATGAAGGCCGGCGACTGGGTGTTCGTGCCTCCGTTCATGCCGCACGTTGAGGCGAACATGTCGGTGACCGAGGAGCTGGTCTGGCTCACCGCCCGGACTCCGGAGAACATCGTGGTCAACCTGCCAGATGTCGCCGACGAGACCCTGGAAGGATACCGCCGGGCATGAACCTAACCAGTACCCTGAACTCGCAGACCTTCCTCGCCGCCATCGAGCTGACCGAAACCGAAGCACAGGTCTTCGACCAGGCCTTCACCGCCATCCCGCAGTATGTGCCATGGCCCAAGGCCTATGGCGGTGACATAGTGGCCCAGGGCGCCCTGGCCATGATGAAGTCGGTGGGAGATGACCGCCACCTGCACTCCATGCACTCCTACTTCCTGCGCCCCGTGGACATGCTGGAAGCTGTGCGCTACGAGGTGGAGCACCTACGCGACGGCCGAGGCTATTCCACCCGCCAGGTCCGCGCCTTTCAGAACGGCAAGCCGGTATTCTCCGCGCTGGGTTCCTTCCACGTGCCGGAGGACGGCCCCGAAATGACCTCGCAGGCCCCGAAAGGCTCCCTGGACATCGACCCCGAAACCCTTGCCAGCGCCGCTAAGGCGCTCAAGCATGTTCAAGGCCCGGCGGCCGAATACTGGTCGGGAGGACGCAGCTTCGACATGCGCCACGTGCCGGAGGCTATCTACCTACCCGGCGAGCGCGAAGCGGTGCCGCATCAGGCGGTGTGGATCCGCGCATTCTCCGACCTGCCGGATGACGAGCTGACCCACAAGGCTGCGCTGACCTATGTCTGCGACTACACCATTTTGGAGCCGATCCTGCGCAGCCTCGGGCTGGCCTGGGGAGATGCCGGACTGGTCACCGCAAGCCTGGACCACTCCATGTGGTTCCACCGTGCCGGGCGCATGGACGACTGGGTGCTCTACGCCCAGGAGGCCATCTCCAGCCAGGACAACCGCGGCCTGGCCCTCGGCCGCTTCTACACCCGCGACGGTAAGCTCTTGGCCACCGTGGCCCAGGAAGGCATGATCCGCGCGGCCAAGCAGTAGCTGGCAACAGCCACCCCTCGCAACACCGGACAACCACCAGAGGAAGATTAGTAATGGAACTATCACGCTCTGCCCATGTGGACAGTTTCACCCGCGACCACCTGCCGGCTCAGGACTTGTGGCCGACCATGGAATTCACCCTGCCCGAGCTGCACTATCCGGATCGGCTCAATGCCGCCCAGGTGCTCATCGACCAGTCGACGGCCGAGTTCGGCGCAGACCGCACAGCACTGCTCGCACCGGACGGCTCGTCCTGGAGCTACGGCGAGCTGCAGCGCCGCGCGAATCAGTTGGCGCAGGTGCTGGCGGAAGACTTCGGCGTGGTTCCGGGCAACCGCGTGATGCTGCGCGGCCCGAACAATGCCTGGCTGGTGGCCTGCTGGCTGGGCGTGCTCAAGGCCGGCGCAGTGGTGGTCACCACCATGGCGGCGCTGCGGTCCAAGGAAATCTCCCAGCTGGCAAAGCTGACCAAGCCGACGCTGCTGATCTGCGATGCACGCTTCACCGAGGATGCGCTGGAAGCCAGCAAAGGCACCTATCCGGTCATTCCCTACGGCTCCGAAGCACCAGATGACCTGACGGCACTGGCCGCACAGAAGTCTGGCGAGTTCGCCGCCGTGGACACCGCGGCGGACGACGTGGCGCTGCTGGGCCCGACCTCCGGCACCACCGGCGTCCCGAAGATCACGATGCACTTCCACCGGGACATCCTTGCCAATGCGGACACCTTCTCCCGGCACATCCTGCAGCCCACCAAGGACGACGTCTTTGCCGGCTCACCCCCGCTGGCCTTCACCTTTGGCCTGGGCGGACTGGTGGTCTTCCCGCTGCGCGTCGGGGCGGCCAGCCTGCTGACCGAAAAGACCACTCCCGTAGAACTTGCCCAGTACTCGCATGATGCCGGGGCGACCATCCTTTTCACTGCGCCCACCGCCTACCGCGCCATCTTGAAAAACGGCGAAGCTGACCTGCTCAAGTCCCTGCGCGTTGCGGTCTCCGCCGGGGAGCACCTGCCCGCCGACACCTGGGAGCATGTCAAGGAGGAGACAGGGCTGGAATTGGTCAACGGCATCGGCTCCACGGAGATGCTGCACGTGTTCATCTCCGCCGCCGGCAAGGACATCCGCCCAGGCGCCACCGGGGTGGCCGTCCCCGGATACCGGGCCACCGTGCTGGATGATCAGGGCCATGAAGCTCCGGTCAATGAGCCGGGCAGGCTCGCGGTCATCGGCCCCACCGGCTGCCGCTATCTGGACGACCCGCGCCAGCACAACTATGTGTGCAACGGGTGGAACGTCACCGGGGATGTCTTCTTCAAGGACGAGGAAGGCTACTTCCACTATCAGGCGCGCAGCGACAACATGATCATCTCCTCCGGCTACAACATCGGCGGACCGGAGGTGGAGGCTGCCCTGGACCAGCACCCCGACGTGCTGGAGAACGCTGTCATTGCCAGCCCTGATCCACACCGCGGTTCGGTGGTCTGCGCATTTATCGTCCTGGTCGAAGGGGTCGAGGGCAGCGACGCGAAGATCAAGGAACTGCAGGACTTCGTCAAGGCAACCATTGCCCCCTATAAGTACCCGCGCCAGATCCGCTTCGTCAGCGAACTGCCGCGCAACCCCAGCGGCAAGCTGCAGCATTTCAAGCTCCGCGAATCCCTGGCCCAGGCCGCGCGCTAGGCTCCGGCATCCACATTCTTCTCTGATCTGTTATCGCAAAAGGACTCAATCATGAAAATCGCAGTCATCGGCGGCGGCCCGGGCGGCCTGTACTTCTCAGCACTGATGAAGCAGCTGGACCAAAACCATGAGGTCACCGTCTGGGAGCGCAACAAGGCCAGCGACACCTTCGGCTTCGGCGTGGTCTTCTCGGATGAAACCCTCGGCGGCATCGGCAACGCAGACCCTGTAGTCGCCGACTACATGTCCCGCCGCTTCGCACGCTGGAGCGATATCGACATCCACTTCCGCGGGCAGATGCATACCGTTGGCGGCCAGGGCTTCGCCGCCATGAGCCGCAAGGAGCTGCTCGAACTGCTGCAGCGCCGCGCCCAGGAGCTGGGCGTGGACGTGCGCTTCTCCACGGTGGCACCGCCGGTTCAGGAGCTGTCGGCCGACTACGACCTGGTGCTGGCGGCGGACGGCCTGAACTCGGCGGTGCGCTCCACCTTCCCCGAATCCTTCAAACCGTCCCTTGATCCCCGGGTCTCCAAGTACATGTGGCTGGGCACCGACCAGGTGTTCGAAGCCTTCAAGTTCTTCGTCAAGGAAACCAACGCCGGAACCATGCAGATCCACGGCTACCCCTACTCGGACGAGGGATCCACCTTCATCGTCGAGATGCACGAGGACGTGTGGCGGGCCGCCGGCTTTGACGAGACGGAAAACGAGGTCTTCCCTCCGGGCGTCAACGACGAGGTCTCGGTAGCCAAGGTCAAGGACATCTTCGCCGAGGAACTGGCCGGCTATAACGTGCTGACCAACAACTCCAAGTGGATCAACTTCACCACCGTGCGCAACGAGCACTGGCGGCACGGAAATATTGTGCTGCTGGGAGACGCGGCCCATACCGCGCACTTCTCCATCGGATCGGGCACCAAGCTTGCCATGGAAGACGCACTGGCGCTGGCGGCCTGCCTGCACGAACACGAGCAACTCGAAGTTGCGCTGGAAGCCTATGAGACCGAACGCCGCCCGGTGGTCGAATCCACCCAGCGTGCAGCCCAGGCATCCCTTAAATGGTTTGAGAATATCGGCCAGTACAAGGACCAGGACCCGGTGCAGTTCTGCTTCAACCTGCTCACCCGCTCGCGGCGCATCACCTACGAAAACCTGAAGCTGCGCGACACCGAATTCGCCGAAAAGGTGGATGCGAACTTCGCCCGGCTCTCGGGCTCCGAGAACCAGGCTCCTGCCATGTTCCAACCCTTCACCCTGGGGAAGAGCACCAAGCTGGTCAACCGCATCGTGGTCTCCCCCATGGACATGTACTCGGCGGTAGACGGGGTCCCTGGCGACTTCCACCTAGTACACCTCGGCTCCAAGGCCATGGGCGGCGCAGGCCTGGTGATGACGGAGATGGTCTGCGTCTCTGACATCGGCCGTATCACCCCGGGCTGCACCGGCCTATACACCGATGAGCAGGGTGATGCGTGGAAGCACATCACCGACTATGTACACACCCAGTCAAAGGCGAAGATCGGTGCACAGATCGGCCACTCGGGCCGCAAGGGCTCGACCAAGCTGATGTGGGAAGGCATCGACCAGCCGCTGGACGAGGGCAACTGGGAAGTTCTTGCGCCCAGCGCCATCGCCTACGGCGAAGGCTGCCATGTACCCAAGGAAATCACCCGGGAACAGATGGAAGAGGTGAAGGAACAGTTCGTCGCCGCCGCCCGACGTGCCGATGAGGCGGGCTTCGACCTGCTGGAGGTGCACATGGCCCACGGCTACCTGCTCTCCTCCTTCCTCTCCCCGCTCTCCAACCAGCGCACCGACGACTACGGCGGCAGCTTCGACAACCGACTGCGCTTCCCGCTTCAGGTGCTGGATGCGGTGCGCGAGGTCTGGCCGCAGGACAAGGCGTTGGGCGTGCGCGTCTCGGCCACCGATTGGGCCGAGGGCGGCAACACCGAAGAAGACGCGGTCAACATCGCTGCAGCGTTTATCGAGCATGGGGCCCAGTTCATCGACGTGTCTTCCGGCCAGGTCGTGAAGTCGGAGAAGCCGGCCTTTGGACGCAGCTACCAGACCCCGTTTGCGGACAAGATCCGCAACAAGGTCGCCGCCGGTGCGGACGTTGCAGTCATCGCGGTGGGCGCCATCTCCTCCTATGATGACGTGAACTCGATCCTACTGGCCGGCCGTGCAGACCTCGTGGCGCTGGGCCGCACCCACCTGTACAACCCGCAGTGGACCCTGCAGGCGGCGGCCGAACAGGACTACGTCGGCGAGGGCGCCACCTGGCCGCTGCCCTACAAGGCTGGCCGCCGCAAGCCGCCGGCGGCACGCACCGATGCGGTCCGTCCGCGGCTCTCGCTGCTGCGCGAGGACGAGGCGCAGGAACAGACCCACCTGCGCTGGACTCCCGCGGACAAGCTGGAGTTTCAGCAGTCCTAGCTAAACTTGGCTTTTCGGAAAGCGGCGGCAGGAGATCCCTACCGCCGCTTCCCTTTCTGACAGTTTGATAAGCCACCGCCTGTCCCACGTTCAGATTCATCTGGCACTCGCCACCCCTCCGGTACATTCCACTTCTTTTCAAAGGTCACCATGAGTTCTTCTATGGATCGCATCCAACAACGTGAATCTGGACTATCCCGACAACTGACTTCCCGCCAACTGAGCATGATTGCCCTCGGTGGCGCCATCGGCACCGGGCTGTTCCTCGGCAGCAAATTCGCCATCTCCTTTGCCGGTCCCAGCGTCCTGATCAGCTACGCCATCGGCGGGCTCATCGCCGTTATGCTGATGGGCGCCCTAGCGGAAATGACGGTAGCCCGCCCCACCACCGGATCCTTCGGCGCCTTTGCCGAGCACTACATCAACCCCTTTGCAGGGTTCATGATCAAATACCTGTATTGGTCCTGCATTGTGTTGGCGGTGGGTACAGAAGTCACCGCCATCGGCGACTACATGCAGATGTGGTTCCCCGGCGTTCCGCCATGGATCTGGGTGGTCGGTTTCTCCGCTGTGCTCATCGGCGTGAACATGTTCAACGTCAAGGCCTTCGGCACCCTGGAGTACTGGTTCTCGGCCCTGAAGGTCTTCGCCATCGTCGCCTTCATCATCATCGCGGCGTTCTTGGTGTTCGGCGATAAGGACGGCGACTACGGATTCCAGAACTACACAGCTGACGGCGGGTTCTTCATGGGCGGAGCCAGCGGAGTCTGGTTCGCGGTGATCGTTGCGATTTTCTCCTACCTGAGCATTGAAATGATTGCGGTAGCAGCGGGTGAAGCCAAGGAACCAGAGGTCGCCGTCAAGAAGGCCTTCAAAGTCACGATTTTCAGGCTCTTCCTCTTCTACATCCTGACCCTCGGACTGATCCTTGCCATCGCACCGGTCAGTGCCATCTTGGAGGGCGGCAGCCCGTTCGTCACCGTCATGCAGGTAGTCGGAATCCCCTACGCAGACTCCATCTTGAACTTCGTGGTGATCGTAGCGGCGCTGTCCGCCATGAACTCGCAGCTCTACGTTTCAACCCGCATGATGTTCTCGCTGTCCCGTGCCGGTCAGGCTCCGAAGGCTCTGGGCAAGGTCAAGAAGAACGGCGCCCCGGTCAACGCACTGCTGCTCTCAGCAGGCGGCGTAGCGGTGGCAACCCTGGTGTACATTTCGAACCCGGAAACCGGGTTCACCTTGATGATGGCCTTGTCGATGTTCGGCGCCATGTCCACCTGGATGCTGATCTTCATTACCCACCTGTTCTTCCGCAAATCCCATGCGCGCAGCGGCGAGGCGTTGAAGTACAAGCTGCCTTTCACCAAGATCGGCTCGATGCTGGGAGCGGTGCTCATGGCGGCGCTGTTGATCACGACGCTGTTCACCGAAGACTTCAAGATGACGCTGATCTTCGGCATCCCGTTCGCCGCGGTGGTGGCGGTTATGTACGTCGTCACCCAAAAGCGTAGAAACGGTGCAGGTGATGCACCGGCACCGGAAGTCGAAACGCAGATGGAAGTCCCGCAAACTTAGCAATGAATTCGAAACGGCGCTGTCCCTGCCTGCAACCGTGGCAATCAAGGAACAGCGCCGTTTCGGCTTGTGTCTGTGTAACCGGCTAAGGATCTCTCCATTCCAAAACCTAGGAAATCGCAAAGGTTCTTGCCATCTGACTTGGGCAACTTATAGGTTGAAGATTTATGACAGTCAGTTCAAAGAAGACCTTGTTCGTTCGCCGACTTCCCATGCTAGTCTTGGGCGCAGCATTGTTCCTTTCAGGTTGTTCAGCTCCCACGACCGACTCCAGTGCGGAAGAATCATCTTCCTCCGCAGATTCACGGCTGGCTACGGTCGGCAATTCTGGAACCCTCAAGGTATGTACTACCGGCGACTATCGGCCGTTTACCTATCTCGATCCCGAATCCGGCGAATGGACCGGAATCGATATCGACATGGCCAACAGCTTGGCCGCGTCGATGGATGTCGAGCCGGAGTTTATTCAAACAACGTGGAAAGACTTGATGCCAGACTTCAAGTCCAAGTGCGATATGGCAGTGGGCGGCGTCTCCATCTCATTGGAACGAGCCAAGGAAGCCTACTTCAGCGATGCGACATTGGATGAGGGCAAGACTCCCATCACCCTGTGTGAAAACGTTGACAAGTACGACACCATCAAGGAAATCAACAAGCCGGGCGTCCGCTCCATTACGCCAATTGGCGGCACCAACGAAAAGTTCGCGGATGCGAACTATCCGAACGGTGACATCATTCGCTTCGAAGACAATAACAAGATCTTCGACGAGATCATCGCCGGTCGCGCAGATGTCATGACCACCGATGCTTCTGAAACGCGTTGGGTCGCCAACGAGCACCCGGAACTTTGCGCTGTTCATCCCGACAAGCCGTTCAACTTCTCCCAGAAGGCCTACCTCCTCCCGCTGGGCGATGACGAATTCCAGGAGTACGTAAACCAGTGGCTGAACATCTCCAAGCATGATGGGACCTTGGCGGCAGCCGAGAAACCTTGGTTTGGGTAACTAGATCTAGTTAGGGCGCAGGCAGGCGACTCTGCCTTCTCGATGATTAGGTAGAGCCGTTAGCCTGCGCCACCAACCTGTGGTTCGCGGTAGTATTCAACGATCACTCGTACCACCAGCTTCCACACTGTCAGCGTAGATGCGCAGCGGTCCATACAGTTATTTTGCCCTATGCGACTTACCATCCAGTCGCCCTACAAGACTGGATTCCGGACCGTGTAGGATTTCGAACAACACGTTCCTGACCTGTTGCAAGCGATAAATCTACTGAAGGACTCGTTCCATGCAGACTCCCATCCCCGATTACCTTGCTGAAGTCCTCGACAAGCTACGCGACGACGTCTCCGGAGCGACCGCGGATTACATCCCCGAACTTGCGAACGCGAATCCTGATCAGTTTGCACTCGCGATCACTACGGCAACTGGCGGTACATACTCCGCTGGCGACACCAACGCGGAATTCTCAATCCAGTCAATCTCAAAGCCCTTTGCCTACGCGGCAGCGATCATGGACCGTGGCCTGGACCGTGTCATTGAATCCATCGGAGTAGAACCGTCAGGTGAGGCATTCAATGAATTGTCATTGGACCCCGAGACGAACCGACCCAAAAATCCAATGATCAATGCCGGCGCTATCGCAGCTCATGGTTTACTCCTTGGAGACAAAGCCGATCCAGAAGAACGGGTAGCAAGGGTCTTAGAGCTTTTTTCAAGGCTGGCAGGTCGGCAGCTGCGTATTGACGACAAAGTATTCCAATCCGAATTGGAAACAGCAGATCACAATCTCGCAATGGCCCACATGCTCAAGAAGTACGGGATTCTGAACGATGATCCCCATGAAGTTGTCGCAGGCTACACACGCCAGTGCTCCATATTGGTGACTGTTGAAGACCTATCAATAATGGCCGCGACACTCGCAAACGGCGGCGTGCAACCTCGGACTAGGGAAAGAATTCTTGACGCCGATACAGCTCGACAAGTGATGTCAGTGATGGCAGTTGCCGGCATGTATGACGGTGCTGGAGATTGGCTAACGCGTGTCGGAATCCCCGCGAAAAGCGGTGTTGCCGGCGGTCTTGTCGGGGTGCTTCCCGATCAGGTTGGCATCGGCGCCTTCTCACCACGTTTGGATAAACACGGTAACAGCCAGCGAGCCCGACGCGCATTTGAACAGCTGTCAAAAGACATGGGAATGCACCTGTTTGCCCCAAGTAACGGTCGGCTGGATGTCGTAGACGTCAAGCTCGAAACCCTCAAAGAGACATTCTCTCTACAAGGAAATGTTCAATTCACTGCTGCCGCTGAATTACTTGACCTTATGGAAAAGTCGACTGCCCAAAATGCAGTTCTCTTGGACGTTTCGGGCGTCTACTCATTTACAGATGTTGCTCGTCGGATGGCACTTGAGGGCCTACGCCGGCTGCGATTGGACAAGCGCCATGTGCTGCTCCACGATCCGTGGCAAGTCCTGGCGGATCCTCATTTGGGAGATGGGCTCTACCCAGAGAACGTGTAAGTCTTTACAAAATCACTTCTGGTGACATACTTGTGAATCCTCTTGCGACGACAGCATCAGAGCATGCATTAACGCGCGACAGCATTCGCCGAAGTAAACACACTGACAGGCATTTCCCGATGCAGCTTCCAAGTAATGGCTATTGGCTTCGATCCTTGGTGGTTGACGTAATCGACACTTCCTAGACAAGTGAATGGGACAACAAGTCCATCTTCTTCGGCCACGTTGCGAGTGAAGAGCAGAATGTTCGAATCATGCGATTTCCTATCAAGATAACGCATACCCTTAGTACTAGTTGGAGCTGTCGCGTTCTGTGATTCCCAATGAAATAGGCTCGGACTGATTGCATAGTCTTTGTAGAGAGTATTCGGATTATGAACTGTCTCGTCTTTGCTTAGGGTCACAAAAAGCGCATCAGTTTTCGTTGGAGGGCACCACGCGACACCTTCACGGTGGCTAACACCTTTACCCTGTTCCAGCGACCCATACTCAAGTGCCGCGAGGATCTCGGTTCGCCAATAGGTTGCATGTGAGTAGAGCGGAATCTGCTGCATTCCGAAAGGAAGGTTTTTCGGCGAATGAGCATTTTGCGCCACCCCACGCGCGAATGTACTTCTCAACTCATCAACTAAGTACCCGTTAGCTCGGACACGGTCAAGTCCGTCATCATACGACGAGAACCCACCGCCCTGATCCCAAAAGGTATAGAACAGCATCCTGGCAAAGATACGATCGCGTTCACTTAGTTCCTCGTAGTGAGGAGCATCCTCGGACAGAAGAACCGAATATGCTTCGGCCCGTTCTGCATCATCGACGCCAAGGAATCGCGTGACTCGTTTGAGTAGCTCTTTTTCCTCATGTTCCTGTGCATTATCAATTTCAACGCGGCCTTCTTCCCATGGAGAGCGAGCTGAGATTAGGCCCGCCCTACGAATGAGGTCAGTCCAAGAATCTCCGGTCTTACGATAAACATCCTTCAGATCCCTTCCTGACTCATCGAGGAATTCTTCCAGGTTAATCAACCCGTAGGCTTTGACTTCACGGATAAGCGCAGGTTTGTTGAGCTTAAGTTGCGACCTAATATTGTCCAACACGATAGTTCGGGCAACTCGGTCGAGCACAAGTTGGCAGCCCGAAGGTAGACCAGGTGCCCCCTCATCAATGATTCGTTCTAGTCTCTTGCGCGAAACATCTAGAAGGGCACGATATTTGACGTCAAACCGGAATTCCCTACGCTGTTGTCCGATGAAATCGAGAACTGTCAGCACGGCCTTATCGTCTGCGCGACGCAAACCGCGCCCGAGTTGCTGTAGGAAAATTGTTGAGCTTTGCGTAGGACGTAGCAGCAGGATCGTATCAATTTCCGGAACGTCCAAACCCTCGTTGAACAGATCAACAGCAAAGATGCAATTCAATTCTCGCGTTCGCAGCTTAGCCAAGGCGTTTTCTCGGGCTTCGGTGCTTGAACTTCCTGAAATTGCAATAGATGGAATACCAGCTTCATTAAACACTTTTGCCATGTAGTGTGCATGCTGAACGGAAACACAGAAGCCTAACGCGCGCATTTCCGAGGTACTGAGCACTTTGTCTCGAAGCTCGGTAATAATCTTCAGGGCACGCATGTCATTGCCCGTATAGACGTTACTCAACTGTTCAAGATCGTAACTGCCGCGTTTCCATTCAATCGCACTCAGGTCCACGTCATCGGCAATTCCGAAGTAATGGAACGGCACCAGCAGATCAGCGTCCAGTGCATCCCAAAGCCGTAGTTCCGAGGCAATGCGCCCATCAAAATACGTATCAGCCACATTGATCCCGTCTCCACGTTCGGGAGTAGCTGTTAAGCCTAGAAGCTCGATGGGTTCCAAATAATCAATTAGAGCCCGATAAGAAGAAGCTTCCGCATGATGGAACTCATCGATCACCACGATCTCGAATGATTCGGCTGGGATCTTCTCGAGTCCAAGTGCAGCTAGTGATTGCACGCTGGCAAAAACATGCTTCCAAGCTGCGGGCTTATGCCCATCAACCAGCAATTCACCAAATGAACCTTTTCCCAAGACTTTGCGATAGGTTTTTAGCGATTGTTCGAGTATTTCTTTTCGATGGGCTACGAATAGAAGTGTGAGTTGACGACCTGCCGCGTCACATAAGCGTTTATAGTCCAGCGCTGCCAGCACAGTCTTCCCAGTTCCCGTTGCCGCGACGACAAGATTCCTGTGTTCATTGCGGTTACTGCGCGCAGCATCGAGTTCCTCTAGCATTTCCGTCTGATGCAGTAACGGAGTGACCTCCAACCCTGTAGATCCAAGCATGCGCTGAGCGGTCGATCCTCCAGCACGCTTCAATGCAGCATCCAAACGTTCAGCATCAGTATCTGGGTTATATGGAACGAAAGCGCTATCTTCCCAATAGCTATCGAAAGTCAACGCAAACTTCTGCAATAGCCCCGGCGTTGCTACCCCTGAAAGCCGAACATTCCATTCGAGTCCGTCGAGCAATGCAGGCCGGCTGAGGTTCGAACTGCCTACGTAAGCAGTGTCGAATCCGGAGTTTCGACGAAAAAGCCACGCCTTGGCGTGGAGCCTGGTTGCGTTCGTTTCGTAATTGATACGTACCTCGGCACCAAACCGTCGCACCAGCTCATCAATTGCATGACGTTGCGTAGCTCCCATATAAGTCGTTGTGATGACGCGAATGGGAATTCCGAAATCCTTCAGTTCCTGAAGTGAATCGGTAAGCAGCCGCAGGCCTTCCCATTTGATAAATGCACAAAGTAAATCCACTCTATCCGCAGAAGAAAGCTCAGCTCTTAACTCTGCTGCTAGCTGCGGATCTTCACGACTGTTGGTAAGCAGAGCGGCAGCACTCATCGGAGTCTGCGGGCGCTTGAAAGACCTAATCCGAATATTATTATTGTGCTGAACTTCAAGAAGTTGCCGGGGACCAGGTAGGACATCTTCAGAGTGACCAATCAGAGCAAGAATCTTGTTACTTAACTCGATCATTTGATCAGCATCAAGAGTACCCAGTCGCGCTTCAATTGCATCACCTAAGAAACGAGTTAGCTCGGCAGGAGCACTTTCAGGGTCAATGGACTGCACAGACTGTTTGAACCCTTGCAGTGGTGCAAGTCTTTTAGCTAGCTGATCCGTCAGTAAGCTTTCAAAGATTCCCACGCCCAAGCCGAACGAACTATTTGATGCCGTTGTGTCCATATTTTCAGGTTAGTCGACTACACCGACGCTCTAGGCTCAAATAGCTTCTCGCGACTCCGTTATTTAATAACTTCAATACTCAACGCGTAGAGCGGTTCACTGCCAATAGATACTGAATCGAATTCAGGATGCCTGCCGGGAAGGTGAAAGTAGAACTTCAATCATTTCGACAATGAGTTTGTGATACAAGATCCAGCCCGTGCAACTAGCGTAAATAAAGTTTCCCGCCCCTTAACCAGGCTCAATGGCGTCTAATTCACTGTTCAAACTCCACGAGAGACCTCGTACGGAAGTTGGGAAGCAACCCGCGACGGATATTAGAATCTTCAATCCGCCAAGCTACTTTCTGTTTGGCATTCACACGAGTCGGCAACCGGTATCAATCGTTGGATTCATGCTTCTACATCGACCAGAAATGTTCGCGCCTCGTACTGAGCAACACCCACTTGTGTACTACGCCTACGCCAGAAAGTTTAAATAACATCCAAGTCGCGCGGTTAGACCTAAGCGACTCGAGATCCCTTTCCACGTGAAATACACACTAGCTGGGAGCGCAGTTCGACCATGAATTGCCGCGGTCGGACGCAGATGCCGTTCCATTGAATCATTTTTTGAGCGTTATCCAACACCAAGCCCGGTATCCAGCGAGAGTAGCCTCGACGAACAGCACACGAGTCGAGCCAGCTTATATTTAAGACGCCGATACATATTTTCGCGAATCCCTTCCGTACCTTCTATCGCATATCGTGATATGAACTCAGAGGTGCAAGTTAATTGGGCTCGGCTGAACTATCCCTTGTTCATCGCGGTCGGTTTAAAGCGCAGTGTTGAAACAATTCCTTGCGGAAATCCGCTGGTATTGTGGCTAGTCATGAGTACAGCTCCTCCAGAACGAACGTGTTCGCCTAATGCGTCTCGTAGCACCAGAACTTCCCGCTGATCAAGCGTTTCTTCTGGCTCGTCCATTAGCAATATCTCAGGTTCGTGTACGAGTACGCTCGCTAGCGCTACGAGTTTTCGCTTCGACATAGGAAGCTCATAAGGATGCACTTCAGCTAGCTCGATCAGATCCAGCCTTTCTAGTACTTCGACAATTTTGCTCCTGGAGCGTCTACTTTCGGACAAGCCATAGCCAACATCTCGTCGTACCGAACGGTTAAACAACTGGTCATTCGGATTCTGCAAAAGAAGGCCGACTTTGCCATTACGCGAGATGCGACCTCCAACAGGATTAATCAAACCCGCTGCAGATTTCAGTAAAGTGGTCTTCCCCGAACCATTCGGACCGGTTAACGCTGCACACTCGCCAGAATGCAACTCAAGACTGAAGTTCTCCACAATCGGAGTAGCATTCTTTCCATATCTCAATGAAACGGTTTGAAACGATAGAAGTACGTCACCGATTCGCCCTGTATAAGCTCCTAGTTTTGGCCAAACATTATCGACTTTTCGGGGTACTCCAGTTCGAAGCTCGTCTGCCAACGTGTTGCGTTCAAGGCACAAAGTGTGTTCAGTCGACTTTGACAACTGACCGGCTTCTCGAGACAGCACAACAACTGTCTTCTCTGCAGTTGTCAGTACATTTATTATTCTGAGAACAACTTCTCGCGCGACCGAGTCGAGTCCAGCCAGCGGCTCGTCCAAAACCAGTACCTTCGGGTCATTCATAACCAAGGCTGCAAGACCTACGATCCGTTCCTGGCCGCCGGAGAGTTTCGCAGGATCCTTATTTAGGAGATGGCCAATACCAAACATTTCTACGACGTACTTGGTCCGTTCTTCCATGTCGGCTCGTGGAGCACCAGAGTTCTCCAGGGAGAATACAAGTTCTTCATTAACGGTCTCACGGATACCGGAGAGATACTCTCCGGGATCTTGTGGAAGGAACCCAATGTGTTTTGCCCAGGCTGAATGGTCTATCCGTGGAGAATTTGTGGCCGTATGTTCAATAGTTTGTCCGTTAACTATGAATGTCGCATCTAGCCTGTCCAGCCCCGGGCGAGGAAGAATGCCAGCAAGAATCGCCCCAAGTGTGGATTTTCCCGAGCCTGAACCGCCTCTTATTACTGTCAAGGTTCCAGGGAGCAATGTCAGATTGAAGTCTTGGAGTATCGAGTTCTCGGCTTCCGCATACTTGAAGCTCCGGAGTTTCAGATCTACTACAGGCTGTTGTTGGGTTACTGATTTGTCGTTCATGCTGAGGCTCCAAACTGCAGACCAATCAAAATCAGCACCGGACCAATCACAGCCGTCACGAGTGCACTGATTCTTATCACCCGTTGTGTTCGTGAATCAGGCACAGTTCGCAGCCGACTCATCCGGTTATTGGCAGGAAAGCCACGGGCAGCCAGATGAGGCGCTCGTTTTGAAGATTCTTCCAAAGAAGTAAGTACCAGCGGAACCGCCCGCATCCTCGCCTTCTGGAGCCATCCCAGAACACCACGTCGGAAATGAACATGTCTCAGGGCTTGAGCTTCACCGATGATCTTTTGACGTTCAGCTAATTGAGGCAGCAAGAAAAGTGATGCAGCAACCAGATAGCCAAGCTGAGGCGGTGCCTTCGAAAGATCAATTGCCGCGACTAACTGATGCCGGTCAATAGTCAATGCACAAAGAAGGCCTGCTATAACGAGTACCGCTGTTCGAAGGCCCAGCGCTGTTGCCGTATACACTCCATCCGCTGTGAGTTTGAGGCTTCCAGTTGACGCAAGCCCATGGATCAACAGTTGCGAGACGAATGCTGGCAACACGATGGCGGCGGACAGCGCAGCAAGCTTCAGCACCTTTCCTGCGAAGGCAGCAGCAAACAGGCAAAGAACGATCACCGCAGCACTGACCCATATATTACCTATGGCCGTCGTGATGGCGACCGCAGCAATGACGACAGATAGAACTGTGAAGGGATGCAACCGCTGAAACAAGGACATGCTTAAGCGTTCTGCTTTGCTCCGCGCTTTCCCAAAACACGGTAGCGGCGGACGAATTCAAAACTCTGGGTAATTCGGCTAGGCAGTGCGTACACCAGCAGCGCCGCAATAAGGAACACAATTGCCTTGTCGCCCGGGTCAGAAATCAAGGCCTGCTTCGTCACCGCCGAGAGCAGCGAATCTCCCATGGAGCGGAATGCTGCCACGACTGCTCCGGTGCCCACACCTGAAGTTCCGCCGAACACGAATGCTGCGACTGGAGCAGAGACAACACCCACAAGGACACCTGTAACAAGGCCCGCAATCGGGGCCAGATACACACGGCGCACTGCGCCGAAACGTGCGGCGGTGCCAGCTAAGAAACCTACGAGTGCGGCGCCGGAGGCAAATGGCAGGACCGTCGGTGCGAAGAGCGACCAGATCAAGGTGCCCAAGACACCTGTGGCGGCACCTGCACGGCGTCCGGCTAAGAAGCCAACCAGCACTGTTCCGATCGAGTCCAGATACAGCGGCACCATCACCGACCCGACGAACTGGCCCAACAGGATATTCAACGCCAAGGCCACTGGAATCAGCGTCAACGTGGACACGGGAAGATCCGGCAAAACTGCCGCCAGCAGCAGCAACGCGGAAATCAGGTAAGCCGCGAACGTTGCCAACGCTACACCCTGGCCCATTCCGCTAGTGAGGTTTGTTGGCTGCGTGATCACTAAAACAAGATACGTAACCACAAGCAGTGACGTTCCGGCGGCGGCCAGTAATTTGCTACGAAGCGAACTACCAGCGCGCTCGTCAGGGAGAACAAGATTCGGTGACATGATGGATTTGATCCTCAAAGAAATTGGCGTCTTGGCTCTGCATAGTCAGCGAGAGCACTTACTGCGCGGACCTATGTCACCTTGGCCCGGTATAAGAGTCTAGCTCACCGTCATGTCGCCGTGGTTTTCGCTTGTTCTCTTCGCAAGCTTCGCCAGCTTATCCTTCAGCTCGGCAAACCCCTGCTCCGGATCATTCCAACTGACCACGTGTGCATTATTCGGTTTGCCCCAAAGCGCCCGGAAATCCGCCACAGTTGTGCCGAAGAGTAGCTTTGAGTCGGTCTCTACATCCACATTGGCGGCCCTAGTCTCATGGGCGAGTGTGCCAACTGCAACTCCGGCCGTGAAGTAGTCGTGGACGTGGGCAATATATCCCTGGTCATAGGCTCTGTGGAACTCGAAGTAGAAGCGAAGTGCATCAGAGAGGTAGCGGATGACAGGATTCTCGGCTGTGCTGCGGGTCCCCTCGATATCGGTTGCCCGGACCGATTCTTCAGGTTCTCCCGCGGCCAGCGCCAGTTCATTGACGAACTGCGGCTGCATTTCAAAGCGCTCGGTGGTATCCAGCGAGCAGACTGTCGGCAACCTGCTCTCGTCTAATCCTTCCTGCGCCGCCGCGGTATATGCAGCAAAGACTTCTTTAGCCGCATGCGGATCCACATGGGTGTTCCACTCGGCGGTGGGAGTGGTGTTGCCCTGATAGTAGAACGAACCTCCCATGATGACCACCTTGCGCAGCAGCCACGGAAGCTTCGGTTCCTTGCGCAGGGCGAGGGCGAAGTTGGTCAATGGCGCGCACAGCAGAACCGTCAGCTCCCCCGGATTCTGCCTCGCTGCCTCAATCCAGAAGTCAATGGCGTTGATGTCTTCCGCAGCCGCCGCGCCTGAATCCGGCAGGGTGGCGTAACCGACACCCTGCGGGCCGTGGGTTTCCTCGGTGGTGACCAGCGGAATCTGCAGCGGCTCCCGTGCACCGATCAACACCGGAACCTCAGGACGTCCGCACAGTTTCAACAGCGCCCGGTTGTTTGCAGCAACCTGCTCGGCGGCGACGTTGCCGGGGGTGCTGGTGACCGCGAGGATCTCAACGTGGTCGCAGGCGCACAGATAGGCAAGCGCCAGTGCATCGTCAATGCCGGTATCGTTGTCGACCAGCAAACGCACCCGCTCGGGTGTCTGGCTTACAGAATTTTCAACCATGCTCTGATCCTCGCCTATCCATGTCATGAGGCCCAGAACTTCAGCAGCCTCGTTCTCTCATTCAATGACTTCCACCTAGGAAGTGCCAAGTCCACATGGAACAATCCGTTGAGAACGTGAGCGCTGATGAAGAACTTGGCGTTGTTCATTCGGCAGGAGGAGACCAGTGACTGCAGCGTTGCAGCAAGCCCAGCCACGCACCAACGCGGCGTGGATCATCATCGTGGCATCGGGTGTCGTGGCGGGGCTTCATATATGGAAGCTCGCCCCGGCCCTGCCCGTGATCCAAGAACAGCTGGGATTCTCCTTGCTCTTCGCCGGAACCCTGCTCGGTGTGGTTCAAGTGGCAGGCATGGTCGGCGGCCTAGCCGTCGCCCTGCTGGCTGAGGTGATCTCGCAGCGCAGAACCCTGCTTGTCGGGCTGATCCTACTGTCCCTCGGTTCAGCCCTCGGCGCCTTTTCCCCCAACGCCGGAGTCCTGCTGGCAACGCGAATCCTCGAAGGTGCAGGGGTCATCATGAGCACGGTCATGGGACCTGGACTGGTGCGCCTTCATGCTCCGCTGAAAAACATGAATATGGCGGTGGGCTGGTGGGCCGCCTATATGGGCATGGCAACCTTTATCGGCGTCTTCACTACCGCGCTGGTTCTGCAGCATCTTTCGTGGACCGCCTGGTGGCTGGTCCTTGCGGTGTTCACTCTGCTGTCCATCCCCCTGGTGCTCAAATTCGTCGGACCCGACCGGCCCGCAGGTGCGGCGCGGATGCGCGAGGCAGCCCAGAGAATCGCGGTGACCGCGAAGTCCGGCAGGGTATGGATCAGCGGCCTGATCTTCGGCTGCTACACGGTGCAGTGGATGGCTGTGGTCAGTTTCCTGCCCACCATCTATGAGGGCTTCGGGCTCACCCCGGTCGCCGGCGGCTTCATCTCCGCCACGGTGGGCGGACTCAATGCAGTGGGTGCCATCCTCAGCGGCGCCCTGCTGCACCGCGGCGTCAACGGCAAGTCCCTGCTGCTCATAGGTTTTGTCCTCATGGCCGCGACCTCGACCCTGACGTTTATCTTCAGCTACCCGGCGCAGCTGTTGTGGATTCAAATGCTGGTCGTCGGGTTGTTCTCCCTAAGCGGCGCCGCCATCCCCACCACCATGACCCGCATTGCGGTCGACCTTGCCCCGCCGGGAGGATCGGCCCCGGCATCCATGGGGTTGATGCAGCAAATCTTCAACGTCGGCAACTTCACCGGCCCCATGCTCCTGGCGGGACTGGCAACGCTTACCGGCGGATGGAACTCCACCTGGTGGATCACCTGCAGCTTCGCGACGCTGGGCGTGCTCTTGACCTTGCTGCTTGCACGGCGCAATTCGCCGTTTACCCAGATGAACTAATACTCCTCAAACTCTGCCTGTAACTTCATTTCATTCGCCGACCAATCATTGTTGTCTTGCCACAGCTCAATAAATCAATCAATTTTCCTTCGGTCTCCATAGAATGAAAGCTGACTTGAGTACCAGTTCCACCGCAGATAACGAAGGGCGACGACCGGGATATACCCAACTACGCCTGCGGCGTGCTTTGCTTAAGAAAAACACGGGAAACTGCTCTGCAGCTACAGAATTAGCCACCGTACTCAGCTACCGGACAACATCAGCCAATCCACCGAATGGAGTCTTAAGTGAGCACCGCTTTCGTCCTGGACCACGTCACGATCCTGACCGGCGACCGCGCCGGAACGACCATCAACGATGCGGCAATTGTTGTCGACACCCAGGGAAAAATTGAATATGCAGGTCCCCGCAAGGACATGACCGCGCGGGTGGGGTACCGCTACTACGACGGCGGCAACCGCTTTGTCACCCCGGGGCTGATCAACGCCCACGCCCACCTGTTCTCCGACGGCAAGCCGCTGCCGGCGTTCATGACCAGCGAGAAGGCAGAAAACCTGGTCGCCAAGTTCATGCACAGCAAGCCGGGCGAGCTGCTGCTGAACAAGCGCACCAAAACCAATGTGCTCACCCAGATGAACAGCGGCGTGACCACCATCCGCTCGCTGGGTGACGCCCGCTACGAGGCGGTGCGCGTGCGCGACGCCATCGAGCGCGGCGACTATCTGGGCCCGCGCGTCTACCCTTCCGGTCCGCTGCTTGCCATGCCCGGCGGCCACGGTGCACCGCAGATCGCTTTGTGCTCCACCACCCCAGCCGAGGCGGCGCAGCAGGTGCGGGACAACCTTGCGGCAGGCTCCACCGCCATCAAGATCGCTGCCACCGGCGGCGTCACCGACGCCCGCGAGATCGGCCAGGCAGGCACCCCGGAAATGCCCGAGGAGCAGATGCGCGCCATCTGCGAAACGGCGCACGAGGCTGGCATCATCGTGGCAGCCCACGCTCAGAGCGCCGAGGGCATCGCCATGGCGCTGCGGGCTGGCGTGGACACCATCGAGCACGGGGCGAGCATGAACGACGAGATCGTCGGGCTGTTCAAGGACAACCCGAACTCGCTGCGCGGCTCCTCCGCGCTGATCCCCACTCTGCAGGCGTGCCTGCCGCTGGTGAAGCTGGATCCGAAGGTCACCGGCATCAATGAGATCGTCCGCGCCAACGCTGAAATGATCTATGAAGAGATGCTGGCAGGCATCCGGGATGCGCTGGAGCACGACATCATGATCGGCATGGGCACCGACTCGGCGCTGACGCACGTCACCCACTACAACACCTGGCGAGAGATGGACTATGTCCAGCGCTATGGCGGTTTGACCGCAGCCCATGCACTGCACGCGGCCACCCAAGCCAATGCGCAGCTGCTGGCCATCGACAACATCACCGGTTCCCTGGAAGCTGACAAGGACGCCGACCTGGTGGTGCTTGACACGAACCCGCTGCAGGCAGGATTTCGCGCCTTCACGGACCCGTACCTGGTGGCCACCCGCGGCCATGTGCTCCAGCAGCCACAGGTCAAACGATTCGACAAGCTCGACGAGAAGCTCGATACCTTCTAGGTTCCGGAGCACATGCGCATGCAATCAACTTCCGCTCCCATGCCGTACGGCCGGCTGGCGGTACTGTCCGCCGCGCCGGGGCACGGCGGTCGTTCCATGTTTAATGCATAGCCCAGCCGCTTCGTTTCGACGCCCTGAGGTTCTGCCGGCGCCAACGCCCCACGTGCTCTCAGATCATTGGGATTTGTGATCAAACCTAGAAACGAACAGAAAATCGATGTCTCGGCGAGTGTTCCTTATAGAGGCAAAAACCCTCCTGCTTTGCGTATGGATGATCCAACATCGGCAGACCGGAGCGTCAAGGACGGCGCGCAACACCGCGGAATTTTTCACCCTTGGCATCACCCCTCTAATCACCCATTTTTCAACATCCAAGAGCCATTCTTTCCGTATTTTGAAATTTTAATTTTTCATTGCGGAATAAAGTGATGTGACTTACAGTTGGAATCATTCATCGCATCCCGGCATATATCTCGGAGCGCAACATCCTCAGGAGCAGCCATGAAAATCAAGTCTGCCGACGACTTTAAAGTCGCAGCACCTAAACCTAAAAAGCCTTTCTACACCTCGCTGTTCTTTCAACTCGGCGTCGCCATCGTCGCAGGCGTTTTGATCGGACATTTCTACCCCACTATCGCGGCGCAACTCCGCCCGCTGGGCGACGGATTCATCATGTTAATCAAGATGATCATCGCGCCGCTCATCTTCTTGGTAATCGTCACCGGCATTGCGGCGGTAGGAGACGTCAAGGCGGTTGGTCGAGTCGGCGTCAAGGCTTTGGTCTACTTCACCTGCGCAACGGTCTTTGCGCTGATCTTCGGACTGATCATCGGAAATATCTTCCAGCCGGGCGCAGGCCTGAACATCGACCCAACGACACTTGACGCAGGGGCAATTTCCGAAAAAACCGGTGAAGCCAAAGACGCAGCCGGCTTCATCCTCGGCATCATTCCAGTCAGCGTTGTCGGCGCATTTGCCGACAACAACCTGCTGCAGGTGCTGTTCTTCTCCGTCTTCTTCGGTGCAGCAATCGTCGTCGTGGGGCAGGATCGCTGCGCACCGCTGCTCTCGGTCTTTGAGAACATCCTTGAACTGATCTTCAAGATCATGTCCTGGGTGATGCGCCTGGCCCCCATCGGCGCCTTCGGAGCCATGGCCTTCATCATCGGGCAGTACGGAATCGGCACACTCGGCACCTACGCAAAACTCATTGCAGCTTGCTACGCCGCGGCGATCCTCTTCATCGGCATCCTGTTCATCATTGCCTGGAGCATCGCCCGAGTGCCGCTGTGGCAATTCATCAAATACACCCGCGAAGAATTCCTGCTGGCGCTGGGCACCGCCTCCACCGAATCGGTCATGCCACGCATCATGACCAAGCTGACCAATGCAGGCTGCTCACGCGCCACCACCGGTTTGGTAGTTCCCACCGGATACTCTTTCAATCTGGATGGCGCCGCCATCTACCTGTCTATTTCACTGCTGTTCCTCGCCCAAGCCTTCGGTCATGATCTGAGCTTCGGCCAGCAGCTGGCTGCCCTGGGCGTGCTGCTCTTGACTTCAAAGGGTATGGCGGGCGTTCCAGGATCATCGTTCTTGGCATTGTCGGCTACGGCAGCGGCATTGGGGATCTTCCCGGTCGCCGGTGTGGCCCTTCTGCTCGGCGCAGACCGCATCATGGACTCCATGCGCGTTGGCGTCAACCTGCTGGGAAACTGTGTTGCCACCTTTGTCGTCGCCAAGTGGGAAGGGCAGTTCGACCGAGACGTCATGAAACGCGCTTTCGCAGGCGAAATCACCAACGAAGATTCGGCTCGCATGTTGGGACGCGAAGAAGAATGGGAGGCCATGGAAGCGAAGCGGCTAGCCGAAGGCGGAGAGCCATCTCCGAAATTCGGCGGCGGACCAGCCCCAGAGGACCTGCCGCACATTGATATGGCTGCTCAGGAAACCAAAGAATCCAGTGGAGTTCAGTAACTGAGCGCAGCATTAATTCAGCCGTTGTGGTTTTCCCTAGACTGGAAAACCTCAACGGCTGTTTTGCTCTCTCATAATGCAGCGCAACGGCTGGAACGCGCTGAGAAAAGCTGAAGTTTATGAGCTATCGGAAAACTACTACGAAAAATTACCGAGCACATTATCAATGTATCTGCCCCAGAATTAGGGCTCGGCGGGCATGTCTAGGACCTCATAAGACGGAAGATGGATCGCTATGGTCGCTAGACTAGTTCCTCGGACTTGGTCAACGTACTGATACAGTTCCGAGGGAGGAACGACCACATTGTGCCCTGCATCTACAGCTGAACGCTTTAGAAGAGAAATAACTCAGGGTAGTGCTGAAAGCATCGCTCGGTTCGCCGAAGATCACCTATGGGAGCTTTTCAACACCGCGTTCTCCGAGCTGAGGCAAGCGATATCTTCGCTTCCTGCTGACGTCATTGAGCAGCATCCAGTACTCCAGATTCTGCACCCCATGACTCCGTCCGCGGTGCGTTCAACCCATCATCTAGAAACCACGCAGTTCGCCAGATACTTAGAGTCAAAATCAGTGGATCCGCATCTCATAGCCGTTATGCAGATCATTGCCTTCAGGCTCAACGGAGAAATCCACACTGCGTGCAGACATGCACTCAGGTTGAAAACCTATCTCGCTCAGTCGCCCCTGAGGCTGGATCCTTCGAGGCCTTCTCCGCTGTGGTTCTATCATCACCAAATTGGTGCGACCATGCTCATGGCCGGGAACACAGCGGCGGCAATGAGCGAATTCGCCGCTGCGCGTCAGCTGGGTCAAACTATGAAATCAGCAGATGCTGTTCGCTGCGCTTCAGAGCGCGAGGCTCTCATCCACGCAGCCAGAGGATCCTTGGAAGAAGCACGCCGAAGTCTGGAACTTGCAGACTCCGTCGAATCGGCATCGGATGCCTTTCGGGAAGCTTCGAATAGCACCAGCGACTGCGCCAAGGCGTTGCTTGCAGTCCTCGCCTTCGAAAACAACGTCGAGGACAAACTGCAGAGGCTCAAACCACTCGATGCAGTGGACGTCGCCTGGCCGTTCATTCTTCTCGCCAGAACAAACTACGATCTGTCGCACCAACAGCCACACGCCGCTTTGGAAGCTGTGACCATAGCAATGGCAGCCCATTACTTGGATCCACATTCATTGGCCTATGACATTGCCAATGCAAAACGGATTGAAGCCTACACCTTGCTCGGCAACACCGATCAGGCCGCGCATCTGGCCGCTGCCTGTACGCAGGTCGGGACCTACACCAAACTGGCGGTCATCCGCTTAGCCATCTGCAGGTCACAGTTCGACCGAGCCGCCCAGCTTGCCAATCCACTCACTACGGACGAGTCGCTCAGCCCCCATCACCGGGCCGAACTCACGTTGCTGACAACATGGGCCGAATTCATCAGGCTTGGGAAGGTCACCACCGACAGCGCCTACCTTGTGGCAGCATGCATCCAGCGCAATAACCGCCAGCTGCTCTGCGGCTTTCCGCGCTCTTACTATGACGATGTCTTCTCGCGCATCCCTGAATCAGAACAGCTGCGGTGCCGCAAGGTGCTCGAAGGACTGCCGCTGCGTAGACCCCTACAGCGAAAGCCCGAGCTGACCAAGGCCGAACATCGAGTCCTCGAACAGCTCGCGCAAGGAACGAAGCAGACAGAGATTGCTCGGGAACTTGGGCTCTCGCTCAACACGGTCAAAACGCAGCTTCGTCTGCTCTATCGCAAGCTTGACGCCAGCTCCCGTCAGGAAGCACTCATCGTTGCCCGCAGGCACGGCTTCCTGCTCCATGCGGCGGAGGAAGAAGCCAAGTAGCTACCGGAACATCACCGCTGAGATTCAGCGCTCCTGCGGCGCCTCGCGCTCGTCGAGGGTGAGCTGAAGAAAGGCGAGGTCAAGCCAGCGCCCGAACTTCTGCCCCACCTGCTTGAGCAGGCCGACCTGTTCGAAGCCGAGCTTTTCGTGCAGCTTGATCGAGCCGATATTCTGCGCCTCGATGCCAGCAACCATCGCGTGCAGTCCTGCTTCCTTGGCGCTCTGGATCAAGAGCAGCATCAATTCCTTGCCCACACCGCTGCCTCGCTGGTCAGAACGGACGTAGACCGAATGCTCCACCGTCAGCCGATAGCCTTCTTTGGCTCGCCACGGACCATAGCTGGCGAAGCCGACCGGCTCGTCGGCGTCGTCCACAGCTACGAAAACTGGAAACCCCGCTTGGGTGCGTTCGCGCAGCCACTGCTCGCGATCGGCAAGATCGGCGGTGGTCTCGGTCCAGATGGCGGTGGTGTTCATGACTGCATCGTTGTGGATGGCAGTCACCTCTGGCATATCGTCGATGCGTGCTGCGCGAATCTTCATGGTGTTTTCCTTGTATTGCATTTGACGTCTTAGCGCGTTGGCTTCATCTTGTTCAGAACCACCAGATAACGGCAGTTTCTGCTTCCGGGGTTGCTGAAAGTGCAGTCGGCGGCGGCCCCGAGCTGGAGGCAGTCGCCTGCCGCGAGATCGTGTACGTCTTGGCCCTCCTGGAAGCGGAGTTTCCCAGAGAGCACCCAAATCTGTTGATCGGTGAACTGGTAGGCGACGCGTGGATAACTGACTTCGGCGCCCACCGACAGCACCACCTCGACAAGTTCAAGCGAAGGGCTGGAGGTCGGAGAGACAGCTCGCCTGGTGTATCCGGTGTCGGGGTCGGTCCAGACCGGTTGATCACGGCAGCGGCTGACTCGTTCCTGATTTCCTTCTGCCTGGACGATTAGCTCGGAGAGCGTCACCCCGAAGGCCGTCGCGAGTTTCGAGAGTAGCACCGCCGTTGGCTGCGCCTCGGATCTTTCGATCTTGGAGATCATTGCACGGGAGACCCCGCTGAGTTCCGCCAGCGCCTCAACCGTCAGGGACCTGCTGACCCTCGCAGTTTTCACTGCCCAGGCGAGGCCCGCACTGAGCTCATCCATCATTACCTCTGACACTATAGTGAACAATGATTCCACTATATAAGAATTAATTACACGCTCTCCCCGCAGTCCGCGCCGCTCGCAGACCGGGCAGGAAGCCCCGGCCGCGCCACCTGCAACAGAAATTTCCTCCACAGCGCTTTCACCTGTGCGCAAAACGGCAATCAACGCGTGAAACAAACGCGACATTGATTGATACATTCACCGACTCATGATTGAGTGATTTACATCACGCATGCGATGGGGATCTGCAGCGCCACAACCAGAAAGCGACTTCATGACTACCAAGCACACCAGCTCAAGCACCTCCCTGATCAAGAAACTCACCTGCGGAGCGGCGAGCGCCGCACTGCTGATCGGATTATCGGGTGCACCAGCATCCGCAGTAGGCAACGGCCCGGACTACGGAGGCAATGAAACAGTCAACACGTCCATCCTGCACACCTACGACTCCATGGTGACTGAACTACGCAAGCAGGATGCGAAGCAGTCGGCAATGGAGCTGGAGGTCATCGGACAGTCGGTCAAGGGCCGCGATCTCTACGTCGCTAAATACCTCTCAGACCCTTCCAACCCAACTGTGCTGTTCCTGACCCAGCAACACGGCAATGAACAGCTGACCACCGAGGGCGCACTGGAGGTCATCAAGCATCTGGGCACCGGCCGCATGGCAAACACCCTGAAGAACATCAACATCCTGATCGTGCCGATGCTCAACCCGGACGGGGCCATGGGAGATGTTGACTTCGACCTCAGTGACTACATCGCTTCAGGGGATCGCCACCTGACCCGCTACAACGCGAACAATGTGGACATCAACCGCGACCACGTGGCCAAGACCCAACCCGAAATCCAGGCCCTGCACAACAACGTGCTCTCGGCCTACGACATCGACTACATGATCGACCTGCATCACCAAGGAACCCGCTCAGCGGTGGATGGAAAGCTGGTCTCCGGCTCGATCCTCTACCCCACCACGCCTGACGTGAAGCCAGAGGTTCTGGAAGGCTCCAAGCGCCTTGGTTCCATCGTCTACCAGAACGTCGACGCCACCGGCTGGGGCCACCTGGGCAAGTACGTGGGCGGCACCGCCAACACCATTGCCCGCAACGGCATCGCGGCCCAGTACGACATCTCCACCCTGCTCTTCGAGATGCGAGGCATGAGCGACCACAGCAACCCCGAGTACGTTCTGGGACAGAAATCCAACGGTTACCTTCGCCAGCAGACCATCCTGACCCTAGAGAGCGTCATCAAGGCGATCTCCGACGGTTCGGTGGAAACCGCAGATACCTCCTTCTGGGACACCTTGCCTGAGCAGGAATACCTGCCCAACACCAAGACCGATGAGTAGATCCTGATCTAGCCAACGGGAACACGAAAGCGGCGGTGCAACGGATCTCCCGTCGCACCGCCGCTTGACAATCAAATCTCGGATCACCTCAAGGTCAGCATGGACAGACTTGCAATGGTGAAGTTCATGGATCTACTCGACTCGTCCCCAAGAGTAACTTCGGCTACCGGACTCGGATGCAGTGGACCAGACTTTTCGTTTATCCGTCGTGGACGAATGATAGCTATCGATGACTCCGCGATTACTTCGGCCTCAAAATTAGATGCAAGTTTGAAACCGTCGCGTTCGTCCAGCCCCAAGATGATTAGACCGCCTCCAAACGAATTGCTAAAAGCGCCAATGGTCTCACGTGCTGATTTAGGAAACCCACCGGTCGCCGCCTTCCCTTCAACATAACGAGAGTCCATCCCCGCAGCTCGGAGGCGATCGACAAGCTCTATTAAGCTTCCAAATCCGTTCATCTCCGGATCGAACACTTCTTTTCCAGCACTCCTACCCTTGCTCACACACTAACTCTTACTAGTGTGAGTGTGTGTTTCCAGTAAGTAGTGTGAGTATGGATCTAAACTCCCGCACAGTCGCCCGAGAACTCGACTGACCTATCCGAATCTGCAACTATCGATGTTTCTGCACTAAGACACGATAAGAAAAGTTAGATCTCCACAACCGCAAGAATATTGCTATTTCCCTAGGACAGCCCCACCGCGTTGCCCTGATCATCCACGTCCATATGCATGGCGGCTGGCACCTTCGGCAGGCCGGGCATGGTGGTGATAACTCCCGTGATGGCAACGATGAACCCGGCACCGGTCTTGGGGATCAGCTCGCGGACCTGCAGTGTGAATCCCCCGGGATCGCCCAGCAGTTTCGGGTCGTCGGAGAATGAATACTGAGTCTTGGCGATGCACACCGGCAGATGGTCCCAGCCGTTGGCATGGATCTGCTCAAGGGTCCGCTTGGCTCCAGAAGAATACTCGATGCCCTCCGCACCATACATCTCGTGTGCCACCGTCAGCAGTTTGTCTTCAATGGGCAGATCCAGCTCATATAACGGGGCGTAGCCCGACGGCTCGTCGATGGCCCGCAGGACCGCCGCCGCGAGCTCGCCGGCCCCGTTTCCGCCTTGTCCCCAGACATCTGCCACCGCACACTCGATGCCCTGCGCCGCAGCCCAGTCGGTGACCACTGCCAGTTCCGCCTCAGTGTCGGTGGTGAACCGGTTGATGCCGATCACCGGGCGGACGCCGAATTTCGCAACGTTCGAGGCATGCCGCGCAAGGTTCGGCAGGCCGGCGCGGACGGCAGCCGTGTCCTCCGCGCGCAGCTGGTCCTTGGGCACACCGCCGTGCATCTTCAGCGCTCGAACCGTGGCCACGATGACCACCGCGGAGGGCGCGCACCCGGCATAGCGGGCCTTGATGTCCATGAACTTCTCTGCGCCCAGATCGGTGCCAAAGCCTGCCTCGGTCACCACGACGTCGGCGAGCGCCCGCGCGGTGTTCGTGGCGATGGCCGAGTTGCAGCCGTGCGCGATGTTCGCGAACGGACCTCCGTGGATGAACGCGGGGGTTCCGCCGATGGTCTGCACTAGGTTGGGTTTGATGGCTTCCTTGAGCAGCAAAGCCATGGCGCCGGCGGCACCCAGGTCGTCCACCGTGACCGGCGACTTGTCATAGGTGTACCCGATGGTCATCCGGCCCAGCCTGGCGCGCAGGTCCTCCAACCCGGTGGCCAGGCAGAACACCGCCATGACCTCTGAAGCCGCGGTGATCTCAAAACCGGTTTCCCGCGGGACGCCATCAGAGGGCGATCCAAGGCCGATCACCACGTGGCGCAGGGCGCGGTCGTTCATGTCCAGGACCCGCTTGAAGGTGATGCGGTGCGGGTCGAGGCCCAGCGAGTTGCCCTGGTGCAGGTGGTTGTCGATCAACGCCACCAGCAGGTTGTTGGCGCTGGTGATGGCGTGGAAGTCGCCGGTGAAGTGCAGGTTGATCTCATCCATGGGCAGCACCTGCGAGTAGCCGCCGCCGGTGGCTCCGCCCTTCATCCCGAAGCTCGGGCCCACCGATGGTTCGCGCAGGGCAATCATGGTCTTGGCCCCGGCCGCCGCCAGTGCATCCCCCAGCCCCACCACCATGGTTGACTTCCCTTCGCCCGCAGGCGTCGGGGAGGTGCCGCTGACCAGAACCACCTTGCCCATTCCGACCCCTCGCGGAGGCACCAGACCCGGGTCGATCTTGGCCTTGTACTTCCCGTAGGATTCCACCGCATCCTGCGGGATCCCCGCAGCATCGGCGATCTGGGTGATAGGCTTGAGCACCGCGCGTGAGGCGATCCCCAGATCGCTCATGTCGGTTTCCGGCGTTTCGATCATCGTGCGTCCCTATCTGCATTCCAGTATTCCGGGAGACGAAGAGGGCCAAACCTGCTTCGGTTTCCTCGATTAGCCTTCAAGCTACCACCAGTGGAGCTGGTGTTCTAGGGCAGCGAAAAGCGCCGACCCTTGGTGCAGGGCCGGCGCTTCACAGGCTATTTGGGCTACTTCTTGGAGAACGCCGGGGTGTCTGCCGAGCATTCAACCCGCTCGCCCGGCTTGGCAGTCGCGGAGGCGATCTCCTTGACCCCGTCGAGCAGGATCTTGCAGGTGGCGGTGGTGCCCTTGGCAGGGGTAGCGCTGACGGCCGCCTTCTTCTCGGCGGTGACGATGGCCTCGGTGGACCAGGTGGCCGCCTTGGTCTTGGCATCCGTGGTGGTTGCCTCGGAGGCAGAGGTCTTCTCCACCGAATCTTCGCCGCGCTTCTCGGCCTCCAGGTAGGTCACGTCGCTGATCGTTGAGGTGTCGCCACCGCTGACGCTGACCTCATAGGTCACCGACCACGCATCGGAGGTCGATTTCTGGAAATCTTTCACCGCGCCGCATCCGGTGGCGCCGATAACCAAGGCCAGTGCGGCGCTGCTGACGACGGCTGATTTGAAAACACGGTTGCGGGTCGAAGGGCTGGACATTGACGATCTCCTGAGGCTGGATGCGATAAATCTATGACGGCGCTGTCGATACTTCCAGCCTACTCACGCACGCCACAGAGCAACTCGATCTCGCGAGGGATTATCCTTTGATCGAACTCCACCCACGGTCGGAGGGTTCAAGATCCCAATGCCCCACTTCTACCACTGGTAGAATCTTTTGCCGTCGGCACCATTGGCCGGCGGCCAGCCCAGCGCAAGGAGCAATCTCGTGGAGCAACCGAATCAGCCGCAGGGCGCGGCGCCCGCCAGCCGCGGCAACGTGGCATTTGGCTGGCTGACGCGCATCATGGCCGCCGCCGGTATCCTGGTCCCCGCCATCGCCGCGATCTTCACCGGGGACATGCTGGTACACGGGCACCCGCTCTACACGGTGTTCCTCGGCACCACCATGCTGATCAGCCTGGCGGTTTTGATCTTTTCGCTGCGCCGTCCGCTGGCGGCGCCCAAGGGGCTGAAGGGCCTGCGCGTGGTGGGCGCCGCCGCCGTGGCGCTGCTGCTGGCAGGCTTCTGCTGGCTGATCCCCTCCTCGGCGGTGGAACCCGCGCTGACGGCGATGCACTCAGATTCCAAGGTCACCGTCACCGAAACCGCCACCGATGTCGTGTTGACCCCTGCTGGCGGCGACGGGCAGACGGGGGTCTTCTTCCAACCCGGTGCGCTGGTCGACTCGCGGGCCTATGCCGCGGTGCTTCGCCCGCTGGCCGAGTCCGGATACACCGTGGTGATCCCCAAGCAGCCGCTGAACATCGCGTTCCTTGCCATGACCGCCTTTGAATCGGCGCAGATGAAGCACGAATCGATCAGTAGCTGGGTTGTCGGCGGACATTCCCTCGGCGGCGTCGCCGCAGCCTCCGATGCACAGACCTTCGCCTTCGACGCCGAACGCCCGATTTCAGGCCTGCTGCTCTTTGCCTCCTACCCTTCATCGGATATGAGCTCCACGAACATGCCGGTGCTGTCGCTCTCGGGCTCCGAGGATGGGCTTGCCACCCCGGAAAAGATCCAGGACTCAAAGCCCCTGCTGCCCGCCGATGCGAAGTTCCTACAGATCCAGGGCGGCACCCACGCCTACTTCGGCGACTACGGCACCCAGCACGGCGACGGGACCGCGACGATCTCCCACGACGAAGCCCGCTCACAGATTTCTCAGGCCTCGCTCGACTTCGTTTCTTCACTGCAGAAATAGCGAAAATAAACGGCCGCGGCCCCCAGCTATGCTGGGGGTCGCAGCCGTTGCCGTATCGGCGGAGATTTAGAGCTCGACGATTTCGAATTCCATCAGGTCCGCCCCGGTGGCTACGGGCTTCTTGGCATCGTTGTGGCTGTGCGCAGCGTCCGAGCGCTTTGAACGCCAGTTTTCAAAGTCTTCACGGGTAGCCCACTGGGTGTAGACGAAGTAGCGGTCTTCACCGTTCACCGGGCGCAGCAGCTTGAAACCTTCAAAGCCGGGCTCGGAGTCCACCGAATGCTTGCGGGCTGCAAATCGCTGCTCCAGTTCTGGACCTGCTTCGCCCGGAATCGACAGGGCATTTATGACGACAATCGACATGTCTCACCTTTCGTGACCCGGACTTTTCCGGGTGTGGATGCTACCAATTTCAGCCTACGCCCGAAGCCTGTGCCGCAGTTGAGTACATGACGAACCGAACAGGGCAGCCCCCGCTAGGACACTGCACTGCCGGGTCTGCGCACGGCGTTGGCGGCCCGTTCCAGCAGCTGCTTAAACTGCTCGCGTTCATCCTCGGTAAACTCATCAAACAACCGCTGTTCAACGCTCCGGATGGCGCTGTCGGCGACCATGACCATTTCTTCGCCCAGGGCCGTGAGCGTCACCGTCAGGATGCGGTTATTCAGCGGCGACACCGCGCGCCTGATCAGCTCCTGCTGTTCGAGCTTCGTCAGAATCGGCGTCATTGCCTGCGGCGTGACCGATGCAGATCGCGCCAGTTGGGCTGATGACTGACCGGGCGAGCAATACAGTGCGAGCAGCACTCCGTGCTGCGCCACCGAAATGCCATAGCGGCGAAGTGCATCTGTTTTCAGGGTAGTGACCGCCTGCTCGCACGATTTGATCTGGGTACCGACGCGGGATTCAAGATCGGTCGCGAAGGCTGACTGCGCCGGGTCTTTCGCGGGTGACTTTAACGCCGAACTCGGAACGTTGACCATTTCACCATCCATACAATTAGTCGCTGCCGAACGATCCATCGGTGGTCAACCGCCCCGACCCGATATAAGAGTCGGAGTATCGTTGAACGGCTGCGGCAACTGAAATACAACCATGCCCGGGACTTGCGGAGGAAAATCTTCACATCCCCACAGCGCAGTATATGGAATGAAAAATATATTAGTCCAGCCTTGAGAAATCTTTCCTAACTAATCTTCCGCCGTCGGCGTTGATGTGTTTCATTTATAGGTTCTTCACCGCGCGCCGCACCAGGGCACCATATTCGGCGGCGCCCTGTGGGCCAGGATGGATGCGGTCCGAGGCGAGATCCTCTACCGATCCGGCCTGTTCGGCCCAATCGATAATGTGCGTGTGCTTCTGCTGCTGCGCCGCCGCGTGATACTTGTCGTTGACCGAGTCCACCCAGGTGCGCGGCGCGTAGGCGGTGATCAACAGCAGCTCGCGGTCCGGTCCGATGGCCCTGCGAATCTCAACCAGGGTTCCATTTTGAAAGTCGCCATTGGTCCCCAACCCCATGACGACGACCTTGCGCAGCGTCCCAGCCCGTTTCATGGCCCGCAATTTGGGTGCAGCGTCCCATACCTGCGCACCGACGTGGGCGTCGATATACACCCCAGGCAGTTGCTTGAGCAGCTGCGGCGAGGAGGCGAGCATGACCGAGTCCCCCAGCGCGGTGACATCCTTGCCGCTGAAGCCCTTGCTCCGAGTGTGATGCTTTTCTTCGGCCACAGGCTCCGGTGCGACCTCCGGCGCGGAGGTCTGCTGCTGATCAAGGACCTGTTGAGCCTGAACCAGCTGTGCTTCGAGCTGGCTCTGCATGGGCGAGTTGGCAAGCACCATCGCGATGCCTACCGGAACCATCATGGTCAGGCTCATTCCCACGGCGGCCGAGTAGCGGCGCTGGGTGCCGAAGAACAAGGAGCGGACTACCTGCAGCGCCCCGGCGCCCCAGGAGCGCAGGGTTGCCCTGAACCCATGGCTAAGGATGGGCTCTTCCACGAAATACCAGGAGGCTGCGGCGGCAAGGAATGCCAGCGGGATGGCGCAGAGCACCGCCGCGCTGGGAGCGGTCGCAGGGAATACCAGTTTGCACAACACCAGCAATGGCCAGTGCCACAGGTACAGGCCGTAGCTGCGGTGGCCCACCCAGCGCAGATAGTCAATGCTGAGCAGCCGGTAGACTGCCGAGCCCGGTGCCTGCAGCGCCAGGATCAACAGCGCGCCGGCCGCCGCGAACAACGCCATGCCGCCTCGATAGGCGGCCGCAGAAGTGTCCGGCAGCAGGAAGAACCCGGCGATCATACACCCGATCAACAGCAGCGGAATCAGCTGGCGCGTCCCCCGCGACCTGCCCCACCGAACCGTGCCGCCTCCCCGGTATGCGGCGTAGGCCGCGGCGGCGGAGCCGAAGAACAGCCCGAAGCCGTGGGTCCAGGTGCCGAAGTACAGGGCACTGGTGTCCTGCAGCGGGTCATAGAGCGCCGCCATGGTGGCGCTCGAAGCGAACCCGAGCACCAGGATGCCGCCAATCAACCGCCGCCCGGTCCCAACAAGCAGCGTGATGCCGATCAGCAGCAGCGGCCAGAGCACATAGAACTGCTCCTCCACCGCCAATGACCACAGGTGCTGGAAGTACGGCGGTTGGGCGGCGCTGAAATAGCTGTTGCCATTGGCGATCTGCATCCAATTGCTCGTGTAGCTCAGCGCGCCCACCCACTGTGCCCGCAGGTTCGCCGGAAGATTCGGCGCCGCCGCCAGCGCGAGTGCTGTTGCCCCCAAGAGCATCAGCAGCATCGCTGGCACCAGCCGCCTGACGCGACGCACCCAAAATCCGCCCATCGATCGCAGCGCCGCCCTGCCATGATTGCGCAGCAGGCCGGAGGTGATCAAGTACCCGCTGAGTACGAAAAACAGATCGACGCCCAAAAACCCTCCGGGCAGCTGCGCCGGCCACAGGTGGTAGGCAATCACCGCGAGGACGGCGAGACCGCGCAGCCCGTCCAAGGCTGGATTGCGGCGATGGGCGCTGTGCTTCGAAGGCAACTGGGTTTGGGAGGTCACCGCATCTATATTTCCAAGCGCCCGCAACGGTTCTCCGTCGGATCCGTGACGAACATCCATCACTTTTGTTACACAAACGATAGGTTCAAAACCTTCCATTCGCGCATCGGGCGAGGTGCCACCCGGGCATAATTGGGCTATACCCCCAGTGAAAGGAACTCTGTGGCACTGCGCAGCGTCATCGGCATTTTCCTTAGCCTTCTGTTTGGACTCTCGCTGACCTCGTGTTCCACCTCGGAAGCGCTGCGCGTTGAAACCGACGCCACGGAACAGCTGCCGCTGCGCTCGGTTCCCAGCACCGCTAGCGATCAGGAAGCCGAAGGGTGGGAGAAGCCCTTCGGCCCTGCCCAGGTCCGCCAGCTGCTGCTCAAGACCGACCTTTCGCAGCTTGCGGAGCAGGGAAGCAAACCTGAAGAGATCCGCGAGTACCTCACCACCTGCGCCAAATGCGTTACCGCCTCCCCCAGCTATGAGGTGGACGGGCAGCGCTTTCAGATTTATACGCTCAACACCATGGGCGACGGCTACAGCTTCGCCTCCTTCGTCATTGCCGATCATGACGGCAAGCCCGCGGTGGCACTGGCGGTAGGTGGAACCGACGTATATCTCAGCGTCGGCAAGGAAGGCAGCTTGGTCGCGCAGGAAGCAATCTATCGCACCGAAGATCCGCTGTGCTGTCCATCGGGCTGGTCGGTGCGGCTCTTCAGGTACCACGACGGGAAGTTCACCCAGGGCGAGCGATTCTCAAGTTCCTATGCACCGACTCCCAGCGAAGGGGACAACCAGTGATGGCCGCCGGAATCCGATTGTTCATGGTTGAAGATGACGAGGTCATCCGTGAGGCCACCACCATCGGCCTGGAGCGCCTCGGCTACCAGGTCGACAGCGTCGATGACGGGCTGGAAGGACTGACGCTGCTGCGCACCATGCAGGCCGAGGATCCGGTGGACGCGGTGCTGCTGGACGTCATGCTGCCCACCATGAACGGTACCCAGATCTGCCGCGAGCTGCGCAGCTTCAGCGACGTTCCAGTCATCATGCTCTCTGCCAGATCGGACGGCATCGACATGGTCACCGGACTGGATGCGGGCGCCGACGACTACCTTGCCAAGCCATTCGACCTTCAGGTGCTCGACGCCCGCATCCGAGCGGTGCTGCGCCGCAGCCGTCCGGCAGGGCAGCCCCAGGCGGCGCCGGAAGCATCCGCGGTGCAAGGCCTGGAAATCGACCCGCACCGCTTGATGATCAGCCTTCAGGGGCAGCAGATCCATCTGACTCCCACCGAGATGCGCATCCTGCTCATGCTCAGCCGCGACCCCGGCGTCGTGGTCTCCCGCGGTGAAATCCTCACCGAGGTATGGGGCTACAGCTGGGACTCAGACCACCGCATCATCGACGTCCACGTGCAGCGACTGCGCCGCAAGATCGGCGCGGAACGGGTCGAGACGGTTCGCGGTTTCGGCTACCGGCTGCTGGGGAGCATCGCATGAGCCTGCGCTGGAAAATCACCCTCATGACGGTGATGGCGGTGCTGCTCACGCTGGTGGTATCAGCTCTCCTAGTCAGGCAAATGATCAATATTTCCGAAGAACACCGGCTGCGCGATGAAGCCACCGCCTCGCTGCAGCAGGCGGTGAAGATCCTCGACGAGACCGGCATCAGCGTTCTGGGCGCCAAGGTCAACGACCCCAACCTTCCTGCAGACGCCATGGACGCGGCGCAACAGGGACAAGTGGTGACCTATCGGGGAACGCTCGAAAATGTTCCCGTCGTCTTCGCCGCAGCACCTGTCGAATTGGGTTCACAGCCCGCGGTGCTTTCCCTCTCAGTCTCCTGGGCCAATTCCCTGCAAGTGCGTTCGAGCGTCGACACCGCGCTGCTCTGGGCCGGCATTGCGACGCTGATCCTCGTTTCCACCGTGGGAATTCTTTTTGCCACGCGCTTGGTGAAGCGGTTGTGGCTGGGAGCCATGGCTGCCCGTTCCATCTCTTCGGGCCAACGCGAGATCGCTGTAGGGCAGGCCATCGGCAAGCCGTTTGCGGGCAAGGACGAGGTAGACCAGTTCGCCGCCGCGGTCGACGCGATGGCCGCCGAGTTGAAGTCCAAGATCGCCGCCGAACAGCGCTTCTCGGCCGACCTGGCCCATGAACTGCGCACTCCTCTGACCGGGCTCGTCACCGCCGCAAGCCTGCTGGAACCCTCGCGTCCAGCCGAACTAGTGCAGGACAGAGTGGACAAGCTGCGCACATTGGTCGAAGACCTCCTTGAAGTTTCGCGTCTTGAGTCTGGAATCGATTCGGCGGAACTCGTTGAGCTGCCGCTGGACGCCTGCGTTTCCCAGATCTTGGAACGAATCGGTGCCCGCAATGCGTCCGCCTTGCACGACGTTGAGGTTCAGCTCAACGCTCCAGAGCAGATGGTCTGGGTGGACGCACGCCGCCTTGAAAGAATTCTTGAGAACGTATTGAACAATGCGCACGCCCACGGTACCGGACCGGTAGTTGTGCAGACCGGACCGGGCAGCATCGAAATACTCGACCACGGCACTGGCTTCCCCAATAGCATCCTCGCCACCGGACCTGAGCGCTTCGTTTCCAAGGGAGGTGGCATCGGACTTGGGTTAACTATTGCCAGCGGCCAGGCTGCGGTGATGGGAGCAAAGATGCGCCTGTCGAATAAGCCAGGAGCCAGCGTCGTGTTGCACCTTCGGCGTTCCTTATAGCGCCGCTTGCCGTTCCATCAGGGAGTCAAACTCAGCGATGCCCTAATTCTTGAGGTTTCCTCAAGGTCCTTGAACACGCAAGGAGTGTTGATGAATCTGGAATCACGTTCTATTTGAAGGATCAATGCTCATGACGGATCTCGCAGCTTCACGGGTACTGGCAATCGTCTCGAACCTCGGGGTGGAACAAGATGACCTCAAACTCCCGGTCGAACATCTTTGCAATTCCGGTGCGCTGGTAAGCATTGCCGCGCCGAAGCTCGGTAGCGTACATACGCTGGTGGATGGCAGATCGGGCGAAAATTGGGTAGCCGATCAAACTTTAGACGAAGTCTCGGAGCACAGCTACGATCTATTGCTGGTTCCGGACGGCACGGTGAATTCGGATTTACTGCGAACCAACCTTTGTGCACAGCGTATCGCCCACGTATTTGCCGCCACCCACAAAACTGTTGCGGCTATTGGCCATGCACCGTGGCTCTTGGCGAGTTCTAAATTACTTAATGGAAAATCCTTGACTTCCAGCCAGTCAATTCGCCCAGATCTCGAAAATGCTGGAGGAAACTGGGTTGATGAACCCGTCATCACGTGCAACACCCTTGAATGGCGGCTAATCACATCACGCGGTCAGGAAGATTTGTCCTTTTTCATCGAAACCATCGATGCAACACTCTCCAAGCTTTCAGATAGCCGGCACTAAAACGTGAACTCACTCTCATTCGAAGCAAAAAGCGACATATTAGATCACCCATAAGGGGTGAGGCATTTCAGCTATATGCGTTCCGGTCGGTATGATTCGAACGATCAGGAATTTAATTTATTCCTTTGTCTGAACATCTACATGACTCACACACTATTGAGAGGATTCTCAGTTGAATATTCTTGGCGATATCTGGAGCCTTTTCTGGTACACCCTGCTGATCTTCGCATTCTTTTCTTACCTCATTGCGCTGTTCTCCGTCATCGGTGACCTCTTCCGCGACCACAAGCTGAACGGCTGGCTCAAGGCACTGTGGATGGTGCTGCTGATCTTCGTACCATTCATCACCCTGCTGGTGTACCTGATCGCTCGCGGTAAGGGCATGGCAGAACGTCAGGTTGCACAGGTTCGCCAGGCACAGGGCGAAACCGAGAACTACATCCGCTCCGTTGCAGAGACTTCCCCAGCTCAGGCAATCGCCGATGCAAAGAAGCTGCTCGACGCGGGTACCATCACCGCTGAGGAGTACGCAGCTCTGAAGGCTAAGGCACTGGCCTAGTCACTGCACTAGCTTCAAATAGTTCGGTCCACCGCCATTTGGCGGTGGACCGAACTATTTTAAATCGAAGTTCTTCATTTCGGCTGTTTAGAGCCCGAAGTTTTGTCCGCAAAACGAGGCGGCCAACAGACTTCGAATCGTTCAAGTAGCAACTCTTCGCCAGGTTCGGTTGTGATCTCCGGCGTCCAGTTTCGGCCCATGGCAGCTTGTGTGCGCCTCCAGAATGTCTCATGCTCTCGCCGCCAATAGCTCAAGGACAAATCACCTTCGCCCTCCGCCGCTGCGAATTGCGCATCAACGTCGAAGAAACTAGAGCGCTCGACTGAAACGACTTTGACGATTACCTGCGGCTCTCCCCTGCCATCGCAGATTACCCAGTGATTGCCAACCTTGGGCTCTTCCTCGTTGTAGTGGGCATATTCATTCGCCAGCGACGAAGTTCCCCGCTTCACCCCGTGCATCACTTCGCCGAGCAATTCATCAGCAAGTTCTGTGCTGTCTCCGAAGCACTCAACAACAAAGGGAGGTTCCACCCCTGCGGCTCCCAACAAGAGTGAATCGACATATTCTCGCCACATCCTTGTCGCGGCTTCCCGATTAACTTCAGGCAATGAACTCATAGGCCAAATTCTAACTAGAAGCGCTCTACCGTGAATTCCACCCGGGTCTTTGGCTGCCTAGGATGCATTAGCCACACGGGTTGTTCATCGATACTTGGTGGCAGACCGACTCTAATCACGGATTCTGACTTACAGGTCAGCCTCATGACGTTGCGGCCGCTGTGCTTCGACTCGCATTGTCCGAGAACATCTACCTGGCCCCAAGCAATCTTGTCGAAGCCAATTTCAACGCTGAAGTCCTCGATTCCTTCTTTCGGAGTCAGCGTGAATGAATAGGTAGGGAATTTTTGCCCGTATACCCGTTCTATCTTGATCCAAAGATCTCGCATTTCCACAATGTCAAACGGCTCGGTCGGATCCGAAGTCGGCTGATCCGTAGGTTCCACAGCCGGCTCAGTCGGATCAATAGACGGTTCTACCGTTGGCTTCACGATCGGCTCAGTCGGCTCGATTGGCTCCAAAGTCGGCTGATCCGTAGGAGCACCAGTCGGCTCGACAGTCGGCTCAATAGCCGGTTCTACCGTTGGCTTCACGATCGGCTCAGTCGGCTCGATTGGCTCCAAAGTCGGCTGATCCGTAGGAGCACCAGTCGGCTCGACAGTCGGCTCAATAGCCGGTTCTTCCGTTGGCTTCACGATCGGCTCAGTCGACTCGGTTGGCGCGGTTGGCTCCAATGTCGGCTGATCCGTAGGCTCGATACTCGGCCCGATTGTTGGCTCTACAGTTGGCTGATCCGTATGTTCGTCAGTCGGTTCCGATGAAGGGTCCACCGTCGGCTCTAGCACCGGTTTAGTTGGTTCCACGGTGGGCCGATCTGTGGTATCACCACTTGGGTCGATCATTGGGCTTGTCGGTCCCTCTGTTGGAACAATACTCGGCTCAATTGTTGGTTGAACCGCCGGTTCTGTTGGCTCCATAGTCACGGGTGTACTTGGATCGACGGTATGTTCAATTATCGGTTCCGAAGGCTGCACACTCGGCGAAATTCCGAGTTCATCAGTCGGCTCAGTAACGGGTACTGATGGTTCAAGACTCTTGTCATGAGTTGGTTCCACATCTGGATTGCTGGAGATATCAGGAGGCTCGCTGACCGAGAACTGGGTTTCGTCCGAATGACTAGTACGCCCGTTTGGCAGCGGTTCTAGCAATTCCGAAAAGGATGCGCTCGGAACTATTGTTGCGTCATCCGGCAGAACTGGAAGGAGGGCGGCAGCCGCCGTTTGCGCTGTGCCGGGAAAACTGACGCCTTCCATGTCGTTATCATCTTCGAAATTCGATGTTGGAGAAACAGTTGAATCGACGATCATTTCCGTCAGGACAACGTCATTAGTTTCTGCGGATTTGTTCTGCTGCGACCCCAACTCTGTTGATTCCACATTCCGGTGTTCGGCTGCAGGTTCGTCAATAGTAGGCTTCGAAAAAATACCTACGGCAGAAGCAACGACAGCAATAGCCGTAATAACTAGACCCGCAGACATTGACAGGATCGCACCCCTGGCAATCCTCATGCCTGCCCCGCCCACGGCACCTGCCGAGGTGAGCGTACTTGCGGCGGGTTCGAGGGTAGGAGTCCCGGCAGAAACTGCCGATGCCGTTCCTACTGCCCCGACGCCACCGGCGGCAGGAACACCCAAAACTGTAATACCGCCGACCACCCATGGAAGAACGAAGGCACGGAGCTTCGTTCCGACCTCTTCAAGTTCGGCGAATACTGCAACACACTGTTCGCAGGTTCGCAGGTGTTCATTGACAAGTTGCTTGTCTCGCTTGGTAGCGCTCGAACGCAGCATTGTCGGGAAAAGTTGCCTGACCTTGAAACAAATAGCTGCAATCTTCTGTTGCTCATTAAGATGCGCGGCGAGATAAGCCTCTCGCAGACCCTCACGAGCTCGCACCGCAAGCGCGGAGACCGCGTTAGGCGTCAGCCCCAGAATTGGTGCAATTTCGCGCGGGCGAAGATCTTCAATCTCGGTGTGCCACAATACTGCCCGCCATCGTTCTGGCAAGGACTGAAACGCGCGAATGACAAACGCTGACTCGGCACGCTTGACGTTTTCATCCGCGTTGGGATCACCGGAATTGAATTCCACAATGTTTTCGGCGACCGTCACCCGGGACGCTGCCTTGTTTCTCGAGAACGCCTCACGAGAAACTGCTGTCAGTAGATAGGCCCGGAAGTATTCAGCTGGCCCCGACCCTGAGCGAATGGCACTGAATACCCTTAGGAATGACTCAGAGACGATGTCGTCAGCTTCGGAAGGCGTGTCAGTGTGCCGGTAGGCGACAGATAATGCGACGTTCTTGTGACGACGAAAAAGTTGGGCTTCAGAATCACGGTTTCCGGCGCGTACACCCTGAATCAGATCAGCATCGTCTATTTCGACAAACTGTGCTTCTGAATCGATAGTCATCTATTTCCCCAAAACTTCAACTTCTACTGAGCGGTCGTGGTTGCGATGAAAGCAAAAGATTCACTCTCCCCCAAAAGCAGCCCCGAACAGGCCAGAAATAACCATCCATAAATGATCATTTCAATTGGATTCTAGTTGGAACGAGTCGAATAATTCGAATTGCCGATATTTTCTGCGCGGAGATTAGTGTCTTCTAGAATTTACTGAAATTCAGCGCAAAGTCATTGAATTTAGATGCTTCAGCAGCCAAGCGTCTTGCATCCCCCATGGATCTTCATGCAAGCTGCTCGGCTGCTGTAGCATCTCGGCGACATCTCGGCCTGCGGGAAACCCTGCGAGTGGTACATCCCTTTCCGAGTCCGCTATTCATTAAGATACTCAAGTCTCCATTTCGTGACGCGAGTTCAAAGAAACTTTCTTAGTTTTTTCACTACGCCATCAGAACAGGGTTTCGCGCCTAGGTAGCTCAGCCAATTCTGCCGTTTTCAGCAGGTCACCAATCAAGCGGGCACAGCAGAACCAAAAACCTCACCAAGATTCCTAAATACATCAAGAATCTTGGTGAGGTTTTCTATAAGTTGTGTCGATTAGACGCCCTTAGTTTGAAAGGTTGAAGTCAAGTCCCAAGCCCTGGGCAATGGCACGATCATATGCAAGACGCCCGATGGCCAGATCGAGTGCACCGATGCCCACCGAATTGAAGAGGGTAATTTCTTCGTCACTTTCACGTCCCGGAATTCGGCCGGCAGCTACCGCGCTGAGCTCTCCGGCAATGTCCTTTTCTGTGATTGCACCTTCGGAAACGGCCATGAGGTATTCGCCTGACTTAGCCTTTGCGGTGCCAAGATGATCAACGATAACTTTGGCTCGCGCCATACCTGCAGAATCAATCTCGCGTTCATTCGGGCGGGGGCGCGAGCCAATGGCATTGATGTGCTGTCCCGGACGGAACCATTCACCCTTAATGTTCGGCTCAACCGATGGGGTCAGAGTGCAGACAACGTCACTGACTGCGAAGACATCTTCAATTGCGTCAACTGGTTCGACTGGAATTCCGAACTCTGCAACAGCTTCGGTGAACTGCTCAATCCGAGCGCTGGTTCGGGACCACACAACGATCTTGTCGATCTGCATTACGCATTTGATTGCTTCTACATGTGCGGCAGCCAATCCGCCAGCTCCGACGAGCCCGAGAATTCGAGAGTCTTTGCGTGCAAGATATTTGGTTGCAACTGCGGTGGCCGCCGCAGTACGCATACGAGTCGGGACGCGACCGTCCAAAATGGCCAGGGGGCCACCGGTAACGTGGTCAGCCAGCATGATGACCGAGCGTTGCGATGGAAGGCCACGCTCATTGTTCGAAGGAATATCAGCCAACAGCTTGACCGAAGCAACGCCTTCTTCCCCGCCAACGGCGGACATCAAAACAAAAGTCGAATCAGCGGAAGGAACGCTCATTGCAGTTGGATCCGGCTGGGAAGCACTGCCGTTGCCAATATTGGTAAATATTTGGTCAACAACTTCAACCGTTGAAGGCATGTCGAGAACGTTGTGCAGCGTTGAAGCATTGAGGATCAAGGTCATGGGGCAAAATCTTTCACGAGTAAGAGGTCTTTGAACAAGCGTAGCAAATTTGGTATTCCAAATAAAGATATTTCGCGACCTAGGTCACACTTTCGAATTCCTCTGCTTTTCCTCGAAAACTCGGTCTTGTGGCGAGCGCGCAACGGATTAACGATGCTGCCTAGGTTAAAGGCGGCACTCGTGGTGCCCAAAACTAGCAATAAAACCTTCTCAATCACACGACTGCTGTATACCAATTAATGAGAATTATTTCCAGAAGACGACAACGACCCCTCAACGCATAAACACGCGTTAAGGGGTCGTAGATTCTCTACTGAATCAATTACTGCATACTTGAACGCTTCTCATCGATGACACCCTTACTGGTCGTAATATGCTGGAGCACCAGCCGTTCAACCAGCTCGAGATTGCGACTGGCCAATGCCTCAAGAATCTGAACGTGCTCCTCAGCCATAATTTCAAGGTCGTCATGCTGAGAAAGCAGCCAGCGCATGCGCGAAGACAAAGTAGCCTGCATCTCGATGAGCAATTCATTGCCCGCCAGATTCACCACGACTTCATGGAACTTAGCACCAGCTCGGCGTGCGGTGACGAAGTCCTGACGCTTCGACGCCTCAATTTCGGTCTCAAGCACCGCGCGTAGCTCTTCCAGGTTGCTGCGAGTGTGCCGCTGAGCAGCCAACTTAAAGGTCATGACCTCCATGGCTTCGCGAACTTCTTGAAGGTCTGCGATATCTGATGCGGAGAACTCACGCACCACCGCCCAGGTCCGAGGACGAGGTGTAATCAAGCCTTCATTGGCCAATATATGCAGCGCGTCACGAATTGGCAGGCGGCTAACACCCAGTTCTTCCGCGAGCTCTCGCTCAACGAGACGACTACCCGGAGCGCGCACTCCGTCGATGATTTCATCGCGGATTCGCTCGGTTACCCGCAACGACTCTGGTTTGAATTCCGAATCAGCCAACAGTCTGTCCCTCCGCATTTACTTGTACTCATCTAATTCAACATGTTTTTGGCGCCAATACACAAAATTCCGAGTGAGATCCCTTACTCTTGGCCGACCCAGACCGCGGATAACCCAAAGGCATATTCAACAATCTAGCGACTTCGACTCCACACTGGCGCATCTACTAGCAACGCTATATTTTCTGCCACGGCCTAAATTGGGGCTTGCGCCGCAGTCGATCCCCGGTCGCATCTTCCGCACACACCAGATTTGCATCTAGTGATTCAATGCGGTGCTGGGCGGGAACATTTCAGGAACCTTCCGACCACCAGCAGTTTGCCTCCATGTTAAGCGTTTGACACGTTGGTGCACCAACGATTCGTCTTTGATATTTTCGTTATTTCGATTAATTACCCGCCAGTCTTTCGGATTGGCTCGCTTCGCATCCCCTTTCGCTAAATCCCCTTCATATCGCCCACCCCCTTTGTCTCGCATTCGGCCATTCCCGGCACGCGAGAACTTAAATTACCAACGGGTAATGTAATCATTCGTTGCCGGCCGCTAAGGGGTAAGCCGGCGAACTTGTAACTGTTTGTTTCAATACTTGGGGGTCTATTTACCGTGCCAGAAAACTATCAACTGACTTCTGCACCCGTACAACCATCACGTCGCAAGGTCGTCACAGCGGCAGCTTGGGCTCTTCCTGTCATCGCTGCTGCAACTGCGGTGCCGCTGGCCGCGGCCAGCACCACAGAGCCCACCAACGAGAAGGGCGAGTCGATTCTCAACATCACCGCCTTCAATGTGGCCTCCGGTGGTTCCAATGCCTACGTTGAAGCCAACGGCGTGAGAATTTCTCCGCTGGATCCAAAGAATCCAAAACTTGTTCCGGCTGGCACGGTATTCACCATCACCATCGAATACACGGGCAGCAACAAGCATGTCGACTTCACCAGGCCTACGTACGGCATCGACTGGAACAAGGTCCAGAATGGTTCTTGGCAGAAAATCGAGGTCAGCAAAAACAAGATGACCTTCACCGGCATCACCAGCTACAGCAGCATCGAGCCGACGATGGGATCCATCAGGTGGCTCATGGTTCCCGGCCACGCTCCCGAGCTGCACTCGGTGAAGATCAGCGGCAAGGCTGTGGTTCCGGTGAGCGGAGACTACCCACAGGGCGCAGTCATCCCCTTCCTCGTGGTCGATCCGAATAGGGGCACCGGCACCCTGACCGGTCCGCTGACACGCCAGTGGAACACCGGCAAGGCATAATCAGCATTAACGACAGCACCGCCCGAACCAAATGGTTCGAGCGGTGCTGCTTCTTCAGGGTTTAGGCTTCGCCGCGGCGAATCAGCTTACCCTTAGGAGTCTGGAAGTCGATGTCTTCGCCAGCCAGGATCGACTTGCGGACCACACCAGCCAGGGTCTTGCCGTGGTACGGCGAGATTGGGTTCTTGTGGTGCAGCTTCTTGACGTCTACAACGTAGGCATCCTCAGGAGCGAACAGCGCGAAGTCAGCGTCGTTGCCCAGGGCGATGGCGCCCTTGTTCTTCAGGCCTGCAAGCTCGGCTGGCTTGCCGGACATCCACTGGATGACCTGCTCCAGGGCAATGCCGCGCTTCTGAGCTTCGGTCCAGATCAGCGACAGACCCAGCTGCAGGGAGGCTACGCCGCCCCAGGCTACGCCGAAGTCGCCATTCTCCACGTCCTTCAGGTCGATGGTCGACGGCGAGTGGTCCGAGACGATGCAGTCGATGATGCCCTCTTCAAGGCCCTTCCACAGCAGTTCGCGGTTCGAAGCCTCGCGGATCGGTGGGCAGCACTTGTAGGCGGTGGCGCCGTTGGGGATTTCCTCAGCGAGCAGGGTCAGGTAGTGAGGGCAGGTCTCAACGGTGATCTTCACGCCGTCGGCCTTGGCGGTCTTGATCATTGCCAGCGCATCCGAGCTGGACAGGTGCAGCACGTGGGCACGCACGCCGGTCCAGCGGGCACGCTCGATGACCTGGGCGATCGCAACGTTCTCGGCACCGCGTGGGCGGGACTTCAGGAAGCGGTCGTACTGGTCGCCCTCTGCCTCTGGAGCGTGGTCGATGGAGCTGGAGTCCTCGGCGTGCACGATCATCAGCGAGTCGAAGGACTTGAGCTCAGCCATGTCCTCTTCCATCTCGTCGACGGTCAGGGCTGGGAACTCGTCCACACCGGAGTGCAGCAGGAAGCACTTGAAGCCGAAGACGCCGGCGTCGTGCAGTTCGCGCAGGTTGCCCTTGTTGCCAGGGATCGCACCGCCCCAGAAGCCGACGTTGACGAAGGCCTTCGGAGCCGCGGCGGCCTTCTTGATCTCAAGGTTCTCAAGGGTCACGGTCGGCGGGATGGTGTTCAGCGGCATGTCAACGATGGTGGTCACGCCGCCTGCTGCTGCTGCCTTGGTGGCGGACTCGAAGCCCTCCCACTCGGTGCGGCCAGGCTCGTTCACGTGCACGTGGGTGTCTACCAGACCCGGCAGCAGGACCTCGTCGGCGCCTACCTCGATCACGCGCTTGCCCTCAAGGTTGTTGCCCAGTGGCTCGATGGCGACGATCTTGCCGTCCCGGACACCGATTTCGCGTGCGGTGATACCCGCGGTGGTCAGAATGCGTTCGCCGCGCAGAACCAGGTCAAACTGGGCCTTTGCGGCGGAATTTGCTTCGCGTTCAACGGCTTCGTTGATGCTCATGAGGCGTTCCTACTCGTTAAAATCTTTGGCGGCTGCACTACGCAGCCTTTGTAATTCTAGATGGTTGTGGCGCGGGGCACACCCTTATTGGTGAACCGGTGCCCCGCGCCAAAACATTTGTGCGTGTCTAGCTAGTGACGACTAACCTTTAGGCACTCACGGTGGCATCTGCGCCGAGCGGCACCAACGCGGTTGGTGCATCTTCGGCGGTCAATGCCAAGTCTTCGAACTCGTTGACAGCATCCAGTGCTGCGCCCATGGCGATGTTGGTGACCTTTTCCAGGATCACTTCAACAACTACTGGCACCTGGAACTCTTCGGCCAGGCGCTGTGCCTCGGCGAAGCCGTCGGCCAGCTTGGCAGGATCTTCAACGCGAACAGCCTTGCAGCCCAGGCCTTCGGCGACCTTGACGTGGTCCACGCCGTAGCCGTTGGTCTCTGGGGAGTTGATGTTGTCGAAGCCCAGCTGTACGTGGTAGTCCATCTCGAATGGACGCTGCGACTGACGGATCAGGCCCAGGTAGGAGTTGTTCACCACTACGTGCACGTAAGGCAGCTTGAACTGAGCGCCCACTGCGAGCTCTTCGATCATGAACTGGAAGTCGTAGTCGCCGGAGAGGGCGACGACCTTCTGGCCTGGCTTGCCGCGAACGACGCCCAGGGCAGCCGGACCGGTCCAGCCCAGCGGGCCTGCCTGTCCTGCGTTGATCCAGCGGCGTGGACCGAAGACGTGCAGCATCTGCGCGCCAGCGATCTGCGACAGGCCGATGGTGGACACGTAGGTGGTGTCGCGGTCGAACGCTGCGTTCATTTCCTGGTACACGCGCTGTGGCTTGACCGGGATGTTGTCGAAGTTGGTCTTGCGGTGCTCGGTACCCTTGCGGGCGGTTGCCGAGTCAGCCCATGCGCTGTAGTCAGGCAGCTGGCCTGCAGCCTTGCGCTCGCGCACAACGTCCAAGATGGCCTCGATGGCAGCGCCCGCATCGGAGGTGATGCCCAGATCCGGGGTGAACACGCGGCCGATCTGGGTTGGCTCGATGTCAACGTGGATGAACTTGCGGCCCGCACGGTAGACGTCCAGGGCGCCGGTGTGGCGGTTGGCCCAGCGGTTGCCCAGACCCAGAACCACGTCGGATTCCAGGAAGGTGGCGTTGCCGTACTTGGTGTGGGTCTGGATGCCGACCATGCCAGCCTGCAGGCGGTGGTCATCGGCGATCGCGCCCCAGCCCATCAGGGTTGGGGAAACCGGGATGTTCAGCTCTTCGGCCAGCTCAACGAGCTTCTCCGAAGCGTTGGCGTTGATCACGCCGCCGCCGGCGATGATCAGCGGCTTCTCACCCGAGAGCAGCAGGTCGACGATCTTCTCTGCCTGGCCGCGGGTAGCCTTCGGCTTCTCCACTGGCAGCGGCTCGTATGCGTCGATGTCGAAGTCGATCTCAGCAAGCTGAACGTTGATCGGCAGGTCCAGCAGTACCGGGCCCGGACGCGAGGAACGCATGACCTGGAAGGCCTTGGCGAAGGTGCCTGGTACCAGGCCCGGCTCCAGGATGGTGGAGGCGAACTTGGTGACCGGCTTGGCGATGGACTCGATGTCCACGGCCTGGAAGTCTTCCTTGTGCAGCACGTTGGTCGGCGCCTGGCCGGTGATGGCCAGGAATGGGATCGAGTCGGCTGCAGCAGCGTACAGGCCGGTGATCATGTCGGTGCCTGCAGGACCGGAGGTGCCAAGGCACAGGCCGATCTTGCCGGTGGCACGCGAGTAGCCATCGGCTGCGTGCGATGCACCTTCAACGTGGCGGTGCAGGGTGTGGCGGATGCCGCCGTGCTGCTTCATCGCCGAGTACAGCGGGTTGATGGCGGCACCTGGCAGGCCGAAAGCCTCGGTTGCGCCTTCCTTTTCCAAAATCAGCACAATGGCGTCTACAGCGCGCATCTTTGCCATGGGGTTCACGTCCTAAAAACTATGAGTGCCTTCGCGCAGCGGTTCTGAGCGGGAACCGCTGGGAGGCACGAGATCAATACAGGGAGAGGGAGAGGTACCCTGCGGCGAGGCGCCAGGTGCATGAGTCACCATGACTTCGCCCCCTTGAGCACCGGAACTCGGCAATGAACTGGAACAAAGCTCATTGCGTGCCAATGATGATTTCTCGTGTTTTGCCGTGTCATCAAAACACCGAGTCAGCAACATCGTTCAGGGTCGGCACACCACCGAGATCCGAGGGGTTGAAGTTACCTGGGAAGCCTTCGCCGCAGGAAGTTTTGTGCCTAGAACTAGGCGGAGACGGTCTCGTCGACCTTGCCCGACAGGCGCTGTACGCCGCGGAACAGGCCCGAGTGGTCCAGTGCGCCGTCGCCGGAAGCAACGGTGGAGGTGACCAGCTGGGCAACCAGTGCGCCCAGTGGGAGCACGACGCCGGCTTCGCGGGCAGCGGAGGTGACGATGCCCATGTCCTTGTTGTGCAGGGCCAGGCGGAAGCCCGGTGCGAATTCGCGGTCTAGGATCTTCTGGGCCTTCTGGTCAAGAACCTTGGAGCCTGCCAGGCCGCCGCCGAGGACCTTGATGGCCGAATCGGTGTCGACGCCGTAGGCCTCGAGGAAGACGACTGCCTCGGACAGGGCCTGGATGTTGGCGGCAACGATCAGCTGGTTTGCAGCCTTTACGGTCTGGCCGGAGCCCGATGGGCCAACCAGAACGATGGTCTTGCCAACAGCGTTCAGTGCTGCCGAAGCTGCATCGAAGTCTGCCTGCTCGCCGCCGACCATGATGGACAGTACGCCGTCGATTGCGCCGGCTTCGCCACCGGAAACCGGGGCGTCCAGCGGACGCAGGCCGGCTTCGCGGGCCAGGTTGGACAGGTTCACTGCAACGTCTGGGCGGATCGAGGAGTTGTCGATCCACAGTGCGCCGGCCTTAGCGTTGGCGAAAACGCCCTCGGCGCCGGTGACGACTGCCTCTACGTCTGGGGAGTCCGGAACCATGGTGATGACGATGTCTGCATCCTTGACCGCGTCAGCGATCGAGGTTGCGCCTTCGCCGCCGGCGGCGACCAGGTCGTCGATGGCCTTCTGGCTGCGGTTGAAGCCCTTGACTGCGAAGCCTGCGTTCAGCAGGTTCTTTGCCATTGGCAGGCCCATAATACCCAGGCCGATGAATGCTACGTTCTGCGACATGTTAGCTGTCCTTTTCGAAAGTCTTTAGTGGATTAGGCGTTGGCGGAAGCGGTCTTCAGCCAGTCGAAGGCGGTGGCGGAATCCTGCTTGTATTCCAGCGCAACCTTGCCGGTGTAGCCCAGCTCGACCGAGCGGTTGATCCAGTCGAACAGCGGCAGGTCGCCGGTGCCTGGAGCGCCGCGGCCTGGAGCGTCGGCGATCTGGATGTGGCCGAAGTCCTTGGCGTGTGCCTCGATGACCGCTGCGACGTCGTCGCCGTTCACTGCCATGTGGTAGAAGTCTGCAAGCATTGCGATGTTGGTGTTGCCGGTGGCCTTGACTGCGTCAACGACCTTCAGTGCGTCGGCGGCCTTCTTCAGCGGGTAGGCCTCGGTGCCGGAAACTGGTTCGATCAGCACGGTGCCGCCGATCTTTGCAACGCCTTCGGTGGCTGCAACCAGGTTCTTCAGCGCCAGCTCGTCCTGCTCTTCGGCGGTGAAGCCCTCAAGGCGGTTGCCGTACAGGGCGTTGAAGGACTTGCAGCCGGTAGCCTCGCCGATGGCTGCTACAACAGCAATGTTGTCCTTGAACTCGCCGCAGCGTCCCTTCCAGGACACCAGTCCGCGGTCGCCGCCTGGCATGTCGCCAGCGAAGAAGTTCAGGCCGTCGAGCTGTACGCCTGCGTCCTTGATGGATGCTACGAATTCGTCAACCTGCTTGTCGGTTGGTACGGCTTCAGCGAAGGGCCACCAGAATTCAACGCTGTCGAATCCTGCAGCCTTGGCGGCAGCTGCACGCTCAAGGATTGGCAGTTCGGTGAGCAGGATCGAGCAGTTCAGAGTGTATGACACTGGCTTCCCCTTCGAGAACTAGATTGAATTTCCACTTTATGGAAGTTTCGTTTTGCTTTATGAAAACTCTAGAACGGGATTTAGATCACTGTCAAGACGCCGACGACACACTTTCACCAACTACTCAGGCTGGCTCAATAAAGCTGATATTTACGCTGCATATAGGAGGGAAACGGGAGAATCGGCGAGGCGCCGCCAAAAGTTTCGGCGCAATTTCCGGCAATTTTCGCAAGTCAGAACGATAGGAATTATTACCGCTTGGTGAAATTAAACTCTACTATTGCGAAAATGTGAGCCACCGCATACAGTGGTATACCACCCGGCACATATCTCGGAGCCAGACTCAGGAGCAGCCATGCAACACCCAGTGCGCGCGGAAATCCGCAAGCGCCCCTACCTAGGGAAGCAACAACAGTTGATGCACGACTTTGGACCAGCAGCCGAGTTCTACGCGAACTTCGGCCAGCCCGTATTTCCTTAAGTCCTTTTAAGCTGCGCCTGGCACATTGAATGTGCCGATTGCGCGGCACATGTCTGCAAGATTCTTTGCAATTTTTTCAGCAAGATTTTTGACCGCATCTGTGCGCGCCCGAAAAGGCAAGCAGCATCGACGCTGCGCGCCCGGCGTGCCTGCGGTCCTTCGGACAAGGACAACCACCATGGCGCAAGATACGCCACAGGCCCTCACCTCGGATTCTTCATCCGCACAGCTCGCAAGCCAGGGCATCGACCCGGCAAACCCTTTCAAGCTCAGCGCTTCGCTGTACAACAAGGATCTGGCACCCACCACCCGCGAAGGCCGCACCTGGAACGCCTACAGCATCTTCACCCTCTGGGCCAACGATGTGCACTCGCTGGGCAACTACGCCTTCGCGATCGGCCTCTTTGCCCTGGGCATGAGCGGCTTCCAGATCCTCGGCGCGCTGGGCATCGGCGCCCTGCTGCTCTTCGCCCTGCTGACCCTCTCGGGCTTCATGGGTGAAAAGACCGGCGTGCCCTTCCCCGTCATGAGCCGCATCGCCTTCGGCATCAACGGGGCGCAGATCCCGGCGCTGATCCGTGGCGCCGTGGCCATCGCTTGGTTCGGCATCCAGACCTACCTAGCCTCCCAGGTGCTGTCCGTCATGGTCATCGCCGTGGCTCCGGGCGCCGCTTCCCTGCAGGATTCCAGCTTCCTGGGCCTGAACATCCTGGGCTGGATCTGCTTCGTGATCCTCTGGGTCATCCAGCTGGTCATCGTCTCCTACGGCATGGAAATGATCCGTAAGTACGAGGCCTTCGCCGGCCCGATCATCCTGCTGACCTTCCTCTCCCTTGCTGTCTGGATGCTCTTCGAATCCGGCTTCACCGTCGCGATGCACACCGGCGAACCCAAGTCCGGCGTCGAGATGTGGACCGGCATGCTCGGTGCGGCCTCCCTGTGGGTTGCCATCTACGGCACCTTCGTATTGAACTTCTGCGACTTCACCCGCTCGGCACGCTCCAAGAAGGCCATCGTCAAGGGCAACTTCTTTGGTATCCCAATTAACATGCTCTTCTTCGGCGCCATCGTCGTCGTGCTCTCCGGCACCCAGTTCGCCATCAACGGCACGGTCATCACCTCGCCGTCCGATGTGGTCTCGGCCATCCCGAACACCGCGCTGCTGCTGCTGGCCTCCGGCGCCCTGCTGGTGCTCACCATCGCGGTGAACCTGATGGCAAACTTCGTGGCCCCGACCTTCGCGTTGACCAACCTCTTCCCGAAGCACCTGAACTTCCGCAAGGCGGCGCTGATCTCCGGCGTGATCGGTCTGATCATCCTGCCGTGGAACCTGTACAACTCCCCCGAGATCATCAACTACTTCCTCGGCGGCCTCGGTGCACTGCTCGGCCCGCTGTTCGGCATCATCATGGCCGACTACTGGCTGATCCGCCGCGCCCGCGTCAACGTAATCGACCTGTACCGCACCGAGCCGGACGGCACCTACTACTTCACCCGCGGCTTCAACCCACGAGCTGTCATCGCCCTGGTCATCAGCGCAGCGATTGCACTGATGCTGGCCTTCGTTCCAGCCCTGCACGTCGTCAGCGAATTCGCATGGTTCCTGGGCTCCGGCTCCGGCGCCATCGCCTACCTGCTGCTGGCCAAGCGCCAGCACGACCTTGCAGACATCGACGGCGAGCCAATCGCCGTGAAGCCAACTCACTAGAAGGGGCGAAACCATGCGCATTCTTGTACTCAACGTCAACACCACTGCCTCGATGACCCACGCCATCGGCGAATCAGCCCGCCAGGTAGCCTCACCGGGCACCGAAATCATCGAGCTGACCCCGGACTTCGGCGCGGATTCCTGCGAGGGCAACTTTGAAAGCTACCTGGCTGCCATCGCCGTCATGGACAAGGTAGTGAATTACCCTGAACCATTCGACGCAGTGATCCAGGCCGGCTACGGCGAGCACGGCCGCGAAGGCCTGCAGGAGCTACTGGACGTCCCGGTGGTGGACATCACCGAGGCAGCAGCCTCCACCGCCCAGTTCCTGGGCCACAAGTACTCCGTGGTCACCACGCTTGACCGTGCGGTGCCGCTGATCGAAGACCGCCTGAAGCTCGCCGGCCTGACCGACCGCCTCGCCTCGGTGCGCGCCTCCGGACTGGGCGTGCTGGAGCTTGAATCGGATCCAGAGCGCGCTGTTGAAGCCATCGTGGAGCAGTCGCGCAAGGCCGTCGAGGACGACAAGGCAGAGGTTATCTGCCTTGGCTGCGGCGGTATGGCCGAGCTGGAAGAAAAGGTCGCCGCGGCGACCGGCGTGCCGATCGTCGACGGCGTGCGCGCCGCGGTGACCATCGCCGAGTCGCTGGTCCGCCTGGGCCTGAGCACCTCCAAGGTGCGCACCTACGCGAACCCGCGTCCCAAGCAGGTCACCGGCTGGCCGATCACCCGTCAGCCGGCCCGTGCAGGCAACCAGAAGTAATAACCCAGTTTCTGCACAGATACGCGTCCTAGACTCGTAAGTACCTCATGAAGGTGCGAGTGATGACACGAAGAACCCCGCTTCCCCAAGGCGGGGTTCTTCAATTTAAGCAACAGCCCGAATGCGCTCCAGTTCCTACGACCGTGTACCCTAACTCAGGGGCAAAACACCGAGAGCACCGGTGTTTGCCCCGTTGATTTATTGCAACGCATCTCTGGAACTTTATGACTTCACATTCTTCTTCGGTGGCCGAAAGCGAGCCGGCTGGCAAGTCCAGCAAGCTCCGTTCACGCCACGTCACCATGATCACCCTGGGCGGCATCATCGGCGCCAGCCTCTTCGTCGGCTCCGGCAACGTGATCCGCAGCGTCGGTCCCGCGGCGATCATCTCCTACCTCATCGGCGGGCTGCTGGTCTTTTTGGCCATGCGCATGCTGGGCGAAATGGCGGCAGCGAAGCCGGCCATCGGCTCCTTCATGGAATACGCCCGCGACGGACTGGGCAACTGGGCCGCCTACCTGGTGGGCTGGCTGTATTGGTACTTCTGGGTGGGCGTGCTGGCCTACGAATCAGTATTGGGCGGCGAAATGCTCCATGGCTGGTTCCCGGCCCTGCCATCCTGGGCCTTCTCCGCACTGCTGCTGGTCATCTTCATCGCCACCAACCTCATCTCGGTGCGCACCTTCGGCGAGGTTGAATTCTGGCTTGCCAGCATCAAGGTCATCGCCATCGTGGTCTTCCTGGGCGTCGGCGTGCTGTACATCTTGGGCCTGTGGCCCAACACCGAGTTCTCGGTCGACAACCTCTGGTCGCACGGAGGGTTCGCCCCCAACGGCTTCTGGATTTCCATCACCGGCGTAGCCATCGTGATCTTCTCCTACTTCGGCACCGAAATCGCTGTCATGGCGGCGGCCGAATCGGAAGACCCTGCCACCGGCATCAAGCAGGCCACCAGCACCGTCATCTGGCGCATCCTGCTCTTCTTCGTCGGCGCCGTGCTGGTGATCGTCACCATTGTGCCGTGGGACCAGCTTCCTGATCCCGAACAGATCGCGCCGTTCACCTACGTGTTCTCGCTCTACGGGCTGCCCGGCGCAGACACGGTGATGAGCCTGATCATCTTCACCGCCGTCTGCTCGGTGCTCAACTCCGGCCTCTACTCGGCGTCCCGCATGTTCGCGGCCCTGGCCGATCAGGGATTCGCGCCCAATATCATCGCCAAGCGCTCCAAGCGCGGCGTCCCGGTGGCCGCATTGATCGCCTCGACGGTCGGCGGCTTCGCTGCGATCATCGTGAACTTCGGCTTCCCGGATTCAGGCGTCTTCGACTTCATTATGAATTCTGCGGGCCTGGTGGCCCTGTTCGTGTACGTCTTCATCGCGTTGACGCAGCTGCGCATGCGCAAGAAGATGTCTGCCGAGCAGGTAGCGAACCTGAAGCTGAAGATGTGGCTCTTCCCGTGGCTGAACTACCTGCTGATTGCCGGCGTGCTCGGCGTGCTGGCCATCATGCTGACCACCGAATCGGGCCGCACCCAGGTGTGGACGAGCCTGATCGCGACGCTGGCGCTGGTGGCCTTCTGGCCGCTGGTCCGCAAGAACCTGGCCCAGCGCGATGCCTCGCAGCAGGTGCCCGCCGATACCAAGTAAGTGCCGAGGACCCGCTCAGCTGGCCCATAAACTTCGCGGCTAGACTCATTAGTACCTCATGAAGGTGCGAGTGATGACACGAGGAGCCCCGCTTTCCCAAGCGGGGCTCCTCAATTTAACCGGCAGTTACGGGACGATCACTAGCTTTCCGCGCACGTGCCCGCGCTGGCTGAGCTCAAATGCCTCCGCCACCGCATCCAGCCCGAAGCTCGCGGCAACCTCCACCTTCAGCTTGCCCTGCACAAACAGCTCACCAAGGCGTGCGGTTTCTTCACCGTCGGGGCGCACCCAGATGTAGCGTCCGCCGTGCTCCACCACGCCTGAGTCGGCGATGGAAACATGCGCCCCGCCCTGTGCGAGCACCGCCAGGGTGGTCTCCAGCTGGCCGCCGACGAAGTCCGCCACGGCATCCACCGGAGAACCGGCGGCATCCAGCACGCGCTCGACGACGCCCTCGCCATAGGCCACCGGCACCGCGCCGAGCCCGCGCAGGAAGTCGAAGTTCTTCTCCGAGGCCGTGCCGATCACCGTTGCTCCCCGGGCCACACCCAGCTGGACCGCAAGGCTGCCCACGCCGCCAGCTGCGCCGTGCACCAGCAGGGTCTTGCCGCTCAGGTCCCCCAGGGTGTCCAGTGCACGCTGCGCGGTGCCGCCAGCCAGCGGCAGGCCTCCTGCCTGCTCCCAGCTCAATTCCGCCGGCTTGTGCGCCACGGCCTTGGCGGGCACCGCGACGAACTGCGCGAAGGTGCCGGACTGAACCACGTCCTTGCGCGCATAGGCCATGACCTCGTCGCCCACCTGGAACTCAGGGGTGTCGAAACCTACGGCAGTCACCACGCCCGCCACATCCCAGCCGGGAATGACGGGGAAATACGCGTCCATCAGCGGGTCGAGGTAGCCTGCCATGACCTTCCAGTCCACCGGGTTCACGCCGGCGGCCTTCACCTCGATGAGCACGCTGCCCGGGCCGACCTTGGGCATGGGCAGCTCGCGAACCTCAAGGCTTGAAAGGTCCTGGCTGTACTTGTCATACACAACTGCGCGCATTGCACTTCCTTTGTTCGGTTTTCCCTTTCTTAAATCCCAACCACCGCGCGCCCGGCATTCATTCCCGCTGTCGACAAGGCCACAACCGATTTAGGTGTACAGCGAGATCGGCTGCACCGTTCCATTCAGGAAGTAGGCTCCGACCTCTACCTTCTTGTAGTCCACCGGATCGTGAAGCGAATGCGTGCGGACATTGCGCCAGAACACGTCAAGGCCGATCGAACGCTTGGTGGAGCTGGCTCCGGTCGCCTCATAAACCCGGCTGGTGACCTCCAGCGCCACCTCGGTGGACACCACCTTCAGCCCGGCGATCTCAAGCTCCAGCTGCGCACGGTCTTCGGCGGTGACAGCGGCGCCCAGGCCGATGACCTCGTCATAGCGGCGGTTCAGCTTGTCCGCCAGCGCCTCGACGGCCTGGGTCTTGGCCACCAGCTCGCCAAGGGTGCGGTGCACGAGCGGATCCTGCGCATAGGTGTCAACCCCGGAGAGGAACCACGAGTTCTTGCGCGCAAGGGTCAGTTCACGCGCCTGCGCCAGCGCACCTTCGGCCGCTGCAAGGTAAATGTTTCCAAAGAGCAGTTGCACCCCTGGGGTGACGATCGTGGAGAACGGCGACTGGTCGTCGAAGCCGACGACGTCTTCCTGCGTGATCAGGATGTCCCGGAACTTCACCGACCCGCTGGCGGAGGCGCGCTGGCCCAGGTGGTCCCAGTCGTCCTGGAACTCGACCCCCTCGCGGGTGCGTTCGAAGGCGAAGATCACCACCTTGCCGTCGTGTTCGCCGCCTGCGGCCTGAGCCGCGGAGATGATCACATCGGTGGCCGCGGCCCCGGTGGCAAAGCGCTTGAGCCCGTTGAGCCGGTAGTGCTCGCCCTCGTCCACCAGGCTCAGGTCCGGATCCACAGGGTTCAGCGCATCGCTCCACAGCTGATCCTGTTCGACGATCTTCTCGAAGAAGCGGGACTGGTCCCTGCCCTGGCCGTAGAAGCCGAGGCAGGAGGAGTTCAGGTAGTGGTAGCCCAGGATCTGCGCGATCGAGGCATCGGCCCGCCCAAGGATCCGCACCACGCTGAAGGCGGTCTCCCAGTGTGCGCCGCTGCCGCCGAACCGTGCGGGGACCACCAGTTTGGCAAGTCCGTGTTCGCGCAGCAGCGCCATCGCCTCCAGCGGCACCTCGCCGCTCTCATCGCGCTGCAGTGCGCCGGGGGCCAATTCCTCGGCCACTTTTTGGGCCACGGCGTTGTAGTGGGCCAGCTCCTGTGCATCGGCGAAGCCGGTCCACAGCGGGGCAAGTTCATTGACGAGGTTGTTGCTCATGGGGTATCTCCAAAATTCTGTAGTTCTCTAGTTCAGGGTCAGCGTGCGGCGCCGCGCCGCAACGATCGGGCCTGCCGCCAGGCCGGCGCCCAGCAGCAACAGCACGCCAATGGAGAACGGGCCGTAGCCTTCTTCGCCGACCAGCGAGGGCAGGTTGATCAAGATGATGCTCAGGAACCCGAGCAGCCCCACCAGGCCCAGGGCCGGGGCAATGCGGCGCTGCCACAGCGGACCGCCTGGCTGTTTGACGCTGAAGAACACCAGCACCGCCACGGAGGTCAGGGTCAGCAGCAGCACCACGCCCACCGAAGAGATGCCGCCGAGCCAGGTGTAGAACTGCGCGATCGGGTCCAGGCGTAGCAGCACCGCAAGCGCCACCAGCACCCCCACCACCGCAGAGGCAACGACCGAGGCGGAGCTGGGCGAGCCGAACTTCGGGTGTGGCCTGCCCAGGGCCGCCGGCAGGACCCGGCGGTTGCCCAGCTGGAAGAAGTAGCGCGAGGCGATGTTGTGGAATGAGAGGATGCAGGCGAACAGGCTGGTCACGAACAATAGCTGGGCGATGTGCCCGCCCACGGCCCCCAGATAGGTTTCGGTGGTGCTCTGCAGCAGCGTGCCGGGATTTGCGGCGGCCTGCTCGACGATGCCGCTTTCGCCGTTGGCGCTGATCAGCACCCAGCTGGAGAGGGTGTAGAACACGCCGATGGAGATCAGCGAGATGTAGGTGGCACGCGGAATGGTGCGGTCCGGGTCTTTGGCTTCGTCGCGGAACACCGCGGTGGCCTCGAAGCCGACGAAGCTGAGGATCGCGAACAGGATCCCCACGCCCGGGGCGCCGGAGACGATCTGCGACGGGGTGATGATGCCGGTGGCAAAGCCCTCGGGCCCGCCGCCGCCGAAAATCACCACTGCGTCCAGCACCAGCACGATCGCCACCTCGGCGATCAGCAGCACCGCCAGCAGCTTGCCCGAAAGTTCGATGTTCAGGTAACCGAAGATGCTCACGACGACGAAGCCGAGCGCCGCCCACAACCACCACGGCAGTTCGGGCCCGCCATAGGCCTGCACGAGCTCTGCCAGGCCCGGGCCGAAGAGCCCGAACACACCGGCCTCCAGCGCTAGGTAGGAGAAGAGCGCGACAAATGCCGCTCCGAGTCCCATCCCGCGTCCCAAGCCTGCCCCGATGTATGCGTAGAACGCTCCGGCGTTGGGCACAAAGCGGGTCATCTGGGTGAATCCCACGGAGAACAACAGCAGCACCACGGTGGCGATCACGAAGGAAAACGGGAAGCCCGTCCCATTGCCTCCGGCAATGCCCAGGGGCACCGGCCCGCCGATGACGCCCAGCGGGGAGGCCGCCGCGACGACGATGAAGACGATCGACGCCACCGACAGGCTGCCGCGCAGTCGTCCGCTGGCGTCGGCGTCCGTTCCGGACTGGGCCGGGGCAAGTGTGAGGTTTTGGGACATGGCGAGGTACTTCCAGTTGCGGATTCAGGGGTTGGATCCACGATAGAAGCTGGAAACTGAGCTTTGAAGGGGGCTGAAATGAAAAGTCAGACGCCGTCACAGGCGGCGGGAAAATGCGTCACAATTCAAGTGCCGCGCGGGCTGCAGGCGTCATAGTCTTCACCGTTCGACGTCATATTTGGCGCCATCGCGTCGCTTTTGCGTCATTTTCGGGTATTGCTTGAAATCTGCTGGACATGGCAAAACCCCCACGGTTAATGAACCGCGGGGGTCTAACGTCCACTTCTTAGCGCCAGGCTTCTTCCATCTCGGTCACACCGTCGAAGAAGTTTGCGGTGTCCGAGCTGAGCAGGTGTTCCCCCACCACCAGGGCGATGGCTTCGGCAACGTTCTCCCGCGAGGTGCTCGTGGATTCGGGCGCCAGGCCGTCCAGCTTGCCTTGGGCATCAGCCACGGTGATCTTCCCCGTGCCGGGTTCGAGGGTCAGCGCTCCCGGCCCCAGGATCGTGTAGTCCAGGCCCGAATCACGCAGCACCGCGTCGGCGCGGTGCTTTGCCTTGGCATAGGGGTAGAACGAGTGCGAAGGCTCCAGCACATCCACGTCGACCAGAGCGCGCGAGTAGGAAACCATCACGAAGCGGTCGACGCCGCTCTGCTTTGCCGCTCGCACTGCACGCACCGCAGATTCATAGTCGACGGCGTTGGTGCGCAGCGGGTCGCCTCCGCCGGCGCCCGCCGAGAAGACCACCGCAGCGGCGCCTTCGAAGGCCGCCGCAAGTTCATCGACCCCAGCATGTTCAATATCCAGCACCACCGGGTTCGCTCCGGTGGCCTGCACTGCCGGTGCCTGCTCCTGTTTGCGGATCAATGAATCCACGGAAAAACCGCGGGCGATGAGCTTGGGGGCGGCCAGCAGCGCGACTTTGCCGTGCCCGCCAAGAATGACTACTCGTGGTGTTTCGGTCATAGGAAATCCTCTCGTCTCTGCACTGCATAACCGCCCGCGACTGCCTACTATTCCACCCACCAGCAGCTTTTGGACTATTTAGAAAGGTGGTTGATCAATCGGAGGCGTTGTTTCTCATCAGTTGCAGCTAGCAGCACGGCCCCTGCCAGCGCATACGCCGCGTCCACCAGTGCGGAGTCTGCTTGGGGGCTGGTTCCGTAGCGGGCGAACTCTTCCGTGTGATGTGCGGCCCCATTAACCTCGTACCCAATCATTGGATGGATGGTCGGAACCTGGTGGGAAACGTTGCCCATATCAGTCGATGCCACGGCACAGGAATCAAAAACTGCATGGCGACCGCGCCCTTGGAGTGCTGCTGCGTAAGCAGCAGATAGATCTTGATCCTGCCGCAGCTCGGCGAAGGTGTGTCCCAATTGTTCAGTTCGAAGATTGCACCCAGAGGCCAACGCTCCCGCTTCCAAGCAGTTACGCACACGTTGGTTGATGGCTTCTAGCTGGATACTATCCGGGGCGCGCATTTCTATTCTCAATGTTGTTCGATCCGGAATCACGTTCACCGACTCACCGCCTTCAAGCACGATCGTCGAAACGATCGATCCCGGTGGCAACTGTTGCCTCAATAAGGCAATGGCGTGCTGGGCAATATTAATCGCATCCAATGCGTTGATGCCTAGCGCCGGCGCTGCCGCTGCGTGTGCTGCTTTGCCGCGATAAGTGGCGTCCCATGCGTTCAGTGCCAAAGATGAGCTTCCCACGATGTCGTTCGCACTCGCATGGGCCATGAGTGCAATGTGCGATTGATTGAAGAATCCTTCCTCGATCAAATCAACCTTGCCGCCGATATTTTCTTCAGCAGGAGTGCCAAGTACGTGTACGGTCACATCCAATTCGCGCCAGATCGAGCTTAGGGCGATGGCCGCACCAACACTGGCGGCTGCATTAACGTTATGCCCGCATCCGTGGCCGATATTCGGTAGAGCGTCATATTCGACGCAATAGGTAACCATCAACTCTCCGCTGCCCTTGCGCATGCTGAAGGCGGTTGGAGCGCTGGGTTGCTCACCATCAGCGTCGAAGCCGTGTTGCTTCAAGAGCCGCATTGCCGCTTTCCGGGCAAAGACTTCTTCCCCGCTCAGTTCTGGATTCCCATGAATATCGTGGCTGAGACCGGTTAGTTCTGGGCGAATTTCCTCGATAGTTCCTTCGATGGCTTTCCACAGACTCGGCTGTTCTTTCGTTGTAGTCATGTTTTCCTTCCCCTATGCCAGTCGAGTCGGTCGGGTAAATTGACGTTTCGGGTAGCGGCTTCCGGCCACCGCGGCGATAACGGATCCGCCGGCGAGTACCGCCCAGATCAGCTGAATACCGCTGGTAGTTATCGCGCCTCCCGCATCGACATTCATGCTGGACAGCATCTTAATGACCGCGGCTCCGCAGGCGATGCCCACAGACAGTGCCAATTCGTTGATTCCTGCCGCCGAGGAAGTCTCCTCTACGGGGACTCCTTCGACGCTCAGCGCGCGGGTAGCGCTTTGATACGCTCCGAGGGCGAGGTTGAAAATGCTGAATCCAATCAGGTATCCGGCCAATGATTGACCCGCGAAGTAGAACACCAAGAAACCGCTTGCCAGGAGGAGCCCAGAAAAGACGAGGGCCGATCGTTCCGAGATTCGGTTCATCATTTGTCCCGCACCCAGCGATGAAAACAATGAAAAAACAGAGGTCAGCGCGAGAACCAGTGCGATGCTCGATGACGAAAGACCGAAACCATATCCCGTGGAGTCACGATCCGCATTCAGGATTAGCCCATTCGTACCGAAATAACTCACTGAGGCAAAGCCAAAGAAGAACGTTGCAATGGATACACTTCGCACCGATCGCAGTTTGAACATCCGCAAATCGGTAAATCGACGCACGGTATCTTCGGCACGACAGTCCAAAAAGGCCCACAGTACCAGCAGCCCCGTTCCGATGAACACAGAGCTCAAGGTTTTGATCGATGCCCAACCCCAATCGGGGGCCATAGCCAATCCGGCAATAAACAGAACTATTCCCGTGAGACAGCTGACCATTGGAACAATGGCCATTGGCTCTTTTTCAGGTTTGGGAACCTCGGGCAGGAAGAATGAACAAACTATTGCGGCCAACGCAAAGGGGATTCCGATCATGAAGCCACGCAGTGGATCGACGGCCCCTAGAATTCCAGCAATCAATCCACCGATTCCTACCATCACCATGAGCGTTCCGATCAAGTAACTAACGCCCCTGCGCGTTTCATCCGGATGAGTCAATCGAAGAATGCCCATCATGAGAGGGATGAACCCTACGACGCAGGTTATGAGAATGACGCCCAGGATCAGCACTATCAGGCTGGGAGCGAAAGCCATGAGCATGACACCAGCTGCGACAAACAAGGTGGAAACAAGCAACACTCGCTTGTAGCCGAAGCTGTCCCCCAGGCGAGAGATCAGTGGGGTCAATACGGCAAAACTGACGTTAGAAATCAGGAAAATTCCGTTGATCGTCGGGGCATCAACCTGAAAAACCGGCCCCAGAGCTGGAAGGATCGGATTGAGAAAGCCTTGGACAACGCCACTAAGTGATTCGATAGTAATCAGAAGCGCTAGAAGGCCAAAAAATGTCGTCCTAGGAGCAACTTTCATAGGAGGCGAAACTGAATCGCTCATTAAATTCCCAACGTTGAGCTGAAGCGAAACAACTTGTGTGCCCGCCATCACAAGAGTAAAAATGATCCGTGAGCTCTCGAAAAATTGGGCAATATCATCCAAAAAGAATGAAAATATGCAAAAATCATCCATCGGAACCGAACTGGATCTCGCAATACTGGGAGCCCTCGAGGTTCAGCCGCGAATAGAACTTAAGAAAGTTGCCCAGATCCTCGGGGTATCTAATTCGACGATCACCCGACGCTGGGATTTAATGCAGTCCGAGGGAGCCGCATGGACCACCGTGATCCCCGGAGCCCGCTTCCTTGATACCGGCTGGTCGGCATTCGTCACCATTGAATGCGATCCCCAACGCGAGCAGGAACTAGCCAAGGCACTGTGCAATGAACCAGCCTTCGGCACCGTTGCGCTTGTCACCCACCACCGTCAGTTCTATATTGACTGCTTCGCTCCTTCCCACAATGAAGGAATGGAAATGCTACAGGGAATTTTCCGCCGGTTGCCAGGAATTAGAAGTAGGCACATCAGTCCAATCTCGCGAGTCTACCGGCAGGCGAATGAGTGGAACAACGGAACGCTTGCAACTACCGAAAAACAGAGCCTCGAGGACGCACTCCCTTCTGCCTCCCAGTATTTCCTGCCCGACGAACTCGATGCTGAAATCGTCAGCATTCTCTTTTCGGACGCCCGCCAAAGCTGGCAGAATATCGCGGTAATTCTCGGCGCATCCGCCCAAACAATCCAGCGAAGAACTAAGAAACTCGTTTCCAGCGGGCTCATTGCATTCCGTTGCGACAGCGGACGGCTTTCGAGCACCGGGTTGCAGGAATTTAGTATCCAATGGTCGGCGCCTTCGTTGGATGTTGATGTTATCGGTCAAATGCTGGCCAATGATCCCTCCTGCAGGATTAGCGCCAAAACAATTGACTCCTCGAATCTGACAGCGACTTTCTGGTTAAGAAACCTCAAAAGCGCCCACAACCACGAGAACTCAGTACTGAACACATCGCCGAGGAGCTATGTGCAAGAACGTTTTCTCACACTCAGCACAATTAAGCGCGGCGGACAGATTCTGGACGCCGAAGGACGGCGCGTACGCAGCATCCCGATCCCGATACTGAGAGCAGGGAAGCCCTACTTGCCTCCCCATTCGTCGTCAAGCAGCGCGTAGATCATTCCATCCATCCACTGGCCGTTGCGGTGCAGACCATTGGCCCTACTATAGGTTTCACGGCGCATGCCGACACGCTCCATCAGCTTCCACGAGGGTTCATTGTCGGCAAAGCACTCGGCGCTCAGGCGGCGCAGCCCCAGGGCGCCGAAGCAGAGTTCGATCACCGCTTGCACCGCCTCGGTTGCGTAGCCGAGGCCCGAGTAGGCAGGGTCGAAACTCCAGCCCAGCTCAGCTTCAACGCCAACGGTCTGATCAATAATTTCGGTTTGGCCCCAGCCGTCGTGGACCTTGACCATGACGGTGCCGATCAGGGTTGCGGTTCCCTGCTCGTCCACCAGCTCAACCGCTACGTCGCGCTGCATCCTGCCTTCTTCGAAATACAGCCGCTCGTAGTCCGCAAGTTCAGTGGGCGCCGAGGTGATCCATTCATAGACTTCCGGCAGCTGCCGATAGCGCCACGTCGCCAGCAGGTCCTCGGCGGCCAGACGCCGCAGCGAAAGCCTCTGGGTGTGGACCGGCCAGGCAATTTTATTCAGCGCATCACTCATGAAAGAAGCCTAAATGAGTTAGGTGACACTGTTAATGCCACACAACTCACAAAAATAGATAACAAATCTGCATTGTATTTCGACGCTATCTTTAGTGGTGCATCCGCGAGAACACGGGGATTTAGGCCATTTTCCCGACACAAAAAGATAAGCAACCCTGACTTCGGTGAGTCATCTAACACGCGATCCGCTTTTCTTAATTTGGACAGCTAAGGCTAAGCTAATTTTTAGATCACTCATTTTCAGCAACTTCACATGTTGCCCGACGACGAAGGAAAACATGGCCTCCATGAAGCTTCGCGCAGCAGCTCTCCTGAGCATCGCCGCACTGTCCCTGACCGCCTGCGGTTCGACCACCTCCTCGGCCTCCGAGAACACCGGCGAAACCGTGACCATCACCGACAACGAAGGCGAGAAGTCAGTTCCGGCTTCACCGCAGTCGGTCGTCGCCACGGACAACCGCACCTTCGAGACCCTCTACGACTGGGGCGTAGACCTGAAGGCCGGAGCGGTGTCGCTGATGCCGGAGACCATCGGCTACACCCAGGACAAGGACGTCGTCGACCTGGGCAGCCACCGCGAGCCGAATCTGGAAGCAGTTGTCGAGGTCAATCCAGACCTGATCATCAACGGCCAGCGCTTCACCCAGCACGCCGACAAGCTCAAGGAACTCTCCCCGAACGCGACCCTGGTCAACCTCGACCCACGCGAAGGCCAGCCCTTCGATGAAGAGCTGGAGCGCCAGACCACCGTCCTGGGCGAAGTTTTCAACAAGAAGGATGAAGCAGCCAAGCTGGTTGCCGACTTCGAGGCAGCCAAGAAGCGCGTCACCGATGCCTACGACACCGAAGACACCGTCATGGGCCTGATCGCCTCCGGCGGCAAGTTCGGCTACTCGGCACCGAACACCGGGCGCACCGTCGGCCCGATGTTTGAATTCCTCGGCCTGACCCCTGCGCTGGACGTCCCAGAAGCATCCACCGACCACGAGGGCGACGACGTTTCGGTCGAAGCCATCGCCAAGTCGAACCCCGACTGGATCATCGTGATGGACCGCGACGCTGCGGTGGCCGCCGACGAAGAAGGCTACAAGCCTGCCAAGGAACTGCTGGAGAACTCCGAGGCGCTGAAGAACGTCACCGCCGCCAAGGAGGGACAGGTCCTGGTCATGCCATCCGACACCTACACCAACGAGGGCATTCAGACCTACACCGAGTTCCTCAACCAGTTCGCCGACGCGCTTCAGGCAGCCAAGTAACATGCGCCTTTAGGCATAAAAACAGGTGGCAGGCTAGTCCTGCCACCTTGTTGCATCTCAACCACACACCATCGGCGGTTTCATGACTACCATCGCCCACAAGGGCAAACTCTTCGACTACAAGCTCGGCCTGGGCATTTTGGGCGTGCTTGTCCTTTTGGCGTTTTCGCTGTTCACCGGCGTCTACGACGTGTTCGGCGCCGAAGACGGAGCGGAAATGTTCTCCGTCACCCGCATCCCGCGCACCATCGCACTGGTGCTGGCAGGCGCCGCCATGTCGATGAGCGGACTGGTCATGCAGCTGCTCACGCAGAACCGCTTCGTGGAGCCGACCACTACCGGCACCACCGAGTGGGCTGGCCTGGGCCTGCTGCTGATGCTCGTGCTCTTCCCGCAGGCGACGATCCTGTCAAAGATGGCGGTGGCGATCGTCTTCGCGTTCGTCGGCACCATGATCTTCTTCCTATTCCTGCGCCGCGTCTCGCTCAAGGCATCGCTGACGGTGCCGATCGTGGGCATCATGCTCGGCTCGGTGGTCGGCGCGTTCTCCACCTTCCTGGCGCTGACCACAGACAAGCTGCAATCGCTGGGCATCTGGCTGGCCGGCTCCTTCACCGCGGTGGTCCGCGGCCAGTACGAGGTGCTGTGGATCGTGGCGGCGGTGACCGTGGCGGTGTTCATCGTCGCTGACCGCTTCACCGTGGCTGGCCTGGGCGAGGAGATCGCGACCAACGTCGGGTTGAACTACCGGAACGTGATGCTGCAGGGCACCGCATTGATCGCCGTGGCCACCGGTGTGGTCACCGTGGTCATCGGCAATCTGCCATTCCTGGGGCTGATCGTGCCGAATATCGTCTCCATGGTGCGCGGCGACGACCTGCGCAGCAACCTGCCGTGGGTGTGCCTGCTGGGCATCGCCATCACCACCGTGTGCGACCTGATCGGCCGCACCATCATCTCCCCCTTCGAGATTCCAGTCTCGCTGATCCTGGGCGTGATCGGCGCAGTGGTCTTCATCATCCTTCTTCTCAGGCAGCGTGCTCGTGGTTAACCTAGTTTCAGCTCCCCCGCACCCTGCCAGCCGCACCGGACGCCATTCGGGTTCGATGCCCACCGCGCGCGTACGCCGGCGCTACTGGATCACCTTCACCATCATGTGCGCGCTGGCCGCAGGCTTCGGCTTCGGTCTGCTCGCCTGGGACAACCCCATGCCCCTGGGTTCGGCGGGGTTCTGGATTATCGCGAAGATGCGGGCCAGCTCCATCCTGGTCATGGTGATCGTCGCCGCCTGCCAGTCCATCGCCACCGTCGCCTTCCAAACGGTGACCAACAACCGGCTGATCACCCCGTCGATTATGGGCTTCGAGGCGCTGTACCGCGTGGTGCAGACCGGCGCGGTGTTCTTCCTTGGGCTTTCGGGCATCACCTTCTTCACCGGCATCGGGCAGTTCGGCCTGCAGGTGGCGATCATGGTCGCCCTCTCGGTGGCGCTGTACGGCTGGCTGCTAAGCGGCAAGCTGGGCAATATCCAAATCATGCTGCTGGTGGGCATCATCATCGGCACCGGTCTGGGCTCGGTGGCCACGTTCATGCAGCGCATGCTCACCCCGAGCGAGTTCGACGTGCTCACCGCTCGGCTCTTCGGCTCGATGACCAACGCGGACATGAGCTACATGCCGCTGGCGATCCCGCTGGTGCTGGTGGCCGGCGGCTACCTGGTGGCGAACTCCAAGAAGCTGAACATCCTCTCGCTGGGCCAACAGACCACCACCAATCTGGGGCTGAACCACCGCCGCGAAACCATGGTGAACCTGTTCTTCATCTCCATCCTGATGGCGGTGAGCACCGCGCTGGTCGGCCCGCTGACATTCCTCGGCTTCCTCGTGGCGACCCTTGCCTACCAGCTGGCCGACACCTACGACCACCGCTACATCTACCCGATGTCATTCCTCGCCGGGTTCGTCGTTCTCGCCGGCTCCTACTTCATCATGAAGAACGTGTTCTACGCCCAGGGCGTGGTGGGCATCATCATCGAGGCCGTGGGCGGCATCACCTTCCTCATTTTCATCCTGCGAAAGGGCCGGCTGTGATCACCCTGAGAGACGTCCACAAGAAGTACTCCTCCACCGTCGCCATCGGGCCGGTAACGCTTCAAATCCCCACCGGCGGCATCACCGCGCTGGTCGGCCCGAACGGCGCCGGCAAGTCCACCATGCTCACCATGGTCGGCCGCCTGCTGGGCATCGATTCGGGCACCATCGAGGTGGCGGGCTACGACGTGGCCACCACCAATTCCAAGGATCTGGCGAAGATCGTCTCCATCCTGCGCCAGGAGAACCACTTCGTCACCCGCCTGACGGTGCGCCAGCTGGTGGGCTTCGGCCGCTACCCGCATTCGAAGGGACGGTTGACCAAGGACGACGAGGCGATCGTCTCCCGCTCCATCGACTTCCTGGAGCTGAGCGAGCTGGAGGGCCGCTACCTTGACGAGCTTTCCGGCGGACAGCGCCAGCGCGCCTACGTGGCCATGGTGCTGGCCCAGGACACCGATATCGTGCTGCTCGACGAGCCACTGAACAACCTGGACATGAAGCACTCGGTGGTGATGATGAGCCACCTCAAGCGCGCCGCCGAAGAGCTGAACCGCACCATCGTGATCGTGCTGCATGACATCAACTTCGCCGGACACTATGCGGACTACATCTGCGCGATGAAGCACGGCAAGGTCGTCGAGTTCGGCGCCCCTGAGCACATCATGAACGATGAGATTCTCACCGAGGTGTTCGAGACGCCGATCAACGTCATCAACGGCCCGAAGGGCCCGCTGGCGGTGTATTACTAGGTCGTATAACGAAACATAAGGCTGTATAGGATTTTTCTATACAGCCTTATACTTTCTTATACTTTTGGTTCCAAGGACTGACTCATGGGCACTTCACTGCTCAACACCGGCCCTGGCATGTGGGTCATGCTGGGTGTAGCTACGGCTGCAGCAACGCTGATCAACCACCGATTCATCCAGCTGCCAGCACGGCAGATGATCTTCGCCATCGCCCGCGCTCTGGTGCAAATGGTCACTGTTGCGCTGATCATCGCGCAGGTCTCCCGATCCTGGGTTCTCACCTGCGCATTTTTGCTGCTCATGTTCGCCGTGGCAACACTGACCGCCACCCAACGCATCCGCCAGCTTGCCTGGTGGGTGCCGGCGACGGCAATTCTCGCCGGAGTCCTGCCCGTGGTGGGTCTGATGCTCAGCTTCGGGGTGCTGCCCTTTTCCGCCCTGGCGATGATCGCAGTGGTGGGGCAGCTGATCGGCGGAGCTATGAGCGCGACGAACCTCGCAGGGCGGCGGCTACATCAGGAATTGGAGCAGCGCGGCGGCGAAGTCGAGGCGGGGCTGGCGCTCGGCTTCAGCCTGCGTGATGCCCGCCAATTGGTGGCCCGACCGGTGGCCGCCGAGGCGCTGCTGCCGGGCATCGACCAGACGCGCACCGTGGGCACGGTGACGCTGCCCGGGGCCTTCGTCGGTCTAGTGTTGGGCGGTGCAAGTCCGCTGGAAGCCGGGTTGGTTCAGCTGATTGTGCTGGTCAACCTCATGGTGGTGCAGGGCATCGCGGTGGCGGTGACCGCAGAGCTCATCGAACGCGGGACCGGCGGGCGCGCAGCACCGGTGAGCACAGCAGCACGATGACCCCCAATAGAGGCACCAGCAGCAGCCCCGCGCGCAGGGAATAGTGCTGTGCGAGCAGTCCCACCAGCGGAGGGGAGAGCAGGGTGCCCACCCGCATCAGCCAAGACACCACGCTCAAACCCGTTCCGGGCGCCAGGCCAGGCAGCTGATCGGCCTGTGCCATGGCGGCCGGAACCAACGTGGCCACGCCGAATCCGGCCGCCGCAAACCCCGCAAGGCTGCCCGGAATGCTGGGAAACGCCAGCGCCAGCCCCATGCCGACGGTCAGCAGCAAGGTCCCGCCCTGAGCCACCGCCCGCTGGCCGACGCGTTCGACCATGCCGTCGCCCAGCAGCCGGCCGATGAATTGCGCGCCGACCAGCACGATGAAGCCCGCGGCGGCCAAGGGCCCCGGCGCTCCCAGGGAACTCAGGTACAAGGTGGCCCAAGAATTTCCAGCGTCCTCCACCGCCACCGCCGCGACGGCGATCAGCACCAGTGCGGTAATGGTGATGATGGTGCGTGCGCTGACCGGAATCCTGACCGTCGGCGCACCGACAACCTTCCGGCGCACCCGTTCGTCGGGCAGACAGAAGCGCCACACCGCCAGCGCCAGGGCCGAGAATAACAGCCAGGATCCGGCAAAGTGCACCGCCAGCGGCAGGTTCAGCGCCGCCGCGGCCATCAGTCCGCCGAGCACCGCGCCCACCGACCACAGCGCGTGGAAGGAGTTGATGATCGAGCGTCCGATTCGCCGCTGCACCACCAGTCCCTGTGCGTTTTGGGCGACGTCGGTGATCGCGTCCATCGCCCCGCCCAGCGCGAAGGCGGCGGCCACCAGGGCCACCGAGGGTGCGGCGAGCGCGGCACCCAGGATCGCCAGGCCGGTGAGGATCGTGCCGAAGACTGCCACGGTGCCGGAGCCGAACCTTCTGATCAGCCATCCCGCACCGAGACCCGCCGCCAGTGCGCCCGCAGGCCAGGCAGCCACCAGCAGGCCATAGCCGGAGGCGTCGAGCCCCAACTGCTCCTTGAATTCGGGCAGCCGCGGGGCGAGGTTGGCGAAGAGGGCTCCATTGGTCAGGAACAGGGCGGAGGTTGTCAGCCGGGCGCGGATCATGCATCCATGCTTCCACATTCAATCAAGTGATTGACATCACAACGAGGCTGCTGTGTACTGGACTCAATCGATCGATTGGGAGACGTGATGCAGCTCGGCCAGGTGCAGCAGGCGGCAGTCGCCTGCTTTGCGCGGCAGGGCTACACCGCCACCGGCATCCGCGAACTCGGCGCCGCCGTTGGCTTGAATTCTGCGACCCTCTACCACTATGTGGGCGGGAAGCAGGAGCTGCTGCTGGGCATCATCCGCGACTGCCTCAGTGCGATGCTCGACGGAGCCAGAAACGCGATCTCCCGCACTCAGGACCCGGCGCGGCAGCTCGCGGCGCTGGTGGCATTCCACGTCAGCTTCACCGCGGTCAACCCGCTGACGGCCCAGGTGGCCACCGGGGAAATGCGCGCACTGTCCGACCCGGCGCCCATGCAGGCGCTGCGCGACGAGTACGAGGCGCTGTTCGCCGCGGCGCTGGCCGACGGCGAGCGCGCCGGCATCTTCACCGCCCCGGATCCCGGCCTGGCGCGCCTGGCCATTATGGAGATGGGCACCGGCGTGGGCCGCTGGTACCGCGCCGACGGCCGCCTGCCCCTGCCTGAAGTGCAGCTGCACTTCATCGCCATGGCCATGCGCATCCTCGGCGCCCCCGAAACACCATTAAGCCCCCACGAGCTGCCCACAGCCCAGCGCGTCGCAAGCGAAGGAGAGCGATGAACTACCCAGAACTGGTCGCCGAACTGCATCAGAAGCTGGCGGCCGCGGCGGCCGGCGGCCCTGAAAAGTCCCGGGAACGCCATGTGGCCCGCGGCAAGCTGCTGCCGCGGGACCGCGTGGACCAGCTGCTCGATGACGGCTCGCCCTTCCTGGAGGTGGCCCCGCTGGCGGCGCATGGAATGTACGACGACGCGAGCCCCGGCGCGGGCATCATCACCGGCATCGGGCTGGTGCACGGGCGGCATGTGATGGTGGTGGCCAATGACGCCACGGTCAAGGGCGGCACCTACTTCCCGATGACCGTCAAGAAGCACTTGCGCGCCCAGGAGATTGCGCTGGAAAACCGCCTGCCCTGCGTCTACCTGGTGGATTCGGGCGGCGCCTTTCTGCCCATGCAGGACGAGGTCTTCCCGGACCGCGAGCACTTCGGCCGCATCTTCTACAACCAGGCGACGCTCTCCGCGGCGAAGATCCCGCAGATCGCCGCGGTCATGGGTTCCTGCACCGCCGGCGGAGCCTACGTCCCGGCGATGAGCGACGAGTCGGTGATCGTGCGCAACCAGGGAACCATCTTCCTGGGCGGCCCTCCGCTGGTGAAGGCCGCCATCGGGGAGATCGTCACCGCAGAAGAGCTCGGCGGCGGCGAGCTGCACGCCAAGAGCTCCGGGGTGGTGGACCACCTGGCGGAAAACGACGAACACGCGCTGGCGATCGTGCGCAAGATCATCGCCACCCTGCCCGATCCCCCTGCCCCGGCACACGGCACCTTCAAGGAGCCGGAGTTTGACGCGGCGGACCTGGCCAACATCGTTCCGGTGGACGTGAACGCGCCCTACGACGTGCACCGGGTGATCGAGCGGATCATCGACGGCAGCGAGTTCCACGAGTTCAAGGCCGACTACGGCACCACCCTGGTCACCGGCTTCGCCCGGATCTACGGCCACCGGGTCGGCATCATCGCGAACAACGGGGTGCTGTTCTCCGAGTCAGCGCTGAAGGGCGCGCATTTCATCGAGCTGTGCGATCAGCGCGGCATCCCGCTGATCTTCCTGCAGAACCTCGCCGGCTTCATGGTGGGCCGGGACTATGAGGCCGGCGGCATCGCCAAACACGGCGCCAAAATGGTCACCGCCGTGGCCACCGCGCGGGTGCCCAAGTTCACCGTGGTCATCGGCGGCTCCTTCGGCGCTGGCAACTATTCGATGTGCGGGCGCGCCTACTCCCCGCGCTTCTTGTGGATGTGGCCCGGCGCGCGCATCTCCGTGATGGGCGGCGCGCAGGCATCTTCCGTGCTGGCCACCGTGAAGCGCGACGGCATCGAGGCCTCCGGCGGGACCTGGAGCGCCGCTCAGGAAGCCGAATTCACCGCGCCGATCCGCCAGCAGTATGAGGACCAGGGCAATCCCTACTATTCCACCGCGCGGTTGTGGGACGACGGGGTCATCGACCCGGCAGACACCCGGCGCGTGCTCGGGCTCGCGCTGGGCGTGGCCGCCGAAACCGAGCTGCCGGACACCAACTTCGGCCTCTTTAGGATGTGAGCATGTTCGACACAGTATTAGTGGCCAACCGCGGGGAGATCGCGGTGCGCATCATCCGCACCCTGCGCACCATGGGCATCAAATCCGTGGCGGTCTATTCCGACGCCGATGCCGGCGCCCTGCACGTGGCGCTGGCAGACCAGGCGGTGCGCATCGGCCCCGCCGCCGCCGCGGACAGCTACCTGAATATCGACGCGGTCATCGCCGCCTGCCGCGCCTGCGGGGCCCAGGCGGTGCACCCCGGCTACGGCTTCCTTTCCGAGAACCTCGACTTCGCCCGCGCCCTCGAGGCCGCCGGGATCGTGTTCATCGGCCCTCCGGTGCAGGCCATCAACCTCATGGGCGATAAGATCCGCTCCAAAAACCACGTGGCCTCCCACGGCGTCCCGGTGGTGCCCGGCATCTCCGAGCCCGGGCTGAGCGATGCTCAGTTGGTCGCCGCATCCGCCGGCGTCGGCTTCCCGCTGCTGATCAAGCCTTCGGCCGGCGGCGGAGGCAAAGGCATGTTTGCGGTGCATTCCCCCGGCGACCTGCCCGAGGCGCTGGCCAGCGCCCGGCGCACCGCCGCCTCCGCCTTCGGCGACGACACACTCTTCCTTGAGCGGCTGGTGGCTTCGCCTCGCCACATCGAGGTGCAGGTGCTGGCCGACGCCCACGGCAGCACTGTCCACCTGGGCGAACGCGAATGCTCGCTGCAGCGCCGCCACCAAAAGGTCATCGAGGAGGCCCCCGCGCCGCTGCTGGAAAACCTGCCCCAGGGCGCAGAAATCCGCGCCCGGCTGGGTGAAGCCGCTGTGGCCGCCGCGCAGTCGGTGGGCTATGTGGGGGCCGGCACCGTGGAATTCCTGGTCAGCGACGACGCCCCGGAGGAGTTCTTCTTCATGGAGATGAACACTCGGCTGCAGGTCGAGCACCCGGTGACCGAAGAGGTGCTGCGCGTCGCCGGGGAGCGGGTCGACCTGGTCGAATACCAGATCCGCAGCGCCGCCGGGGAGCGTCTGGACTTTGCGCAGGACGACGTCGCACTGGTGGGCCACGCCATCGAGGCGCGGCTCTACGCCGAAGACAAGGACTTCCTTCCCTCCACTGGCACGATCCATCGGCTGCACGAACCTGAGAACCTGCGCATCGACTCGGCCCTGCGCCAGGGCCTGGTCATCACCCCGCACTACGACCCGATGCTCGCCAAGCTCATCGCCCACGGGCCCGACCGCGCCCACGCGCTGGCGACGCTTGACCGCGCGCTGGGCGACACCGTCGTGCTGGGCGTGAAGACCAACGCCGAATACCTGCGCCTGCTGCTGGCAGATCCCGACGTCGCCGCCGGAAGGCTGGACACCACGCTGATCGAACGCAAAACCTTCGACTTCCGCGCCGCGGGCATTACAGAACTCGCCTTCGCCGCCCTGGAATTCGCCGACACCGGCGCCCCCGGGCCCTGGACCCGCGACGGGTGGCGGCTGAGCTCCCCGGCTCCCCGGCGGCTGATGCTAGAGGTGGACGGGCGCACCGAACTGGTAGTCGTCGAGAATGACACCGTGCACGTGGGCGGCGAAACCATCACCGCCCGCCGTACCGCGGCGGGGATCGAACTGGATGGCATGCTGGCCAAGTTCCATTCCGTGCGGGTGGGCGATGAGCTGTGGCTGAGCCAGGACGGCTTCACCGCCAACATCATCCGCACCACCGCAACCCACGCCGCCGGCGAGGGCGAAGTTTCGCTGCAGGTTTCCTCCCCCATGCCCGGCACCGTCATCGCCGTCCCCGCGGCCGACGGGGATGAGGTCGCCGCCGGGGAGGTCCTGCTGATCGTGGAGGCGATGAAGATGGAACACCAGCTGCGCGCACCGGCCGACGGCATCGTGCGCATGAACGCGCTGAAACAGGGCGATCTGGTCAAGGCGCAACAGGTACTAGCCAGTATTGAGGAGCAAGCATGAGGATCGTCCAGCGCGGACTGTACCTTGATGAACTGCGAGTGGGCGATGTCTTCGAACACCGCCCCGGCCGCACCATCACCGAGGCGGACAACGTCCTGTTCACGACGCTGTCCATGAACAACCAGGGGCTGCACCTGGACGCCGCCTGGGCCGCCACCCAGCCCTTCGGCAAACCCCTGGTCAACTCGCTGTTCACCCTGGGGGTGATGATCGGGCAATCCGTCCCGCAGCTGACCGAGGGCACCATCATCGGCCAACTCTCGCTGACCGATGTGAACTTCCCGCATCCGCTGTTCCATGGGGACACGCTCTACACCGAAACCGAGATCACCGCGGTGCGCCCCTCCAAGTCCCGCCCCGGGCAGGGCATCGCCTCCATGGCCCACACCGGCCGCAATCAGGACGGCGTCGTCGTGGCCACCGCCTCCCGCACCTGCCTGATGTGGACCAAGGCAGCCCACGAGGCGGCGAAATGATCGGCCCATCGATCCTCTTCTGCCCGGCCGACCGGCCCGAACGCTATGCCAAGGCGGCAGCGGCGGCGCACACGGTGATCATCGACCTGGAAGACGCCGTGGCGCCCGCCAACAAGGAAGCGGCCCGGGCGGCGCTGGCGGCAAGTTCGCTGAATCCGGAGCACACGATCGTGCGGATCAACCCCTTCGACACCAACCACATCGCCGCCGATCTGCGCGCGGTGCGCCAGACCGGCTACACCCAACTGATGCTGCCCAAATGCGAGTCCGCCGAACAGGCACACAACCTCGCCCCCTACCAGGTGATCGCCCTGTGCGAGACGGCCCGGGGCATCCACGCGGCGGACCAGATTGCGGCCACGAAAAATGTCACCGCACTGATGTGGGGTGCCGAAGACCTGATCGCTTCGCTGGGCGGCACCTCATCCCGCCTGCCCGACGGGAGCTACCGGGACATCGCCCGCTACGCCCGCTCGCACGTGCTGTTGCAGGCATCGATCCATTCAAAACTGGCCATCGACTCGGTGTACCTGAATATCGACGACCTCGCGGGGCTCGCAGCCGAGGCCGAGGACGCGGCCGCCAGCGGGTTCGGCGCCAAGGCATCGATCCATCCAAAGCAGATGCCGGTGATCGCCAAGGCCTTCGCCCCGAGCGAAGAATCCGTAGCCCGCGCCAGGGCGGTGCTTGCCGCCGCCGAGGAACACCCGGGCGTGTTCAGCTTTGAGGGACAGATGGTCGACGAGCCGCTGCTGCGTCAGGCCCGGGCGGTGCTTGCCGCCGCGGAACGCACCTAGTTGCCGCGTTAAATAACAAAAACGCCGAGGCTTAGCCTCGGCGTTTTTGACCAGTAATTAAGCTGCGGCGGCAGCGACGTGCAGCGGCTTGTTGCCGTAGTGTACGGCGAAGAACCAGATAACTCCGGTGATCACATGCATGGCGCTCAGGGTCACAGCGGTAGCCACGTCCGCGGAGAGCATGACCGGCGAAATGATGGAAACCAGGGCGACGATCAAGCCGATCCACTGGGCCACCTTGCAGATCCCCTTGTTCTTACGACCGAGCAGGAAGACGAGCAGACCGAAGAACACCAGTGGGATCCATGATGCTTCGAGCACCAGGGCGAAGGATACGACCTGCCCATTGGTCAGCTCCCACGAAGCACCGGCGGAGCCGCCGATGAAGTAGGTGATGACGTTCAGGTAGCCGAGGGCCAGCGCGGCGATGATGACCTGAATGAAGTTGAATGGGCTGTTGGGTGCTGACATCGTTATCCTGTTCGTTGAAATTCCTCAACGATTCTAGCGGTGTCAGCACGCGGTTCAGCCCCTTTTTAAACGTGAAATTCGCGACACTTAGCTTCGCTATGCACCCTGAACTGCGCGCTCGTTGGCCCGCTTGTTCGAGTTATCCACCGCGATGAACCAAGAGACTCCGACGATGACATGCATAATTGCGACGGCAATGGCGCTTCCCAGGTCTTCGGCAAAGAAGAATTGGGCCACCATGGAGACCGCAACCACCGCAACGCCCACCCACTGGGCTACCCTGCAGATCCCGGGATGCGACTTGCCGATCACGTAGGTGAGGAATCCGAGGATTGCAAAGGGAAAGACGGTGAAGCGGATGATGTGGATGAAGTCGAGGTTCGCGAACGCTCCCCCGGAGAACTGCATCGAAGCCCCGGCCGCCTCGGCAATGAAAAAGGTGAGCACGCTCAGGCTCATCGCACCGAAGGCCGCAATGAGCACCTGGACGTAATTGAACGGCATCTTATACTCAGCGAGCATCGCTGATCATCTCCTCTGTATGAAAAATGACCCCGTTCTTTCACTGTACGCCCGGCCCTGCGGAAAAGAACCGAGCTATTTGGGCATGATCTGCACCGTCAGTTCACCGCGGTTAACCGCGACTGTTGCCTCGGCTGCCTGGCGCAGCGCCGCCATCGCCTCTTGGGGCGTCATGAAGTACGTGTTCACCTGCAGCCGGCCAGCGGCATCCAGCGATTTGGGCAGCTGGATCATGGTGCCGTACCCGGGCACCTTCACCGCACTGAACAACCCCGCGTGGCGGCCGATGTGGCGCACCGGGCAGAACAGCTCGCCATTGTCTACGTCGGTTGGACCACCTTTTTCCCAGGCATCCAAATGGTCGATCTCGCAACGGTTGGCCGGCATCGTGCACCCGGGAAAGGCGCAGCCCCGGTGCACTGCACGGATGGCGATGGCCTGGGCCTTGGAAAACAGCCGCTGCGACCGACCCAGGTCCAGAATCCTCCGTTTGCCGCTGAGCACCAGTGGATAGATGTCAGCCTGGCACAGCGCCGCCCGAGTTTCGGCGGCACCCAATGGCTGCCCGCCGACGGTCTTGGCGTAGGTGCCGCGCATGGAATCGAAGTCGATCAGGATGCCGATGCCCGGGGCCCGCGCCCTGGAGCCGGTGGACTTGAGCACCTGGAGGAAGGCGATGAGGCGGCGCAGCTCCGGGCGCATCTGCTCGAAGCCCAGCAGCGCTTCGGGCTTGGGAGCAGCGGCCGCCTTGCCGTCCTCGCGCGCCCATTCGGGCATCGAGTCGGCGTCGTCCCAGTTCTCTCCGGCGGCCTCGCGAAGCAGCCGGTGCAGCTCATCGCGGTTGCCGGCATCGGTCTTCGGGTTTTCGGCCTCGCGGTAGCTCGCCTCGATGGCCTCCGCCTGGCTGGGCAGGACGCGCAGCAGGTATTCAATCAGCCCGTCCTTGCGCGGGGCGCGTTTAAACAGTCCGATCTCGGACAACAGCGCTTCGGTGGGGCGGTCCCCGCTTTTCAGCGCCTTGATCATCGCCGAAATGTGCTTTCGCGCCGTGGCAGGCTGCTCGCGGATCAGCTCGACGGCTTCCACCTGCAGTTCTTCGCGCACCCGCAGGCCTTGGGCGGAGGTGCCCAGGTCCTTCTGTGCCCCGTGGATGGCGCGGGCGGCGGAGCACAGAAGCCGCGGATCAAGTTCGTGAATCGCCCCGGCTAGGATGTTCAGGCCGGGCCCGGTTCGATCGCCCGAGGTGGACACCCCGGCAACCAAGGCGTCGGTGGACACCAGCCGGTCGCGGGCGCTGCTCAGCGGCATCCCCAGCCAGTCATGCAGCAGGTCGACGGTTCCCTTGTAGGCGCTGCGCCCCGAGCACATTGCACTGGGCAGCGCCTCAATTTCTTCCGCACTGGGGTGCAGCCCTGCGGCGGAGATCGCCTGAAAGGAGCCCTCGCTCAGCTGGTGGGCGTTGGTGCGGCGCACGGCGTCGGCGGTATAAAGCTGGGCACGGGTCAGGTCCATGGCCAGAACCTCGGTGAAACGCGCGGCAAAGGCAGCCTGCGCGGCGGGGATCTCCACCTGCGCAAGCTGCCGTGCAGCCTGGTCGATCAGCGCGTGGGCTTCGGCCAGCAGATTCACGATGTTCATGACCCCAGTGTGCGGCGGGTACCGCCTGCCGGCGCCGCAGCGGCGCCGACTGTGGATTACTTCGAGGCGCCGACCTCCCAGATCCGCGGCAGCGCCGTGGAATTCACCGCCAAGTCGCCGATCAGCCGCGCCTTGAACACCCAGGGATTGTGGTTGCCTGCGGTGCGGGCATTGCGCCAGTGGCGGTCGAGGTTCTTTGAGACGCTGGTGGCGGAGGCGGCCAGGGCGTCGAAGGCATGGGTCAGCGCGCCCAGCACCAGCGGGGTGAGCACCACCTGCGCCTGCGCGCTGGCAAGCTCGGCGGCGTCGTTCGCCGCTTCATCCGCTTCGGCGTCGATCTGCCCTGCCTGCAGCGCCAACGCACTCTCATACGCTCCCTGCAGCGACTGGGAGACGCGTTCGACGGTGGCCGCGGAGGCAAAGGCGGCGGCGGAGACCTCGCCGATCACCTGCAGCAGCTGCGGGTCCTGCCCGGCGACGTTGGCCGCGGCATGGCTGAAGGTGCGCTTGCGGCGCTTCAGCTCGGCGGCGAAGTCGCGTTCGGCGGCCTTGGCGGACCCGGCAAGCACCGCCAGCAGCACCTGCTGATAGAACGCGGTCTGGTACTTGAAGCGGGTGTCGAAGTCGATCACCTCCGCCACCTGGGCGTTGCTGAACGTGGAGGTTCCGGTGCCGGTGGTGCGCTGCCCGAATCCGTCCCAGTCGTCGGATAATTCAACGCCGTCCTGGTGGCGGGATACGGCGGCGATCACGCGCTTGCCGTTGTATTCGGCGTAGACATCCAGCCAGTCGGCAAAGATCGAGCCGGTCGAGTAGTACTTGGTGCCGTTGACCTTCGGGCCCTCCGGCGTGTCGACGACCTTGGTGATCACGTCCCCGACCTTCACCGCGCCGACCTCGGTCCAGGCGTTGCCCACCAGCTCCCCGGCGGCGAAGCGGGCCAGCCAGGCATCGCGGGCGGCGGACGGTGCGGCCACCAGACGGTCTTCGACGAAGGCGAAGTGTGCACGCAGCGCCTGGGCGATGTTCGAGTCTGCGGCGGCCAGGTCCACGAAGAGCTCGAAGAGTTCGGGCAGGGTGGCCCCGGCTCCGCCGTATTCAACGGGGACGCGGATTGCGCCGAAGCCCGCCGCCGCCAGCTCTGCGACCTGCGCATAGGGCAGCTCGCCGCTGCGGTCGCGCTCGGCCGACCCGGCGGCGATCGCCTCGAAGTGCGGGGCGAAGCGCTCGCGCAGCGCGGCCAGGCGCGGTCTGGTTAATACAGTCATGGCACTCTCCTGGTTCCCTGGGGGTTTGGCAGTGCCATTCAAGCACCGCCGGCCGCCGCGCCGGAAGGCACCGGTCATCTGGCGGAACGCGGGGAGATGATGACGTAATAAACAAGGCCCTATGACGGCTTTGATGACGTTAAGCGTCGCGGCGGGGCCAGTTTATGACTTCGAAGTTGCGTTTTCACGCTGTTTGGCAACGCGATCGGCGATGTTCTTCGTATCCGGGGCGAAGGCGTAGAGCTTGCCCGAGTCCTGATGCACCCACCAGCGTCCACACAGATCGGTGGTCTTCTGCTCGGCGCCGGCCGGCCACCAGTCGGCGCTGAGGGTGGGCACGGCGGCGACCTCGTCGACCTTCCAGTCCTTGGAGCGGGCGTCCGCAACATAGGAGGCTTCCAGCTCCTTGGCGCTTGGCTTGCCCACCTGCTTGATCGGGGTGCAGGTCTTGCCCGGCAGCTGCCCGGCATAGTCCATCACGAAGATCCGCTCGTGCCCGGTGGTGCGCTGTTCAAGCTTCACCTCGGTGCCGCCGGCGGGGACCCAGCCGGGCAACAGGCCGTCAGCGACGCCCTGTTCCGAGCTGGCAGCCTGCTTGGATTCGGACTTGTCGTAGTTCTCAGATGTCAGGTCGGCGGCGCTGCAGCTTGAAAGCAGTAGCGCGAAGGGGATGGTCAGTGCGCCGGCGGCGAGGTACTTTTTCTTGAGCATGCTTCCAGCCTAGAAATTTCGGCCGCCGCGCACCTCGGAGCAGGGGGTTAACCTGTACGCGCAGGTTCTCCCCCTGCGGTATGAGCAATCAGCGCAGGTAGGTGCGCGCCACGGAGAAGGCGGTGCGTTCCACCAGCTTCAGGGTGTCCGCGGACAGTTCGGCCAGCGTGGCAGGGCCCGGTGCGATCGAGTAGGCGGACAGGATGCCGGAGTCCGACAGGGTCTGTTCGTCCAGGCTCACCGATCCGGCGATGACGATGACGTCGGCGTCTTCGCCGGAGGCCTGCAGCACTCCGGAGACGACCTTGCCGTGCAGGGACTGCGAATCCAGTCGGCCTTCGCCGGTGATGACCAGGTCGGCCCCGCCGAGGATGCGGTGGGCGTCGAGAACTTCCGCCACCAGCTCCCAGCCGGGAACCAGGTCGACGTCGAAGTAGCTGCCCAGGCTCAGCGCGAGTCCGCCCGCGGCGCCCATGCCCGACTGCTCGCGCAGCGCGCGGCCGGTGTCAGCCTCCAGCACATCTGCCAGGCGGCCGAGTCCTGCGTCGAGGTATGCGACCTGCTCTGGGCTGGCGCCCTTCTGCGGTCCAAAGGTCGCCGCGGCGCCGGTGGGGCCGAGCAGCGGGTTGGTGACATCGCAGGCGATCTGCCACTTGATGCCTGCCGCGCGGGTGTCCAGCCCGGAGACGTCAATGGATGCCAGGTTATTCTGCGGGCCGCCGCCCGGGGTCAGTTCCCCGCCGTCGGCGTCGAGGAATTTCGCACCGAGTGCACGCAGCAGGCCGGTGCCCCCGTCGGTGGTGGCCGAGCCGCCCAGGCACAGGATGATCTGCTGCACCCCGAGGTCCAACGCCTTGCTCACCAGGGCGCCCAGCCCGTAGGTGGTCGCGGCCAGCGGCTGGCGCTGTACATCCGAAACCTGCGGCAGGCCGGCCGCCTCGGCCGCTTCGACCACGGCAATCTTGCCATCGGCAGACAAGCCCAACCGGGACTGGACCGGACGGCCGATCGCGTCGGTGGTGGCCACCGGCACCGCCTCGGTACCCCAGGCGTCGATCAGGGCCTCCAAGGTTCCCTCGCCGCCGTCGGCGAAGGGAACGGCCGTCACCGAAATCTCGCGGCCCTTGCTTGTCGCTGCGGCAAGGAAACCGGCGCTGATGGCCCCTGCCACCTCGCTCGCACGGGCGCTGCCCTTGAAGGAATCTGGAACGATGGCTACCTGAAGTGGCGTCTGAGAAGTCATAGATTCAACTCTATGGAGTTTTCCCCACATCTCCTATAGGCCCAACCCCATAATTCAGGCCGACATGCAACTAGAATATGTGCAATTCGCCCAGTTTAACGCTGGAATAGACGGAGGTGAGCAGGCTGAGCAATTCACCCGGGACCCGCGGGTCGCAGCCCGTGACGAGCTTGATGCGCTCCATCCGCTGAATCAGCGTATTGCGGTGCACGTTCAGCCGCTCGGCGGCCTCGACGTGCGAGGCGCTGGCGGCCAGCACCAGCAGCGTGCGCGCATGCTCTTCGCTGAGTTTTACGATGCGTGCAGCAAGGGTGCGGCTGTAACCTGCCGGAGTCCGCGCCGCAGCCAACGCGAGGTCGGCATCCCAGATCTGTGCCGAGTCCGCCCTGGGTATTAGGGTCGGGAAACCGTCAAGGGTGCGCCAGTTTTCTGCGTCGATCAGCAACTGGGCCGTATCGTCGCGCGCCTCTCCGCTGATTGCACGCAGCGCGCCAGTCGGCGCCACCTTGCCCGAATGCGCACTGGTCAGCACCCACAGCGAGTTGTTGACCGAGAGCACCGCGTGCTTGTCGCCGAATCGCGGCAGCGGCTGCCCTTCCTGCGGCAGCAGTAGGCTGATGGACCAGGGCCGGGGAAATTCAAGGCGCTCAAGCTGCTCGGCTACCGCCTGGGACGAGCTGGTGCCCGACACCAGCCCCGAGAGCATCTCGCTGGCCACCGTGGTGCGCAGGGTGTCTCGCACATGTTCTTCCTGCTGGGTTAGCAGCAGCTGGACAGTCAGGGAGATCAATTGCGCCAGGGGCGCCACTGCCTGCGGGGTACCTGTCACGCCGACGACGCCCTGCAACGCCCCGTCGAGCAGCAGCGGGACATTGACTCCCGGCTGTTGACCCGTGGAGGGGTCCGCGTGGTGGGTAAAAATCGTCCGGTTCTCCCCCAGCGCCTTAAGCGCGTCGGGGTGGAGGTTGCCCACGCGTTTTGCATCGGAGGAAGCGATGATGACGCCGCGTTCGTCCATGATGTTCAGCGGGTAGTCGATGCGCGGGGCGATGGTGTCAACGACGCGAACTGCCACCGCATGGGTGAGTACTCCGGTTCTTTTGTGCGCCATAGCTGTATCTTACCCAGCTTGAGCTCAAGGATTCTTTGACCTTCGTGAAGCTTTAGCTAAGCTAAAACCAAGACTAGGGACGTATGGTCGTAATTACCTCTTTGAAGGTGCGAGTGATGATCGAGGCTCCCGTTGGATTCCCACCGACGGGAGCTTCACCTTTTTTTATTCCAAGTTTCGACGACATTCATCAGGGGCCCGTGAGCCCTGGCCCTAAAATCAAAAAGCAGCTCATAAAGGTGCACCCGATGGTCGCAATACCCGTACCGGACCCGCAACAACCTCAGTCACAATATTTGTCCGCGCTTCATCTTTCCGGAAGCAGCTTGAAGGCTCTTACGCCAAAAAAACTCGAAACAATTCTTTTGTTCACATTGATCGACCGGCTTGAAGTGTGACGATGATGGTCGGCGATAAATTTTTCTATAAAATCTTTCTCTTTTTAACTTTTCTAGTTTTCGCCGTTGCGCCTTTTTTGTAAAATATTCCGCTGTCTTAAATTGCTTTTAATTTCACGAGATAGAAGAATTGGGGATATCCATCACCTACTCTTATGAGGTTCTTTTCGCATGCCCATCTTTCATTCTCTAGCTCCGTCAAACCCTGCAAACACTCCTAAGCGTGCTGCTGCAATTTTTGGGGCAGTTTTTGCCTTGCTGATCACCTCCGGTTGCGCAACTACCACGCAAGCCGACACGACTTCCACCGAATCCGCAGAAGCAATTGAGCTCTCCAGCGAATCACCGACTCCAACGCCTTCCGAATCCCCCACCGAGATCGCCAGCTTCCTCGGGCAGGACTGCGAAGGCGATGAGCTTGTCATGGAACAGGGCACCGAAAAGCTCTACTGCGATGCCGATGCCAGCGATGCGCTGGTGTGGGTAACCCAGGGCGAGCACGATGAGGCGATTGCGCTGGCCAAGCAGGAGGCGGCCGAGAAGAAGCAGGCTGCGGAAAAGGCGGCCAAGGAGAAGGCCGCGGCTGAAAAGGCGGCCGCAGAAAAGAAGGCCGCCGCAAAGCGTGCAGCTGCAGAGGAAAGAGCCGCAGAGAAAAAGGCAGCGGCAAAAAAGGCAGCCCAAGAGGCAGCTGAGACTCCCGTTAAAAAGGCTCCGACCAGCACCTTCTACCAGAACTGCAGCGCCGTACGGGCGGCCGGAGCCGCTCCGATCCGCGTCGGCGATCCGGGTTACTCGCGAAAGCTCGACCGTGACGGCGACGGCGTAGCGTGCGAGTAGCCCGCCCCGGGCGCGTCGCGGTCCTGTTACTGGCGATCGCACTCACCGGCTGCGCGGTCGAAACATCCAGCGCGCAGCCACCGGCCGCCCACAGCACATCGTCGACGGCACCGCCGATCGTCATCCGCACCGAAGCCCCGCCAATCACCATCAGCAGCGAGGCGCCGACGCAGTCCCGCGAGCAGCCTACGAAGGAGAAGGCCGCCTCGCAGGCGCAGTCCCTGTTGGATGATCTTCAGGTCAAGGGCCGCGCGCCGAAAAGCGGCTACGACCGCGGCCTATTTGGCAGCGCGTGGAGCGACACCGACCATAATGGTTGCGATACGCGCAACGACATCCTCCGTCGAGACCTGGACGTCACCTCGTACAAATCGGGAACTCGGGACTGTGTTGTGCTCACCGGCGTGCTGGATGATCCGTACACCGGAGAGTCAATTGCGTTCGAACGCGGACAAGGCACCAGCAATGCGGTGCAGATCGACCATGTGATCGCGCTCTCCGATGCCTGGCAGAAGGGCGCTCAAAATCTCTCGCCCGAGCAACGCGTTCGGTTCGCCAATGATCCGTAGAATTTGCTGGCGGTCGATGGCCCGACAAATGGTTCGAAGAGCGACGGCGACGCCGCGACCTGGCTGCCGCCGGATCGAGACTACTGGTGTGCGTACGTCACCCGGCAAATCGAGGTGAAGCACAAGTACTCATTGCGGGTCACCAACGCCGAAAAACCTCGATGGTTCAGGTACTGCAGGAATATTGCTGACATGAGCCCAATTCCAAGGCAATTGGCGCGGCAAACAATCTCATTGTCGTTGCCGAGCCTGATCAAAGCTTGCACATAGCTTTAATCTTTAGAGTAGAGAATACCTCTTGAAGGTGCGAGTGATGATGATGTAATTCTGGCTCCGTTGTGCACGGCAACGGAGCCAGTATTCTTTTAAACCTCGATTTGGATTTCCACCCCTCATTACCGGTTTCATATATATTGCCATCACCCAGATCCTGCTCAGTTCCAACATAGGATTCGGCATTACAGTGGTAATTACCTCATAAAGGTGCGAGTGATGATCGAGAATCCCCCTGATGGCTTTGCCTCAGGGGGATTCGAATTTAATGACCTTTTTTGAAAGCTGGATTCCTGTCCGGAATTAGCCGTTAAGGATACTTAGCCGACGGCTCGGAATTCCAAAGCTCAAGCACAGAGTGCGACTTTAGACTATTAGTACCTCATAAAGGTGCGAGTGATGATCGTAAGGTTCCCGTTGGATTTCCTCCCAACGGGAACTTTCCTTTTAATGAACGCCACGCTGGATTCAGCTGGAGCGAAGATGCCAGCCACCACAGTGGGGACAGCGATAGGTTGCGACCTCACGCTTCAGCTGCCTGCCGCGGCGGACCGCAGCCTTGTCGGCGATCGCCTTAGTCCGGTAGCGCTGGCTGCCCGATGACTCGCAGATGTTCAGCGTCCGTGCGTTCAGTTCTCGACCCATGCTTCAATTCCACATCAGTATCGGTGCAGGCGTCCACTAAAATACTTGGGTACCCCTGAGTGAATGGAACTTTGCATGAGCGCGGCAACCCTGAGTCCGATCGAACGTCAATCGGTATGGCGCACGCTGAAGTCTCCCCGCTTGCTGAAGACCGAGCTGCTGGCCGGCCTTGTGGTGTCCCTGGCGCTGATTCCAGAGGTCATCGCGTTTACGGTGATCGCCGGGGTAGACCCAAAGGTCGGCATCTTCGCGTCGTTCACGATGTCGGTGGTCATCGCCATCACCGGTGGGCGGCCTGCGATGATCTCCGCCGCGGCCGGCGCCGTGGCACTGGTGGTGGCACCCCTAGTTCGAACCTACGGCGTTGAGTACCTCTTCGCGACGGTGGTGCTGGCAGGCATCATCCAAGTGCTGCTGGCCCTGATCGGCGTGGCCAAACTGCTGCGCTTCATCCCACGGCAGGTCATGATCGGGTTCGTCAACGGCCTTGCCATTTCGATCTTCCTGGCCCAGATGCCACAGCTGATCAACGTCCCTTGGCAGGTCTACCCGCTGGTGGGGCTCGGGGTACTGATCATCTACCTGTTCCCCAAGCTGACCAAGGCGGTGCCGGCTCCGTTGATCGCCATCGTCACGCTGACGGTGGTGGCGGTAACTGCGGGGATCAACGTGCCAACCGTCGGGGATCAGGGCGAACTGCCCGATTCGCTGCCGGTCTTCGGGATACCCCAGGTGCCGCTGAACCTTGAAACATTGAAGATCATCACGCCCTTTGCCGTGGCGGTGGCATTTGTGGGGCTGCTTGAATCCCTGCTGACCGCCAAGCTCGTCGACGACATCACCGATACCCCGTCAAGCAAGACCCGCGAATCCTGGGCTCAGGGCACCGCGAACATCGTGACCGGGTTCTTCGGCGGCATCTGCGGCTGTGCGATGATCGGGCAGACCATGATCGGCGTCAAGGTTTCCGGCGGACGCACGCGCATCTCCACCATGTTCGCCGGCATCTTCATGCTGATCCTGGCGGTGGCCTTCGGCGATGTGGTGGCGCAGATTCCCATGGCGGCGCTGGTAGCGGTGATGGTGGTGGTATCCGCCGCGACGTTCAACTGGCACAGCATCCGACCGGGAACACTGAAGGCGATGCCCAAGAGCGAAACCTTCGTCATGCTGATCACCGTGGTGCTCACCGTGGCCACAAACAACCTGGCCATCGGCGTGGGCGTGGGCATCCTGAGCGCTATGGTGCTCTTCGCCAACCGCGTCGCACACTTCGTCAGCGTCAAGCGAGAACTGCACGGGGACGCCGCCGTCTACACGGTGCAAGGCGAGCTGTTCTTCGCCTCCTCCAATGACCTGTACATGCAGTTCAACTATGCCCAGGACCCTCAGCAGGTGGTCATCGACATGAGCGATTCGCACCTGTGGGATGCAACCACGGCGGCGGCACTGGACTCGGTGAGCGCCAAATATGAAAGCTACGGCAAACGGGTTGAGATCCGCGGGCTGAACGAGGCCAGCGCGAAAATGCGCGAGCGGCTGCGCGGCAACCTTCAGTAGCCCTTGCGTTCAGGCTGAACCTGCGGTTCGTGGGGATTAGGGCTGGTCGGGTCGAAGGGCGGTTCCGGCGGCGCCGTTGGATCGATGACCGGCCCGGTAGGCGCGGTGGGGTCGCTGGGTGGTGCGCTGGGGCCTGTCGGGTCCTGGGGATTGATGGGCGGATCGGTTGGGTGACGCTTAAACATAGTTCCCTCCTCTATTTCCGCCTCGAGGCTATCGAGCAGGACAACAATGGCTAAAGGGCTTTATGGCAACTGCCAGAATCCCAAAGTCCGGCCGAAACGCCTACCCTCTATCGGTCGAGTCCGACCGCTCACGGGCACGCTCGGCACGTGCCCGCTTGAACGTGTACATCGCCCTATCGGCGCGGAGAATGACCATGCTCAGGTTGTCTTCCGCAGTCGCTTGGGCTACGCCAAAGCTCCATTCGTGAACCGCTGACAAATGGATGCGTTCCATGACGCGCTGCGCTGCTTCTTCATCCGTCTCGGGCATCACCACGACGAATTCATCCCCGCCTAATCGCGCAACGATGTCCGATCGTCGAGTCGAAGTATTCAAATGATCGACAATCTGGCACAGCACGCGATCCCCTGCATTATGCCCCTGCTGATCATTGATCCGCTTGAAGCCGTCTAGGTCGACGAGTACAACGCTCACTGGCCTGTGCTGCTTCTGGCACTGCACCAGAATTGCGTCGCCATGGATCCCCAGACCACGGCGGTTCATGGCACCTGTCAACGGATCGATTTCGGTCTGCTTCTTGAAGTTCCTTTTAACGAAGCTTCCAACTGACATGGCAACGACCGTGAAGAACACCAGGCTGACGACGTTCAACAAGCCGCTCTGATGATCGGTCCCTGCCGCAGGCCCGAACCACACGGAATAGGCCATTGTAAAAACCATCACAGGGTAGATTGTCAGCCGCGCGACAGATGCAGGAAATAGCCAAGAGAGGTAGAGCGCGATCAGCGGGAATTCCTGGAGCCTGAAGACAATTTGCTCATGGGTCGTAGTGAAGCCGACGAAGTAAACGAAGGCCGACAACTCGTTTAATGCGCCCACCAGGGCGATCCACCGCGGGAAACGGTCGCCCTTGAGCAGCACAAGTACGACGATCAGCAACGCGCCGATAAAGCGCGTAATCGCAGTGAGTTCGTGCAGCGGGGTTGGGAAAGTATTGAAAAGGTTCAACCCGTAGAAGATCGTCAAGAAACCGGCAACCATCCCGGTGACGGCAACTTCCATGCTGGTAATTTCACGGAATTGCCGTATCGGGAAACGCGCACGCCATGTCGTACTCATGCTTGTCCTGCGTTCCGACCTCTTTCGCACCGGCGATCACCTCTTCGCATACTTTCCCCCCAAGCCTACATAGTTTTGCCGTTCCCAAGACTGTATGATCGGCAACGGGTTCATTATTGGCACCAGGTCCGTCATACGGATTGCACCCGCTCATCAGTCGTAAGGTACGCCGTGAAATTTGTTTTTCAGCCGGTCATCGACCTAAAGCGCACGTCGCTTTTAGGTTTTGAAGCGCTGGCGCGATTCTCCGATGGGCGCAGTCCGGATCTACACTTTGATCAGGCACGGTCCGAAGGACGACTCATAGAGCTAGAGCATCAAGCCATCAAACAGATTGTTGCTTCGACAGACTGCATTCCCGATGGATATCTGGTGACCATGAATGCCTCCGGGGAATCCATCCAATATTTTTCCGACCTCACCTGCAGCTTGGACCGGCGCTTGCGCTGGGGTCTGGAACTCAACGAGGGTTCAGAACCAAGCGGATGCACCGAAGTCCGTCGCATTACCCAAGAGCTCAACGTGCAGCTGCTGGTCGATGATGCCGGGGTCGCCTACGCGACCAGCGAACGGATCATGAATTTACGTCCAGACATCGTCAAACTCGATCGAAGCCTCATCGCTGGCTATCGCGGTTCGCCGGAAGTACAAGAGTTGACCCATTCGCTGTTGCATGCGGCCCGGTCCTGTGGCGCGAAAACCCTAGCCGAAGGCGTTGAAACTCAAGGGGATGTCGAACTAGTCGTTTCCCTAGGATTCGACTACGCACAGGGCTATTTCTATCACCGCGGCTTGCCTCCGGCGGACTTGGCCGAGGGAATGCGCGAACTAAACCGGCGCGTCGGGATCGATGTGTCTGGTTTCTGAACGGCGTTCGCGCCCCCGGGAGGATTTGACCCGGATTCTAGGCAAGATCTTCGTAACCCCTAGGATCAGGTAGATCACCGTGTTAATGGCAACGAACGATGCCAGCACGCTGAACCAGTGCGAATACAAGACGCTCTCCGGCAGCAAAATACCCTTGGGAACCATCAGCATCGCGCTCATACCGCCTCATTGCTCGGTTGGTGTTCTACATGTTTCCAATCAGCGCTCCGTGCAAAGGCGATGTCCGAAACTCCCTTGAGAAAAGCGAGATCCAAGAAGGCGTCGTAGATCAGCTCCGGTAGCACCAGCGCCGCTACTATGCGCGCCTTCCAGCCGCCTTCCCATACGGTCACGACCCGCTCGACGGCAAAAATCAGCCCGATCAGAAGCCAAAACGGAAACCACACCCAGGTATCCATGGACACCATCATCAGGACCATCAGGAAAAAGTAGCTGAAGAGGGCAATGAGGCCGTAGCCGATGCCGATCTGCTGCGCCCAGTACCGCATGGTCTGCGGGGTGACTCCGTAGGCGCCGAGGTTCTCCAGCGCGCCACGCTGCCAGCGAAGCCGCTGCGCCCAGAGCATTTTCCAGTTTGGCATCAGCTCCGTAACCACGGTGCATTGCTCCGGCGAGGTTGTCAGGGCGCCCAATGACTTCAGCGCGATGGTCAACTCGTTGTCTTCGGTCAGCGCCGCGGTGTCATACACTTCACCGGCAGTGCCCGGCAGCGTATTTCCACGGGCCGAAGCCACCGCGCGCAGGGCCGAAGCCCGGAATACCGAGGCCGTGCCGGTCAGAACGAAGACTCGACCATCTCGGCGGGCAATTTCGCGCTGGTAGCGTGTGTACTCATTACGCTGAAATTGGCCGATGAGCCCATGGCCGGGTTCACCGTGGAAAAGCCCGCCCACTGCCATCAGGGCGCGATCGGCGGTGAAACGGTCCCTGGCCACAGCAAGGAAATCGGCTCCGATCTGACTATCGGCATCCATCACCATGACGCAATCGTTGTCCCCCATCGAGGGCAAAACCTGCGCTAAAGCCTGATTCAGCGCCCCGCCCTTTTTATGTAGGTTGTCGACGGATTCAAAGACATCCACGCCATGTCGCCGCGCTACCTCGACGGTGCCGTCGGTGCAGTTATCGGCGACGACGAGCACTCGTGCGGGTGGAAAACTCTGATCCTTCAGCGCGTTGATCGTGTGCGGCAGCGACTGCTCTTCATTATGGGCCGGGATCAGCACCGTGGTCGTTACCTCCCCCGCATAGACCCCACGGGTTCGGGCCATCACAGTTCTGGGCGACAGCGGACGGTTCGTCGATTTTTCCACCGAGGAACGCCGGTAGCGCAAGGTCACCAGGCGCTCGCCCACCACCACGAACAGCACCAGGACGACTGCAATGAGCACCGCCGAGATCAAAATGGACAGGTCCGGCGACTGTGCACTGTAAAAAGTGGTCCAGAGACCGCCAAGGGTGACTTCGATTGGTTTCCACATCTGCGGCGTTGCATTACCCAGAGACAGAACCCACCACAAAAGCAGAGCGGCCATCACTACTATGAGGATCACCGCTATACCCACGAGACGACCGAAATGCTTCTGCATAAATATTCTCCTGAAAAATCAGCCGATGGCTCCCAGCCTACGGCATCCCGCACTTCCTTTCCCATAGGGCAAAAGTTCATCTAGCGAATGATCAGGAGAACCCCGCGGGCATCGTCGGGCTAGGGCAGGTGCAGCCGCGCCGCCGCGTCCTCGCGCAGCTGGTTCTTGCGGATCTTGCCGGTGACGGTGGTCGGGAACTCTTCGAGGATCTGAACATAGGCGGGAATCTTGTAATGCGCCAGATGCCCGGTGGAGTACTCGCGGATCGCCTCGACGCTCAGCGGCGCACGCCCCGCCTTCATGCGGATGCAGGCGCAGATCACCTCGCCGTACTTCTCATCGGGCACCCCGATGACCGAGACGTCTTCGATATCAGGATGGTGATAGAGGAACTCCTCGATCTCCGCCGGGTAGATGTTCTCCCCGCCGCGGATCACCATGTCCTTGATGCGGCCGACGATATTGCAGTAACCGTCCTCGCGCATCACCGCTAGATCCCCGGTGTGCATCCAGCCTTCCTCATCGATCGCGGCGTTGGTTTTCACCTGGTCGTTCCAATAGCCGAGCATGACACTGTAGCCGCGGGTGCAGTATTCGCCGGTTTCCCCACGCTCAAGGGTCTGACCCGTCGCCGGGTCCACGACCTTGATTTCCACGTGCGGGTGCACCCGTCCGATGGTGGAGGTGCGGCGCTCGAAGTCGTCGTCGTCGCGGGTCTGGCAGGAGACCGGGCTGGTTTCGGTCATGCCGTAGGCGATGGACACATCGCTCATGCCCATGTCTTCGACGCAGCGACGCATCACCTCCACGGGGCAGATGGATCCTGCCATGATGCCGGTGCGCAGCGTGTCGAGGTCGTAGTTCGCGAAGTTCGGATGGTTCTGCATAGCGATGAACATCGTCGGCACCCCGTACAGGCCGGTGCACCGTTCCTCGGCGACCACCTTCAGGGTGGTTTCAGGGTCGAACCCGGGGGCGGGGATGACCATGGTGGTGCCGCGGGAAACGCAGCCGAGGTTTCCCATGACCATGCCGAAGCAGTGGTAGAAGGGCACCGGGATGCACAGCCGGTCTTCTTCGGTCAGGTTGATCATGCCGGTGACCTGATAGCCGTTGTTCAGGATGTTGCGGTGACTGAGCACCGCCCCCTTGGGGTAGCCGGTGGTGCCGGAGGTGTACTGGATGTTGATCGCATCCCCCGAATCCGTGGCGGCGAGCCTTTCGGCGAGCGCCGCATCGCTGATCCCCGCTCCCTGGGCCAGCAGCTGGGCCCAGTCGTCGGTATCGAGGAACACCACGCGCTGCAGGGTTACTGTGTCTTCGCGGGTGGCTTCCACCATGGCGCGGTAGTTGCTGGTCTTGAACCCGGTCACGGTGATGAGCATGCGCATCTGGCTGTGGTTCACCGCGTAGGCGTATTCGTGGGTGCGGTAGGCGGGGTTCACGTTGACCAGGATGACGCCGATCTTTGCCGTGGCGAATTGGGTCAGCGTCCATTCGGCGCAGTTCGGGGCCCAGATGCCCACCCGGTCCCCGGCCTGCACACCCGCCGCGATCAGTCCCTTGGCCAGGGCGTCGACGTCGGCGTTGAACTGGTTCCAGCTCCAGCGGCGGCCGCTCGCGGCCTCCACCAGGGCTTCGCGCTCCCCGAAGCGCGCTACCGTGCGTTCGAGGTTTGCCCCGATGGTTTCTTCGAGCAGCGCCGGTGCGCTTTCACCCTTGGCATAGGCCTTCATTGCTCAGCTCCTTGCATTTAGTGCCCTGCGTCACAAGTCACACAATAGCCGAAGCTGAAATTTCATCCTGCAGCTGGTGACTGTGTCGGTAGCTGTCCGTATGCTTTTCTTTACGGCACCCACATTGGATACGGCAGATGAGCGAACAGAATCCTGAAGTACCGAGCAACGGCCAGCGCGTGTTTATGCACGTGCTGGTCAACACCGCCGTGGCGAATGTGACCACCAGCTTCCTCTGGTTCGCCCTGACCTTCTGGGTGTACCTGGAGACCGAGAACGTGATGGCCACTGGCATCATCGGCGGCGCCTTCATGCTGCTGATCGCGATCTTCTCGATGGTGTTCGGCAGCTATGTGGACCTGCACCGCAAGAAGACCGTCTTCGTGCTCTCGGCGGTGATCACCGCGGTGATGTTCACGCTCGCCGGCGCGGCCTACCTGCTGCTGCCCACGCAGCGGATCCTGAATATCGGCGGCTGGGAATTCTGGCTGTTCTGCCTGGTGATCCTCGCCGGAGCGATCGTGGAGCAGATGCGCGGCATCGCCCTGTCGACCACCGTCACGCTGCTGATTCCCGTCGAACGCCATGCGAATGCCAACGGCCTGGTCGGCACCGTACAGGGGCTGTCGTTCATCGTCACCAGCGTTTTCAGCGGGCTGTCAGTCGGACTGCTGGGCATGGGGTGGACGCTGGCCATCGCCATCGGCCTGGTGCTGGTCACCATGGTGCACCTGCTGAGCATTTCAATTCCCGAGCAGCTGCCCGAACCCGAGGAAGAAGGCACAAAGGGTTCGAACCTGCGCCTTGGCTTCGCCACCGTGGTGGCCATTCCCGGCCTGTTGGCGCTGATCGTCTTCTCCATGTTCAACAACTTCATCGGCGGCGTCTATATGGCCCTGATGGACCCCTATGGTTTGACGATCATGTCGGTCGAAGCCTGGGGCTTGGTCCTGGGACTGACGGCTACCGGTTTCATCATCGGCGGCTCGATGGTGGCGAAGTTCGGCCTGGGCAAGAACCCCATCAGGACGCTGCTGATCCTCGTCGCCTGCATGGGGTTCCTGGGCGGAATCTTCACCCTGCGCGAATGGGTGTGGCTGTATATCGTGGGCATCTGGCTGTACATGTGCCTGATTCCCGCCTGCGAGGCCGCCGAACAGACCGTCATCCAGAAGGTGGTGCCCTTCCGCCGTCAGGGCAGGGTCTTCGGTTTCGCTCAGATGCTGGAGGCCTCGGCCTCCCCCATCACCGCATTCCTGATCGCCCCACTGGCGCAGTACCTGATCATCCCGTTCATGAAGACCGACCAGGGCACCGAATCCTTCGGCTGGCTGCTGGGCACCGGCGACGCCCGCGGCATCGCGCTGATCTTCCTGGTCTCCGGCCTGATCATGGTGGTTGTGAGCCTGCTGGCGATGACCACCGGGCAGTACCGTAAACTATCTGCCATCTTCGCCCACCCCGAAGATGCAGCACTCGAACCATCCTAAGGACCAGTCGTGGCACAAAAAACCATGCCCACCGATGCCAACGTCGCCGAATTCATCGCGGCGGCCACCCCCGCCCAGCGGCGGATCGACGGCCAGGAGCTGGCTCGGATCTTCCGCGAGGTCACCGGCGTCGAACCGGTAATGTGGGGTCCGTCGATGGTCGGCTACGGAGAATACGTGTACGTCTCCCCCGCCAATAAGCGCACCACAGGCATCTGGCCCAAGACCGCGTTCTCCCCGCGCAAGGCCTCGCTGTCGCTCTACGGGCTCAAGGACCTGCCCGAGGGCGCTGCACTGCTGCCAAAGCTGGGCAGCTACACCGAGGGGGCCGGCTGCGTGTACGTTAAAAAGCTTGAGGACATCGATGTCGATGTCCTCAAGCAGTTGATTGCCATTGCGTTTTCCCGCGGGGACGACGCCTAGTTCACCGGGGTGACGGGGGCTTCGCCGCGCAGCACCGCCAGCGTGTTCTCGCAGGCCAGCACGGCCATCGCCGTCCTGGTTTCAATGGTTGACGAGCCCAGGTGCGGAACCAGCGCCACGTTCTCCAGCTCCAGCAGTTCCGGGTGGACCGACGGCTCCTTCTCAAAGACGTCCAGCCCTGCTCCGGCGATGACGCCCTCGCGCAGCGCCTGAGCCAGCGCGCCCTCGTCCACGATCGGGCCGCGGGCGGTGTTGATCAGGTAGGCATCCTGCTTCATCGCCGCCAGCTGCTCCGGCCCGATCAGATGATGGGTGTTCGGGCCATAGGGGCAGTGCAGCGAGACGACGTCGGAGATCTCCAGCAGCTCGTCGAGCTCGACCCGCCGCGCACCGAGTTCGGCGGCAATCTCAGGGTCGATTGCGCTGCGCGACTGGTAGACGACCTCCATGCCGAAGGCCTTGGCCCGGCGGGCGGTGGCCTGGCCGATGCCTCCCATGCCCACCACGCCCAAGGTCTTGCCCTGCAGGCTTGAGCCGAGCAGGAAGAACATGCCCCATTTCCACGGGGTTCCGGAGCGGATCAGGCGTTCTCCCTCCCCCAGGCGGCGGGTGGCCATGAGGATCAGGCCGAAGGCGATGTCCGCGGTGGCCTCGGTCAGCACCCCGGGGGTGTTGGTGGCGCGCACGTTTCGGGCGGTGCAGTCGGCTACGACGATGTTGTCATAGCCCACCGCCACGTTGGAGACTACCTGCAGCTGCGGGCCTGCGGCTTCCAGCAGTTCCGCATCCACGCGCTCGGTCAGCAGGGAGACCAGTGCGTCGGCCCCCGCTACCCGTTTCAGTAGTTCTTCGCGGGAGATGGACTGCTCCCCATCCCACGCGTCCACCTCGTGTTCGGCGCGCAGCTTGGCCAGCGCGGCATCTGGGATCTTTCCGGTGACAACTACCTTCGCCATTACGCCTCGATCCATTCGCGCAGCCGGCCCAGTCCCTCGCGGATGTCTTCGGTCTCAATGCCCGAGTAGGCCAAACGGATGTACTGGCGTTCCTCGCCTGGCAGGCGACGGCCGAAGTGTTCGCGGGTGCAGAAGGAGACGCCGGTGTTTTCCAGTGCGGCGGTGGCGAATTCTCCGACCTCGGTGAATCCCTTGCGCTCCATGGCCTCGGTGACGTCCGGGAACAGGTAGAAGGTCGACTGCGGGACGGCGACGCTGAAGCCGGGGATCGAGTTCACGATCTCGCAGGCCACATCGCGGCGTTCCTTGAGGGTGTCGAGCATTTCCTGGACCGGCTCCTGCGGCCCGGTCAGCGCGGCGACGCCAGCCCACTGCACATAGTGGGTGGTGCACGACTCGTCGTTGGTGTTCAGCTTGCTCATGACCTGGGCGATCTCAAGTGGCGCCACGGCGCAGCCCAGGCGCGAACCGGTCATCGCGAACTTCTTGCTGAAGGTGTAGAGGATGACGGTGCGTTCGGCCATTCCCGGCAGCGCGGCGATGGAGCTTGAGGCTCCCTCGTAGCGGGTTTCGAAGTAGGCCTCGTCGGAGAGCACCCAGAGGTCGTGTTCGATGGCCAGCTGGGCCACCGCCTCGCGTTCGGCGGCACTGGATTCAGCTGAGATCGGGTTCTGCAGGTCGTTGTAGATGATCGCGGTGGTGTTCTCGGTGATCGAGGCGCGCACCTGCTCTAGGTCGATGGCGAAGCCCGACTCGGTAGGCACGTAGTTGTACGGCACCGCGGTGCCGCCCAGGTACTCGATCTGGGACTCGTAGATCGGGAATCCAGGGTTCGGGTACAGCACTTCCTGCCCCGGATCCATGACCGCCTGCAGGAACTTGGTGATCACCGGCTTGCCGCCGGTCATGACCACCACGTTGTCTGCGGAGAATTCCATGCCGCGGCGGGAGCCGATGTCATGGGCCAGGGCCTCGCGCAGCTGCGGGATGCCTGGGCCCGGGCAGTAGCCGGTGTAGCCGTCGTTGATGGCCTGGTTCATGGCGCTGACGATATGCGGCGCGGTGGGGATGTTGATATCGCCTAGGTGGAATGGGTAGACGCGGTTGCCCTTGGCCTTCCAGGCGGCGGCGGCCTGCGCCACGCTGAATGCTGTTTCGGTGCCTAGCCGCTCGAGGCGTTGTGCCAATTGTTGCATGGTGGTGTTCCTTCGTTGGTTGGGGGTTAGCGCAGGACTACTGTGCGATTTGAGTAGAGGAAGACGCGGCCTTCGCAGTGCCAGCGCACCGCGTTGGACAGGGCCTTGCATTCGGTGTCGCGGCCGGCGGCGACCAGGTCCAGCGGACCGTAGGTGTGGTCCACCTCGACCACCTGCTGGGCGATGATCGGCCCTTCGTCAAGCTCCGAGTTGACGTAGTGGGCGGTGGCCCCCACGGTCTTCACTCCGCGTTCCCAAGCCTGGTGGTAGGGTTTCGCGCCCTTGAAAGAGGGCAGGAATGAGTGGTGGATGTTGATGGTCTTGCCGGTCAGCTCCCGGGACAGCTGGTCGGAGAGCACCTGCATGTAGCGGGCCAGCACCACCAATTCCGCATCGTGCTTTTCAATCAGCGAGAGCAGTTCCGCCTCCGCCTGCGGCTTGGTGCCCCTGGTAATCGGCACGTGGTAGTACGGGATGCCGTACCAGTCGACCAGCGAGCGGCTGTCCTCGTGGTTGGAGACCACGGCGACGATCTCGATGGGCAGTTCACCCTTGCGGGAGCGGAAGAGCAGGTCGTTCAGGCAGTGGTCGAACTTGGAGACCATGATCAGCACCCGGGTGCGCTTGTCCAGCGGGTGCAGCTGCCAGTCCATCTGGTACTTCTGCGCGACCGGTGCGAACTGCGTGCGCAGCCGCTGCAGCAGGTCCGCGCCGTCCTCGCCGGCGAAGTCCACCCGCATGAAGAACCTGGAGGCGGACATGTCGTCGAATTGTTTGAGTTCCACGATGGTGCGGCGGTGTTCCAGCAGGAATGCCGACACTGCGTTCACAATGCCGATCCCCTCTGGACACTGCAGCGTCAGTACGTGGCGTGCCTGCTGTGTCATGGCAAAGTTCCTTTCGGCCTGCTGCATCAGCATTGGGCTAGGGTCAGGGCCAGCCCTCCGCGCGATGTCTCCTTGTACTTGCTCTGCATGTCGGCGCCGGTGGCGCGCATGGTTTCGATGGCCTGGTCCAGGCTGACGGTATGTTCGCCGTCGCCGTGCAGGGCCAGGCGGGCAGCGTTGATGGCCTTCACCGAGGCGATGGCGTTGCGTTCGATGCAGGGAATCTGCACCAGACCGCCCACCGGATCGCAGGTCAGCCCGAGGTTGTGTTCCAGCGCCACCTCTGCGGCGTTCTCCACCTGTTCCGGGGTGCCGCCGAGCACCGCGCACAGTCCGGCGGCGGCCATGGCGCAGGCGGAGCCTACCTCGCCCTGGCAGCCCACCTCGGCGCCCGAAATCGATGCGTTGGTCTTGATCAGGATGCCGATGGCCGCCGCGGTCATCAGGAATTCGATGACCTTTTCATCGTCGGCCCCGGGGACGAAACGGGTGTAATAGTGCAGCACCGCGGGGATGATCCCCGCCGCCCCGTTGGTCGGTGCGGTGACGATCCGTCCGCCGGAGGCGTTCTCCTCGTTGACCGCCAGGGCGAACAGGTTCACCCATTCCATGGCTGCCAGCGGGTCGGTATCTGCGCCGCGCTGGGCATCGCGCGCCTCAAGCTTGGCGCGCAGTCCCGGCGCCCGGCGGGTGACCATCAACCCGCCGGGCAGCGTCGGCTCGGTGCGTGTGCACCCGTTCTCAACGCACTGCTGCATAACCTCCCAGATATGCAGCAGCGCGTTGTCCACCTCATTTTTGCTGCGCCAGCTCAGCTCGTTGCGCCACATGATCTCGGCGATGGATTCGCCGTTCATCCGGCACAGTTCGAGCAGCTGGGCCGCTGAGGAGAACTCGTGGACCGCGGCCTCTTCGGTGGCCAGCGGTGCGTTCAGCGCCTCATGGTCGACGACGAATCCGCCGCCGATGGAGTACGCGGTATTTTCTGCCAGCAGCCTGCCCTGGGCGTCGTAGGCGCTGAAGGTCATGGCGTTCGGGTGCCCGGGCAGCGAGGTGCGCCGGTGCAGCACCACATCCGCCGCCGGGTCGAAGTCGATTGCGTGGACCCCGCCCAGCTTCAGGCTCCGTCGCTCGTTGATCGAGGCCAGGATCTGCGGCACCGCGGCGGTGTCGATCGTGGCCGGGTCGTGGCCCGACAGCCCCAGGATCACCGCCGCGTCGGAGTGGTGTCCGATGCCCGTGGCCCCGAGGGACCCGAACAGCTGCGCGTGGATGCGGGCTGTCCGTACCAGGGTCTGCTGCTCCAGCCCCGCCGCGAAGGACTTGGCCGCCCGCATCGGGCCCACCGTGTGCGATGAGGAGGGCCCGATGCCGATGGAGAACATATCCAGTACGGACAGCGCCATTAGCTCACCGGTGCCGAGGAGAACTCGGTCATCGCATCCACCAGCCAGAGCACGGTGTGCTCGGTGAAGGAGATGCGCGGCAGGATGCGCCATGACTGCTCGCCGGTGCGCCACAGCAGCACCGGGATGTTCGCCAGCGAGGTGACGATGGCCTGGTTCACACCGAAGGCGCGCGGGTGCAGGTCCGCCGGGCAGCTCTTGCGCAGCACCAGGGTTGCTCCCGGTCCCGACAGTTCGAACACCGCACGGTTGGCCGACAGGTCGAGCACCTGGCCCGGCTGGTCGCCCAGCGCCGCGTCGAGCTGTGCCTGCAGGTCGTTTTCCGCGTCGGTGGCCACCAGGAATTCATCCGGGGCCAGCCACAGCACCGCGGTGCCGTCCACGCCGCCCGCGACCTGGCCTACGGTCGAGGGCAGTCCCACGCCGGTGGCCTGGGACAGTGCGGCATGGGCTGCGCTGCCGGGGATGGCGCGCACGCCCAGCTGGGTGCCGAAGGCTACCTCGCGCAGGGCTACCGCGCGGTCGCCGGTGGCCTCGGCCTGTGCCATCAGGCCCGCCAGGTGCTCTGCCGGGGAGCGGCGCAGGGTTGACTCAATTACTGTGTTTTCAGCCATCGCGACGGCTCCCTTCCGGGTCAAAGAGGACGGTTTCGCCGATGGTGACGTCGACCAGCTGGCCGTTCACCGGGGTTTGCAGGGTTTCACCGATGCGGTTGCGCCCGTTCTTGATCAGCGCCAGGCCGAAGGTGCGTCCCAGGGCCGCCGAGTTGTAGGAGCTGGTGACCCAGCCTTCCATCGGGGTGACGCCCTCGGTGGTGACGGCGCCGTCGGCGATCAACGCTGCGCCCTCGGCAAGGAGCAGACTCTTGTCCACCGGCAGCACCGAGACCAGGTGCTTGCGGTCTTCGCGCTGGTTGTCCTCGCGGGAGTAGGAGCGCTTGCCGACGAAGTCCTTGACCTTGGAGACCACCCATTCCATGCCCGCATCCTGCGGGGTTACGGTGCCGTCGGTGTCCTGGCCGACGATGATGAAGCCTTTTTCCGCACGCAGCACGTGCATGGTTTCGGTGCCGTACGGGGTGATGTTGAATTCACGGCCCGCCTCGTACACGTCCTCCCAGACGCGCAGTCCGTGCCATGAAGGGATCGCGATTTCGTAGGCCAGTTCGCCGGAGAAGGAGATGCGGCTGATCCGCGCCTCGATGCCCGAATCCAGCGTGACATCGCGGAATGACATGAAGGGGAAGGACTCGTTGGACACGTCCAGCCCGGAGACCAGCTTGGCGATGACCTCGCGGGAGCGCGGGCCCACCACGCCGACGGTGGCCAGCTGCTCGGTGACCGAGGTGCAGACCACGTCCAGCTCGGGCCATTCGGTCTGCAGCCACTCCTCCAGCCAGTCGAGCACGTTGGCAGCGCCGCCAGTGGTGGTGTGCATCAGGAAACGGTCCTCGGCCAGGCGCAGGGTCACGCCGTCGTCGAACACCATGCCGTCGGCCTTGCACATCACGCCGTAGCGGGCCATGCCGACCTTCAACTTGGTGTAGCCGTTGGTGTAGATGCGGTTGAGGAACTCCGCCGCATCCTTGCCGCGGATCTCGATCTTGCCCAGGGTGGTGGCGTCCATCATGCCCACCGAATCGCGCACCGCGGCGCACTCGCGGTAGACGGCGGTGTGGATGTCTTCGCCGTCCTGCGGGTAGTACCAGGCGCGCTTCCACTGTCCGACGTCCTCGAACTTGGCGCCCTGCGCCACATGCCAGGAGTGCATCGGGGTCAGGCGCGCCGGGTCCAGCAGCTGCCCGCGGGTACGGCCGGCCAGCGCGGCGAAGGCCACCGGGGTGTACGGGGCGCGGAAGGTGGTGGTGCCGATGTCTGCGGGGTTTTCGATGCCCAGCACCGCGGCGATCACGCCGATCGCTGCCACGCCGGAGGTCTTGCCCTGGTCGTTGGCGGTGGAGATCGAGGTGTAGCGCTTGATATGCTCCACCGACTGCATGCCGGCGCCGGTGGCGCGCAGCACGTCGGATACGGTCTGGTCGCGCTGCAGGTCCACGAAGTGGTGCTTGTAGTGCACCGCCTCGTCGCCGGAGAGGGAGGGCACCAGCCATACCGGGCGGGTCTGGCCGGCGGGAACCTCAACTGCCTGCGGCACGCTGGCGATGTGGTTGTAGCCTGCGGCGCTGGCGGCCGCGGCACCGGTAGCGGCACCGGTGGACAGCGCGCTGGCGGTGTCCAGCAGGCCCGTCATGGAACCTGCCAGGTGCTGGTTTGCCACCGCGTCGGCGGGGACGAAGGCGTGGATGCCGGTGTCCCAGTTCAGCTTGCCCTGGCGCTGGGAGTGCAGGTGCACCACCGGGTTGAAGCCGCCGGAGACCGCCAGCACATCGGCGGCCAGGGTGCGGCCGGCGCCCAGGTTGTTCTCTTCATCCAGCTCTGCGATGCTCACGCCGGACAGTTCCCCGTGCTCATCGGCTTGGGTGTCCGCGACGACCGAACCGGAGATGACCTGTACGCCCGCGGCCACTGCCTCGGCGGCGGCCGCGGAGACGGTGCGGCGGGCGTCGATCACTGCCGCCACGCCGCCGGTGGCTGCAAGCTCGGCAACCAGCGGGTAGACGGAGTCGTTGGTGGTGGCCACGACGATCTGCGAACCGGCGCGTACGCCGTAGCGGTTCAGGTAGCTGCGTACCGAGCCGGCGAGCATGATGCCCGGGCGGTCGTTGTTCTCGAAGACCAGTGGACGCTCATGGGCGCCGGTGGCGAGCACCACCTGGTTGGCGCGGATGTGCCAGACACGTTCACGGGACACGCCCTGACCGGCCGGGCCATCCAGGTGCACGGTGCGGCGCTGGACGGCGATCACGTAATTCGCGTCGTAGGAGCCGATGACGGTGGTGCGCTGCAGGTGGGTGGTCTCTTCCGCGGCCTCAAGTTCAGCGGTGACCTCGTCGATCCAGGTCGTGGAGTCCTTGCCGTCGATCTGCTCGCCGGCGGTGTCGCGCAGGCTGCCGCCTGCCACGGCGCGCTCGTCGAGCAGCAGGACGCGGGCCCCGGAGCGCGATGCCTCGCGGGCCGCCGCCAGGCCTGCCGGGCCGGCGCCGACCACCAGCACATCGGTGTGCTCGTGGACATGGTCGTAGTAGGCGGGATCGGTGTTCGGATCCAGCACGCCCAGGCCGGAAAGCAGGGTGGCGTTCAGGCCGTCGGTGACGGTGACGGTGGTGGCAGGCAGCATCGACTCGTCGATGTCCTGGCTGTGGCGCGCGCCGACGGTGATCAGCGCGTTGGGCTCTTCCACCCCGGCGGCGAAGATGCCGCGCGGGCGGCCCAGGTACAGCGACTTGCCACAGGAGCGCAGCCCGTTGGCGAGCATGGCGCTGGCCACGGTGTCCCCGCGGTAGGCCTGCAGTTCCTGCCCGTTCACACTCAGGGTCAGCAGATCCTGGCGGTCGAGCACCGCACTGGAGGTCACTGCGGCTGGAAGACGGTATGGCTTGCTCATCGAGCGCCCCCTTCGGACAGCTCTGGGCGCTGGGCGCCGGCTGGGTAGACTGCTTTGAATTCGTAGGTGACCGTGTCGCGCAGGGCGTTGAACCACTTGCGGCAGCCGCCGGAGTGGACCCAGCGTTCGGCGAAAATGCCCTTCTTATTGCCGCGGTAGAACAGATAGCGCGACCATTCCTTATCGCTCAGTGCGTTCGGGTCTTCGGGGTAGGCGACGTGGGCTTCGCCGCCGTACTTGAATTCGTTTTCATTGCGTGGCCCGCAGTTGGGGCATTCAATCAACATCATGGTGGGGTCCTAGTGGGCCACGGCTGCTGCGCCGTGTTCGTCAATGAGGTGGCCGGTTTCAAAGCGGTCCAGGCTGAACGGTGCGTTGAGCTGGTGGGCTTCGTCGTGGGCGATGGTGTGGGCGAAGGTGAAGCCCGCGCCCGGGGTGCCCTTGAAGCCGCCGGTGCCCCAGCCGCAGTTCACGTACAGGTTCTGGATCGGCGTCTTGGAGATGATCGGCGAGGCGTCCATGGTGGTGTCCACGATGCCGCCCCAGGTGCGCAGCACGTGCGCCCTGGCGAAGATCGGGAACAGCTCCACCGCCGCCGCCATCTGCTCTTCGATGACGTGGAAGGCGCCGCGCTGGCCGTAGCCGTTGTAGCTGTCGATGCCCGCGCCCATGACCAGTTCGCCCTTGTGCGCCTGGGAGACGTAGACGTGGATGTGGTTGGACATGACCACCGTCGGGTGCACCGGCTCGAACAGCTCGGAGACCAGGGCCTGCAGCGGGTGGGACTGGATCGGCAGCTCAAAGCCTGCCATCTCGGCGAGCACCGAGGAGTGGCCCGCGCCGGCCAGGGCGACCTTGCCGGCGTTGATGGTGCCGCGCGTAGTCTTCACGCCGGTGACCTTTTCGCCGTCCTTGATGAAGCCGGTGACTTCGCAGTTCTGGATGATGTCGATGCCATACTCGTTGGCCTTGCGGGCGAAGGCCCAGGCCACGTGGTCGTGCTTGGCGATGCCTGCACGCGGCTGGTAGGTCGCGCCCATGACCGGGTAGCGGATGTCGTCACCCACGTTGATGATCGGGCAGGCTTCCTTGACCTGTTCGGGGGTCAGCCACTCGGCGTCCACGCCGTTGAACTTGTTCGCCTCGACGCGGCGGATGGACTCGCGCACGTCTCCGAGGGTGTGGGCCAGGTTCAGCACGCCGCGCTGGGAGAAGAGGAAGTCGTATTCCAGTTCTTCGGGCAGCTGTTCCCACAGCTTCAGCGACTTCTCGTAGATGCCCGCCGATTCATCCCACAGGTAGTTCGAGCGGATGATGGTGGTGTTGCGGGCCATGTTGCCGCCGGCCAGCCAGCCCTTTTCCAGCACCGCAACATTGGTGATGCCGTGGTTCTTGGCCAGGTAGTATGCGGTGGCCAGGCCGTGGCCGCCGCCGCCGACGATGACAACGTCGTAGGACTTCTTCGGGTCAGGATTGGCCCACAGGAAATCTGGGTGCTCGGGTAGCAGATCAGCCATGATTATTCAGATACTTTCTTCAGGTCCGGGTACAGTGGGTGGGCCGCAGCCAAAGACAACACACGATCCTTGAGTTCGGCCAGGGCTTCGGTGTTGCCCTCGGCGCCGGCGATCAGGGTCTGTGCAATGATCTCGGCGACCTCTGCAAACGCCTCCTCCGAGAAGCCGCGGGTAGCCAACGCCGGGGTACCGATGCGCAGGCCGGAGGTGACCATTGGCGGGCGTGGATCAAACGGCACCGCGTTGCGGTTCACGGTGATCTCCACCTGTGCCAGAAGGTCTTCGGCCTGCTGGCCGTCCAACTCACTGTTGCGCAGATCCACCAACACCAGGTGCACATCCGTACCACCGGTCAACACGCTGATCCCCTTCGCCGCCACATCCGCCTGAGTCAAACGCTCAGCCAAAATCCGGGCACCAGCCAAGGTCCGCGCCTGACGCTCCTTGAACTCCTGCGAACCGGCAATCTTGAACGCCACCGCCTTACCAGCGATCACATGCTCCAACGGACCACCCTGCTGACCAGGGAACACCGCAGAATTAATCTTCTTCGCAATCTCCGGATCATTCGAGAGAATAATGCCGCCACGAGGACCAGCCAGGGTCTTATGCGTGGTCGACGTGACCACATGCGCATGCGGCACCGGCGAAGGATGCAACCCCGCAGCGACCAGACCAGCAAAGTGCGCCATATCCACAAACAGGTACGCCCCGACCTTATCGGCGATCTCACGGAAGCGGACGAAGTCCAACTGACGCGGGTACGCCGACCAGCCGGCCACGATCATCTTCGGCTGGTGCTCAATGGCAAGGCGCTCCACCTCGTCCATGTCCACCAGGTTCGTCTGCTCATTCACACCATAAGGAACAATGTTGAACAAACGGCCCGAGAAGTTGATCTTCATGCCATGGGTCAAATGCCCGCCATGGGCCAGGTTCAACCCCAGCACGGTATCGCCCGGACGCACCAACGCGTGATACACCGAAGCGTTGGCCTGGGCACCGGAATGCGGCTGCACATTGGCGAACTGCGCACCAAACAGCTCCTTGATGCGGTCGATCGCCAACGTCTCAATCACGTCGACCTCTTCGCAACCGCCGTAATAGCGCTTGCCCGGGTAGCCCTCGGCATACTTATTGGTCAATACCGAGCCCTGCGCCTGCATCACTGCCTGCGCGGTGTGGTTCTCCGAGGCGATCATTTCCAGACCACGCTGCTGGCGAGCCAGTTCAGCATCGATCCGCACAGCCACCTCTGGGTCGAGGGTGCTCAAGTCTTGGGTGAGGGAGGTTGGCACCAGTGTTTGTAGTTCTGCCATCGGTCAGTCCTTCGCAACGTGTTATAGACAACTGATATATCAAGGATTTACCACTAGCGTATGACCGTTGTCACACTGAGTCAATAGGTCGAGATAACATTTCCTCCAAAAGGCATGCCAAGGCAGAATTAGTTATGAAAGGAGTACTACCTAAATGACGACCACAGCCGAAATTGCGGACAGCGAATCAATGGCGGAGCGTTCCTACCGGATTCTGCGCGACCGCCTGATCATGCTGGACATTGCTCCCGGAGACCCCATCAACGAGGCAACACTCGCCGCGGACCTGGGGACCGGACGTACTCCAATGCGCGAAGCCCTCAAGCGCCTCGAGATCGACCACCTGGTGGTTTCCTACCCGCGCCGCGGCACCTTCGCCACCGGCGTCGACATCACCGAACTGGCATCGATCTCCGATGTGCGCTTCTCCCTCGAAAGCCTCGCAGCCCGCCGAGCCGCGGAAGAACACGGCGGCGCCTACCGCGCAGAACTTGAGGCCACCCGCGAAGCAATCGTCGGGCTGGAGACACTCCACGACCATCGACAGCTCATCGAATTCGACCTCAAGGTCCACCGGCTGATTTACCGCGCCGCCAACAACCACCACCTCGAAGAGGCGCTGGTCCGGCTGGACAACCTCGCAACTCGCATCTGGTGCATGGTCCTGAACCGCCTGCCCGACATCCACCAGCACATCGACGAGCACGTGACACTGATCGACCTCATCCTGGCAGGAGACAGCGATGCTGCTGCGGCCCTAGCGGGAGAGCACATCCTCCACTTCGAAAAGACCGTCCGCTCGGTGCTCTAAGCACTCCGTAACAGTTTTGAATCTGCTTCCCGGAAGCCGTAGCGTGTAACGCGCGTCACTGATATATCAGTGACGCGCGTTATTCGTCTCAATGAAGAGAACACACCCAAGGAGTGGATTCCCCCATGGCGGACAAAGCAACCGAACAGTCCCCCGTTCAACTCGGATCACGACTCAGCGCTTCGCGGGTCCTGACTTTCGCCGGCGCCATCATCGCCTTCCTCATCGGCTCAGGCTTTGCCACCGGCCAGGAAATTCTGCAGTATTTCACCGCCTACGGTTATTGGGGCGTTTTCGGTACAGGACTCCTGGTACTGGCGTTGATGACCTATGTGGTCATCGAATTCTTCATCGTCGGGCAGGCCAAGAAGTTCGAGAAGCCTTCGCGGATCTTCCACTATTACTGCGGAAAATACCTGGGTGTCTTCTTTGACTACTTTTCCATCCTCTTCGTCTTCCTCAGCTTCACCGTCATGGTCGCCGGCGCCGGGGCGGTCTTTGAAGAGCACTATGGGCTTTCAAAGTACCTCGGCGGCATCGGTCTGGCGGTACTCGTCGGCGCCAGCGTGTGGTTTGGACTCAGTTCCCTGGTCGACGTCATCGGCAAGATCGGGCCTGTCATCGTCATTGTCGCCATTGCCCTGGGCGCCATGGGCATTATCCGGAATCCCGGGGGCATCGCCGAGGGGAACGCTTTGATTCCCACGCTGGACCTCACCCAGGCATCAAGCAACTGGTTCATGGCGGGCCTGTCCTATGTTGGATTCTGCATGCTCTGGCTCGCCGCCTTCCTCACCGCGCTGGGCAAAACCGCACGGAGCAAAAAGGAAGCAGGAGCAGGCGGAGCCCTGGGAGCTGTCGCGTTTTCCGTCGCCTGCATCATCGTCGCCCTTGGACTGCTCGCGAACATCGTGCAGGTGGCGGGCACGGAAATCCCGATGCTGGTTCTCGCCCGCGATATCAGTCCGGTGCTGGCTTCCGGAATTTCGGTCATGATCCTCGCCGGCATCTACACGACTGCGGTTCCGCTGCTCTGGACCGTGTCGGCAAGATTCTTCCCCGATAAGACGCCGCGCTTCAAATACACCACCATCGCGCTGGCGGTGCTGGGAACCGCCATTGGGCTGGCGGTTCCGTTCAGCCAGATGGTCAACATCGTCTACGTCATCAACGGCTACGTCGGCGTCCTGCTGCTGGTGCTCATGCTGGTCAAGACCTTTACCCGCATAGCTACACGGCAGAAACTCTAACTGCTTCTCAGTTCCGCAGAACGCCGGTGCGATCCGAACTGCGACATGTCGAATTCTCCCGGCGGCCCCCACACCACCAGTACCCGCAGCTCACCCTCGCCGGTATTGACCAAGTCATGGTCGATGCCGGCGGGGGCCAGCGCGCTGTCACCGGGGCCGAGCACGTACTTCCGGTCAGCGATCCGCATGCGGGCCTGGCCCTCAAGCACCTGGTAGAACTCGGTCAACGGCAGCTCGTGGTCGTGCCGGTGGTAGCCTTCGAAGCCGCCGGGAGGGATCACCCAGGTCTGGATGGCCACCGGCAGCTGCGTCGCGCCGCCGAAATGATGACTGACCCGCATCGCGGAACCTTCGTGCATGCGGTAGTCGAAGGCGTTCTCACCCTTGGCTTCAAACAATATATCCCTCTCGTACATATTGACTCGTAGTACGCCAGAGCCCTCGACCCGGGAGTCGAGGGCTCTGCTAGTGGAGCCGGTTTATCGGTCCACCGACGTGGTATTTCCTTCGTCAAGCTCAGCGTCCAAGATCTCCAGCTCCCCGCTGTCAGCTTCAATCTGAATCTGCGGCTCGCTGGCTTTCTGAACGATCGGGATTCCGGCAGTCATCAGGCTGAATTCGCTACCGTCGTGGCGGTCCACACCGTCCGAAACCGATTTCTCCAGCACCTCGCGTACCACCCGGTCCTGCAGGATCAACGGGTCGCGGCTCAGGTCCTTCCAGATCGCCACGCAAAGCAGCAGCATCACCAGGACGAAGGGCAAGGCGGAGACGATGGTGATGTTCTTCAGACCGTTGAGCGCCTCGGCCGGTTTATTTCCCCCAGCCATCAGCATCACGGCGGCCACGATTCCCATCGAAACGCCCCAGAAGATGATGGATTTCTTGGTTGGCTCCTCGGCACCGCGTTCACTCAATCCACCCATCACGATGGACGCCGAGTCGGCACCGGTGACGAAGAAGATGCCGATGAGCAGCACCATGACAACCATCAGAATCACGGAGATCACCGAAGGCAACGGCAGCCTGTCAAACAGCTCGAAGAGCACCGTATCGAAGTTGATGTCGGGTGCGCCGTCCACAATATTGGCCAGCTTCTGGCCGGTGTCCCCTGCCAGCGTTGCCCGTTCCTGAATTCCAATGGCACCGCCGCCGAAGATGGCGAACCAGATCAAGGTGACTGCAGAAGGAACCAAAAGCACGCCGGTGACGAACTGGCGGATGGTGCGGCCCCGGGAGATCCGCGCCATGAACATACCCACGAATGGCGACCAGGAGATCCACCAAGCCCAGTAGAACACCGTCCACGAGGACAGCCAATCGGCGACTGCTTGGTCGCCCACGCCGGTACGCCCTGCCATCATCGGTAGGTCGGCGATGAAGGAGCCGACTGCGTTCGGGATAATGTTCAGAATAAAGAGCGTTGGACCGCCGATGAAGACGATCAGTGCGATGATCACCGCGAGCACCATGTTGATATTCGAAAGCCACTGAATGCCGCGCTCGATACCGGAGACTGCCGATGCTACGAACAGCGCGGTGAGGATCGCAATGATCACAACAAGGAAGCCTGTGCCGACATTCTGTGCCAAACCGGCCGACTGTATGCCGCCGCCGATTTGCAGTGCGCCTAAACCAAGCGAACAGGCAGAACCGAACAGCGTCGCCAAGATCGCCAGGATGTTGATGATGCGCCCGCCCCAACCGGTCGTTGCGCGATCGCCGAAAATGGACACGAACATGGATGAAAACAACTGCGGGCGGCCCAGGCGATAGCTGCCGTAGGCCATGCCCAGGCCAACCATGGCGTACATGGCCCATGGGAACAAGGTCCAGTGGAACAGCGTGGTTCCCATGGCAGTGCTCAGGGCCTTGGTCGTCTCGCCGTCAACCGTTCCCGGCGGAGGGGACATGTAGAAAAACAACGGCTCGCCGACGCCGTAGAACACCAGTCCGATGCCCATGCCGGCCGCGAACATCATTGAAATCCAAGACACCGTCGAGAACTGCGGCTTTTCGCCGTCGCGTCCCAGTGGGATTCTGCCGAAATTCTTGATCGCCACCACCAGCACGAAGGTGGCGAAAATTGCCCCGGCAATGACGAATACCCAACCGGTATTGGTCATCACCCAGGATAGGGCGGAACTTGCTGCCGAGCCCAGCCCGGAGGGCGTGGAGACGCCCCAAATAATAAATGCTACGACAACAGCTGCAGCGATTCCGAACACCCAGAAGTCTGTTCCGGATTGGTTGTATTTTCTGTTTAGACGTTTTCGGGCGGTACGTAATTCACCGACCAAACCTTGAAGCGACTCGTCGCGTTTGCTCATTTGCGTTCTTCTTTATCCGTTGGGGAACGGTGATCACCAGTTCCGGTAAAGACTTCATGCGCGCCGGAATTTTGCGAGTTCAGGGAATGCACATAGTCAGTTGATGTTCATGCCGCGCCTTGACCCAAGGTGCAAGGCAGGAACCTACTAGACGGCATGTTGTTTTCAGCTACGGAAAGGGCCGGCAACGTCTGGGCGTTGCCGGCCCTTTCCGTGTATCGATCGTTAGGCCCGAATCAGGCCGTGTGGGTCGAGGACGAACTTCTGTGCCGCTCCAGCATCAAATGCCGCGTAGCCCTCGGGTGCCTTATCCAGGGAAATGGATGCAGCGTTGACGTTCTTAGCGATGGATACCTTGTCATTCAAGATCGCCTGCATCAGTCCGCGGTTGTACTTCATAACCGGGCACTGGCCGGTGACGAAGGTGTGGGACTTTGCGAATCCAAGGCCGAAGCGCATGGACAGCGAGCCCACGCGGGCTGCCTCGTCCTCGGCTCCTGGATCGCCGGTGACGTAGAGGCCCGGGATGCCCAGCGAACCGCCGGCGCGGGTGATCTCCATCAGCGAGTTCAGCACGGTTGCGGGCTGTTCCCTGCCAGCGTCGTGGCCGTGGCCGCGGGCCTCGAAGCCCACCGCGTCGATGCCGCAGTCGACCTCTGGAACGCCGAGGATCTGCTCGATCTGGCCTGCCGGGTCGCCCAGCGATACGTTGACGGTTTCGCAGCCGAAGCTGCGGGCCTGGGCCAGGCGGTCTTCATTCAGGTCGCCGACGATGACCACTGCTGCACCCAGCAGCTGTGCCGAAGTCGCGGCAGCCAAGCCGACCGGACCAGCACCTGCGACGTACACTGTGGAGCCCACGGTGACGCCGGCGCCGACTGCGCCATGGAAGCCGGTTGGGAAGATGTCTGCCAGCATTGCCAGGTCGAGGATCTTCTCCATGGCCTGATCGCGGTCCGGGAACTTCAGCGCGTTCCAGTCCGCGTAGGGAACCAACACGTACTCGGCCTGGCCTCCGACCCATCCGCCCATGTCAACGTAGCCATAGGCGGAGCCTGGGCGGTCAGGGTTGACGTTTAGGCAGATACCGGTCTGGCCCTCTTTACAGTTGCGGCAGCGGCCGCAGGAGATGTTGAAAGGCACCGAAATGATGTCTCCAACCTTCAAGAACTCAACGTCTCGCCCGACTTCAACCACCTCGCCGGTGATTTCATGGCCGAGGATCAAGCCCTCTGGTGCGGTGGTGCGGCCGCGCACCATGTGCTGGTCCGAACCACAGATGTTGGTGGCGATGGTTTTGATGATCACGCCGTGATTCACCTGGCGGCCGATGTTGTCCGGATGAACGCCCGGTCCGTCACGCAGAATGAACTCCGGGAACGGAGTGTCAATGACCTCGACCTTGCCTGCACCGGCGTAGCTGACTGCCTTGTTACCCATGTGGGAACCACCTACTTCTAAAATATTAGTTGGATACCTTTAGTCGACTACACATCAGTGTGTCTGCCGTCACAGGAGCTGTCAAGGTTTTAATCGACACTTTTCGAATGGCAGTCAAAGTGGGCCCGAACGATTATCCGCCTTCCGCCAAACGCACTTTCAGAATCCTGGACGCTTCCGATTGCAGGAATTCCAGCGACTCTCGAATCAACGGAGCTCCCATAGATCCACGGCGCACCGCGGCAACGATCCGGCGCGTTGGATGATTCGCCCCGGCAAGGCGCACCCGGGACACGCCTTCCAGCCCGTTGAGGACAGCAAGCCGCGGCAGCAATCCCACGCCCAGCCCCGCACCCACGAAGGCCGACATGGTTTCCCACTCCTTGGCCTGATGGGCGATGCGCGGCATTTGGCCGATCGCCGCAAACGCGGCGGTAAACAGCGCGCGATAGACCGACCCCTCAGAGTCGGTGATCCATGGCTCGCCGGCAAGTTCTTCCAGGTGCAGATGCGACCGGCCCGCCAACGGGTGGTCATTGGGAACGATGACATCCAGCGGATCGTTCAGCAGCGTCACCTGCTCGAATTTTGGATCCTCGTCAGATTGCAGCCCCGCATGCGCGGCGACGATGACCGCGAGGTCGATCCTTTCGGCAACCAGTAGATTCAGACACTGTTCGGGATGGGCCTCGACCAACTCAACTTCCACCGAGGGGCGGTTCACCCGAAGGTTCTGAGCCAGCGGAGCCAGCAGGTGCGCTGCCGCGGTAGAGAAGCCACCTAGGCCCAGGTGGGCTGGAACCTGGTCGTCGGCATTCAGGGCGGAGGAGCGCAGCAGCTCCCATTCGGAAACCAATTTGTCCGCCCCGCGGACAAGCTGCCGGCCGGCTGCGGTGAGCCTTACACCGCGTCCCTCCTTGGACAGCAACTGCATTCCAAGGCTTCGCTGCAGTTCACGAAGCTGCGCAGAAACAGCCGATGGAGAGTATCCGGTGAGCTCCGCGGTAGCGGCGACGGTGCCGCAATTGGCAAAAATCCTCAAGGTTTTGAGGCGCTGATCGATCATGCAGATATTTTGCACGACTTCCTCCAAATTCTTACGCTTTTCTTGTCATATATCAGGACATATTGTGATTCGTATAACATCATTTCGTGGCTTCACGCCATAGACCCCCGCACGTCTGCATCGCAGGCATCCCGCCGGAAATTCAGCTTTGCCTAGGAGTTACCACATGTCCGTTTCAGCCCCAGCGCCGCGCACCCAGAAGGGCAGACTCACTGCAGGCCTGCCAGCAGAAGCTCTAGAGAACGCAAAAGAGCTATTTAACAACCGCCGCGCAGGCTACTCGCTTGAAGCCCCGTTCTACACGGACCCTACGATCTTCAAGATGGACATGGAAGGAATCTTCAGCAACCACTGGCTCTTTGCCGCCAGCGTCGCTGAGCTTCCGGAGCCAGGCGACTACGTCACCGTCGAGTACGGCCCGATCTCTTTGATCGTTCTGCGCAACGATGAAGGCGGCGTCAACGTGATGCACAACGTCTGCCGCCACCGCGGAGCCCGCGTACTGACTGCAGAGTCCGGCACCACCGGCAACCTGGTCTGCGGCTACCACTCGTGGACCTACTCCTCGGAGGGCGACCTAATCCACGCCTCCGCACCGGGTGAAATGAACTTCGACAAGAGCTGCTTCGGCCTGAAGAAGGCTCACAGCCGTATCGTCGCAGGCCTGATCTTCGTCTGCATCGCCGACGAGCCGCCAACCGACTTCGACGAGACCTCCAAAATCTTCGAGCCATACCTGGCCCCGCACGATATCGCCCGCACCAAGATCGCCTACCAGCAGAACATCGTCGAAGAGGGCAACTGGAAGCTGGTGATGGAGAACAACCGCGAGTGCTACCACTGCGACGGCCACCCGGAACTTGCCTGCTCGCTGTTCCCCACCTGGGGCCTGACCGAAGAAACGGTTCCACCGCACCTGGAAGAAATTTGGGAGCGCAATAAGGAATCCGAGCGCGCCCTGGAAGAGCGCTGCCGCCGCTACGGCCTGCCATACGAGGTAGTCGAGGAGCTGGATAACCGCATCGCGGGCATCCGCATCTCCCGCGAACCACTCGATGGCGAGGGCGAGTCATTCTCCCCCGACGGTCGCCGCCTGTCCAAGAAGCTCCTGGGCGATCTGCGCGACTTCCGCCTCGGCCGCTGCTCCATGCACCTGCAGCCAAACAGCTGGTTCCACTTCCTAGGCGACCACATCGTCACCTTCAGCGTCTTCCCGATCACCGAAAGCAAGACCCTGGTCCGCACCACCTGGCTGGTTGCCGACGACGCCGTCGAGGGCGACGACTACGATGTCGAGGCACTGACCCACACCTGGAAGCAGACCAACATCCAGGACCGTGCGTTCGTCGAACTGTGCCAGCAGGGTGCTGCCAGCCCGAACTACGAGCAGGGTCCCTACATGAAGAGCGAATACCAGGTTGAGGCATTCATCAACTGGTACACCCAGCGCATGCAGGAGCACCTGGCATGACAGTCACTACCGTAAGCATCCAGGCCCCGGAGACCCATCGCATTCGGGGCTTGGAGATGCCGTGGAACCGCGTGCTGAGCTCAAGCGAGCAAGCCGCAGGCGCAGCCCGCGCCCTGGGTCCGTGGCATCCCCAGGAATTCACTGCTGAATGCGTTGAGGTCATCCCAGACCTCGGCGACATCATGACCTTTGTCTTCCGCCGCACCGACGGAGCGCCGCTGGCGTTCCGCCCGGGCCAGTACCTGAATTTTGCCTTCCCGGTCAACGGCGAAGACGAAGATCCATTGGATCGAAGCTACTCGATTTCGAGTGCGCCAACCGAGCCCTGGACCTTCAGCATCAGCGTGAAGCGCGACCATATGGGCGAAGTTTCACCCTGGGTCCACGAGAACGTCCGTCCTGGTACCGTGCTCGACGTGCTCGGCCCCGTGGGGGCGTTCCACCTTCCGGATGTTGAGCGTCGAGCTCGCTTCCTGTTCCTGGCTGCGGGTGCCGGCATCACGCCGATCATGTCGATGCTGCGCACCATCCACAGCCTGCCGGGCCAGGCAGACGTCGTGGTGCTGTACCACGGCGCACAGGCGGGACAGTTCGCTTTCGCCAAGGAGCTGGAATACCTCGCATCGGTAGACGAGCGCATTCAGGTCTTCTGGTCCCTGGGCGACCGCAACGTTCCCGAGAAGTGGGAGTGGATGCTTGGACGACTTACCAGCCAGATGATCGAGCAGGTGGCACCGGATGCCAACGGACGCCAGGTCTACGCCTGCGGTCCGGAGGGCTACCTGAACAACGCCGCTGAGCTGCTGAAGCAGGTTGGCGTCGACGAGACCTCCATCCACATGGAATTCTTCTCCGGCGACCGCAAGACCCTGCTTGAGTACCAGCAGGAAGTTGCGATCGCCGAGGAACTCGCAGGAGAGCTGGCAGATGAACTTGCCGACTCCACCGAAGAGTACTTTGAGAATCAACCGGTGGAGCTTGAACTCTACGAGCCGGCATTCGATAAGGACGGCGTGGTGGAGGCGGCCGGCCTCCCGCTGGAAGTCGCCAAGGGCGGCGCCTTCCCGGATGAGACCGGTGCGGAAGATTCTGGTTCAGCCGAAGCATCCGGAAAGACCGATCCTGATGGGCCGGTGGATGATTCTGCCTTCAAGACCGTCGGCGAGGGAACATTGACACTGTCATTCCTCAAGACCGGTTTGAAGGTGAAGATCGACCCGGACCAGAAGATCCTTCCCATTGCAAAGCGTGCTGGCGTGCGTATTGCAACGAACTGCCAGGAAGGAATGTGCGGTTCCTGCAAGGTAGTTAAGGTCTCAGGTGAGATTGAGATGAACCACCAAGGCGGAATCCGCGCCCGCGAGGTGGCAGCTGGCAAGTTCCTGGCCTGCTGCTCCACGGCAAAGACCGACCTGGTCATCGACGCATAATTTCAGCCCTTGCGGGCGGCGAACATCGCCACCCGCAAGGGCTGATTTTTTGTTTCCCCGATCCGGCAGAATCAGTTTTCAGCGTCGCGCCGAGAGCGGCCCCTGCCACGCCTAGAAAAGAACCGGCGACGCTTGTTTCGCATCAGTTCTTCGCGTTCTCGCTCCTCTTCAATAGCTTTCTGACGGGCCATCGCTGTTCTAGCGGCCCGACGCTCCGCCCATGCGGCGACCGCGATTTCAACATCTCGCGGCATGGTGGTCAGGGGCGGGCCATCTGGGAGAAGATACCTTGCGCGGATGACGCGCTCGTTGAACTCCTCGACCTCACGGCGCACTGCCGCCGTGGTCGGAAGCTGGTCAAGGACCTCGTCCAATGCCGCGTCGTCTTTGCGTAGTTGAATGGACGGAGGCAGCAGCGCCAGTCCCTCGCGCTTCACCAGGCTTTTGAACCACCAATCGGGGTCGTGAGCATCCGAAATATCGATCGGTTTGCCGCTGCCCGGTAGATTGTCGAATTCACCGCGTTTGATCGCCCTACGTATTTGCACGTCGGCGAGCAGCGCAATGATCGTTTCTGTGTCATACACGAAGGCTGAGGGATTGCAGAACATGAGTGGCTGAATTGAATTCGATTCCGCCATGACCATTCCTTTCCAATTCTTAAGTCACCTGTATTATTACACGTGTATTGAAAAAGGAGATGAGATGCCGAAGCAGGTAGATCACCGTGAGCGACGCGAATTGATAGCGCACGCGTTGTGGCAGGTTGTTGATCAGAAGGGCTGGGCAAGAACGACCATGCGCGAGGTGGCGAGCGAGGCCAAGGTGTCGCTGGGTCAGCTTCAACATTACTTCTCATCGCGTGCCGAGATGCTCGCCTTTGCGATGGAGTTTGCTTCCGAGCAGTCATCTCATCGCGTCGCTCAAGGGTTGGCTGCGCTTGGTCCTGAGCCGCATCCACGCGAGGTGCTGCGCCTTGTAGTTGTCGATCTACTGCCTCTGCAACCCGACTCCCGTGCAACCAGCCGAATGAACGCGGCCTACGTTCTCGAAGCCATGCACGATTCGTCACTACGCGACCAGGTTGGCAATCAGATGCGCGCAGGACGCGCAATGGTTGAACAGCTCATCCGACAGGCGATAGATAATGGACAGTTGAGCTCCACTTGCGATCCAGCCATCGAAACCGACCTGATCCTTGCCTTGAGCGGCCTCGCCCCGCTCCTAGACCTGAAGGTCATCGAACCATCTGCGGCACTTGCAGCCATCGATAAGCATTTGAGTCGCCTCTTCGATTCCCCTTGATCAATTCCGGCCGCCAGGGCCGCTTTCCCGCGAGCTAATAGACGCAACAAAAAGGGCGCTCACCCACGTGAGCGCCCACCACATCCCCTACGCAGCATCATTCAACCGCTCCTGCACCGCACGCCACCACCCATGCCGCACCTTCAACTCAGGAAACACCGCCTGCACATACCCCGACACCGGCGGAGCCTGCGACACAAACCGCATCCCAGCATTCTCAATCACCATCGTCTGCGGATGCGCCAACCCCACATACTCATTCCACCCCCACTTCTCCTTCGCCTTATTACAAATAGGACACCGGCCAGCAGAATTATCAGCATCCGTCGCACCACCCAAATGATGCTGCACAATATGATCGGCCTCAGTCGCCATCCCATCACAAAACGGGGTACGACAATTCCGGTCACGCACCCGGATAAACCGCTTCAACTTCGGCGGGAACAACCTGGCCTTCGAATCCATCGCCACCAACTCACTCCCACCCGGAGCGGTATACAACCGGACCATCTCGGTCACCGTCTCCAGATTCTCCAGGTAATCCTGATACTCACCCTCACGCAGCTTGCGAATATCGGTGCCGACCCCATCAAAGGACCCCGCCACCAGCTCCCTGGCCACCTGGGAAGAAATATACCCATACCCCTCCAGATAGGCCGGCTGCTTCTTCCCCATAAACAAGGACCGATCGGTCATGATCAAACTCAGGTTCAACCTCAGCGGCAGCTTGCGATGCTGCCCGGCCACGAGGTTCCCCACCAAGGCTGACGCTTCAATCTGCGCCCGCGTGCGAGGATCACCTTGCTGCTTAGCCTGGAAGGATTCATGGCGCAGGTGCTCCCGCAACGCTACCCCCAGCACCGAGGGAAGGCTGCCGCTGAAACGGATCGAAGCCCCGTCACGGTAGAACCGCACATACTGCTTATCCGCCGCGTCCTGCAGCTTGACCGCTTCGTCATCATCCATCAACGGGAGCGTGAACTCCCGGACGGTTTCGCGGACCTTGCCCGGGCCCTTGTTCGTGAACAGATCAGGATTCTCACCGTAGAACACGTCAAAGTCCTGCCGCTGCGCGGCCTTGACCCGTCCCAGCTCGGTCAGGACGATGTCGATGCGATCTTCGTCCAACGCGCCGGTGGCGTAGGTGCCTGCGAGGTTGGGGGTGTCTTCAAAGAGGATCCGATACCCTGCCAGCTTGGCCATAAACCCCTGCGGGGCCTGACGGCGGGCTAGCGCGACACTGCTGGCAGCACCGGTCGCAGGATAGTCAATATGGACCCCGCGCTCTTCATGGTCATAGCAGATCCGCTTTTCGGCCTGATGACTCAACGCCGCCTGCAGGTAGTGGAACGCGGCGATCGTGGACTGCAGCTCGTTGACCCCGCCCAACAGGTCGGTCGCGTCCCCCGCCTCCAACAACTCCATGGTCAGGGCGTGAACCTCCTGCCGCAGTTCGGTCAGCCGCCGCTGCAGGGGTGTCTGGGGTGGGCGATGTCTTAGCGCCATTGCTTCGGACATGTTTCTAGTATACTCTCATTACTAGAAAATATATTCGAATTTAATCTGAGAATTTTCCTTCCACCTCGGATGGAAACTCGGGGGCACAAGACGCATTCGCCCCGTAAAGCAGGGCGCTGATGCAGAAACGGTTTTACAATTCCGCGGTGCGCCCTTCCAGCGCCGCATAGTGCGACCAGCCCCCGGGATAAAGCCGACCACGCCCCAATCCAATGTGCTCCATGGTCAGAAGGTTGTGACACGCGGTGACGCCTGAACCGCAATAGGAAATAGTCTGCGAGGCGTCCACGATGCCCGCTCGCTCAAAATTTTCACGCAATTGCGCCGCCGGCAGGAGCCGACCTGCGGCATCGAGATTGTTGCGGCAGGGCACATTGACCGCGCCCGGAATATGCCCGGGCAGCCGGTCGCTGGGCACCTGAAGACTGCCGTCAAACCGGTCGGGGTTGCGCGCGTCGACAACCGGCCCGGTGAACCGTTCAACAACATCGGCGCTTGCCAGCATGGATTCCGGCCAAGCCGCAACTGAGAACTGCACCGAGGAGGGTTCGGGAGCCCCGGTTTCCAATGGTCCACCCCAGGAGGAAATTCCCCCGTCGAGCAATGCGGCGCTTCGGCCAATGGCGCGCAGCATCCACACAAGCCGTGCAGCAATCACTCCCCCTGCGTCGTCATAGGCGACAACCGTCGACTCGTCGCCAATTCCCAGCAAGCCCAGGCCCTGCGCAAATACCTCGGGGCTGGGCGGCGGGTTAAGACCTTGCGACCCGGATTCCGCCGAGAGCCAGCGGTCCAGGTCGACGAAGACCGCACCTGGAATATGTCCGCGGCGATATTCTTCTGCTCCGGAGGATCCGTCAAGGTAGCCAGCGCACGTCGGCAACAACCACTGGTCACGCCGAGATTCCAACCACTCGACGTTCACAAGAGGCTCAAATCCGGCGTTCGAATAGTCATCTTTCAAGCATAGATTTTTGCCCACTATTCGAGAAGGATCTATACGAATTATGAGACACCGTGATTGCTCGGAACATAGCGGAAGACCGTCGTGAACCTACCCAAGTTCACGACGGTCTTCCTGTTATTCCATACGGAGATCAGACGGGTTGACCGCTGGCCACAAGCGTGTCCAACGCCGCCTGAGAAGTGCGCAGCATCAGCAGCGAGGTGGTCACAGTACCAACCCCTCCCGGCACCGGGCTCAGAGCCCTGGCAACCGGCAGCACACTTTCCGTATGGACATCTCCAATGAGGCGGCCCGCCTCGTCGACATTGGTGCCGACGTCGACGACCACGCTGCCCTCATGCAGTTCGGCGCCCGTCAGCAGCCCCGCCTTGCCCGCGGCGACCACCACGACCGAGGAAGCCTTGGTGTGGCTTGCCAGCGCCTTGGTGCGCGAATGGCAGGTGGTGACGGTGGCGTCGCGCGCCAGCAGCAGCTGCGCCAGCGGCTTGCCGACGACCATCGAGCGGCCGATCACCGTCACGTGCTCGCCAGCCAGCGGCACCTGGTAGTGCTCCAGGACCTCGATCGCCGCCTGGGCGGTGGTCGCGGCATAGGCAGGCAGCCCGGCGGCCAAGCGGCCAAGGCTCTCCGGGTTGGCCCCGTCGATGTCCTTGTGCGGCGGGATCAGCGCCGCCAGAGCGGCCGCGTCGACCCCTGCAGGCAGCGGCGTCTGCAGGATGATGCCGTGCACCGCTCGGTCTTCGGCGAGCGCCTGCAGTGCTTCCTGCAGCTGCCACCCCGAAGCCTGGGGCCCGAGGTCGACCACGTCGCAGTGCACCGCCGACTCGGCCGCCTGGCGCACGATGGAGCGCACGTACCAGGCGGTGGACTCGTTGTCGGTGGCAAGCACCACCGCCAGCTTGGGGACCACCCCGGTGCCGGACAGCGCCTTGATGTTCCGCGCGGTGTCGGCCCGCAGGTTCTTGGCCACCGGCAGGCCGGTGAGCAGCTGTGAACTCATTGCGCCAGCTCCTTGCGCACCTTGCGGCTGATCGTCTCAGCCAGGGCCATATCCTCCTCGGCCTCGGTCACCGCCTCCGCGAGCTTGAGCCGCAGCGCCTGGGTCTTCAACGAGTTGGCGTTGATTTCCATGGTCACTACCGCGGTGCCCAGGGCGGCCCGGGCCGCCTCCGCGGCGGCTGCCACGTCGCTGAGCACGCTGCGGTTGCCGATTTTCACCAGTTCCTCGGCCAGGGCAAGGATCTGCTCCGCGAGGGACACCGATTCAAACTGCGGCATGGAGGCCTTGATGGTGGCGTCCTCGATGGCCTCGGCGCGGGCGGCGCGCTGTTCGTCGTCGCCCCGCGGCAGCCGGTAGGCCGCAATGACCTGCGCGAAGACCAGCTGGTCGTCCTGCGCCACCTGCACCGCACCTTCGCGCAGCTCGTCAGCGAGGCGGGCGATTTCCAGTGCCCGCTCTTCGACGTCGCGATAGCGGGTTCCGGTGGAGAAGCGCGCGACCATGGCCACCAGGGCCGCCCCCTGGGCGAGGTGCAGCCCGGCGGCCGCACCTCCGCCCGGGGTCGGTTCGTTGGATGACAGCCCGGCCAGGTAGTCCTGGATCGAGAGATCGGAAATGACTGGCACCGTTACACCGACACCTTTTCAGCCACCGGTGCGTCCTGGATGTCGCGCAGGCGCTTCATCTGCGGATCGTACAGCGGATCCTGGGTCACGGTGGCGGACAGGCGCTGGCCGAAGTAGTCGATCTGAACCTTATCGCCGAACTCGTAGCTGGCAGGCAGGTAGGAGTAGGCGATCGGGCGGCCCACGGTGAAGCCGAAGGCGGCGCTGGTCACGTAGCCGACGACGTCATCGCCCGCGTAGACCGGCTCCTTGCCCAGGACGACCTGGTTCGGGGAGTCCAGCACCAGGCAGCGCAGCTTCTTGGTGACCGGCTGCTTGGCGATTTCCGCCAGGGCCGCCTTGCCCACGAAGTCCTCTTCCTTCTTCTTGGCGATGGCGAAGTCAAGGCCTGCCTCGTAGGGGTTGTACTCGGTGTTCATGTCCGAGCCCCAGGAGCGGTAGCCCTTCTCCAGGCGCAGCGAGGCGAAGGCCGCGCGGCCGGCGGGGATGATGCCGAATTCGCGGCCGGCCTCGAACAAGACGTCCCAGAGGCGCTGGCCGTTATCCGCAGTGGTGTAGATTTCCCAGCCGAGCTCGCCGACGTAAGACAGGCGCCAGGCGCTGACCGGCACTCCGGCGATGTGGGCCTTGGTGGAGCGGAAGTACTTCAGGCCCTCGTTGCTGAAGTCGTCGTCGGACAGCTTCTCGATGACCTTGCGGGCCTGCGGGCCCCACAGGCCGATGCAGCAGGTGCCGCCGGTGATGTCGCGTACCTGCACCCAGCCGCCGGGGATCTTGCCGGAGTTCTGCGCCTCGGCCTCGACGGTGAAGTAGGCAAGGTCGATGTTGCCGTTGGCACCGACCTGGAAGGTGTTCTCCTCCAGGCGGGCGATGGTGATGTCGCTGCGGATGCCGCCGGCCTCGTCCAGCAGCAGGGTGTAGGTCACCGAGCCGACGGACTTCTTGGCGTTGCCGGTACTCAGGCGGTGCAGCATGGCCGCGGCGCCCGGGCCGGAGATCTCGAAGCGCTTGAGCGGGGTCATGTCGTACATGGCCACTGCGGTGCGGGTCTTCCAGGCTTCCACGGCGACGATCGGCGAGTGGAACTTCGCGGACCAGGTATCGCGCAGCGGCTCCTTCCAGTCCTCCGGCAGGTCCTTGAGGTACTTGGCGTTGGACTCGTACCAGTAGGGGCGCTCCCAGCCGCCGCCCTCCAGGAAGAATGCCTGCTGCTCGCGCTGGCGGGCATGGAACGGCGAGACGCGCAGGTCGCGCAGGGCCAGACGTGGCTCCAGCGGGTGGCGTACGTCGTAGATCTCCACGAAGTTCTGCGCCGAGGTCTCGTCCACGAAGCTCGGTGCCAGCTGGACGTCCTCAAAGCGGTTGACGTCGCTGTCGCCCAGGTCGATGGAGCTGCGGCCTTCGGTGATCAGCTCTGCCACGGCGCGGGCGATGCCGCCGGAGTGGGTCACCCACACTGCCTCGGCCATGTAGAAGCCCTGGACCTTCGGGGACTGTCCGACCAGCGAGCCGCCGTCGGAGGTGAAGGAGAAGATGCCGTTGAAGCCGTGCTCGATCTCGGTGTCCGCCAGGTCCGGCAGGATCTCCTGCGAGGCCTCCCAGGCGGGCAGGAAGTCCTCCATGGTGAATTCCAGGCTCGATGGCATGTTTTCTTCGGTGTAGTCGGCTGCGGCGATCTTGGGCAGCTTGTTCACCGGCGACGGCATCGGCTTGTGGGCGTAGGAGCCGATGCCATAGCGGTCCCCGTGCTCGCGGTAGTACAGGTCTTGGTCCTGGTAGCGCAGGATCGGCAGGGAAGCGCCGTTGGGCAGCTCGTTGCGGCCCTCAAGCCCGGCGACCTTGGTGGTCTTGGCGTACTGGTGGGCCAGCGGCAGCAGCGGGATGTCCACGCCCACCATCTCGCCGACGTTCACGCCCCAGAAGCCTGCGCAGGAGACCACGATGTCAGCGGCCAGGAATTCCTCGCCCAGCCAGACGCCGGTGATCCTGCCCTCTTCCTTGGCGATGCTCGTGACCTCGGTCTGCTCGCGGTAGACCACGCCGGCGGCCTGGGTGCTTTGAATCAGCGCCGCCACCTGCTTGGTGGCCAGGGCCAGGCCGTCGGTGGGGACGTACAGGCCGCCAAGCACCTTGTCCGCGTTGAGCAGCGGGTACTTTTCAAGGCACTGTTCGGCGGAGAGCAGGAAGGCTTCCACGCCGGTGGACTTGACGTAGCCGTGGCGGCGGCGCAGGTCGCGCAGGCGGGTTTCGGTGGTGGCGATCTCCAGGCCGCCCACCGGGTTGAAGCAGCCCATGGCTTCGAGCTTGTCGCGGGTGTAGGTCGCGAACTTCATCATCGACTGGGAAGGGTTGGCCTGGAAGACCAGACCCGGAGCGTGCGAGGTGGAACCGCCGGGCAGGGTGAGCGGGCCCTGCTCGATGACGGTGATGTTGTTGTGGCCCCGTGCCACCAGTTCATCGGCCAGGTTGGTGCCGACGATACCGGCTCCGATGATGACGATGTGCTGCTCGTTGGACATTATTTCTCCTGATTAGGTTCTAAGCTGGTGGTTTTTAGCGGAAGACGACGGTGCTGGTGCCGTCGAGCAGGACGCGGGACTCGCAGTGCCACTGCACCGCGCGGGACAGGGCCTGGGACTCTGCGGTGCGGCCCACCTGGGAGAGCGCGCGCGGGTCGTAGGTGTGGTCCACGCGGATCACTTCCTGTTCGATGATCGGGCCCTCGTCGAGGTCCGCGGTGACGTAGTGGGCGGTGGCGCCGATCATCTTCACGCCGCGGTCGTGGGCCTGGTGGTAGGGGCGGGCACCCTTGAAGCCCGGCAGGAAGGAGTGGTGGATGTTGATGGCGCGGCCCTCGAGCTTGCGGGTCAAGTCATCGGAGAGGATCTGCATGTAGCGGGCCAGCACCACCAGGTCGATCTCGTGCTCGTCGATCAGTTCCAGCAGCTTGGCCTCGGCCTGCTCCTTGGTGTCCTTGGTGATCGGCACGTGGACGAACGGAATGCCTGCGCCCTCCGCCATCTGGCGCAGGTCCTCGTGGTTGGAGACCACGAGTGCGATCTCGGCGTTCAGCTCGCCCTGGCGCCAGCGGAAGAGCAGGTCGTTCAGGCAGTGCCCTCCCTTGGAGACCATGATCAGCAGGCGGGTAGGCTGGGAGCCGCGCAGTTGGTAGTTCATATCGAAGCGCTGCGCGACGGCGGCGAAGTCTGCTTCCAGCGCCTGGACCGAGATCGGCTCGGGCGTGGTGAAGGCGGTGCGGATGTGCACCTTACCGACTCCGCGGTTGTCGAACTGCTGGTGCTCCTTGATATTGAAGCCGCGCGATGACAGGAAATCGGCGACGCCGGCGACGATGCCCACCTGGTCAAGGCAGGAGGCGGTCAGCACAAATTCGGTGTCCAGACCCGCGTCCTGTGCCGCTTCGGTCTGGCTGGAAAGGTTTAGTACGCTCATGACAACTCCCTATCGATATACTCGAAAGATATCCGACTAATATATTATGAATTGCAATGTAGTCTAGGTCACAGGAATTTTTGAGGTCAAGACTTTTTCGAAAAGTTATCAGGAGGTCGTCATGAGCCAGTCAACCATCGCAGCTACGCGCCAGCCCGGGGTCACCATGGCTGACTTCGCCTACGAGCAGCTATGCCAGATGCTGCTCACCCTTGTCATCGCCCCGGGAGATCCGATTCGCGAGGACGCGTTGATGCAGGAGCTGAACGTCGGGCGCACCCCGCTGCGCGAGGCGCTCAAACGCCTGGAAATCGACAAACTGGTGGTCAGCTACCCCAAGCGCGGCACCTTCGCCACGCGTGTAGAGATCAGCGACCTGGGCTATATCTCAGAAATCCGCCAGGGGCTGGAGCCGATGGCGGCGGCCCGAGCCGCGCGCACCGCCAATGAAGCAACCCGCGAAAGCCTGCGCAGCCTGGCGCGTGAAATCGAGGAACGGGACAATTCCGAAAGCAGCATCGAAGACCTGCTGACCTTCGACTCGATGGTGCACCGCAGCATCTACAGCGCCTGCGGGAACCCGCACCTGGAAGATTCGCTGGTGCGCTACAACAACCTCGGCACGCGCATCTGGTGCACCGTGGCGGACAAACTTCCGCATTTGACCGAGCACATCAAGGAACATCTGGACCTGCTGGACGCGGTGATCGACGGGGATGAAGAACGTGCGGCGCGGCTCTCCGAGGAGCATGTGCGCGCCTTCGAGGTGGCGCTGCGCGAGGCGCTGATGTCCTACTAAAGCAAGAGCGGGGCCGCGCACGGCCCCGCTGGATGCTACTCGGCTTCCTCGAAGAATGCCTCTACTTCGCTGATGCCCGCCGAGATGATTGGCGTCAGGCGCTCGTCAATGCTGTAGGCCCCGTCGTTCAACTCCAGCAGCCCAAAGGATGCCAGGGACGCCATAGCTGCCTGCGCTTCGGGGAGAACCTGGTCGTAGATCTTCGGCCCGACGTTGCGGCGCAGTCCATCCATGTCTCCCTCGCGCCCGGTGGAGGCGGTGACCAGCAGGTTGCGCAGCACCAGGTAGTGGGCCTCGTCGCGCAGGGTGTCGTCCATGGTCGGGTTCAGGTGGCCCTGCACCGCGCCGACCGCCATCTCGAAAAGGAGCTGGGCGCTGACGGCGTCCTCGCCCTCGACGAATGCCGCAAATGCCTCGTCGTCGCGCACGATCTTCTCGCCCTCGGTTTCAACCACGGACATCATCGCTGCGTTCCAGACGTAGTTGAAGACCAGCGGGGCCGGGGCGTCCTCTTCGATGGAGTCGGGGTCGACGCCCATGGCCTCAAGCACCCGGGCGCGCGGTGCGTTGCTCGACTCGGAGAAGTCGGAGACGTCGATGCCATCCCCCAGCGCCAGCGCAAAGGACTTGACCTTGGCGAACAGTTCGGTGGCGCGCAGCAGCTCGCAGATCTCCGCGTCGCCCTGGGCAAAGCCTTCCAGCGCATCCTCGAGCATTTCGCGCAGCTCCTCGTAGTCCTCCTGATCGCCCTCCCAGAGCTCGTGCTCTTCGATGAAGCTGAGGAAGTCGAGCCAGGTGGTGAAGATCGGCTCCGGAGCCACCTCGTCGGGCAGGGCGATCAGGAACTGCGCCAGCGCCTCGCCGAAGACCTCGGCGTCGATGTTGAAGATCTGCGCGCTGCGGGCGGCCTCGGCGTAGTCGCCGATCACCGCCTGCACCACCTCCAGCTGGATCTCCGATGCCTGGGCGGCGTCGGCGGTGGAGAACCCGGGAACCTGGGCGGCAACCCAGCGCACATAGTCATCGCGCAGCGCGTCGATGCCCTGCTGGGCCTGGATGCGGTGCACGCTGCGCCCGCGCGGGGCAGCCTTGGCAGGGTTACCCGGGCCCGAGTTCTTCTTGCTTTGACGCTTCTTGTTGGCCATGGTCGTCCTTCTGTCGAAAAATATCTTGGTTTAAGCCTACGGGCATTGCCCTTGGGACGAATCATCGCAAATGTTCATTTCCGGCTCTGCGGAAACTTTCAGGCTTCACCGCCGCCGACTAGTGCTGTTCTAGACTGACCGGCAAACGAGCAAGGAGCCGCAGTGAAGGTTAAGGCAGTCAGTTTTTCCGGCGCAGCAGCGAAAAGTTGGGGCCGCACCAATCCCGCCGTCCAGTCAGCCTCGGATTCGTTATGGGATGCGGTGTGCACTAGCGAAGGAGCTGCGCAACCTACTCTCGACGCATTGCGTCAGTACCCTGCGACTCCCCCGACGCCGGGCCGCGGCGGCACCGGGGCACTGTGGGAGTTCTTCGCGTCGGTGGCCGCACAAGACCTTGTCGCGGCCAGAGCTCTGGAGCCGCATTTCGACGCGGCAGCCATCTTGGAGCAAGCGGGTCTGCCCTGGCATCCCGGCACAACCTGGGGAGTCTTTGCCGCCGAAGGTCCCGGGCTGCGTCTTGAAGCCTCCGAGCATCGGGGACGCTGGCAGTTGAACGGGGATAAACCTTGGTGTTCGCTCGCGGGCGACCTCACACACGCACTGCTCAGCGCCCATGTTCCCGGCGGACGGCGCCTCTTCACCGTCCGGCTTGATGATCCGGGGGTGCAGCCCGCCGCTACAGCATGGGTCAGCCGCGGACTGGCGTCCATCCCCAGCGTGCCGGTGCATTTTGAGCAGGTTTCCGCCGAACCAGTCGGCGAGGTCGACTGGTACCTGAAACGCACAGGGTTTGCTGTGGGCGGCGTCGGGGTGGCCGCCTGCTGGTTTGGCGGTGCCGTGGGACTGTTCCGGCACCTCTTCCACAGCGCCCAGCGTCGGGCCCCGGACCAGTTGGCCCTGTCCTGGCTTGGGGAGGCCGATACCCTGCTGGCTTCGGGAGCAGCGACGCTCTTCAGGGCCGCGGAACAAGCCGATGCACTGCAGTTGGGGCCACGACAGGCTTCCGAAGTCAGGGGCCAGATCGCCGGTATATGCGAGCGCATGCTACAGATCAGTGCCCACGCCACCGGACCCGGGCCGCTGAGTCTCGATGAAAATCATGCGCGCCGGGTGGCAGACCTGAGCATTTACCTGCGTCAGCACCACGCCGCCCGGGACGAGGCGGCGCTGGGGAGCATACTGCTGGAAGAGACGCAGGAGACCGGGGTGAACCCATGGTGAACTTTAGTCATCTAGATGCGGGCACCACCGCTGCCGCATGGGACCGGCAGGGGTTGCAGAATCTGGAACTTTTGCCGCTGCAGGAAATTTTCGGCGACGCACGTCGGCTGATCGTGGTGGCGGCACACCCGGATGATGAAACCCTCGGCACTGCCGGGCTGATTCAGCAAGCCCAGCGCAGCGGAATGGAGGTAGAACTTATCCTGTGCAGCAATGGAGAAGCCTCCCATCCGCATTCCCCCACGCTTTGCCCGAAGCAGCTCTCCGAGCGGCGTGTGGCTGAACTCGTTCAAGCCATCGCAGCCATCGATCTTGATGCCAGCGGAAAGGGGATCTGCCTTCGCTCGCTTGGCCTGCCCGACGGAAAGCTCGCCGAGCATCGAGGAAAGCTGGACGCCATCCTGCGTGCCGAAGCGGCGGGCGGTGATTGCCTGATCGCCAGCACCTACCGCGGAGACGGGCACAGCGATCATGAGACGGTGGGCGAAAGCGCTGCGCAGGCGGCACAAGAATCGGGGATCGTCCATCTGGAGTTTCCGCTGTGGTACTGGCACTGGGCCGCCCCGGAAGAGCAGGAGCAATGGCGTCACTGGTACCAGCTGCCGCTAGATGAGTCTATGTTGCAGCGCAAATCCGCCGCCCTGTCGGAGCACACCTCGCAAACGCAGCCACTATCAAATGAACCGGGCGACGAAGCACTCCTGAGCCCCGAGTTCCTAGCGCACTTTGCTCGACCGCAGGAATTTTTCAGGTTGACCAGGCCGGGGCACCGGGACGCCGCCACAGCAGAGATTGTGTTCGAGCAGCTCTATCAAGCTAGGCCGGATCCCTGGAACTACCGGTCCAGCGCCTATGAACAGCGCAAACGCAGAATTTTACTGGCCTCCCTCCCCCGGGAGCGCTACAGCTCCGCACTTGAGCTGGGGTGCTCGATCGGCATTCAGACAGCCGCCCTCGGCAGGCGGTGCGATGCGCTGCTCGGCATCGACTCCAGCCAATCTGCGCTGGAACACGCACACAGGGAAACCTCGGGAATGCAGCGGGTTGAATTGCTTCAAGCCAACCTGCCGGCACAGTGGCCCGATCTGGACCCAGACAGCGTAGATCTCGTCGTCCTCAGCGAGATCGGCTACTTCCTTGCAGCCGATGAGCTCGCCGAACTGCTGTATCACAGCAGCCAGACGCTCCGGGCAGGGGGAGATTTGCTCCTGTGCCACTGGCTGCACCCGATTGAAGGATGGCCGCTGGATGGACGTGACGTCCACCGCATCGCGCACCGACTGAATTGGCCTCGCGTGGTGCTCCACGAAGAGCCCGACTTCTTACTCGAAGTCCTTCGCAAGCCCGGGGTCGGTGATGGCTAGAGAACTGAAGGGAATCCTCGTGGTGATTCCCGCACACAATGAGGAGCAGCGGATCGCCGACTGTCTTCGCTCGGTGGCGGCCAGCACGGCCAACCTGCATGAACTTCACCCGCAGCTCCAGGTTCAGGTGACGCTGCTGCTCGATTCCTGCACCGATGGCACCGAGCGCACGGCGCGAAACACCGGCTGCAAGGGAGCCATGCTGCGGATCTTGGCTGCGCAGTTCAGAAACGTCGGGTCCAGCAGGGCGTTGGGCATTGAGTACGCACTGCAGTCCTTCAGCGACACGGCAGATCCCGCGCGCCTGTGGATCGCCTGCACCGACGCCGATACCAGGGTTCCGGAACACTGGTTGAGCGGCTTCGCCGAGGCCTACGCCGCGGGTGCCGAAGTTGTCACCGGCACCGTGGAGCCCGACCGCGACGAAGTGCCGCAGCAGATCTTTGCCAATTGGCACCGCGAGTACACGTTGTCCGCCGGGCACCCGCATATCCACGGAGCGAATCTCGGATTCAGCGCTGCAGCCTACTTGCGGGCCGGAGGATTTGCACCGCTGAGCGCCGGCGAGGACGTGGAGCTGGTGCAACGCTTGCGCAACCATGGCCTTGAAGTGGTGGCTACCGACCGGCTTCATGCTGTGACCTCCGGGCGCCTGTCCGGGCGGCTGAAAGGCGGCTTCGCGGACTACCTCTCGGAGCTGACGCAAGCGCAGATGGGTTCCAGGGGAAGCACGCCGTCGAATGCATCCTGCTGAATCCACACGTGCGATCGGCGTCAGCGGCCCGTATGGTGCATTACATGCTTGGTGCGCGAATAGTCGTCGATGGCGTAGGCCGACAGGTCCCGCCCGTAGCCCGAGCCCTTGAACCCGCCCCAGGGCATTTCGGTGGCCAGCGCTAGGTGGGAGTTCACCCAGACGGTGCCGGCGTCGATGCGCGATGCCACATCGTGGCTGCGCTGGGCATCCTTGGTCCACACCGAGGCGGCCAGCCCGAAGGGCACCTCGTTGGCGCGTTCGATCGCCTCGGCCTCCGTGGCGAAGGTTTCCACCGACACCACCGGACCGAAAATCTCCTCCTGGGTGCAGGAGGCCCCGCGAGGGGCTGCGATTACCGTCGGTTCAATGAAGTAGCCGGTGCGCTCGACGGGGCCGCCGCCGGTGACAAAGCGTGCGCCTTCAGCTTCCGCCTTGCTCAGGTGCGCCAGCACGCGCTCGTAATGGGCACGGGAGATCATCGGACCGAGCTCCACGCTCTCGCCCTCGTCGGGTGCCCCGACGGCCAGGGTGGCCACCGCCGCGCCGAGCTTGGCGGTGAATTCTTCGGCGATGGATTCGTGGACCAGCACGCGGCAGGCCGCCCCGCACTCCTGCCCGGAGTTCCAGTAGCCTGCGGCGCGCAGCCCGTCGACCGCCGCGTCGATGTCTGCGTCCTCGAAGACCAGCACCGGGGCCTTGCCGCCTAGTTCCAGGTGAACCCGCTTCACCGACTGGGCGGCCACGCTTGCCACCGAGACGCCGCTGCCCACCGAACCGGTCAGCGCGACCATGGCGACGTCCGGGTGCTCGCTGAGCCTGGTGCCGATGACCGATCCCCTGCCGGTCAGCACGTTGAACACGCCTTCCGGCATCAGGTCGGCGGTGAGTTCCGCGAACTTCAGGGTGCTCAGCGGGGTGGTTTCCGAGGGCTTGAGCACCAGCGTGTTGCCGGCGGCGAGGATCGGGGCGATCTTCCACACGCCCATGAGCAGCGGGTAGTTCCACGGGGTGACGGCGCCGACCACGCCCAGCGGCTCGCGCACAATCACCGAGAAGTGGTCCTTGGCGTATTCGCCTGCCGACAGGCTGGTGCCGGAGCGCAGGGCTCCTGCCATGAAGCGGAAGGAGTCGATGGCCGATGCCACGTCGTCCTGCGCCACGGCGGCGGGCTTTCCGGTGTTCAGCGACTCAAGCGCCATCAATTCCTGCTGGTGCGCTTCGAGCCGGTCCGCGATCTTCAGCAGCACCGCGGCGCGTTCACCGGGCAGGGTGCGGCCCCAGGTGGTGAATGCCCGTTTGGCGGCCGCCACCGCGGCATCGACGTCTTGCACGCCGGCCCGCGGCACATCGAGCACCGCCCGCTCGGTACTCGGGTCAAGAACGCTGAAAAAGTCGGTGCCGTCGATGAACTCGCCGTTGACGAAGTGCTTGGCCGGCGGCAGTAAGAGTTCGGTGCTCTGCATGTCGCCCCCCTTAGTTCGCTACCGCTGCGGCGGACAGCTCATCGAGCAGTCCCGCGATACGTGCTGTGGTTTCTTCGCTGGCTGGGTGGATCGGCAGACGCGGCTGGCCGTAGTCCTCGCCCTTGAGGCGCAGCGCCGCCTTGATGGCGGGGATGAACGGTTCGGTGATCAGCCCGTCGACCACCGGGTAGACGCGGTTCCACCGGCTGCGCGCGGCCGTCAGGTCCCCTGCCTGCACCGCAGCGTAGACAGCTGCAAGTTCCTCGGGGACGACGTTGGCAGCTCCGGCGACGATGCCCTCCGCGCCTTCGAGCAGCCCTGCTAGGGTGAGCACGTCCCAGCCGACGAAGGTCTTGACCTGGTCCGCATGGTGGTGGATCAGCTGCACCGCCTGTTCCATATTGGCAGAGGAGTCCTTGATGTACTTCACGTTCGGGATCTCTGCTACTAGGCGGGCCACCAGCGCCGGGTGCAGATTAATGCCGGTGGCCGGCGGGATGTTGTAGAGCATGACCGGCAGCTCGACGCTGGCGCACACGGTCTTGAGGTAGTCGACGGTCTCTTCTTCACTGATCGGCTCGTAGTACGGGGTGACGATCATGACCACGTCCGCGCCGGAGCGTTCGGCGTGCTGGGTCAGCTCGATGGCTTCGCGGGCGGTGGTGGCACCGGTCTGGGCGACGACCGGAACGCGTCCGGCGGCCGCCTCGATGACTACCTCGACAACGCGCATGCGCTCCTCGTGGGTCATGGCGCTGAATTCACCGGTGGAGCCGTTGGCCACCAGGCCGTTGACGCCTCCGGCGATGCTGCGCTCCACGAGGGCGCGAAGTGCTGCTTCATCGAGGCTGCCGTCGGCGGCGAATGGGGCGACGAGTGCGGTCAGGATGCCGTGCAGATTAACAGACATGGTGAGAATTCCCTTGCTGAATGGTGTTGTGTGTTCCAGATGGCGGTTGCTGACAATGCAGCGAAACCTAAGGTGGCCCGATGGCCGGTGCGACAACAATGCGCCGATGTGCGGCGTCTCACTCAAGCGTAATATGTGATCACAAATCACACAATAGGTTGCAGGGAAATAGCGGGGCTAATTAATCGGGGGTGCCGTCTAGGCGTCCTCGGCGGCGGGCAGGGCGGCGCGGATGCGCTCCATGGCGGCAAGAATTGAGGACTCGTTCAGCCGAGCCATCAGCCGCCCATCGCGGGCCGCGGCGGCCGCGAGCATCTGCTCCTGGAACTCCCACAGCATCTTCTGGGTACCATCGGCCACCGCCCGCTGGGCGCCGATGAGCTTATAGGCGCGGCACTGGGTCCACAGCCTCTCGATGCTGTCGGTTAGCACCGGATTGCCGGAGGCCGAGTAAATGCGCGAGAGGAAGTTTTCATCCTGCGCCAGACACTCGCTCAAATCCCCGCGCTTCAGCGCCGCCATCATATTGCCGTAGTCAGCATGCAGATTAACAACGTCTGAGTCGCTGAGGTTCACGGTCCCCAGGCGGGCGGCTTCCACCTCAAGCACGCGCCGCACGGCGTAGATGTGCAACAGCTCCTGGGCGGTGAATCCCTTGACCACCGCTCCACGGTAGGGCACCGTCTCCACCAGGCCGCCCTCTTCCAAACGGCGCAGGGCCTCGCGCACCGGCATCACACTGGTGCCAAGCTGTTCGGCCAGGTTACGGATGCGCAGGCGCTCGCCAGCTTTCAACTCGCCATTGATAATGCTGCGGTGAATTGCATCGAAAACCTGCTCGCCAACCAGCGCGTTGGGTTCAAGTTTGTTCAGCGTCATACTCATCATTCTATCCACTGCCCCGGGCCGACAATGGGTTTGCGGCGCAGCGAAAGGCCCTGCCTGAGTTCTTTGTGAACTCGGACAGGGCCTAGGCCGGCTATTTCACGTGGACATCGCTCTTCTTCGAGTCATTGATCCAGAAGTCGGCGCCGGTGATGCCCAGGGCCTGCGGATCGAAGACCGGATTGATGCCCAGCTTGCGCTGCCGCTCGTAGTCGCGGTGGATCTTGCGCACCGTCGGGAAGAGCAGCGCCAGGCAGATGAGGTTGACCCAGGCGATCAGGCCCAGGCCGATGTCCCCCGCGGCCCAGATCAACTTTGCATTCGCAATGGATCCGACGAAGACGATGAGCATCGTTCCCAGCTTCAACAACAGTTTCCAGCCATGGCCGGTTCTGCCGTTGAGCAGAAAGAGCAGGTTTGAATTTGCCACGTAGAAGTAGGCAAGCAGGCAGGCGAAGCCAAAGAGCAGCACCGCCACCGCTACGAAGCCCGCACCCCAGCCGGGAACCACCGAGTCGATGGCTTCCTGCACCCAGTTGGCGCCGGCGGCCACATCGGGCACATTGTTGGCGAGGAATCCGCCGGAGCCGTCGGATACATTGAACTTTCCGGAGACCACCATCATCAGGCCCGTGGCCATGCAGATCAGCAGCACGTCGATGTAGATGCTGAAGGTCTGGACCAGCCCCTGTTTGGCAGGGTGCGAGGTGCGGGCGGCGGCCGCGGCGAAGGTGGCTTCACCCAGCCCGTTGGAGGAGGCGAAGACCGCACGGCGCACGCCCCAGGCAATGGCCGCGCCGGCCACGCCGCCGAAGACCGGTTCGACGCCCACGGCGGAGGCGAAGATCAGCGTCACGGCATCGGGAACCTTGTCGATGTTCAGGAAGATCACCGTCAGCGCGAGCAGCAGGTAGCCCACCGCAAGCACCGGAACCAGCAGCTGCGTGACCTTGACCAGCCGGGTGGTGCCGCCGAAGATCACCGCCGCGATCATCGCGGTGACCAGCACGGCGGGGACCCAGGTGGGGATGTTGAATGCCAGCTTGGCACTGGCGGCGATGGTGTTGACCTGGAACCCGGGGAAAACCACACCGTAGCCGATGACGCCGAGCACGGCTACCAGCGCGCCGATCCTCGGCAGCTTCAGGCCGAACTTGATGTAATAGGGCATGCCGCCGATGTCTTCGTTGGCCGCCCGGCGGTCCTCGTCCAGCACCTGGCGCTTGAATGCCTGGGACAGGGTTGCCTCGGCATAGCCCACGGTGCAGCCGACCAGGCCCGTCACCGCCATCCATAGCAGCGCCCCGGGGCCGCCGGCGAAGATCGCCGTGGCCACACCGGCAATGGAGCCCACGCCGACGCGCGAGGCAAGGGCGAGCACCAGGGCCTGGAAGGAAGACAGGCCGCCCTGGCTGCCGTCGTTCTCCCGCAGCTGCCTGAACATGTCGGGAATGCGGGTGAACTGCACGCCCTTGGTAGCTACCGAATAGGCGATGCCAAGCCCAAGAACCACGTAGGCCATCGGCCCCCAGATAGCATCTGAAATTTCTGATAGGAGTTCAGCGAAGTCTATGCTTCCCATGTCAACCCCTCCTTAAGATTTCTGCGTCAATAAGTATGATGAAAATTTCTTGCACTCCAGGCGGGAGCCCGTGAGCCTTCGTACTCGGTTGTCAGGCGACCTCGTGAACGGCGGGTGCGGTACGCTGCCGATGTGTTGCCAGCAGGCTTGCCGCCGACTGCGCGGCGGAGAACCCGGAGGTGATCGAGCTTTCGGTGTACAGGGTGCCCATGAAATCGCCGGCCAAGAAGACGCGGTCGGATCCACGGGTCAGCGTGGACTGCAGCTTGGCACGTCCGGGGAATGAATACGGCGAGGCGTTCTTCCAGCGTGACATTTTTGCTTCGATGACGCTGTCGGCGAATTTGCCGCCGAGCACCTCGTCCAGGTCCTTCAGGTGGGTTGCGATGACTTCCTCTTCGGGTTTGTGGAGCAATGCCTGCCCCAGCGCCGCAGGCGAGAAGGTCATCATGCTGCCGCCCGGCTGACGCTCGGCTTCGGAACCCCGCACGATATTCGCCTGGTTCAGTGCGATGGCGAATGAACGCTTGGGGGCTGCAATGGCGTAGATGTCGTCCCAGGGGCGCGGACCCTGTTCGTTGGTGAGGAATGCGGTGCTGACGTGCGGTCCGTACTTAATCTGCCCCAGCGCATCGCGCAGGTCTTCGGGCAGGTCGACGCCGACGCGGTGCGAAACATCGGCGGTGGTGGTAAGCACTACCGCACGGGCCTCCACCTCGTGTTCACGTCCGTCCTGGACATAGCGGACCACCACCGAATCCTTCTTGTGCACCACTTCGCGTACCGCCGCACCCAGTTCGATGCGATCTCCCAACGCTGCGGCAATAGATTCGGTGAGCGTGGACGGCCCGCCGACGATGCCGTTGCTCAGGCCTTGGCCGAAGCCGAGGACCAGGCTGAAGTAGCCGATTCCCGCACCCGCCGCGATCTGATCCATATTGCCGGCGGAGCGGGTCACCGTGGTTTTGAACAGCGACGCGGCATCTTCGGGAAGATCGCCGACGAAGTCCTGAAAGGTCCGGGTATTTTCAAAGTCGTAGATGCGCTGCTGGCGCATGGCACCGGACTCCCCGGCCCGCTTCTTGACCACCGAGGTGTAGCGGGCAACGCCTGCAACGACCTTCAACCCTGCACGCACCGTGGCAATGCGGTCTGCCATGGACATCGGCAGGCGCAGCGGGTAGGTGGCAATGTGTCCACTGCGGATGAACTTGCCGTTCATGCTCATTGCCTGCAGCGAACCCGGGATGGCCACCGCGGTGACGCCCACTTCATTGAGTAGCGACTCGGTAGATGAGCCCTCCCCAGCAAAGACGTGCCCACCCCAGTTCATCCAGTACGCGCCGCGGCGCTCGGACTTGATGCGCCCGCCGACCCGGGTATCGGACTCCAAAATCAAGCTGTCCCAGTGGCGCAGGCGCCAGCCGGCAGACAGACCAGCTAGACCAGCACCTACGATTACGACGTCTTTCATTTTTGGCTCCTCGGTATATGGGCATGGTAAACCGCGCACGAATGGCGGGAAATGTGGGGTGGGGAAAATGGATCGGATCTGCAGCTAAGGCAGCCGATCTTCAACGCGTGAGCTCGATGTAATCGCCCTCACACTTCAACTGTATTTTGTGATCACATATCACGCAATAGTTTTGCTGAACTTTTTGCGAGGACTTCCATGAAGCGAGTCCTTGGCAACTAAACTAGCTAGTCAGGGAGTATTTAATCGGAACGGCAGGGGTCGCGAAGAGCCCGTGTCTACCCGAACACGGCGCCGCCGAATGCTGCAAAAATGCAGAAGATGCACCCTTGTATCATTGATTGCCGACGCGTTCCCAAGGTGACCACTGCACCGCCGCCCCGGGGGTCCATCAATGACGTTCACGCGGGCGGTCGCCATCGGCACTGCAGGGTGAATGCCAAGGATGGGTCCACGCCCGGCCAACCCAGGTTCGGGCCTGGCAGCTTGAAGAGCGCCGAGTTGATCAGTTAATCCTCATGAACTCGCAAATATTCGGATTCCCACCACTTCACTTGCGGTTTTCAGGGAAACTGCCATTGACCTAGGCCACCGAATCCGACAAGATGAGCAACAGATGCTCTTGTGTCCTAGGACACAGGTTTTCGTAGTTTGCGGATGAATCAGGAGGTGGAGCGAGAGATGCTTTTGCCCCTTGCGCGCCCAACGACAAACGGCGGCACAGCCTTGATGACCCAAGTGCTGTGCGGTGACGAAATCTAGGCCCCACCCGGGCTGCCTGTGGCAAACGGCTTTCGATCAAGGAGAGATACATGAAGATCGCGGTACTCATCAAGGAGGTCCCCGATACGGGAGAAGACCGCCTGCTGAATCTTGAAACAGGCCTGGCAGACAGGTCGGCGTCCGAGGCGGTACTCGATGAAATCGGCGAGCGCACGCTGGAGGTTGCGCTGAAGCACGCCGACGCCAACCCCGGCACCGAGATCACCGTGGTGACCATGGGGCCCGATTCGGCACAAGCCACCCTGCGCAAGGCACTGGCCATGGGTGCGGCCACCGCGATTCACATCAACGACGAGCAGCTGCTGGGAGCAGACCTGCTGCTGACCGCCGAGGCACTCGCTCCCGCCCTGCGCCGCGGCGGGTACGACCTGATCCTCACCGGCAACATGTCTACCGACGGTTCGGCCGGAGTGCTGCCCGCGATGCTCGCAGAGCTGCTCGACCTCCCCGCCGCCACCTCGCTCTCGGCCATTGAGATCTCCGCCGCTGCCCTGTCCGGAACCCGTGAATTCGAGGGAATCCGCGCCCAGATCAGCGCCCCACTGCCGGCCATCGCCTCCATCACCGAAGCGCTGCCGGATGCCCGCTTCCCAAACTTCAAGGGCATCATGGCGGCGAAGAAGAAGCCGATTGAAGTTCTCAGCCTCGCAGATTTGGGCGTCGACGCGCTGCCCGGGGACACCGCGCGCTCCATTATGCTCTCGGTGGCGAAGAAGCCGCCGCGCGAGGCAGGAACCGTTCTCGCCGATGACGGCGACGCGGGCCGCGCGCTGGCTGATTTCCTGGTCAAGAACAACCTGGCATGAGGACGGAAAACATGTCTGAGTTTGCAACGGATTCAATCCTCGTCCTTGCGGAAACCGCCCCCGGTCCAACGCTGGCCAAGAACCATGCCGAACTGCTGGGCGCCGCCGCACTGGTGGGTACCCCGGTCGTCCTCGTGGCAGGGCCCGCCGATTCACTGCCCGCATTGGCGGCCCAGGCCAGCGCGTCGGGGGCAAGCCAGGTGCTCACGGTTGAGCTGGAAGGCAAGCCCTCGGTTCCGCTGGTCGATGCACTGCAGGCGGCCGCCGCACTGGTCAAGCCGCAGGCGGTGCTGGCGGGCCACACCGAGATCAGCCGCGAGGTGGCAGCCCGGTTTGCCGTGCGCACCCGCAGCGCGCTGAGCATCGACGCGGTGGGCATAGCGCGCGACGAGCTCGGCGTGACGGCCATGCACGCCGTCTACGGCGGCAGCTTCACCACTACCAGTGCCCCGACCTTCGGCGCCCCGGTGATCACCGTGCGGGTTGGCAGCATCGAGGCGCGTGCGCAATCCCAGCCGGAGAATGCGTCGGCGCTCACGGTGGCCGCCAGCGGCAAGCCGGAGATCACCGTGGAGCGCGTCGAAAGCATTGAATCCGCATCCTCGCGTCCCGAGCTGCGTTCAGCATCCAAGGTGGTTTCCGGCGGCCGCGGGCTGGGAAGCGCCGAACAGTTTGAACTGGTGGAGCAGCTGGCCGACGCCCTGGGAGCCGCTGTCGGCGCCTCCCGCGCGGCGGTGGATGCAGGGTACGTCCCGCATGCGGCCCAGGTGGGCCAGACCGGCGTCTCCGTATCCCCGCAGCTGTATGTTGCGCTGGGAATTTCTGGCGCCATCCAGCACAAGGCTGGCATGCAGACAGCCAAGACCATCGTCGCCATCAACAAGGATGCCGAGGCGCCGATCTTTGAGATCGCCGACTTCGGCGTGGTGGGCGACGTATTCAAGGTGGTGCCGCAGTTGATTGCGGCCCTGGAAGAGCGCAAGGCGTAGGCATGATGAGCACCCCTACCCGCCCCATCAGGCAGGGTCTACCTCGCGTACCCGGAGGTACCCCCTGGCCGCCGGCAGATGCCGCAGCCCAGCCGACCGTGATCGAACCAGAGCCAGAGGTACACGTCGCAGAACAGGCCGCCGCGCCGGTGGCCGAACAGGCTGTTCTGGAGCCAGAAGCTGCGCAGCCGGTACAGGTTGCGGAACCCGCCACCGGCATACGCCAGGGCCTGCCCCGCGTATCGGGCGGCGATCCGTGGCCGCCCGCCGCCGGGCTCGCTTCGGTGGCTGCACCTGCAGAATCCGTGCAGCCCGCCACGCCTCAACCGGTCCCGGAAGTACAACAGACTCTCCCCGAACCAGCCAGCGCCCCGAAACGTGCGCCGGTACCCAGCGGGGCGGTGCGTGACGATGTCCGCCAGGGCCTGCCTCGGGCGGCAGGCGGCAGTCCTTGGCCGCCGCTCGACGCATTCCCCGCAGTGGGATCCACCCCTGCTCCAGCAGTTGAGCCGACAACCGAGCCTGCTGCTGAGGAGGAACCTGCGGTAGCCGCCACGCCGGAAGTTGCGCCGGCGACTGCGGTGCGCTCAGCCCCGGTTCGGCCGGCCGCCACTGCAGCGCCCGCGGCCGAGCCAGTCGAAAAGCCGAAGGCGCCACCGCCGACGACGAGCAAACCGGAGCCGGTGCGCCACGGTCCACTGACCACCAAGCAGTGGGTGTTGGCAGGTATTTTCGGCGCGTTCAGCGCACTGGGCATGGCAACCGCCGTGGTGCTGCTCTCCCGCTGGATTGTCGGATTTGATCCGGTGTCCGACTTCATCACCCGATATCCGGGCGAGTACCATTTGCCAGCCTCGGCGCCGGTGGGCGTGCCCGCATGGTTGGCATGGAACCACTTCTTCAATTTCTTCCTGATGGTGCTCATCATCCGCTCCGCCATGTACGTCCGGCACCAGAAAAAACCTCCGGCCTACTGGTCCTCCAAGCGCAGCCCCAAGGTCAGCATCTACCTCTGGCTGCACCTGAGCCTGGACATGCTGTGGATTCTGAACGGCCTGGTCTTTGTGGTGCTGCTCTTTGCCACCGGGCATTGGATGCGAATCGTACCGACCTCCTGGGAGGTATTCCCGAACGCCGTCTCGGCGGCCCTGCAATACCTGACCCTGGACTGGCCCACCGAAAACGGTTGGGTGAACTACAACTCGCTGCAGCAGCTGGCGTACTTTGTCACGGTGTTCCTCGCCGCCCCGCTGGCGGCGGTGACCGGATTCAGGCTCAGCGCCTACTGGCCGAAGAATGCGACGGGGTTGAGCAAGAAGTATCCGATCGAGGTTGCCCGAGCGCTGCACTTCCCCACAATGCTGTACTTCGTGCTGTTCATCCTCGTCCATGTGATCCTGGTGTTCTCCACCGGGGCGCTGCGCAACCTGAACCACATGTACGCGGCGCAGGGGTCGACCGACCCGAGCGCCTATGCGGAGAACTGGGCGGGGCTGCTGTTCTTCGCTTTGTCCTTACTGGTGATCGCCGCTGCTTGGTTCGCCTGCCGGCCGATCGTGCTCAGTATGATCGCCGGGGCCTTCGGCAAGGTCAGTTCGCGCTAGGGCGAATACCCGCGCCCAGGACGCCGTCACCGTTCACGGGTAGGCGCTTTGGGTGCGCTTGTCCAGCATTTTTGCCGCCGAAGAACACCCTGCCCCTTTGCCCACCCGTGGTATTAGCCTCGCTGCAGGGGGAGGCATCGGGCAGCACCACCGCTGTAGAAAGAGGAACTCCATGAGCACCTTGGCACCATCGGACCTATTTGCAGGAAAGACCGCCGTGATCACCGGAGCGTCCGCCGGCATCGGCGAAGGCTTCGCGCGGTATGCCGCCGGACTGGGCATGAAGCTCGTGCTTGCAGATATCGCCGCGGATCGGCTTGAATCGGTTGCCGCTGAGCTGCGCTCAAACGGCGTCGAGGTGGAAGCGGTGGTCACCGATGTCTCCGACCCGCAGTCGGTGGAGGCCATGGCCAGCCAGGCGGTCGACCGCTTTGGCCAAGTCGACATGGTCATCAACAATGCGGGCATCATGGCAATGGGCTTCTCTTGGGAAGTTCCAGCGGAGCGTTGGGATTCGGTCCTGCGCGTCAACATCGGCGGATACGTCAACGTTATGCGCGCTTTCATCCCCCGCATGCTTCAGCAGAAGACCCAGGGCTGGTTCCTGCAGGTCTCATCCATCGGCGGAATGTTCCCCAGCCCCTTGATGGCTCCCTACAGCGTGACCAAGTTCGGCACGCTCGCGCTGACCGAGTCGCTCTACTATGAACTGCAGATGCAGGAAGCGCCGATCCAGGTCTCGGTGGTGCTGCCGGATTCGGTGAAGTCCGATATCTTCTCCAGCGCTAAAGAAGGAGCCACCCTTCCGGCGGCGCAGGCATTCAACGATGCACTGCAACAGCGTGCCGATGAGATGGGCATTACCGCTGAGGAGCATGCCCGCCGGGTCTTTGAGCAGGTCGCCGAGGGGCGCTATTGGGTCACTCCGCAGCCGGAGGCAATTGATCAAGGCGTTGTGCCGCGTGCCGAGATGATCCGCGCCCGGATGAACCCGCAGCTAAGCTTCGAAGTCTAACGATGACAATTTGCGCCTGTGCCCTCATCTCTTTTTAGAGACGAGGGCACAGGCGTTTGGGGTTGAAATCGATCCCAGCTCGCTAGTCCGAGAGGGCAGCAAGCACCGCATCGTAGTCCGGTTCCGTATGTAGGTCTTCATTGATTTGGGAATGCAGTACAGTTCCCCGCGGATCAATTACGACAATGCCTCTGGCCAGAAGACCTGCAAGCGGGCCGTTCGCTTGTGTAATTCCATAGTCAGTACCGAAGCTGGAGCGGAAGGCTGACGCGGTAATCACACGCTCGATACCTTCGGCTCCGCAGAACCGTTCTAGGGCAAATGGCAGATCCTTCGATACGCAGATGACTGTGGTGTCTTCCAGCGCGGCGGCTAATTCATTGAAACGTCGAACCGAGGCTGCGCACACTCCTGTATCAACGGAGGGGAAGATGTTCAGCACGATGCGCTGGCCTGCCAGATCGGTCAAGGAAATATCGCTCAGGTCGGTTCCGACCAACGTAAATTGAGGAGCTTGCGTGTCGATCGACGGGAGCTCACCGACGGTTTGCGCCGTTCCGCCACGGACGGTAAATGATGTCATACATCAGTATTTACCACTGCTTTCGCGCATGGCATCGTGCTTTCCGATTTATGACCTTCGAGACCTTAAAGTTCGGTTTCTACGATACTTCGGCCGGTGAGTCGCGATCCAGTTCGCAGACAGGCTCGGCACCATATGACCGCGGAGCTGACTGCGATGTGTGAAGATCAAGGCAAGCGCAAGCTTCTGTTGTGGCCCGCTGTCACCGCAGCGTGTGCGACGTGGAACGATTCGAAGCGACGTGTCAAGGTTTTTTACATATCGACAAAACGTGTAAAAAATTGGGCAGATTCTTTACACGTCATGCCAACAGCTTCACGTGAGAAGTACTCGGTGAACTCGCGAATACTTGTCGCCCCGCTTGCTCGATAAGCTTGATGCATGTCGGCCGTTCAATCAGCGACCACCGCACGCAGGCTCCTCGCTGAAAGCCCCGTGTGGAAATTGCTGTGGACAGACTACGCTCCCCTGTTTCACTCGATGTGCTGGGGTCGCACTACTCATCGCTGAGGAACCCGCTAACAATGAGCTCCATGTATCAAATGGCCAGCACCGCCCTTGGCACGCTTCACCTTGCTGAGGAACTGCGTAAATTGCATGTCGCCATTCCAGCGAAAAACCTTCCTGTTCAGGTCAAGGGCGATTTCTACGAGCAGTGCATTGCGCTGGAGGAACTCGTGGGAGGAGAAGGTTTCCGCAAGACCTATAAGCGCTCGCGCTTATTCAACATGCTTTCGGGAGTCGTTGCACTGCCTGTGCTGCTGGCGGTCATTGTGCTGATCATCCTGCGCTACACGATTTCCGGATTCGACCCTGCGGCCTGGGTCCTGGATAACCTCTGGATCGTCGCGCTGTCCGCGGCGCTCATTATCGACGTGCTGGTCATGTCCTACATGCAAAAGGCAACGCTGCAGCTGCTGATGAACGTGGAGTATCCGGCCCTGCTTGGCCGTGCCGAACTCTGAGCGCGGTGTCACTACAAAAATTGCCATCAACCTGGCGGCTCCTGAAGCGTCCAAAGAGACTCAGGTTCGGGTTCGCGCCTCGGTACCCCAGGCTCCTGCCGATGATGCGTCATCTGCCAGCAGTTCAATTGTTCGGTTAAAAACCAAAGCCAGAACCTGCGTGACCCTCATACCGGTGCACCATGTCCGAGCAAAGAAACATCACTGGAACATGAGGTGGACATGGTGCGCCGTTATGCGGCGGGTCTACGCGGGTTCTGGCCCCGGCAGTCTTAGTTCATCATCGACTTACAAGGTGATCTGACGGTTCTGATCCTTGTACAGCAGGTAACGGAAGTTGCTTGGACCGCCTGCATAGCAAGCCTGTGGGCAGAATGCGCGCAGTGCCATGTAGTCGCCGGCCTCGACCTCTACCCAGTCGTCGTTCAGGCGGTAAACTGCCTTGCCTTCAAGCACGTACAGGCCGTGCTCCATGACGTGGGTTTCGGCGAATGGAATCGATGCACCTGGTTCGAAGGTCACGATGTTCACGCCGAAGTCGTAGGACAGATCCTCTGGATCCAGCATACGGGTGGTGCGCCACTTGTTGTCGGTGTCAGGCATGGAGCCTGGAACGATGTCCTTCTCGTTGCCGACGACAGCCTTCGGTGCTGGAACGTAGTCAAGAGCTTCGTAGCGCTTGCGGATCCAGTGGAAGGTGGTGATGTCTGCGCCGTTGTTCTTCAGCGACCATTCGGCGTTTGGCGGAACGAAAGCGAAGCCGCCTTCGGTCAGAACGCTCTCGGAGCCGTCGATGGTGATGGTCAGCTCGCCGCCAACAACGAACAGGAAGGACGAAACATCCGCCTGTGGTTCTGGCTTTGCAGCGCCGCCGCCTGCAGAGATCTCAACGATCACCTGGGAGAAGGTGGTTGGGCCGCCGGCAACCGGACGGTTCAGGACCCAGGCGCGGGTACCGGTGAACTCAGGGAACACGCTGGTGACGATGTCACGCAGAACGCCCTTGGGGATCACGGTGTAGGCCTCGGTGACCACTGCGCGGTCGGTGAGCAGATCGGTCTGAGGTGGGTGGCCACCATAGGTGTTGTAGTACGGGCTCTTCACCTGTGCTGGAACTGTCATGAGAAAATTCTCCTATTTTGCGTGGGAGCGATTCAGCGCAATCGCTTCCAGTTCGTCGAGGGAAATCTGAGCAAGATCGGTGACTTCCTGGGCGGTTACTGCGCCGCAGGTCACGCCGCGGTGGATGTAGCGAGCCAGCGCGCGGGCGGTGGCAGGCTCGTCCATGATGGCGGACTCGATCTTGTGCACGTAGTTGCGCAGGCGGGTAGCGGCTGCCTGCAGGCCTTCACGGAAGAACGCGAAGGTTGCCAGGTAGCGGGTGACCAGCTGGTTCTCGTGCATATCCCAGCCCTGGTAGATGCCACGGGTCAGGTGGCGGTTGACCAGACGGGCGTGCAGTTCCCAGGCTGCGGCGATGTTCTCAGGATCGCCGGCAGGGATGATGTTGGTGGAGCCGTCGGACAGTTCCACGCCGGTGCCAGCAACGGCAACCTGCATGACGTCCTTGGCGAAGTCTGCGACCGGGTGCTCCATGGACTGGTAGCCGGCGGCTACGCCCAGGGATGCCGAGTAGTCGTAGGTGCCGTAGTGCAGCGAGGACACGCGGCCCTTGCCTGCATGGATCAGGGTGGCAACCGGGTGGGTGCCGTCGGCGGCGATGATGACCTGCGGGGTCTCCACCTGCACCTCGAAGCGGATGCGTCCGGCTTCCAGGCCGTGGGCTTCTTCAAGCTTCTCGGCAAGGAACACCATCGACTCGACCTGAGCCACGGTGGTGACCTTTGGCAGGGTCAGGCGCAGGCCCTCCGGCAAACCGCCGTTCTCAACCAGTCGCGAAACGAACAGGTCAAGGGTGCGGATGCCGCGGGCGCGGGTCGGCGCCTCGAAGCACTTGAAGCGGATGCCGATGTAGGCAGGAGCCTGACCGGCGGCTACGGCAGCGGATACCGCGTCGGCTGCGGCCAGTGCGGACGCATCCTCCTCGGCATCCGGGCGGTTGCCGTAGCCGTCTTCAAAGTCCAAGCGAAGATCTTCGATGGGTTCGCTGACCAGCTTTGCGGCAACCAGCTCGCCCAGGCGCTCTGGTTCTGCCAGGTTCAGCTTTGCAGCGAGCTTGGCAAGGCCTGCCGAATCGCCGGCGGCGGCCAGGGCGTTGGAGCCCCAGGCTGCTGGCAGTTCGCCGGTGAACTTGTCACCCGGCACGTACACGGTGTGCACTGGCTGGCGTGCGCCGGTATCGCCTGGGTAGGCGTTTTCCAGCAGCTGATCGGTAGCGGCGAGCTGTGCCTCTACGCTGGCTAGCGTTGACTCATCGAAGACGTTGCTCATGGCTTGGTCACGTATTCCTTTTCCAATAGTTCGTATGCAGGGGTGGTGAGGAAGTCGGCGAAGTCCTCGTCGCGGCCGGAAACCATGGTGCCAATCAGCTTGGCTGCTGGCTCGTAGTAGGCTGCGAAGCGTGCTTCGTCGTTGATCTCACCGCGCAGGTGCTCAACTTCCTCGGCGAGGATGTTGGCAACAAGTTCGGCGGTAATGGTGTTACCGGTGTCGGTGGCGACAACCTTGTTGCGGATCTGCTGCCAGATCTGCGAGCGGGAGATTTCAGCGGTTGCTGCATCTTCCATCAGGTTGTGAATTGCCACGGCGCCGTTGCCCGAGAGCCATACGGCGGTGTAGGCAACTGCCACGTACAGGTTCAGGCGAACGCCAGCCTCGGTCACGGAGCCCGGTGCGCTGGCGACGTCCAGCAGCTGCTCTGGGGTGACCTCGACCTCTGGGCGCTGCTTGTCGATCTGGTTTGGCTTGTCGCCAAGTACCGAATCGAAGACTTCGCGGCAGGTCGAAACCAGGTCTGGGTGTGCAACCCACGAGCCGTCGAAGCCGTCGTTTGCTTCGCGGGTCTTGTCAGCGCGGACCTTCTCGAAGGCAGCTGCGGTGACATCTGGTTCGCGGCGGTTAGGAATGAAGGCGGCCATACCACCCATGGCGAAGGCGCCGCGCTTGTGGCAGGTCTTCACCAGCAGTTCGGTGTAGGCGCGCATCAGCGGTGCGGTCATGGCGACATCGGCGCGGTCTGGAACGATGAACTGCTCGCCGGCCTCGCGGAAGGTCTTGATGACGGAGAACAGGTAGTCCCAACGGCCGGCATTCAGGCCCGCTGCGTGGTCGCGCAGTTCGTAGAGGAACTCATCCATCTGGAAGGCAGCTGGAATGGTTTCGATCAGCATGGTGGCGCGCACGGTGCCGTGCTCGATGCCCAGCTCGGCCTGGGCGAAGGTGAAGACCTCGTTCCACAGGCGGGATTCCAGGTAGTGCTCCATCTTCGGCAGGTAGTAGAACGGACCCTGGCCCGATTCTGCCAGTGCCTTGGCGTTGTGGAAGAAGTGCAGGCCGAAGTCAACCAGTGCACCAACAGCAGGCTTGCCGTCGACGATCACGTTGTTTTCAACCATGTGCCAGCCGCGAGGGCGCACGACGATGGTTGCCAGTGGGGCGTCGGTACGCAGTGCGTAGGACTTGCCGGTCTTGGCGTCGGTGTAGGCAAGGTTGCCGTGAGCTGCTGCGGAGAGGTTCAGCACAGCGTCGATGACGTTGTCCCAGGAAGGGGTGGAGGCGTCTTCGAGGTCTGCCAGCCACACCTTGGCGCCGGAGTTCAGCGCGTTGATGGCCATCTTGGCAGGGGTTGCCGGGCCGGTGATTTCTACGCGGCGGTCGGTCAGTGCTGCTGGAGCCGGTGCGACCTTCCAGTCGCCGTTGCGGACGTCTGCAGTCTCTGGATCGAAGTCGATGCGCTTTGCATCCGAGTACTGCTTGCGGCGCACTGCGCGGGCTGCCAGCAGCTCATCGCGGGTGCCGGCGAACTTCTGGTGCAGCTTCTCGATGAAGGCAAGTGCTTCATCGGAGAGGATGTCTGCGGCTCCGTCAATCTGCGGAACGCGGGATAGTGAAATACTCATGGTTGCTCCTTAACCTCTTTGCTCTGTTCCAGTGATGAATTTCCCCATGTCGGGGCAGGGGTGACTAGCCCCTTACAACTTATCTGACTAGCTCCTGCCTCGTGGTCTGCTTCACGGTTGCGGCGACTTCGTCATCGGCCCGTTCCAAAGACCCCTGAGGATTAGGGTGCTAGTGTTTTGGTTCCAGTCGGTCCAGCGGCCGCTGCAAGTTCGTTCGATGCCTTGGCTGCTGGATTTTGATCCTGCCTCGCCGAGGAATGTCCCGAGCTTGGTGCTTCCACCGGTGCCTCCTGTTAATCTTTTCCGTATAGTGGATACTAATATCCTCAAAATGAAAACGCAACACCGTTTTGTGCACCAAGACACAAGTTTTGGACACAAATTTTCTCGCATCCCGGAACTTCCGGGGATTTTCCGGCTATTGTTAGATCAAAGATTTCGCATCGCAGAAGTTTACGGCTAGCGACTTCCAAAATTAGCGGGTACTTAAAGGAGCAGAAGATGACGCAGACAACCAGCAAATCGACGACCGGCGGAGTCCAGTCCGTTGAACGCGCGTTCGAATTGCTAGAAGTCATCGCCCGCGCCGGCGGCGAGGCGGCCCTGAGCGAGTTGGCCGCAGATACCCCGCTGCCCCTGCCCACCATCCACCGACTGCTGCGCACACTGGTCGGCGTCGGATATGTCCGTCAGCTGCCCAACCGCCGCTACTCATTGGGCCCACGCCTAATCCGCCTGGGCGAGGTGGCAAACCGCCAGCTCGGCGCCCTGGCTTCCCCAGTACTGAAGGAACTGGTGGCCAAGCTTGGCGAGTCCGCAAACATTGCGGTACTCGACGGCGATATGGTCACCTACATCGCCCAGGTCCAGTCGCCGCACTCCATGCGCATGATCACCGAAGTTGGACGCCGCGCAATGCTGCACAACTCGGGTGTCGGCAAGGCAGTGCTCTCGGTGCTTGACGACGAGCGGGTACAGCGTCTGGTGGCTCAGGCCGGCATGCCACCGAAGACCGCCAACACCATCACCACGCTGGGCAAACTGTTCACCGATGTCGAGGCAAGCCGCGAGCGCGGCTACTCCATCGACGAGGAAGAGCAGGAATTGGGTGTACGCTGCATCGCCGTACCAGTTCCCGGCGCACCAACCCCGATGGCCATCTCCGTATCTGGTCCGGTCACCCGCGTCGACCAGGCATTCATCGACATGGCAATTCCCGAGCTGCAGCAGGCTGCCCGCGAGCTTGGCATGCAGCTGGTCGCCGCCGCCGACTAATCCCTCCCAGCTAGCCGCGCTGCGCCCGAATGCTACAGAGCAATCGGGCGCATTTTTGCGTCCACCTGAGCGAGTCGAACTATCGCAGCGATTGACGACTAGTCACCGAATATGACGAAGGTACGAAAAGTTGAGCTAAAGCAACCTCCTGTTTTAACCGTCCGGAGGGTATAGGTTGGACAGTAGCTGGAATCTTTGACCTCCCTACGCGTTGGTTTTTGACGGCAGTGACATGGCAGTTCTGATTTTCTCCACCCACGGAAAGGCTCAACGACATGACCGCGAGGCCCTCGGCCCAGACACCAGCATTTGAGAAGCGCTCCTGGGCTCCCATGGTCGGATTGTTTCTGGCTCAGGTGCTCATGTCATTCAATGTCGCGGCCCTGCCGATCTCCCTGGGCGGCATGGTTCAAGATTTCGGGGTACCACCCACAACTGCCAGTTCAACCATCGTGGTTTACGGACTTTCGGTCGCCGCCCTGGTGATGACCGGCGCCAAACTGGGCCAACGAGTCGGCTGGGTGCTGATTTTCCGCTGCGTGCTGCTGCTGTTCATCGTTTCCTCGTTGATGATGCTTTTCGGTCCAACCGTCGCCTGGGCGATCGGCGGACAGGTGCTTGCCGGCGCCGCGGCGGCAATCATCGTCCCGGCCCTGGTAGCGCTGATCGCCGAAAACTACAAGGGAGAACAGCAGGCTACTGCCGTGGGCTCGCTGGGTTCTGCGCGCGCCATTTCCGGGGTGAGCGCGTTCTTGATCGGCGGCACCCTAGGCACCCTCGTCGGTTGGCGTCCGATCTTCGTGGTGACTCTGGTGCTTGCTATCATAGTCATCGCACTGAGCTTCAAGTTGCGCGGAGACAAGGGCGATGCTTCGGTCAAGATCGACCTGCTGGCATCGGCATTGGTAGGCATCGCCATCGTCATGCTGACCCTGGGATTCAACAATCTCAACGGCTGGGGCGTCCTTCTCGCGACCGACAGCGCGCCATTTGTCCTAGGTTCGCTCTCTCCCGCCCCGGTGCTCGTGGTGCTTGGCATCGTGTGCGGCCAGCTGTTCTTCCTGCGCACCCGCAGCCGTATGCGCCAAGGCAAGGTGCCGCTGGTTGATCTGAGCGTCTTGGACCATTCGACCGAACGCTCGGCGGTATACGCGATGTTCATCATCGTGTCGATGGAGGCCGCGGTGAACTTCACTGTCCCGATCTACATCCAGGTAGTTCAGGGACGCACGCCATTTGATACTTCGCTGGCGATGATGCCCTTCAACCTGACGGTGTTCATCACCGCAACGCTCATCGTGCGCTTCTACAAGAAGTACACCCCGCGCACGATCGCTCTGTTTTCCTTCGGGCTGACCACCGCGGCGCTGGCATGGTTGTCGTTCGTCGTCACAAACAACTGGGAAACCCTGCCGACGATCCTCGGACTGATCGCCTTCGGTATTGGTCAGGGCGCACTGGTCACGCTGGTCTTTAACGTGCTCGTCACCGCCGCCCCCAAACATCTGGCAGGCGACGTCGGCTCCCTGCGCGGCACCACGCAGAATCTGGCGTCAGCGGTAGGTACAGCGGTCATGGGGGCAGTACTTGTTTCAACGCTCAGCGCCGGAATTGCCACCAGCGTGCAGGATCATCCGGATCTGCCTCAGGAACTCGTAGCCCAGGTGGACCTGGATAACGTTAACTTCATGAGCAACGAGGCGCTGGAAGATAGGCTGCAGGAGACCACCGCCACCGGTGAACAGGTTGCAGAAGCCGTGGCCATCAATGAAGAGCAGCGCCTGCGCACTTTGAAGCTTGGCTTCCTGATCTTGGCCGGGCTTAGTGCCGTTGCGGCGATCCCCGCCTCGCGGCTTCCAAAATATCGTCCGGGTGAAATCCCTGAATAGCATGTCCGCCGGGTAGACTTTTCCCTAATCATCTCGCAAAAACAGGGTGGACCTTCAAGATGGCTGGCTTCTTTACTCCGAAACGCATTCTCGCGCTGATCCTGGCACTCATCGCGTTGCTATTCGTATTTTCAAATACGGAAACCATGACCCTGAGCTTCGTCGGCATCGACATTGCTTTGCCCGGGTGGCTCTGGTTCATCGCCCTGCTGGCCATCGGTTTCGTCGTAGGTTCCATCACTCCGTGGTTCCGGAGCAAGAAAAAGCAGTAACCGCGCGTAACCAGGGTGAAGAGGCGACAATTTGCCACAGGTCATCCATTGATCAGCGGCAGCTGTCGTTGATTGACGCTACTGCGCGAACTGGGTTTCATACAGCGTCGTGTACCGACCGCCAAGGCTGAGAAGCTCGCTGTGCGTTCCTCGTTCAATGATCCTGCCGCCTTCAACGACAAGGATCTGATCGGCAGATCGAATCGTCGACAGCCGGTGGGCGATGATCAACGCCGTCCTGTTCTCCAGAGCCTCGGTCAGGGCAGCCTGAACCGCCGCTTCATTGGCCGAGTCAAGGGCGGCGGTGGCCTCGTCGAGGATCACGACCTGGGGAGCCGCCAGCAGTAGCCTCGCAATGGTCATTCTCTGACGTTCACCGCCTGAAAGCCGGTACCCTCGTTCGCCGACGACGGTATCCAGCTGATCCGGCAGCTCTTCAATGACAGGACGCAGGCGTGCGCGCTCCAGAGCTTCCCACAACTGCTCGTCGCTGGCTCCAGGACGGGCAAGCAGCAGGTTCGATCGTATCGATTCGTGGAAAAGGTGACCGTCCTGCGTCACCATCGAGACGACTTCTCGCAGCGAATCCATTTTGAGGTGTCGGATGTCGGTGTCAGCCAGCTGCACACTCCCGGAATCCACGTCGTAAAGGCGTGCCAGCAATGAAGCAATGGTCGATTTTCCGGCTCCGGAGGAACCCACCAGGGCGACGGTCTTACCGGCAGGAATTTCGAAGTTGATATCGTGCAGTACCTCTTGGCCGCCACGGGTATCGAGCACCGCCACTTCTTCCAGGGAGGCAAGAGATACCTTGTCTGCACTCGGGTAGGAGAAGTTGACGTTGGCGAACTTCACTGCCACCGGTCCGGGCTGAAGTCGATGAGCGTCCGGCGCGTCTGCAATCAACGGTTCAAGATCCAAGATTTCAAATACACGGTCGAAGCTGACCAGTGCGCTGGTGATTTCCACCCGGGCGTTGGCCAGGGCGGTCAGCGGAACATAGAGACGGGTCAGCAGCATCCCAAGCACCACCACATCGCCGGCCGCCAATTCGCCGCGCACCGCATAAACACCGCCAAGGCCATAAACCAATGCCAGGGCAAGCGCCGCAACAAGGGTCAGCGCTGCGACGAAATAGAACTGGCGCATTGTCATCTTCACACCGATATCGCGCACTCTTCCTGCGCGCAGCGCGAACTGGTCGGCCTCGTCCTTCGGGCGTCCAAAGAGCTTAATCAGCGTGGCGCCAGGTGCCGAGAAGCGCTCGGTCATCTGCGTACCCATGGAGGCGTTGAGATCTGCCGATTCCTTGCGCAGTAGTGCCACGGATTTTCCGAAGCGCCGTGCAGGCAGCAGGAAGATGGGAAGCAGTACCAGGGCCAGCACGGTAACCTGCCACGAGGTGGTGAACATGACCGCCGCGGTGAGGATCAGCGCCACCGTATTTGAGACAAGGCCCGAGAGAGTTCCCGCAAAAGCGGACTGGGCGCCGATGACGTCATTGTTCAGACGGCTGACCAATGCACCGGTGCGTGTGCGTGCAAAGAACGCAATCGGCATCTTCTGTACGTGGTTGAAAACCGCCGTACGAAGATCGTAGATGATTCCCTCACCGAGTTTTGATGAGAACCAGCGAACCACCACTGAAACGACGGCATCAAGCACGGCGACGACTGCGATCATCAACGCAAGCTTGATGATGACCTCAACTCCGCTGCGGGCGACAATCTCGTCAACGATGCGGCCCGCAAGCACCGGGGTGATCACCGCCAAGAATGCCGAGACGACCGAGAAGATCACGAAAACTATCAAACGCGATTTATAACCCACAGCGAATTTAAGCACTCGCTTTGGAGTTGTCTCGGCGTAGGCACGCCCCTTGTCGCCCGATATTTTCCATAAGGAATGCCATGCGGCGCTTTCCATACTCATGTGGGTCTACTCGCGATCTTGCTCAGGTTGTTTCGGTGGTTCAACCTGCTCATAGTGACAGTTACCCACCCTTAAATGCTAGGTAGGCTCGGCTTAGACCGTTCTCTTGAGCCAGCTTGAACGCCAGGCCGGTCGTCTGCGGTACAGCACGCTGATTCTCTGACAGCTCTCCTGCCCTCGGCGGTTCTACGATACAGTCGCTGGTTATGCTGCCGGGACCTGTTGCACTTCTTGAGGTTGGTCGGTACCTCGACGTTGCTTTGAGATGCTGAGCGCCACGGCGCTCAGTACGGAAGCTATCAATCCTGCAGCAAATCCATTGCCGTACAGATTCAGACCGGCGGACAGCACTCCGGTGGTCTGACCCACCGACACCAGTAGGAACCCTGCAAGGATGCCCCACTGCGGACCAAAGCGTCCTGCCATCGGCGCAAGACAGGTTCCAAAGAGCGCCGCCCAGACAACCGCCGGGTCTGTCAGGCCATATGGTTTAAGCAGCGCTCCCAGTATTACGCCGACGAAAATCGGCAGAATATTAAGCGAGTGCTTTCCACAGGCGCCGAAACCGATGACGCTCACAATGCCGCCAAGAACCGGCCCATTGAGATCGGCTCCGATGAACAGGACATAGCAGGTGGCGATGACTCCGACCGACGCCATGTTCAGCAGTGTTGCCCCGAATCCAGAAGCTGCCAGAAAATCGGTAGGCGCCTGTCCCGTCTGGCGATGCAGGTCCCGATATGCCTTCCATGGATTCCGCTCGATCTGCAATCCTGCGGCCACTAGCGACACCAGAATCAGCACGATCATCACGAGTATTTGCTTGTCGGATCCGCTCGACCAAACCATCGCAGGTTGCGCACGAAGCCCATAGCTTGAAAGCACCGCCACCACGACCGAGCCAAGAATGCCTGCCACGAACCCCATGTTGTACAGGGTGAATCCGTTGTGCGCCCGAAACAATTGCCTAGCAATTGAAGGGATGACAAATCCGAGGAGGACGCAAAGGAAGAATCCCAACGGTACCGATATCCACCGCGACAGCGCCGAATTAAAAGCTACCTGGGTGAAGATCGGAGACAATGCGGTGGCAAAGATTGCCACCGTCACAATTTCCCGCACCGGTTCTCGTTTGTACCTTGCGTACAGCGCCACACCGAGCATGATCGGCCAAACATTGATGAGCGTTTTGCCGAATAGAGCGAATCCCAGCAACATGTAAAGGCAGCCCACTGCCGCACCATCGACCTTGGCGCCGGTTAGGTAATACAGTGCGCATCCGACCAAGGTCAGCAACCCCGCCTGAGCAAAGGCACCGCCTACCCCGCCGAGTTCGATGAAGTCAGTCACCAGAATATTGTTCGGTGAGAGAATATGTCCGATTCCCAGCAGGACACTTTGGGGCGGCTGTACGATGAATCCGGCGATCACGAAAGCAAGAGCCGTTCCTGCAATCAATTTCAACAGGATCCGCTCTTCGCGGGTACGTGCAACCTTCATCGTACGATCACCCTTTCGCCAGTTCATCTCGTGCCCGCTACAGGGCGCTGACCTCAACTTTTCGCAAAAGTCACCCTCATCAAATCATCATTGCGAGCGGTAGCCAAAGTTCAGGCAGGTCGCCTCGAGCAGTGCTCTGGCGAAGAGGCGATGAACTACATCATGTCAGTCGGCTCAGGACGATCAGTTCTCCCGCGGAAATTACAGTGTCGTGAAGCTGCTGCGCGGTAAACGCGTCGAATTCCGGATCAAGGCTCGGTCCAAGGCATGCGCCGAGGAAGCAGCTGACTGCCAACCTCATTTGGGCATCGGGGTGCTCCCCCGCAAGCATTGCGCGGATGCAGATGAACATCCGCACCAGCTGCGGATCGGTTTCAAGGATTCGTGCGGCAGCCGAATCGGCCATGATGATTTGATAGGAGCGCGCGTTCTTGGCGATGCAATCTGCGAGACCCGCGATGACGGTCTGCGCCTGACGGGGACCTGCCGGCAAAGTTTCAGCCTGCCGCACGGCGTCGCCCAATACCTCCAGGCCCGGCTTCAGCGCTTCAAGGACAATATCCGACTTGGCTTGAAAATGATGGTAGACCGCGGCTTTGGTCACCGAGAGGGAATCGGCGATCTGCTGCAGCGATACCCCGTCGATTCCGTCACGGGCAAATAGTGCCAACGCCGCTTCAAGCACCCCCGAACGCCCAGGTGCCAATCGCTGTTTTTTGGGCGGCTGCCGTGTGCTCATTCTTTGCGTCCCTCCACGACATCATCTTAGCCCTAGGGAAGTCCTAGCCACTGGGCCGGATAGTTGCACGTGGCGGCGGGAAGCTGGCCGCACATATTAACTGCAGGCGCAGATCATATTGCCGCCGAGTTCATGGGAGAATTCGAGGATGAACAAGGAGCATTTGCCGCCTCAAGGCAAGCACAAAAACCGCAAGCGCGATGTCCTTCGATCGGTTGTAGTTGCCATCTCGTTGATGGTCCTTTTCCTCACCGTTCCGATTAGCCACCTGGATCCAAGCCCGTGGTGGTTGATTCTTCTTGCCGTGGCATCGGTGGCCGTCCTGCTCACGGCGCTGGTACGCCTCATCAATCACGGGGCGAGCCTCTTCCGCTTGCTCAATCTGCTCATGATCGTGGCCATGGGTTTTGCCTTCGGCTTCTATGGCGTCGCGGTCCATATGCCCGGTCAGTTCGAGGGCATCAGTACCCGAGTCGATGCCCTATACTTCACTCTGACCACCATGACCACAACCGGTTACGGAGATGTCCATCCCACGGGCCAGCTCGCTAGGATCCTCGTGTCGCTTGCCTTGGTATTTGACGTGATTTTCTTGGGTTTGGTTGGCGGCGAGATTTCCCGCCACGCCTCCGAACGACGTAGTAGAAACTCGGGTATAGATCAGTGACCCCGCGCAATCGCACTTTGGCCGTTCGGCTTAAACCCTCAGTTACCGCCGTCGTTGCAGGCGGCCTAGCGGGAACTGTCGCGCTGCTGACCTATCAGGGAATGATGGCGCTGCAGCACTTGGTTTGGCCTCCGGCCTCCGATGGGTCATTCGCCGCACCGCTGCGCATCTTCCTCACAATTATTCTCGGCGGCATCCTGCTCTTGCTGTTGACGCGCATTGAACCGTCCGAATCGGTAAATCAGCTGCTGCGTGACGCCAATAGGCCGCTGGGCCGTTCGCCGCGCAAGATCGCTATCACCGCGTTGGCGGCCATCGTGTCTGTTGCCTTTGGCGGTGCCATCGGCCCCGAGGCGGGCCTCTTGGCCGTCGTCGCAGAATGCGCCGTGATTGTGTCCGCCTTCATTGCCCGAGACGAAGCCCAGGCCCGCGCGATCGCTCAAGCCGGAGCCGCCGGCGTCATGGGCGGCCTGTACGGCTCGCCGCCGGCCGCCGCCGCTATTACCGGTGACGGTGAAAGCCTCGCACCGAGCCGTCTCATGTCCTTCGTTGCAGGTATTTCAGGTTTCCTCGCCTTCACCGGTTTGTCGCACGCGATCTTCGACTCCACGGGACTTGCTTCCATCCCGCTGCCTGAACCGGGAGACGGCACCGCTTGGCTGCTCATCGTGCCGGTGCTTGTTGGCGTCGGCATGGGCGTGCTCTTCCGCTGGCTGCATCACGGGGCAAATCGCCTAGCCTCGCAGATCGCGCGTCCCTGGGTCGTCACCATCATCGGCACCGTGCTCTTTGCGGCGCTCTCGGCGGCGATCCCGCTGGTCCTGTTCTCCGGACACCATGAGATCACCGAGGTGATCGACGTCTATTCCAGCGGTGAAACCGGCGCCCTGTGGATCCTGGCTCTGGCAAAGATCATTGCGGTGGTGTTGTGTCTGGTCGCTCGGTGGCGCGGTGGTGAAATCTTCCCGCTGGTCTTCGTCGGCGCCGCTGCCGGCGCGGCTACCGCGCTGATGCTTCCGGGGGTAGATCCGGCTGGTGCCATGGCCGGAGCAATGGCGGCAACCCTTGCAGTTGGATGGCGTCGTCCTCTGGCGACCTTGCTGGTGCTGGTGCTGGTCTTGGATTCGGGAATGGCGTTGCCGCTGTTGCTCGGCGTCGGCGTCGGCGCAGTCGTTGACAAGATTTTCTTCGCTGCTCCCGAGCCCCGCGAAGGCTCGGAAAAGCATCATGCCAGTGCCTAGCCCTAGACAAAACTAGCCGATTGGCTAGTATGGGTGGATTGGAGTATTTATGACCCAGCCATCCTTTCAAGGAGCATTCCCATGGCATCAAAAACAGTACTCACACCGGTAAAAATCAACCATACCGAGGTCGATCTGCTCGTCATCGGCTCGGGTACCGGATTAGCTACAGCCCTGGCCGCCAAGGAACTAGGACTCAATGTTGCGGTGGCGGAAAAGACCCAGTACGTCGGAGGATCCACCGCTCGTTCCGGCGGCGCTTTCTGGATTCCCGCCAACCCGGTGCTGCAGCGCGACGGCGCGGTGGATTCAGCCGAGCGCGGCGAGAAATACATCGAGGCGGTCGTCGCCGGCACAAGCCCCGCAGAACGCTGGAAGGCATTCCTTGAGTTCGGCGATGAAACAGTTCGCATGCTCGAACGCATGACCCAGCTCAGCTTCTTCTGGGCCAAGGGCTATTCGGACTACCACCCCGAAAAGCCCGGCGGCAGCGCTGCTGGACGTTCGGTGGAGGCCCACCCCTTCGACCTGAACAAACTCGGAGAACAGCGCGGCAGGTTCCAGCCCGCCACGATGGAGGCGCCGATGCCGATGCCCGTCACCGGCGCAGACTACAAATGGCTCAACCTGATCGCTAAGACGCCTGTCAAGGCGCTGCCCCGCGCCATCAAACGTGTCGCCCAGGGAGTCGGCGGCCTAGTCATCGGCCGCGACTACGGGGCCGGCGGACAGGCCATCGCCGCTGGGATGTATGCGGGTGCCCTGGAGGCAGGCATTCCCGTCTGGACCGAGGCTTCGCTGGTCGAGCTGGAATCCAGCGCCGGGGTGATTACCGCAGCAGTCCTGGAACAGGATGGCGAACGCATTGCGGTGCACGCAAAGTACGGAATCGTCTTGGCCGCCGGAGGATTCGACCACAACATGCCGATGCGCCGTAAATACCAGAGCCCGTCAATGCATCAGGACCTGAGCCTGGGCGCTGCGGGCAACAACGGAGATGCCATCGTGCTGGCCGAGAAGCTCGATGCCCAGTTGGCAGGGATGGGGCAGTCCTGGTGGTTCCCTTCAGTGGCGCCGCTGGAAGAAGGCGCCTCGCCGATGATTCTGCTTGCCGAACGCTCCCTGCCCGGCTCCTTCATGGTCGACTCGGCGGGCAAACGCTTCATCAACGAGTCCACCGACTACATGAGCTTCGGCCAGGAGGTGCTGCGCCGCGAAGCCGCCGGCGACCCGGTGGGCGAGATGTGGCTGGTCTTCGATCAGACCTACCGCGACAGCTACTTGTTCGCCGGCCAGGTATTCCCGCGCATGGCGCTGCCCGAGGCCTGGTACACCGCCGGGATCGCGCACAAGTCATCGAGCATCGGCGAGCTGGCCGCGGGGATGGGAGTATCCGCCGAGTCCCTCGCGCAGAGCCTGCACGCCTTCAACGAGGCGGCGGGCACGGGAATCGACGACCGGTTCGGCCGCGGCGCTTCCGCCTACGACCGCTACTACGGAGATCCAACCCAGAGCCCTAACCCGAATCTGCGTCCGCTGGATGGCAAGACCTATTACGCGGTGAAGGTAGTCCTCTCGGATCTGGGCACCTGCGGCGGCATCTTGACCGATGGCCACGGCCGCGCGCTGGATACCTCGGGCGAGGTCATCGAGGGCCTGTATGCCCAGGGCAACTCGGCGGCGAACATCTTCGGCGAGGTCTACCCCGGTGCCGGAGCGACGATCAGCCAGGGTCTGGTCTACGGCACCATCATCGCCACGCATGCGGCGCAGAAGGCACGGTCACTGAGCGCCGCCAAGTAGGCAACCAGCGGGCAAGGCAGCGAGGGCCGGGTCCACACTGGACCCGGCCTTCATGTTCTTCGGCTTCTGAAGGCCTAGGCCGTTGGCCGCTGTTGGTCGCGGACGCCCGAGGCTTCGATCAACACCACCAGGAGCACCATCAACCCGGCGGCGCTGAGCACCGAGATAACGGCGATCGTCACATCCGTGCTGGTCGTGGGCGTGATGTAGGGCAGGAACAAACAGCTTCCGATCAAGAGGGAGATCACCAGGAACGCCCACTTGTAGATGCCGCGCAGGCAATGCTTCAGGATTAAGCCCCAGACCCCCAGCAGGAAGATCGCCACGGGAATGGTCAAGGTGGCCACGGCAACCGTTGATGTCAGTCCGGAGTTCCCCGCCTCATGGTCGATCAGCACCTTCGAACCGGCGGAATAGGCACCTGCCGCGGCGAAAACAAAGTAGTGTCCGTAGCCGAAAATCATCGGAGCCTTGCGCTTCTGCAGCCAGACGCTGGCATCCGAAGAGAAGTACACCCACCACATGCCGGCGGCGAGGATGAACCCGCCAGCTCCCAGGAGCGCGAACTGGAGAATCTGCGATGCATTTTCAAAGGCGTTGGCCGCGGCGGTGGTAGAGGCCAGCACCGATTCACCCAAAACGATCAGGGTAAATGAGCCGTAGCGGTCGGCGATGTGTTCTGGATGCCACGGGGTCTGACCAGCCCGTTCGGCTATGAGCGGGACAGAGATTTCGCACAGCACCAGGAAGAAGAACACCGCCATGGAGAACTGCGCAGGCACCAGCGGATAGCAGATCCAGAGGACCTGGACCAAGGAAATTCCCACCGCATAGCGCAGCGCGGTCCTTTTCAACGTCGGATGGCTTCTTGAGGCTCGGATCCACTGTGCAACCAGGGCAAGGCGCATCACCACATATCCGGCGATGATGATGCGGAAATCCCCGTTGGCCATCGCGGGTGTTGTTCCCACAGCAAGCACCACGACCCCGGCCATCTGGGTCAGCGCAAGCACCCGATACAGCCAGTCGTCGGCGTCGAAGGCGCTCGCGAACCAGGTGAAGTTCATCCATGCCCACCACACCGCAAAGAACACTATGAGATAGGCAAGCAGGCCTCCGCCGATATCCGAATGGGTTTCGGCGGCCACCAGTTGGGCCGAGGCCAGCGATACCGACACGGCGAAGATCAGGTCGAAGAAGAGTTCAAGCGGACTTGATGAGCGGAAAATCTCCGCCGGATCGCGGGGGCGCATCCGCTTCACGCGTAGTTTGCGCGACAAGTAGACTTCTTCGTTCGGCACGGCATCCTCGACTCATCTTGGCACTGGCGGCAGGTCCACCGAAAAAGTCTACAGTTCTCCGTTGCCTCGTTGCTCAACGGGGCTCTTCGTTAAGCCGCCGGGTCGGGGGTGCGGAAACGGCAGATGACGCGCGGTGCGCCATCTGCCGTTTCCGATGGTTTTCTCTCAGTTAAAGCCGCGCCTAGGCGTCGCCTACCAGGACGTCTTCACCGATTTCCTCCGGAGTCTCATGGGCCTTGCCGATATGGCTGAGCTGGTGTCCGGCCAGCGCCAGCACCACGATGGCGACGAGGACTGCGGCGGCGCCCAGCCAGTACGGCGAAGCAGGGCCTGCAGCAGCGGCGAGTGGGCCGGCCACGGCGGGGGCGATGGCGCCGCCGAGGAAGCGCACGCCCGAGTAGGTGCTGCTGGCGACATTGCGCGGCAGACCGGTGGCCTCCATGACAGCCTCGGTCAGCGAGGTGTTCATCACGCCGAGCACCAAACCTGCGACAATGACTAGAACAATCAGTGCGGTGAGCTGGTCGTGGAAGACCGCCATCAAACCAAGCAACACGGTCAACGCGCCGAGCATGGTGAACAGCACCGGGCGCAGACCGAACTTGCGGGTCGCCGGCGGGGCGACGAACACCGAGGTGAGCGCCAGGGCCAGGCCCCAGCCGAAGAAGACGTAGCCGAGTTCGGTAGCCCCGAATTCGAGTCCTACCGCCTTGGCTGCGGCCTCCAGCGGGAACGGCGTGTAGGCCAGCAGAACGAAGAAGCCGAAGTTGTAGAACAGGGCGGTGATCGATAGCGCCAACAGCGCAGGGTTGCGCAGTGCCTTGAAGCTTGCGGAGATCGAAACCTTGGCCGGGGCCGGCGCATCCTTGGGAAGTTTCAGGAACCCGATGATGGCGACCAGCGCAATGGCCATGAGCACCGCGGTGCCGAAGAACGGACCACGCCATGACAGGGTGCCGAGGACACCGCCGACCAGCGGGCCGACCGCCATGCCGATGCCGAGCGCCGCCTCATAGAGGACGATGGCCTGCGAGCTGCCGCCGCTGGCCGCGCCCACGATGGCAGCCAATGCGGTAGAAATAAACAGCGCATTGCCCAGGCCCCAGCCCGCGCGGAAGCCCAGGATTTGGTTGACGCTGGAGCTTGCGCCGGCGAGCGCGGCGAAGGCGACGATCAGCACCAGGCCGATGATCAGGGTCTTCTTCACGCCGATCTTGCCGGATACCCAGCTGGTGAAGAACATTGCGATGCCGGTGATGAAGAGGTAGCTGGTGAACAGCAGCATGGTCTGGGACTGGGTGGCCTCCAGCGCGCGGCTGATGGCCGGCAGAATTGGGTCGACTAGTCCGATGCCCATGAAGGAGACCATGCAGGCAAAGGCGATGGCCCATACGGAACTGGGCTGCTTGAGCAGCGAGGGTTGTTTTTCTTCGGTGTGTGTCATTCGGTAGTACTCTTCTTCGTGCTCGCGTGATGATTTGCGTTCAATGCGTTCTCCTGCAGCTGGTCAGCAACCCGCTCCAGGATTCCTACAGCGTCGGCAAGCAGGTTTCGCTGTTCGTCGTCCAGGTGTTCCATGGCCTGATTCAGCGCGTTGGCCGCCCTACGCCGGTAGGCGTGGACCTGGTCAAGCCCCTGTTTGGTCAGCTGTGCCAGTGCGGCCCGATGGTCGGCCGGGTCCGAGGTTTTCTCAATCAGCCCCTCGCCTTCCAGGCGTTGGACCATGGAGGTCATGGTGGGCTGGGCAATTCGCTCCCCCACCGCCAGATCACCGATGCGCAGCGGCCCCTGATCTGCCAGCAGTCCCAGCACCCGCCAGGCGGATACCGATCGGCCCTGCCCGACAAGTCGGCCCAGATACTTGGAAATGGATCCGGCGGTGCGTGAAACCCTGGCTGCCGTGTCATCGCTGAGCGATGGCTGTTCCAGCACTTCGTGTTCCATAGCTCCACTATACAATTATTTACATAGATTCGCTATGGATCACGCGAGTGAGGTGGCAGACAATTCCGTCATCGAGTGCCAAGGTTCACCGGTTGCACTATTAGTGCAGTATTCTGCATTAGTGGATGCACCAACCGAACTTCTCGCCCGCGCCATCGGCGCGCGGGTCAAACACGAGCGCCAAGCACGCCAGTGGACGCTCGATCAGTTGGCGGCGAACGCCAACCTGAGCCGTCGCATGCTGGTCAACGTCGAGCAGGGAACCACCAACCCCAGCGTCGGAACACTGCTGCGCCTGAGCGACGCCCTGGGCGTGGGGCTGCCCGCCCTGGTCGAACCACCGCGAAGCAAGCCGGCAAGACTCACCCGCAAGGGCGAAGGCGTCGCCCTGTGGAACGGCGAGAACGGGGGAACCGGGCTGCTGCTGGGCGGCACCCGCTCCCCCAATGTCGTCGAACTCTGGGATTGGACGCTGAACCCCGGAGAAGAACACCACATCGACCCGCACACCGCCGGCACCGAGGAGCTGCTGCAGGTCATCACCGGTGTGCTCACGGTGCAGGTAGGCGCCGAAACCTACGAACTGAACGCGTCCGATGCCCTGTGCTTTAGCGGGGACATCTTCCACTCCTATGCCAATACCGCGGCGGCGCCGACCCGATTCAGCCTGGCGGTCTACGAGCCCGGGGTCGGAGAGGACTCATAATGAAGCCGCGCATTTCCACCCTGCCGCCATGGACCATGGCCGTGGCGGCGATGCTCTCCATCCAATTCGCCAACGCACTCTCGGTCGGCGTACTGCGCGAGGTGGGCCCCGCCGGCACCGCCTGGCTGCGCATGTGCTTTGGCGTGCTCTTCCTCTGGATGATCGCCAGGCCGGCCATCCGCACCATCCGCCGCAAAGACATCCCCTCGCTGATTACCCTCGGCGTGGTCACCGGCTTCATGACCACGTTCTTCCTTGGTGCAGTGGAACGCATCGACCTGGGCACTGCGGTGGCCATCGAATTCCTCGGGCCACTGGCGGTGGCGGGCATCATGAGCAAGAACCGCGCGGCGCTGCTCTGGCCCGGGCTGGCGTTGCTCGGCGTAGTCCTGCTGACCGAGCCCTGGGCCGGAAAGATCGACCTGGTCGGCGTCGGGCTGGCGCTGCTCTCCGGCGCCTGCTGGGGGCTGTACAACGTGTACACCCAGCGCGTGGGCGACCGCTTCTCCGGGATCAGCGGGCTGTCGTTGACCATCCCGATCGCCGCCATCGCCACCGCGCCGGTGGGCCTGCCGCAGGTCATCCACGGCAACCTGACCTGGTGGGTGCTTCCGGCCGTGGCGGGCATCGCGCTGATCACCCCGGTGATCGCCTTTGGCCTGGAAATGCTGGCGCTGCGGCGGATGAACCACACTGCCTTCGGCACGCTGCTGTCCATCGAACCCGCCTTCGGCGTACTGATGGGTCTGCTCGTGCTCGGGCAGGCGCCTTCCGTGCCGCAGGTGCTCGGCATCGCTATTGTGGTGACTGCCGGGGCCGCAGCCCAGCGCGGGGCGGCGCGCAGCGAACCGCAGGGTCCGGAAGAAATCATCGAGCACCCCACCAGCGAAAGAGGCTGAAACCATGACACCCACCGCACTGATCACCGGAGCCACCGGCGGCATCGGCCGCGCCATCGCCGATCTGCTGGCACCCACCCATCGGCTGTACCTGCTGGGCCGCAACACCCAGGCCCTGCAGCAGCTCGCCGACGGCTATCCGCAGGCGACAGTCATCGAGGCGGAGCTGAATACCGGGACAGGGGCGGCGGACCTGGCACAGGTCACCGGCCTCGACGTGCTGGTGCACAGCGCCGGGGTGCTGCGCATGGGCAGCGTGGAGCAGACCATGCAGGAGGACTGGGCCGAAAGCTTCCAGGTCAACGTGCTGGCGCCGGTGGAGCTGACACGCGCCCTGCTCCCGGCCCTGCGCGCGGCGGGCGGGCACGTGTTCATGATCAACTCGGGGCTCGGGCTGCGCACCATTGCAGGCTCCGGCGCCTACAGCGCCAGCAAGTTCGCGCTGAAGGCCTTCGCCGATGCGCTGCGCCTGGAAGAGGCCGAGCACGGTGTGTTGGTCACCTCCATCCATCCCGGCCGCGTGGGCACCGACATGCAGGCCCAGCTGCACGCCTGGGAGAACAAGGAATACGACGCTGACGCCTGGGTACGCCCGGAACAGGTGGCGCAGACGCTGCTCACCGCGCTGAGCCTCGGCGAGGCTGCGAACCTCGACTCCATCAGCATCAACCCCGCCCCGCGCAAGCCATGAGCGTCTTCACCGGGCTCAGCGCCTTCCCGCTGACCCCGCTGCATCGCGACCGGGTGGATGAGGCGTCCTTTGCGGCGCTGATCCGGCGGCTGCATTCGGCCGGCGTCGATTCGATCACCGCCCTGGGTTCCACCGGTTCCTACGCCTATCTCGACGGGGCAGAACGCGATCACGTCGCACAGCTGGCGGTGGAGCACGCCGCGGGCACCCCCGTGTTCATCGGCGTCGGCGACCTGCGCACCTCCCGGGTGCTCGCACGCATCGACGGCGCCCAGGCGGCCGGGGCCAGCGGCGTCCTGCTGGCGCCGCTGAGCTACCAGCGCATGAACGACGAGGAGGTGTTCGGGCTGTTCGCGGCCGCCAGCGCACACAGCGAGCTGCCGATCATCATCTACGACAATCCCGGCACCACGCACTTCAACTTCAGCCCGCAGCTCTACGCACGCATCGCCCAACTTCAGAACATCGCGTCGATCAAAATTCCCGGGGTGCCGGCGGACCCCGCCGCCGCGCGGGAGCACGTGCAGTCGCTGCGGGATGCGCTGCCGCGGAGGGTGAGCCTGGGCGTTTCGCAGGACGCCTTGGCCGCGGCGGGCCTGCTGGCGGGCTGCGACGGGTGGTACTCGGTGATCGGCGGCATCCTGCCGCACCTCGCCCTGCACCTGACCAGGCTTGCCCAGTCGGGACAGCAGGCCGCGGCCCTGGCGGAATCCGAGCGGCTGGCTCCACTGTGGGAGCTGTTTGCCAGGTTCGGCGGAAGCATCCGCGTCGTCGCCGCCATCGCGGAGCTGCTGGGATTGGCTCCTGCCGACTGCCTGCCCTACCCGATCCAGGGACTGGACGGGGCGCAGCGTGCAGAGGTTGCACGAGTTCTTCAGCTGTTGGAACTTGAGGGCTAGCTTTCCCGCCTGAAGCACCAATAACCGCTATGCAATACTTGCGTGGTGATCAACGACTACTGGCCATTGGCCAAGCTGCGGCTGCACACCGAGCGGCTGGCCCTGCGGGTCCCCACCGAAGCCGAACTTTTTGCCGTGGCTCAGGTTGCGGCAGGTGGCGTCAGCAGGCCGGGCGAACAACCGTTCCTCACGCCCTGGACCGAGCTGCCGCCCATGCAGCGGGCCCGCCATGTCATCCAACAGCATTGGGCCCGCCGAGGTGCGTGGACTGTCGACCACTGGGCCCTGGAACTTGCGGTCTATCGTCAAGAACAGCCAATGGGCATGGTGGCGCTCAAGGGCCGCGACTTTTCCTCCCTGCGGGAAGTGAAGACCGAATCCTGGTTGGGTTTGGAGTTTCAGCGCCATGGGTATGGAACCGAAGCCCGCCGCGCCCTGCTGAAGCTGGCGTTCGGCGCCTTAGATGCGCAGTATGCACTCACCGAGGTGTTCCAAGACAACTTTGCCTCGCAATCTGTCTCCGCGAAGCTCGGGTACCGCAAGGATGGCATCAGCCGCGACATCCTCCATGGCGAACCAATAATCTCCGACCGGTTGAGGCTTTCGGCCCGGCAATTCGCCGCAGTTGACTCATCCGACGTCGAAATTTCGGGGTTGGAACAGTGCCTGTCCTTCTTCATTACCGATCGCGCGGGAACCGGCCGATGCAATTAAGCGTCAGCCAGCCATTTGACGCGCCGGGGATCTTCGCCTTCTTCGCCGCCCGCGCCGTGGCAGGGGTGGAAGTTGCGGACCTGGGCGACCCGGATCGGCTGCGCTACGCCAGGACGCTGCTGCTACCCGGCGGACCGAGCGCCTTCGAGCTCACCGCGCTGCGCGACACAGGCCGCTGGCGGCTGCAGGTTGAGCTGGAGTTGGCGGCGGCCGACGACGAACAGGCGGCGCTGGAGTTGATCGGCCGCGCATTCGACCTCGACGCCGACGCCCCAAAGATCGATGCGGCGCTGGCGGCGGACCCGCTGCTCGCCCCCAGGGTGGCGGCCACCGGTGGGATCAGGGTGCCGGGAACCGTCGACCCCCACGAAATCGTCACCCGCGCCATCGTCGGACAGCAGATTTCAGTCAAGGCCGCCACGATGCACCTTGGACGCCTGACGGCCGCCGTCGGCAGCACCTACCACTCGCGGTTCAGCTCACTGGCCAGGCTCTTCCCCACTGCAGGGCAGATCGCCGAAACCCTGCACGTGCCCGGGCCGCAGGAGGAATTGGATCCGGCTCGCCCGCTGCGGCTGCCGCGCAGGTCCATCGGCACCGTGGTGAACACCGCCAAGGCGTTGTCCTCCGGCCGGCTGCGGGTCAGCCCGGGGGCAAATCCGGTCCAGCTGCGGGCGCAGCTGCTGGACACCCCCGGCATCGGCCCCTGGACCGCTGCCTACGTGGGAATGCGGGTCGCACGGAACCCCGATGCCTGGCTGCCCGGGGACGTGGCATTGGTGGCAGGCGCCCTGAAGCTGGGGATCATCGACCCGGGGTTCTCAATTCCGCAGCGTCATCGGGAGCTGGAGAGGTACGCGTTAAACTATTCACCATGGCGGTCCTACGCGGCGATGCACCTGTGGCAGGCGGCCAGTTGAACCTTGACGGCAGTTGACCCAGGAGAACCAGTGAGCAAACAAGCCAGCGCGGAAACACTGAACCCCGCACTGCGACCCGCCGCACTGCTTGAAGCACGCGCCACCCGATGGGCGGTCATCGCCTTCGTGATCAGCCTGGTCATCCTGCCGATGCTCTTCGGAGCAGAACGCCGCCCGGTGGCCGGATCCCACTCGCTGGGTTCGCTGGCCGCCTGGTCATCGATGGTCTTCGCAGGCGTCGGATTCGGCACCTCCTACTATCTGGAATCGCGGTACAACCCGCAGCAATGGCGCCTGCGCCTGCCGCTGGTCAAGCGCATCGCCGACCTGCTGATCCTCTGCGCCGCTTCCATGATGCTCAGCCACCTGATGATCGTCGCCATCTCCTACCTGTTCCAGATGGGCTTTGTGGGGTTGACCGTCGACCGCCTCGGCGGCGCCGTACTGGCATCGGTGGCCACGGCCGCCACCACCTACATCAGCACCCAGGGCGGCGCGAAGGTCAACTCGCAGTCGATCGCCCAGCTGGCGGTGTCCACGGTCTTCGCCGGAACCATGGCAAGCATGATCACGGCACCGGATCAGGCCTGGTGGGAATGGCACTTCTCGGCCCTGGGCAACAGCGATTCACGCTCCGGGGCCCAGTTCAACCTCACCCTTGCGGTCACCGGCCTGACGTTGACCGCCCTGTCCACCTACATCGCCCACGACCTGCAGCGCGGCATGAAGCTGCGCGGGGTGGAAAACCAGAGGCTCATCACCGCGCTGAGCTGGATGTTTGCGGGCATGGGCCTGTGCATGATGGGCGTCGGGCTGGTCACCGATGCGCAGAACACCGCGGTCCACGTCAGCTTCGCCACCGGCATGGTGCTGCTCTACGTGGTCTTCATGTCCTGCATTGCGCGCTTCCTCCCGCAGGCACCCCTGGACCTCTTGATCTTCGCCGCCGTCGTGGTGGTCGCCGTCGTCATCGCCGCCCTGCTGTGGATCCCGATCGGCTACTACAACCTGACGGGCATGGAGTTCGTGGCCGCCAGCTTCCTGTTCTCCTGGCTGATCGTGTTTTCCCGCACCGCCGCAGCCTACGGACACGACGAGCACCGCTACACGGGCCTCTAGGCAATACCAACTTCGTACAAAGGAATCAGGTGGACACCATCAACCTCGGCCACGGCCTTGAAACCACTGCACAGGGCTTCGGCACCATGTCCCTCAGCGGCACCTACGGGGCGGCCGAGGACGCGCAGTCGCTGCGCACGCTCAACCACGTCATCGACGCGGGCGTCAGCTTCCTAGACACCGCCAATGTCTACGGCAACGGCCACAACGAGACGCTGCTGGCCCAGGTGCTTAAAACCCGCCGCCACGAGGTGGTCCTTGCCACCAAGGCGGGGATCGTACGGCCCAAGAACCCAAACGAGCCGCGCGCCAACGGAGACCCCGCCTTCATCAAGCGCTGCCTGGATGAAAGCCTGCAGCGCCTGGGCGTGGACGAGATCGACCTGTACTACTACCACCGGGTGGATGCGCGGGTGCCCATCGAGGACACCGTCGGCGCCTACGCTGAACTGGTGGCCGCCGGCAAAATTAGGCACATCGGCCTCTCGGAGGTGACCAGCAACGAGCTGCGCCGCGCCGCCTCGGTGCACCCGATCACCGCGATCCAGATGGAGTACTCGATCTTCAGCCGCGACATCGAATCCCACCTGCTCCCGGCGGCCCGGGAGCTCGGCGTCGGACTGGTGCCCTATGCCTCGCTGGGCCGCGGCTTCTTCACCGGCCAGGCCGATTCACTGGAGCAGCTGGAGCCGGAGGACCTGCGCAGGCATTTCCCCCGCTTCGCCCCGGAGCACATCACCGCCAATATTGCGCTGCGCCGACAGATCGATGCGGTGGCTGCCGATGAGGGCATCCGCCCCGCGCAGGCCTCGCTGGCCTGGGTCTACGTGAAGGCCCGCGACTTCGGGCTGGCGGTGTCCCCGATCCCCGGCACCCGCTTTGCCGAGCACTTCGACGAAAACCTGTCGGCCGCAGACATCCAGCTCTCGACCCAGGCGCTGGCCGCCCTGGATAGGCTCGCCGGCCAGGTGGCCGGCGAGCGTCAGAAGGACATCTATTCGGTGTCCAAGGGGCGCGAGGAGCTGCAGCTGGCCGAAATCATCCGCTAGCGGCTCAGCCCCAGAACTGTGCGAGCTGCGCGGCGGCGTCCCTCCCCTGGCGGTGGCCTTCGCGGGCCGCGGCCGGGCGCAGTGCAGGGTTCATCGCGTTGGCGCCCATGAACGGCTGCGCCGGTTCATCGGGCAGCAGCGCGCGGACCTGGCTTCCGCCCTCGCGCAACTCGTTGACCTGCGCGTCGAGCCCGCTGCCCCAGGCCAGCGGGTGCAGGGTCCTGCCTCCCAGCGGGGAGAGCACCAGGACCTTGGCGCAGCCCTGAGCCAGGTCGGCGTTTTCATTGCGCCGGTAGCCCCCGTCGATGTAGGCGCGGCCGTCGAGCCAGTAGGGCAGCGAGCTGGAGCAGCTGGCCGCCACGGCATCGGCCAGGTCGACCCCGCTGTGGTTCTCGAAAACCACCGGCTTCCCGGCGGATGCATCCACTGCCGTCAGCTTAAGCGTCCGCCCCTTCGGCCACTGCGCCCCGGGGAACCTGGCTGCGACAATCCCCCGCCAGCGTTCGCTGAATTCGGGTTCGTCGGCCCCGGGAAGCCCCAGCGCCGCAGAGCTCATGGCCCGGTGCAGCTGTTCCAGGCTGTCGCAGGAATCGATGATCCCCTGGATGCGCGTCATGTGCTCGGAGACGGGCCTGTTGGCCGCCGGACGCGCACCGGTGTCGGGTGCGTCGAGAATCGCCGCATAGAGTTCCTGCGCGCTGGTCGTGGTCAGTTGAGCCGCCGCGGTGGATCCCGCAGAGGTTCCGACCGTCAGGTCGGCCCGGCTGACGTCCAGTCCGGCGGCCTGCAGGCCGGCGACGACGCCGATCAGCCACGCGTTGCCGGTTGATCCGCCGCCGCCCAGAACCAGGGCGCGCTGCGGGGTGGGAAAAGAAGAAGTGTTCATGGCATGGCCCTTCATAGAAGATTCTTCGGGCGCCATCGCATTGTTAGTCCGCGGTGTTTGGGTGTGATGCGCCCGCTGTCGGTACTGCAAACATCGGGTATCACCTCCACAAACCATTGCGCGGCCGGATGCCGTGCAGAAAAAGTGTATCTCTTCTTCCTGTGCGCTGGCAGCCGGCAGCCGTGTTCCGTAGAGTCGAGGTGGTACACCGGCCGCAGCCTTGAAGGGATGGCACAACCCATGAAGATCGCCCTGGCACAGGTGCTGAGCACTTCCGACCCGCAGCACAACCTTGCCATCATCCGCGACAACGCCAAGCAGGCGGCCGCCGCGGGTGCAAGCATCGTGGTCTTCCCCGAGGCGATGCAGGTGGCCTTCGGCAACCCCGTGGCGTCGTTTGCCGAGCCGGTCAATGCCCGCTGGGCGGGAATCATCCGGCAGCAGGCCCGGGACCTGGGCATCACCATCGTTGCAGGCATGTTCACCCCGGGAGAGAACGGCAGGGTGCGCAACACCCTGCTGGCCGCCGGCCGCGGCGTGGACACCCACTATGACAAGATCCACCTCTTCGACGCCTTCGGCTACCAGGAATCCGACGCGGTGACTCCCGGGGATGCGCCGGTGCAGTTCGAGCTCGACGGGACCACGATCGGGCTGGCGATCTGCTATGACCTGCGCTTTCCACGGCTGTTCCTCACCCATGCCAAAGCCGGGGCCAAGATCAGCATCGTCAGCGCTTCCTGGGGTGCCGGCCCTGGCAAGGCGGAGCAATGGAAGGCCCTGGCCCAGGCGCGGGCCATGGATACCACAACCTTTGTCGTCGCAGTGGATCAGGCGGATCCGGAAAGCGTCGGGCACCAACTGACGGGCACCGCCCCGCGGGGCGTGGGCTATTCGATGGTGGTCGACCCCCTGGGGCAGGTGATCGCCCAGGCGGGGCGTGAACCCGAGCTGCTGGTCGTCGATCTGGACCTCGACCTGGTCGATCGGGCGCGCGAAAAGCTGCCGGTGCTGAAAAATATGGTTGAACTCTAGTCCTGGTTCCGGGAGTCCACCCACGTCAGGATCTGTTCCCAGGCCTTCTCCCCCACGCCGCGGCGGAGCAGGCCATGGTGCCCGATGCGCTGCACGCCCAGCTGCTCCGGGCTCAGGGTCATGCGCTGCACCGGGGCCGAGCGCAGCCGCCCGGTGAGCAGATCCATCTGCCGCGGCGAGGCCCAGGGGTCGTCGCTGGCCCCCATCGCGAGCACCGGCACCGTCATCTGCGCGGCCCGCTCCTGTGCCTGCATGCTCGGGTCGTCAAAGAAGTAGTCGCGTTTTCTGGTCCAGCGGCTCCATTCAAGCAGCGCCGCGATTGGAATGTCTTCGCCAAGGCCCAGCCTGCGCCCAGGCATGTATCCGGCAACCCTGCTCGCCGCGGGGCCGATGAGGTTCAGTATCAGCATGACCCGCAGCCTTTCGCCCACCGGTTTGATGGTGCGAATGGCTGCCACGTGGCTGGCCACGATCACCGCGCCGCGCAGGTTCTCGGTGCCGTAATTAAGCACCAGCGCGTGCCCGCCGACGCTGTGTCCGACGGCAAAATGCGCCAGCTGGGGGTAGTGTTCCGCGGCCCAATGGGACACGGCAGCCACATCCTGCTGGATCCAGTCGCGCATCCTGATGCTGCGGTGGTCCTTGGGCACACCAGATACGCCGGTTCCTCGATAGTCGTAGGTGATGACCGTGTATCCAGCCCGCGCCGCGTACTGGGCAAAGCCCTTGTAGAAGCCCTGGGGCGTTGCGGTGGCCGGGTGAACCAGCAGCACCCCCTTGGGCGCGGTCGCGGGTTCGTACACCGCGGCGGTCACGCTGTGTTTGGCGGTCACCAGAATCCGAACCGTCCTTGAGTGAATCTCGCGTAGGCCCATGGCACCACACTAGCCTCAAGTTACCGCCGAGTACACAAGGAAGACCCGCAGGCGTTGCCTGCGGGTCTTCCTTGGATGACTTAGGAGGGATCCTTGTCTAGGTCCTCATCCGTATCATTCTTTGCTTTGTCAGCTGCGTTGCCGTCGAGCTCCGCCTCAGTGTTCCGAGGTCTTGGCAAGCCTGGGTACAGGCATCTCGATAGCACCCGTCTGGACCTTTTCGTAGTCCTCGTGGTTCAGCACTGGAATTTCGTAGCCGTCCTTGTCGATCAGCTTGCCACCTTCGTAGTGGTCGCCGTCGATCAGGCCGCACACTTCGTCTTCACGAACCATGCGAGGTGGGGCTGCGGAGAAGACCGAAGCGTCCTTGGTGTTGCCCGCCTTCATGACGTTGAACAGCAGGTTCAGCAGGACTGCCATGATCGCTGCGGAGGAAATGCCCGAGTGGAAGATGGTCTGGAACCATACTGGGAAGGCCTCGTAGAAGTCAGGCTTCACGATCGGGATGCAGCCGAAGGCGATTGAAGCTGCCACGATGATCAGGTTCATGCCGTCGTACTTGATCTTCGACAGGGTGCGGATACCGGATGCCGCCACGGTGCCGAACAGTACGATGCCTGCACCGCCCAAGACTGGTGGTGGGATGGCGCCGACGACGCGGCCCAGCACTGGCAGCAGACCAAGGACAACCAGGATGCCGCCGCCGGCTGCAACTACGAAACGGCTGGTGATACCGGTGATGGCTACCAGGCCGACGTTCTGTGCGAAGGCGGACTGGGTGAAGGTGTTGAAGATTGGTGCAACTGCGGAGGAAACCATGTCTGCACGCAGGCCGTTGGCGATGCGCTTGGAGTCGACCTTGGTGTCTGCAATTTCGCCCACGGCCAGGATGTCAGCGGTGGTCTCGGTCAGGATTACGAGAACAACGATGGTCATCG